>FSSI02000093.1:0-4288 GCA_900149785.2 Phormidium lacuna HE10JO | reverse complement strand
GCAAGTTTCGAGAGAGTCCCCTCAATCCGACAGTGAAACGATGCCGGGACGCACCCTACCGTCTAATACCATGTTCCCACAGGGCCACCACAAGACCACAGGGGGCGCTTCACTGAGCCTCGCCTCGATGTTACGATAGGGGGATCATCACGATCGCGTCACCTCATTCCTCGCTCGTCTAGTCTGGCTATGAAACTTCTATCTATCCAGTTTTGTAACTTTCGTCAGTTTTATGGAAAAACCCCGCGACTGATGTTAGCCAGCGGCGATCGCAATACCACCATCTTTCATGGCAACAATGGTTCGGGAAAAACCAGCATCACCAATGGCTTTACCTGGGTTCTTTATGAAAAATTTAGTGCCGCATTTGCCGCTGAAGAACAATTGGTCAATAAACGGGCGATCGCCGAAACTCCTCTCCGAGAACCCGTCGAATGTTTCGTTGAACTCCACTTTGAACATGGAACCATTCGCTATCGCGCTCGCCGCACTTGTCGCGCCTACGCCACTGAATCAGGAGTCGAAACTGGGGACAGTGTCTTAAACCTACAATATGCTCGGGAAGATGGACGCTGGCGCTTACCCCAGGAACCGCCCGATGATGTGATTTCTCGTATTTTGCCCGAGAGTCTTCATCGCTATTTTTTCTTTGATGGGGAACGCATCGAAAAGTTAATGCGAGATGATAAACGCTCGGAAATTGCTGATGCAACGAAAGCGTTATTAGGAATTAACGCCATTGGCGGCGGGGTGCGTCATCTTCGGGAAGTTCGCAAAGCTTTAGACAATCAGCTTAAAGGTATTGGTAATCCTGAGACTAAAAAGTTTATTAAACAGAAACAAGAGCGAGAAGCTCAAGTTGATAAACTCGACCAACGAACGACACAAATTAAAGAAGAATTAGCCCATAATTCAACCCTAAAACATGACCTAAATCGGCAGCTTTTAGAACTCAATGGAGCTGAAAATCTGCAATTACAACGCACTCAGTTAGAACAACAACATCAAGGTGCGGTTCAACGTATTCAACAACTGCGAACTGGATTAGCTGAGGCGATCGCCAACCACGGGTATACCGTTTTCCTCGGAGAGATGACACAGCAATTCCGAGGCTGGTTGAACCAACGTCAAGAGAAAGGTGAACTGCGGCGAGGGATTCAACGCAGTTTTGTCGAACAACTCCTCCAGCACAATCGCTGTATTTGTGGCGCGGAACTTCATCCGGGTTCGCCGGGGTTTGAGAATGTCAAAGGATGGACTCAAAAGGCGGGAATTGCAGATGTGGAGGAAACGGCGATTCGCCTCAGTTCTCAGGTGGATGAGATTGACGCACAAGCGGAGGCCTTTTGTCAGACGACACAACAGCAACAGCAAGAGTTACTCCAACTTGGCCAAGATGTCTCGGGGTTGGCGGAACAGTTGGAGTCAGTGAAAGAGCAATTACGCCGTTTCCCAGATCAGGATATTCAGGAGTTGCAACAGCGTTTAGATCAGCTAGAATTACGCACCAGTGAGTTAAATCAGGAACTCGGAGCCAACCAACAGCAACGAGTGAGTCTCCAGCGAGACATTACTCAGTTAGGAAAACAGGTTGATCAGCAACAAATGAATGAACGCAAGCAAGTGTTGGCGCAACAGCGCATTGCGGCGGTGGCGGATGCGATGGACCGATTACAACGGATTCAGGATAATTTTGAACAGCAGTTTCGCCAGTCCCTAGAAGAGCGGATTCAGGGACTATTTCGTCAGATTTCTTTTACCCCTTATATCCCCATTTTGAATGAGAATTATGAACTGAGTTTGATTGAACGGACGGCGGGCCGAGATCAGGTGGTGGCGGCTTCGACGGGGGAAAATCAGATTCTCAGTTTGTCGTTTATTGGTGGGATTATTGACGGAGTCCGCAGTTGGAGTCAACGTCAGGCGTTGGTGGCTCCCGATAGTAGTACCTATCCGGTGGTGATGGATTCCCCGTTTGGGAGTCTCGATGAGATGTATCGCCGTCAGGTGGCTAAGTCGATTCCTCAGTTGGCGAATCAGTTGGTGGTGTTGGTGACGAAAACTCAATGGCGGGGTGAGGTGGAGACGGAAATGAGCGATCGCATTGGCCGGGAATATGTCTTACGGTATAACTCCCCGAAACCGGACTGTGAAGAGGATGCGATCGAACGCTTCGGCGTGCGGTATCCCCTCGTTTGTCGCAGTCCCAATGATTTTGAATACACCGAAATCATCGCGGTGGAACCGGAGAAATTCTAGGAGTAGAATTTCTAGGTGGAACCTGGGTTGGGTTTCGACGGTAAAGGAGTCAAATTGCTGATGACCTTGACCTCTAAACCCTTCGCAAAACTCGAAACAAAATCTAAACAAAATCTAAACAAAATCTGAAAATATCTGGGTTTTAAGTCAGGCTTTAATTAAACAGGCGAATCGAGGTAAAATAAAGGAGAATTACTCCAAAGTTGGAGCAATATTTTATCGAGGAACGTGATTATGCAGGGATACCAAAATGGCATGGGAGAGGGTATGGAAAATGGCATGAGAGATGGCATCGGCCTACGGCAACGCGTGGCTGAGTTAGCCAGAGATCCCAATGCTAAAGCGATCGCCATCGGGGCCGCCGCTGTGGTCATTACCCCCATCGTTTTACCCTACGCCAAACCACTATTACGAGGAACCCTCAAATCGAGTGTGGTGTTCTTTGAAAAAACGCGGGGTGCGATCGCCGAAGCCGGGGAACTCCTCGCCGATATCGCCGCCGAAGCTCGCGCGGAAGTCCACGGAACCCCTCCGGCGGCCCTCTCAGCCTCCGTGAGTGATTCTGACTCCGGCTCCTCGAATCCCGAGGAAGCCGAGTCAGCTTAACTCCCAGAGATACGGCTCATCTGCCGCAAGGGGGTAGATGAGTCCGTTGGCGACAAATTCGTGTCTGACAAGTTCGTGTCCGACAAATTCGCCTCTGACAAGTTCGCCTCTGACCAATTCGTTGTTAACTGGCTGCGTTGTTGGGCCTGAGCAATCCACTCAGACAAGGGAATCTCTCCCTGAACCCGTCTCCCAGACGGAGTCGGCTGATCTCGACGAGGCTGGCTCAACAGCGGTAATAAGGGAGAACCGAAAAGCAACACCCCCAACCCCAACCAGGTGAGAGGATGGCTATTATCCCCACTTTCAAGAATTTCTTTGAAGTGGAAGGTGAGAACGGACTTTTCGAGGTGGATTAAAGACATAGGCGACTGCTCTGGAGCATTCCAGCCTGTTGTAGCATCAGTTTCCAGGGTAGCAGCATTTTGTTTCAATGAGAATGATTTGCAGTAGAAGGGAGCTGGATTCCCGTTCCCTCAACTCATACCATTTTTCAAAAAGTGTGCTATACATGGAAGCGTAGAGTTAAATCTCAAAAAATAGTGAGGTAATTATGTCAGGAGTGTCRAAAGTAGAGGTTCTCGAGTCTGCCGAAGAACTTCGTKAACTAATKAAAAAGCAAAAAACACCTCTAACTTATGCCAAAGTGCAAGCCCTATATCTGTTGAAAATAAATGCCGTAGATAGTATTAGGCATCTAGCGGTCTTGGCAGCCCGTGATGAAACAATTGTCCATCGTTGGTTACGCTCCTATCGAGAAGGAGGGATTGAAGAATTSTTGGCTGAAAAGAAGTCAACAGGACGACCCAAAAAAATAAARGTAGAAGATGTTGCCAAGCTACAGCAAGAACTACGAGACCCTCAAGGATTTTCTAGCTATAAAGAACTCAATTTTTGGTTAAACTTCATTAAAGGAGTTTCTGTAAGTTATAGTACATTGTATAGATGTGTTCGTTACGAGCTTCAGGCTAAGCTAAAAGTTCCTCGACCAAAAGCGGCAAGGCAGGACAAAGGAGCTATCAAAAAATTCTGGTTAGAATTGCCCAAACGCTTGTCAGACATGAAATCCAGCATTGAAAATTGTTTCAAAAAGGTTCCTGAAATTCATTATTGGGTCGGTGATGAAACACGCCTAGGTTTACAGACTCTTGGCGGCAAAAAACTAACTCTTAAAGGTGTTAAGCCAGAAGGATTGCACCAATGGAAATTTGAATACATTTACCTCTATGGCTTGGTTGAACCGAGGACTGGAAATAGCTTTTTTTATGAATATTCTCACGTTGATTCTGGATGCTTCGAAAACTTCTTGGAACAGTTCTCTTTGGCTTATCCCGAGGAAATTCATATTATTCAACTTGACAATGCTAGAAGCCATACTGCTAAAAATTTATCGCTCCCTGAAAATGTATATTTGATTTTTCAG
>FSSI02000091.1:0-5035 GCA_900149785.2 Phormidium lacuna HE10JO | reverse complement strand
GGCGTTTCCTATCTGCATAGCTCCCACAATCCTGAAACTGTCAGAGGTGTTTCAACCCCAACTCATCTCTTACAAACCTCGCTCTCGGAGAATACGTGCCTTCACCAAATCCGGTGTTTCCGGACAATCTAATAACCTATCCAATAACTCCGAAGACACCCCGCGTTCCTTCGCAACCGCCACCACCAACGCCACCTGATTGGCAACAGCAAGCGGCGACTCAGAATTCAAACAGTCCTCAAGCACTAACCGTCTCAAAAAATCCGGGTCGTATTTTCCCAACTGCACCAACAATCCCGTCATCACCGTGCGATCGATTTTCCGCTTAATATCCACCACCTGAAACAAACGCCGCGTCCGCACCTGCAACGGCAATATCCACTGCGACTGCTCCTGCATCGTCAAACGATTGAGCGCGAAAAACGCAGGACGTGCCACCTGGGTCGCCAGGTTGGGGTCTTCCACCAGGCGATCGACCGTTTCCAACACCGCCTCAACCACCGCCAAATCCACCGTCTCACGCTGCTGCTGCGCTCGATACACCAACGTTTCCAGCAACTGAAACACCATCTGGCACACCTCCGGCTTCCGCTCGTCGCGCACCTGCCGGAACAAATCCAATACCTCCGCCTGCGTGCCATAACCCGCCTTCAGCCCTTCCACCGCCGCTGCCAGCAGGTTTTGCCGCACCCCCACCAGCGACGAATTCAGTCCGGACGCCAGCAGCGGTAGCGCCACTCCCCGACGCTCAGCCACCGCCAGCACCGCCCAAGATGCCGTCAGCGCCACCTCTCGGGACGGATCGCCGCAAGCCGCCAACAGACGATGGAGCGGCGCGTCGTCTTCGAAATGGGTTTCCGCCAGAGCGCGATCGCCCTTCACTCTTAGCAACCGCCCTTCCTTCAACGTCACCTGCGCCAGCCAGGGAACGATCGCCGCTGGCACGAGTTCCATTTTCTTCAACACTCGCGCCAGCAACTTCTCAGGTAGCATCGGCAGCACCTCCATCAGCAGTTGCCCCCAGCGATCGCCCAAACTCGTGGTTTCCCCAACTAGGCGATCGCAAGCCGGAATCAACTCAAAGGGGCGATCGCCCAATCGTGGCGCAATCCATGCCAGCAACAGCAGTTTAGCGCCCGCATTGCAGGCCGTCAGTTCCGCCAGAAGCCCCGCCACACTGGACAATCGGCTCGCCTGAATCTCTGCGGCGCTCCACTGACGCATCGCCGCTGCAACAGCTTCCCCACCCCCGAACTCAATGGCATATTCCAACGCCAAAATTGCCCGTCGAGGATTGCCGCGTTCGGCCAACACCAACGCCAACAACGCCTGCAATCGTGCCGCATCCTCCACCGAAGACTTGCCCAGCGCCCCCGCCACAGACTCCATCCAGCGTTCCGGTAGCGGAGCCGCCAACACGTCTCGCCAGCTACTCCCGAACGGCGTATCGCCCTGCTGCAACAGTGCCGGAAACGTCAAAACCAACAGATACAACGCCGCATCCCGTTCCTCGAAAGAATTGCTCGGCGGCTGTGCCGTCGCCATCACCACAAACGCCACCCGAGCAGTATCGGGCGTTTCAGGCAAGGCGTGCAGCTCCCAGATGCGACTGCGCCCGCTCGAACCCACCTCAACGTACCACCGCCGCAACACCGCCAGACTCCCATCGTCGAGTCGGCGATATCCCTGCTGGTTTGCGCCGAGCGTGAACGCACTAAGGAACTGTCCGAACAGATTGAGGCGGGCGTTCTCATTGTCGCCAAACCGAGCTTGAATCGCGGAAAACAGGCGATCGAGCCGTTCGCCATGCTGGTTTGGCAGCCTCAGCCACCAAAAACTGCAAAGTTCTACTGTTTTGTTGGCGAACGCCGTTTCCACGTTCTCCAGAACGCTCAATGCCAGTCTCCACGCTAATTCTGCCCGTTCGAGAGGCGCTGAGTTCGCCACCACTAGCAACGTCTCGCGATAGGTTCCATCTTGAGTGTTTGCCCAGTCGGACAACCCTGCCAAAACACTGCCAGTTTCCGGCTCGTTCCGGGCGATCGCCGCCAGCGCCAGCGCCCGAAACGACAGCAGCTCCACCCGAGGCAGCACCGCACTGAGACGCTGGAACTCCGCAAAAGACACCAAAACCAGCAGTTGGCGAAAAATCGTCCAAAGATAGTAGGGCAGGCGATCGCGCTCCGTCATGCGAGCGATCGCCGTTTGCTTGGCCACCTCGCCATCTGCCGTCTGCGTCAGCCAGCGGGCGATCGCATACTCCAAAAAAGTTTGGTGGAAGAAAGCGATACGTCCGTTGCCGATATCTTTGAGAACGCCGTCACTACGAAGAGCGCGATAGGCATTCCCAGCAGTTGCCTCAAACTCAATGTCCGTATCGTAGAGAAAATCCCGCAGGCGATCGCGCGACTGACGATAAAGCTGTCCCGCCAAACTCAAGCACAGCTTAACCTTGATACGACCGAGCTGAGGCTCGTGCTGTCGCGATCGGGCAATGCGCCAGTTCCAATAGGTTTCGTACAGTTGACCGACCGTTAAATCTTCAGGAACGCGCCCCAGTTCCGCAAACAAATCGCAGGACAGCGCCAGCATCAAAGGGTTGCCGACAATGTCTCGGAGCGACGCGCGATCGGCAGACAATGCCAGCACGTTCTCGGCAAACGCCGCTCGCCGTTCTTCCACTTCATAACCCGCCTGAGTTTCCAAAAACGAGCAAACCGCCGTCCGCACTTCCGCTTCGGTAAATTCGGGAACCGTACAGCCTCCGCAAACTGCATCGCGAACGCCCGCAAAGCTCTCGTGATACGGCTCGAAGAAATCTCGATAATCGCGATCGCGGCAGGTAAACACCACCGTCACCCCTCGTTCGAGCCAGCGCGTCAAGGCTTGACGAAACACCGGAACCAACGCGGGCGAGAGAATCAAATCCAGCGTATCGAGCAGCAAAACCCCCGGCGCGTTCAACCGTTCCACCACTTGCGTCACCGATTCACGGCGATCGCTCAATCGTTCCCCCAACTCCTCCTCAAAGGTTTCCGCCGTTTCAATCAGGTCATCACATCGCGCTAACGCCACCCACTCCTCAGGCTGGGCCTCGTCGAGGAGGCGATCGTACAGCATCCCTAGTAGGGTGCTTTTGCCGTACCCCGCTGCTCCCAGAATTGGCACGATTCGCCGCTTTCCCTCGCGCAACCCCTGATAAATTTGCTCGATACAGCGTTTTTCGAGAGCTTCTCGTCGAATCGGCTGCAACAGATAGGGATGTAACGCCGCTCTGGCTCGATTGGAGTTGCGTTGGACAGTTTCTAGGAGATGATGGGGTGAATCGGTTGGGGTCTGCTCATCGTTGAAAATATCTGACAGATCCACCTCATCGGGCATTTGCGCGATGTCTTCCCACTCCAGGCCCAAGGCTTCGCAGATTTCCCCAAAAATACGGCGATCGACTGCAATCCCATTAAAAAAATGATTAACCGTTGAGTAGGCGATGTTGAGTTCCTTGGCAAAGGCGCGCTGACTGAGATTGCGACCTTGGAGTCGAGCCATGGCCGCCCGTCGTCCTGTGGCCGAGATGCTGAGCGATCGCTTGGACATACCCTTGGCAGGTTGATTAGCAAGTTGATTAGCAAGATTAGCTATTGTCAATGTTGTACCACAGCCGGCCCTCGCGGGAGCTTGATCAACGATTCCCAAAAACTCAAATCACAACTCAAATCAGCCAGTCGAAGCTAGGAACTATCTGTCACTCCCGGTGATTCCGTCGCCGTTCACTATGACAATTCCACTCTATGTGGCTGAACAAGGAACTTATCTCAGCCTCAAACAGCAGCAGTTGCAAGTTTGGCAAGGAGACAACCTCCTCGCCTCGCTTCCCCTACAACGCTTGAGCCACATTGTCGTGTTTGGTCGCTGTACCCTCTCCCATGCTGTAGTCAATCGAGTCTTGCAACAGCAGATTCCAGTCATGTTTCTCACCCAGTCCGGACGCTATTGTGGGCGTTTGTCTGCCGAGGGACTCCCGGATATTGAACGCCTGGTGGCCCAGGTGGAGCGATCGCGCGATCGTCAGTTCGTCCTCACTCAAGCGCGGCAAATTGTCTCGGGAAAACTCCACAATTGCCGTGTTTTACTGCAACGGTTGAACCGGTCTCGTCGTGATGCCGAGATTCGCGTTTGTATCGCTCAATTAAAGGACTGGCGCGATCGGGCTTTGGAATCCCCCAGCCTCGAAGGTTTGCTAGGTTGCGAAGGCCAGGGAACTCGCATCTATTTTCAGGGCTTAGGACGTTGCATTCAGCCACCCTTCACCTTCTCTCACCGCAGCCGCCGTCCCCCCACGGACCCTGTGAATGCACTTCTGAGTCTAGGCTACACACTCCTTTATCAAACCGTCTTTTCCCTCGTTCGTGCCGTGGGCCTACATCCCCACTTCGGCAATCTCCATGTTCCCAGTTCCCGCTATGCCAGTTTAGTCTCGGATTTGGTGGAGGAATTTCGCGCCCCCTTAGTGGATTCGGTGGTGGTGTCTTTGCTGAATCGAGGGGGAGTGCAAGAGGATGACTTTTTCCCGGCTGATGTACGCGGTGCGGTGTATCTCCGTCCGGCGGGGTTGAAACGTTTTTTGAGCGCTTGGCAACAGCGGTTACAAACCTCCGTGACTCATCCCCAAGCGGGTGAGCCGATTTTGTATGTGCGGGCGATCGAGCTTCAGGTGTGGGATTATGTTGCCTGTTTGGTGGGGGAGCGATCGGTTTACTGTCCGTTTGTTTGGAAAGTTTGAGGGTTAGAATTAGGGTGGTATTGACAGAAGGGATGGCTTTCGCTTTGACATTAGCTAAACTTATTCTTTATCCTCAAGCGATAATCGTCCACGGGGGTCAGGCGATGGCTGAAACCCCTATTCTGTCGTGAAGTGCCACATATTTCTTGCTACATCTGGGGTTACGGGGGGTTGGACGGTTGGCTATTGCATCTAATTCTCATTTGTGTTGGGTCTTTCTTGACCCCCCCGGATCGATGGGGTTACAATCGGGGC
>FSSI02000087.1:0-8812 GCA_900149785.2 Phormidium lacuna HE10JO | reverse complement strand
GGAATTATCTTCCATGCAACGTATCCCTGTCCAAAACCCGGATGGGACTCCCGCCATGCCCACCAAGCGCCATCGCGCACAGCGATGGGTAGAGCAAGGCCGAGCAACATGGGTCAAAACAAATCTCCGCCTTAAGGCCGTGCGCTTAAAAGCCGAACCATCAGGTCGTAAGACTCAACCCATTGTGGTTGGTGTCGATCCCGGCAAACTCTATTCAGGGATTGCCGTTCAATCGGCTAAAGCGACCCTATTTCAGTCCCACCTAGAACTCCCCTATCTCAAGGTGCGGGAGCGGATGGACAATCGCAGAATGCTTCGGCGTTCTCGCCGTAGTCGGCGAATCAATCGAGAGTTACCCTTCCCATTACGGAATCATCGCCAAAAACGATTTAACAACCGTAGACAGAAGAACGTCGCCCCCAGCATTCGAGCCAACCGAGACCTAGAGTTTCGGGTGGTTCAGGAGTTATCTCGACTCTTTCCCATTGCGGCTATTGGCTATGAGAAAGTCCGCGCCGACGTGGACTTAACCTCAGGTCGAAAGGGGGCAAAATCCGGTAAGGGTTTCTCACCTGTGATGGTGGGGCAAGCCTACGCCCTTGAGCAAATGGAGCAGATTGCCCCGGTTTATACTCGCTATGGGTGGCAGAGTGATGGCAATGGCACCGCTCAACTTCGCTCTGTTTTGGGATTAACGAAATCTCAGGATAAAGCCAGGGCAGTCCCCCAAACCCATGCTGTCGATGGGATTGCCTTAGCTTGTGGATACTTCATTCAGTATCGCCCTTTCTACGGAAAACGGAGTCACGGTTGTTGTTTATTTGGCCAGGTTAAGCTCACATCTGCCCCATTTGTGGTGATTAAACGGCCACCCATTAGTCGTCGGCAACTGCACCTGATGGTTCCGAAAAAGAAGGGGGTACGCCGCAAATATGGGGGCACAGTGACCCGCCACGGATTCCGAAAAGGGGATCTGGTGCGGGCTGAAATGGCCGGTCGTGTCTCAGTCGGCTATGTCAGTGGCGATACCGCTCGGCAAGTTTCGGTTTCTGGGTTGACCTGGAAGCGTATTGGTCAGTTTAGTGCTGGCAAGGTTACGTTACTCTATCGCGCCACGGGCATTTTAGTTAGTTGCCCGCAGAGATGGTCCGTCAGTGGGGTATTGAACCCTGCTGGCTGACGCTTGTTTCCTCCCCCACCTGCGGTGCGAGGTGGGGGTTTCCACAAGGAGTTTTTGATGAAGCTACAGGACTTTCTCGGTACGGATCGCAAATACGATTATCAGGATATTGCCGCTGATGAGGAACTGACTCGTCAGATTCAGGTACGCCTGATTGATCTAGGATTACTTGAGCCTCCAGCAGATGGACTCTTTGGTCCATTGAGTACGGCCGCCTTTGATCGTTTCCAAGAGATGATGAACATAGAAGAGATGGGCTATCTTGGGGCCGCAACAGCTCGCTTTATGATTCAAACTCGACGGGATGATTTGCCCAAACCCCCACCGGAGTTGAAAGTTCTCAAAAATACAGTCTTCAAGTCTCGGCCTGTACAGTCATCGACTCTGGTTGATACTGAAAAGCATTCGGTTCAGGCTGGGGAGCAATTTCGGCTCGTTGATTATGAAGAGGTACGCAATCATTTACGTATTGCTCTGCGAGACGTTGCTTTCCCCAAACGGGGGGATGCCGGCAAGGTAGACGATTCGAAAATCTGGTATGCCTTCCGAGAGCATGTGGAAATCTGGGAAGAAGAGGATCGTCAGGTTCCCCTACACAAACCGACGACCATCCGTCTCGATGTCCCCTACAAGTCTCAATTAGATAATTGGTACAATCCCATGGGGTCTTGTAATGTGACCTCTCTGGCCATGTGTTTAGATTTTTTGGGGGCTGCTCGCCGTAGTTCTGTGGGACAGTTTGAGGATGAACTCTATGAATACATGATTAATCGCGGCTGGAGCCGTCATAGCCCTTACGATTTGGCACGAGTGGTACGGGATTATGGCTGTCGTGATACCTTTCGCACCAATGCCACGATTGAAGAAGTCCAGGATTGGTTGGCAGGGGGGAATCCTGCGGTTATTCATGGCTACTTCACCTCATTCGGTCACATTATTGTCCTCGTTGGCTATGATGATCGCGGTTTTATTGTCCATGATCCTTACGGAGAATGGTTTGAATGGGGCTATCGCCGGGATTTAAGCGGTGCGTTCCTCCATTATTCCTATAACTTGATTCGTCGTGTTTGTATTCCGGATGGCCAGTTCTGGGTGCATTTCATTTCCCGTTGACGACTCAGTGTGCTGGTTGAACTCCTGATCCCTCAGGTTCTGTGATGTCCCCTAGCTTTTGGAGGGGACATTGAGTTTCATGCTGATATCGAGCCAGGGAGCGCGTGAGATGGGGGCGCTGGTAGAAATATAGTCCACTCCGGTTTCAGCGATCGCTCGCAGACGCTCTAGGGTGATGTTGCCTGAGGCTTCAATTGTGATGTTGCGGTTCTCTCGGCGAATGAGTTGCACGGCATTGTTTAGGTCGGGGAGGGACATGTTGTCCAACATGATGATGTCTACTCCAGCTTGGAGGGCCTCTTGGACTTGTTCTTGGGTTTCCGTCTCGACTTCGATGGTCAGGGGATAGGGAATCTGAGGACGAATCTGCGTCACGGCTGCGGTTAGGCTACCGGCTGCGGCAATATGGTTGTCTTTGATCATGATGGCATCGTCAAGTCCTAGACGATGGTTAATGGCACCTCCGACGCAGGTGGCATATTTTTCGAGTAGTCTCAGTCCGGGTGTGGTTTTACGAGTATCTGTTAGCTGTGTGGGGAGGTCGGCGATGGTGTCGACGTACTCACGGGTACTTGTGGCAATGCCACTGAGACGCATCACGAGGTTTAGGGCGACTCGTTCTCCCATGAGGAGGTTTTGGAGGTTTCCCTGGAAGCGGGCCACTACAGTCCCTGTTTCGCAGGCGGTTCCCTCTTTATATATAAGTTCGCTTTGGATTTGGCGATCGAGTTGCTCAAAGATACGTTGCGCTACGGGTAAACCGGCAATCACACCGGGGGCTTTGAGCGTCCATTCTGCGGTTCCTTGTTCAGACTGACCGTTGAGTAGGGTCTGACTGGTGCGATCGCCCCGTCCGATATCTTCGGCCAGCCAACTTTGGATCAACGGATCTAAAACCACCCAAGGGGGTAAGACAGGAGATAGGGTCACAGGAAAGGTCCCTCATTCTGAATACAGCATGTTCAACCATACCGTTCGGCGAGGAGGTTTCATTAGGGATTTTTTGGAGAGGCGATCTATCCCTAACCGATTCGTCGGCTCCGAGCTCCCCATCTCTCCCCTAGATCCGGTTGATCAGGGGTCAACGGGTAGAAATGGGGAAAAATCCCAAAAAAGTTTTCGGGCTAAAAGCCTTGCCCCAAGGGAATTCTGGAGCAAGACACAAAAAAACTTCCCAAAAACTTTGAAAAAAGGGTTGACAGCCCCAGATAGTCTTGTTAGATTAGTTAAGCGCTCGGGAGGACGGGCAAACAACGCCCCCCAAACGACGCATTCCGAACCTCGAAAATTAAATCGTTTGAAAGCTCGACAAAGAAGCCTAAAACTTCAATTCTTCGTCTAAATTCATTAAAGGATAACGGATGAGAGAGAATTTAGCAAGGGGCAACCTGAGTTAAGTTTAATCGAACCGAAAGCCAACAAACTCAAAGTCAACACGGAGAGTTTGATCCTGGCTCAGGATGAACGCTGGCGGCGTGCCTAACACATGCAAGTCGAACGAAGTTCTTCGGAACTTAGTGGCGGACGGGTGAGTAACGCGTGAGAATCTACCTTCAGGACGGGGACAACAGCTGGAAACGGCTGCTAATACCCGATATGCCGAAAGGTGAAAAGTTATTTCGCCTGGAGAGGAGCTCGCGTCCGATTAGCTAGTTGGTGGGGTAAAAGCTTACCAAGGCAACGATCGGTAGCTGGTCTGAGAGGATGAGCAGCCACACTGGAACTGAGACACGGTCCAGACTCCTACGGGAGGCAGCAGTGGGGAATTTTCCGCAATGGGCGAAAGCCTGACGGAGCAACGCCGCGTGGGGGAAGAAGGTTTTTGGATTGTAAACCCCTTTTCTCAAGGAAGAACAAAATGACGGTACTTGAGGAATCAGCCTCGGCTAACTCCGTGCCAGCAGCCGCGGTAATACGGAGGAGGCAAGCGTTATCCGGAATTATTGGGCGTAAAGCGTTCGTAGGCGGCTGTTCAAGTCTGCTGTCAAAGACCGAGGCTCAACCTCGGGTCGGCAGTGGAAACTGGATAGCTAGAGGTCGGTAGGGGCAGAGGGAATTCCCAGTGTAGCGGTGAAATGCGTAGATATTGGGAAGAACACCGGTGGCGAAAGCGCTCTGCTGGGCCGAACCTGACGCTGAGGGACGAAAGCTAGGGGAGCGAATGGGATTAGATACCCCAGTAGTCCTAGCCGTAAACGATGGAAACTAGGTGTGGCCTGTATCGACCCGGGCCGTGCCGAAGCTAACGCGTTAAGTTTCCCGCCTGGGGAGTACGCACGCAAGTGTGAAACTCAAAGGAATTGACGGGGGCCCGCACAAGCGGTGGAGTATGTGGTTTAATTCGATGCAACGCGAAGAACCTTACCAGGGCTTGACATGCCGCGAATCTTGCTGAAAGGGAAGAGTGCCTACGGGAGCGCGGACACAGGTGGTGCATGGCTGTCGTCAGCTCGTGTCGTGAGATGTTGGGTTAAGTCCCGCAACGAGCGCAACCCTCGTCCTTAGTTGCCATCATTAAGTTGGGCACTCTAGGGAGACTGCCGGTGATAAACCGGAGGAAGGTGGGGATGACGTCAAGTCATCATGCCCCATATGTCCTGGGCTACACACGTACTACAATGGTCGGGACAACGAGCAGCCAACTCGCAAGAGTGCGCTAATCTCTTAAACCCGGCCTCAGTTCAGATTGCAGGCTGCAACTCGCCTGCATGAAGGAGGAATCGCTAGTAATCGCAGGTCAGCATACTGCGGTGAATCCGTTCCCGGGCCTTGTACACACCGCCCGTCACACCATGGAAGTTGGCCATGCCCGAAGTCGTTACCCTAACCGTTCGCGGAGGGGGATGCCGAAGGCAGGGCTGATGACTGGGGTGAAGTCGTAACAAGGTAGCCGTACCGGAAGGTGTGGCTGGATCACCTCCTTTTTAGGGAGACCTAAACCCAAGATCTTGAGGATGCAACAAAGCCCAAGAAATTGAGGTCAACCTAGGTCGGTCGGAGAATCGTCGTAGCTTTCAAACGATAAGAGGTTAGGAATCCTAAAGACTCAGAGAAATCTGGGGCGTTAGGAAAAAGAGACCAACCTTGAAATGGGCTATTAGCTCAGGTGGTTAGAGCGCACCCCTGATAAGGGTGAGGTCCCTGGTTCAAGTCCAGGATGGCCCACCTAACTCTTTAGTGATGCGAGAGCAGAAACTAAGAAAATGGGGGTATAGCTCAGTTGGTAGAGCGCCTGCTTTGCAAGCAGGATGTCAGCGGTTCGAGTCCGCTTACCTCCATGCTGGTCTCACCCCAACTCAATCATTCAACCATTCCTAACACAAACAAGAGTGCAAGGATACCTCAGCACCTGAGAGAGACTCAGACTGCTGGGACATCCCAGCCAGAACCTTGAAAACTGCATAGTCAACCTAAAAAAAGTCAGGTGAAGTCGAGACCTCAAGAAAAATGAGGTCAAGCTACAAAGAGCTAACGGTGGATACCTAGGCACGTTGAGGCGATGAAGGACGTGGCGACCGACGAAACGTTCCGGGGAGCTGGAAGCAAGCATTGATCCGGAAGTGTCCGAATGGGGCAACCCTAAAAACGGTCGGCTGAATCTATAGGCCGACACGAGCGAACCGGGCGAACTGAAACATCTTAGTAGCCCGAGGAAGAGAAAGCAAAAGCGATTCCCGTAGTAGCGGCGAGCGAACTGGGAACAGCCCAAACCTAAGGTTTTTACCTTAGGGGTTGTGGGACGGCATCACGAGACTCGAACGATTAGACGAAGCCGTTGAATGCGGCACCAGAGAAGGTGAAAGTCCTGTAGTCGAAAATCTGAACAGCTCAGCCGTATCCCGAGTAGCACGGGGCACGTGAAATCCCGTGTGAATCAGCGAGGACCACCTCGTAAGGCTAAATACTCCAACGTGACCGATAGTGAAACAGTACCGCGAGGGAAAGGTGAAAAGAACCCCGGGAGGGGAGTGAAATAGAACCTGAAACCGTTAGCTTACAAGCAGTGGGAGGACGATTTAACGTCTGACCGCGTGCCTGTTGAAGAATGAGCCGGCGAGTAATTGGTCGTGGCCGGTTAAGGCGAGAATGCCGAAGCCCCAGCGAAAGCGAGTCCGAATAGGGCGCTAGTCACGATTAATTGACCCGAACCCGGGCGATCTAACCATGTCCAGGATGAAGCTTGGGTAACACCAAGTGGAAGTCCGCACCGACCAATGTTGAAAAATTGGCGGATGAGGTGTGGTTAGGGGTGAAATGCCAATCGAGCCCGGAGCTAGCTGGTTCTCCTCGAAATGCGTTTAGGCGCAGCGGCTAGAGAAATATCTATGGGGGTAAAGCACTGTTTCGGTGCGGGCTGCGAGAGCGGTACCAAATCGAGGCAAACTCTGAATACCATAGAGAAACTAGCCAGTGAGACGGTGGGGGATAAGCTTCATCGTCGAAAGGGAAACAGCCCAGACCACCAGCTAAGGTCCCCAAGTGGACACTAAGTGATAAAGGAGGTGGGAGTGCCGAGACAACCAGGAGGTTTGCCTAGAAGCAGCCATCCTTAAAAGAGTGCGTAATAGCTCACTGGTCAAGCGCTCCCGCGCCGAAAATGAACGGGGCTAAGTGTCCCACCGAAGCTGTGGACTTAGTTTTTAACTAAGTGGTAGAGGAGCGTTCTGCTCTAGGGTGAAGCACTAGCGGCAAGCAGGTGTGGACGAAGCAGAAGTGAGAATGTCGGCTTAAGTAGCGAAAATATGTGTGAGAATCACATACCCCGAAAACCTAAGGGTTCCTCCGGCAGGCTCGTCCGCGGAGGGTTAGTCAGGACCTAAGGCGAGGCCGAAAGGCGTAGTCGATGGACAACGGGTTAACATTCCCGTACCCGAACAGACTGGTAGCGGAGGACGGAGAAGGCTAAGTCAGCCGGGTGATGGTAGTCCCGGTTTAAGCGTTCGAAGGTGATGACGGGTGGAGAAAACACCCTGAGCTAAGACGTGAACACGACCGGCTACGGCTGGGAAGTGACCGATGTCATGCTTCCAAGAAAAGCCCGAACTACTGTAAATCTGTTTGGCCTGTACCCGAAACCGACACAGGTAGGTAGGTTGAGTAAACCAAGGGGCGCGAGATAACTCTCTCTAAGGAACTCGGCAAAATGGCCCCGTAACTTCGGGAGAAGGGGTGCCACCGAGAGGTGGTCGCAGTGAAGAGGCCCAAGCGACTGTTTACCAAAAACACAGGTCTCCGCTAAGTCGCAAGACGATGTATGGGGGCTGACGCCTGCCCAGTGCCGGAAGGTTAAGGAAGTTGGTTAGCGTAAGCGAAGCTGACGACCGAAGCCCCGGTGAACGGCGGCCGTAACTATAACGGTCCTAAGGTAGCGAAATTCCTTGTCGGGTAAGTTCCGACCCGCACGAAAGGCGTAACGATTTGGGCGCTGTCTCGGAGAGAGGCTCGGCGAAATAGGATTGTCTGTGAAGATACGGACTACCTACACCTGGACAGAAAGACCCTATGAAGCTTTACTGTAGCCTGGAATTGGCTTCGGGCTGAGTTTGCGCAGGATAGGTGGGAGGCTTTGAAGTTTTCCTTGTGGGGGAAACTGAGCCATCGGTGAGATACCACTCTAACTCAGCTAGAAGTCTAACCTCGACCCGTGATCCGGGAGAGGAACCGTTTCAGGTGGGCAGTTTGACTGGGGCGGTCGCCTCCTAAATGGTAACGGAGGCGCGCAAAGGTTCCCTCAGGCTGGTTGGAAATCAGCCGTAGAGTGCAAAGGCATAAGGGAGCTTGACTGCGAGACCTACAAGTCGAGCAGGGACGAAAGTCGGCCTTAGTGATCCGACGGCACTGCGTGGAAGGGCCGTCGCTCAACGGATAAAAGTTACTCTAGGGATAACAGGCTGATCTCCCCCAAGAGTTCACATCGACGGGGAGGTTTGGCACCTCGATGTCGGCTCATCGCAACCTGGGGCGGAAGTACGTCCCAAGGGTTCGGCTGTTCGCCGATTAAAGCGGTACGTGAGCTGGGTTCAGAACGTCGTGAGACAGTTCGGTCCATATCCGGTGTAGGCGTAAGAGAATTGAGAGGAGCCTTCCTTAGTACGAGAGGACCGGGAAGGACGCACCGCTGGTGTACCTGTTATCGTGCCAACGGTAAACGCAGGGTAGCCAAGTGCGGAGCGGATAACCGCTGAAAGCATCTAAGTGGGAAGCCCACCTCAAGATGAGTTCTCTGTTGGGGTTAACCCAGTAAGGTCACGGAAAGAACATCCGTTAATAGGCGCTAGGTGGAAGTTCAGTAATGGATGAAGCCAAGGCGTACTAACAGACCGAGCGCTTGACCTCAAATGATGTCTCTATTCCCTGATTAGGTTGACTGTGCAGTCTTCA
This sequence comes from Phormidium lacuna HE10JO, assembly GCA_900149785.2. Taxonomy (GTDB): domain Bacteria; phylum Cyanobacteriota; class Cyanobacteriia; order Cyanobacteriales; family Geitlerinemataceae; genus Sodalinema; species Sodalinema lacuna_A. Next base: position 138 of record FSSI02000087.1, on the reverse strand, counting down.
AGGTTTCTGTTCTTTCCTGGTGCTTCTAGCGAAGTGGCCCCACTCCGATCCCTTCCCGAACTCGGCTGTGAAACGCTTCTGCGGCGAAAATACTTGGGGGGTTGCCCCCTGGGAAGATAGCTCAGTGCCAGGTTAATA
>FSSI02000095.1:0-3592 GCA_900149785.2 Phormidium lacuna HE10JO | reverse complement strand
GCATCATCGAGTTGGAATTGAGTGTGTTCCCCAGCTTCGTTGACGATGGCGTTGAGTTGACCGGCACGATTGTATTGAATCTCAATCCGTAGGTTATCGTCGGGATTGTCGGGGGTGTCGTCCGGCAAAATCATACCGGTTGGTAAGCTATTGGCGTTATAGGTATATTCCGTTCGATTGCCGGCAAGGTCTACAATTGCTTTTTGGTTCCCGGCGGCATCGTATTCTGTTTTCAGTCGAGGGTTATCGTCGGGATTATCGGGGGTGTCGTCGGGATAGATGGTTTCGATTAACTGGTTCTTGTCGTCATAACGCTGTTCGGTGCGGCGACCGAGGGGGTCGATGATGGCGGTTTGATTGCCGTTATGGTCGTATTCGTACTGGGTCAGACCTCCGTCTGGATTGAGTTGGGAGAGAATATTGCCGTTATCGTCATAAGTCCAAGTTGTCGTCAGCGTGCGCGTTTCGCCAGTGACGCGGTTCGTTAGGGTTTGGGTTTCTGTCAAGCGGTTGCCATGAAGGTCGTAAGTCCAGTCTGTACGATTGCCTTCGGCGTCAATTTTTGTAGTGCGGTTACCCCGTGCGTCGTATTCGTACTGGGTGATGTCGTTCTCACCTTCGATAATGCGAGTGGCATTGCCCTGTGCATCGTACTCGTAGGTAATGGTATGGCCTTCAGCATCGGTTTTCGAGAGAACGTTGCCTCGCTTGTCGAATGTATATGATGTCGTATCACCGAGTGCGTTGGTACTCGATAGAAGTTGACCGAAGGCGTTATAGGTATAGCGTTGGGTGTTACCGAGGGGGTCGGTTTGACTCAGGAGATTGCCGTCTTGGTCGTAGGTACTGCTCGTTATCTGAACACGCTCGACTTCGTTCCCTTCGAGATTGGTATCGAGGAATGTCACTTTTTCCTCAATGACATTATTATCCTCATCATACGTCCGCTCAGTTTTCTTCCCTAACGGGTCAACTTCCGTCACGACATTGCCCCGTCCGTCGTAAACGTAAGTGGTGGGATTGCCGAAAACATCCTTAACCGTTTGCAGGGAATTCTCAGGGTCATAATCAACCTCAACCGCTTCCCCATTCACATCCAACGTCCGTTTCAACCGACCCTGCTCGTCATACTCCGTGCGCACCGCTGAACGTCCCAAGGGGTCAATTATCTCATCGAGATAATGAGGACGCTCATCCACGCCATAGCCAAACTGAGTCCGATTCCCCTCCCGGTCAGTCACCGAGACCAAATCTCCCACCGCATCGTACTCATAGCCAATCACCTCCCCATCCGGGTCTGTAATCTCTGTAATCCGACCCTCAGCATCCCGCTCAAAGGTCACCGCTACTCCCGTCTCACTAAAGATACCGTCGTCAGTAAACCTCAACTCGTTGCCATTGAGGTCTGTGGCGGCAACCAAATCCCCCGTTATCCCATCAATTTCATAATCAATCCCATCCCGGGTCGTCAGAATGTAAGACCCCCCAAAGACCGGGTCAGCGGGATTGTACGGTCGTCCTGTCCCCAACTGCACATACTGTCCATTGCTGTAGGTTAAGGTCGAATTCGCCGAACGTCCGGCTGTGGCGGTCTTACATACAAAAACGCTACGGAATTTCGTTGAAAGATTTGTCCGCAAATTATACAGAATTGCTATAGTTTACTTCTATTGATCCTGAAGCCCGTAGCAACCAGTTCAAAGAACCCCAAGGAAAGGGAACGCCATGAACTTCAACTGCCATGTATAATGTATTTGGCTCTTCAATGAAAGCATCCCACCAAAACCACTCACGCGCATCAGGTTCAAACCAAGAAATCCAATCACTTACTGACCAATCTGCTTCATGTTCTTGTTCAAATATTTCATTTTTTTCTTCTAGAGAAAGTCCCTCCCACCAAATTAGCCATTGCTCCTGTTCTTCTGGGGTTTCATCTGGAGAGCAGCGTTCTACAAACCATTTTGGAAGTAAGGAATGCCATTCCTCATCTGAAGGCCATTCCTCAGCTCCTTGTTCAAGTACTACTCGCATAACTTCCCTGCATCTGAGTAAAACAGTAGCTGCATTATCGTGACAAAGAGCTTTGAATAGTACTAGAAGTCCTTGAGGTTTTTCATTTAGTTCTGCCCCCTGAGTTAAATGGCGTAATTCGTCGGTTCTACTCATCATGACTCAATTCTTCCCGTACCTTGGATAATCATACGCCGAAGCTGCTCGATCTGATCTGCTGTCCGAAGACTATATTGATCGGGAGCTTGTCGTTCGTCAACTCGGATCGGTTTACCACGAAGTACTCTTCTTCTAGAATTACGCTCTGGAACTGCGTTAGCACGTATTTCATCAACATAGGATTTAGGAACCTCAAAAGACTTAATTGCAGAAGGTGTATCAGGATACTGCCTATTTCGCCTAATCAAAAATTCTTCTGCTCTCGATCTTTGACCAAAATTCAAAAATAATGTTCCATCTCCCTGGATAATGACCTCTCCATTAGTACCAGCAAGGACTCTTGCATTGGCTTCACTTTCAACACGATAAACTCTTATCGAATCAGCATGCGAAGCAAAAGTATTTAAGAAATTTTTTAACGTCCACTCAAAAAAGAATAGGGAAACATTGGCCCCTAGATTAATAGAAAAATCTCTTGCAAAGTCTCCTCCATCATAGTCTCCTCCTGATGCAGTAGCAGAAATAATATAACCAAGATTCTCAAGTTGTATCCCGTTTAAAGTATTGCCAATAGAAGCTGCTGCATTGGCTTCGGCAATACTATACAAACCACTCGGGTCAGTAAAGTTAACCGGATTCGCATTCCCATACAAGTACTTATGCAACGTAATCGGCTCACCAATCCGTCCCTCATACGTATCCCGCCGCGTAAACCGCCCCACCCCAGCATCATAGAACCGCTGACGCAGATAATACTGCTCTAACTCCCCATCAAACTGCTCTCCAGCAAACAGATAGTCGTTCTCAACCTCACCCGTCGAATCCAACAACTCCCCGAAGGCGTCATAGGTATAGGTCGCCACGACCTCCCCATCCAAATCCGTCAGAACCCGCGTACTTCCCAACCCGTCTACGAGATAGACCGAAACTTCCCCATCTCGTTCCACCGAAATCAAATCTAAACCGTGGACATAGCGAACCTTGAGATTTTCGTCCTCGTACTCCTCCAACACCTGCGCGTAAGGACGGTTACTATCCACCAAATAGGTCGTCTTCGTCCCGTTCACCGTCGAACTGACGCGGATGTTCTCGTCGTCGTACTCGTAAACCACCGTATCGCCGTCAGCAGTGTTCACTTCCACTAACCGATTCCGGTCATCCCAGGTGTACGCCGTAGTTTCCCCATTCGCCGTCTGAGAGGTGAGGTTCCCATTGTCGTCGTACTGATACGTCGTCACGACTCCATTGGCTGTCGATTCCAACAAACGGTCATTCTCGTCATAAACATAAGTGGTCTCTCCCTGAGCCGAATCCACCCGCTTCAGACGATTCCCCACATCGTCGTACTCATACGAAACCGTCCGTCCGTCAAAGCGTTCCTCCGTCAAGCGACCCAACTCGTCGTACTCGTACTCGACAGTGC
>FSSI02000084.1:0-9111 GCA_900149785.2 Phormidium lacuna HE10JO | reverse complement strand
AAATCAAAGGGAGAAGAGCTACCCGAACCAGTCTGGATATCTTTAACTAAAACCGTACCTGCTGCGGTGCCGTCGCTCTTCCATAGCTCAGTGCCGTTGATGCCGTCATTTGCTCGAAAGTACAGGGTGCCGTTGATGTTGGTTAAATTGTTGGGAGAAGAGCTACCCGAACCAGAATTGATATCTTTAACTAAAACCGTACCCCCTTCCGTGCCGTCGCTCTTCCATAGCTCAAAGCCGTTGGTGCCGTCGTCGGCTCCAAAGTACAGGGTGCCGTTGACGTTGGTTAAATTAGAGGGGACAAACAAGGAAGAAGAGCCACTCGAACCAGAGTTGATATCTTTAACTAAAATCGGTTCCGTCATGAGCGTTTCTCCATGTTTTTTGAAAGTTGTTGATTGTCAAAATTGAGATGCTCCCTAAATATTGATGCTTTGAGGAGCGAATCGATAGGGCTTTTTGGCGCTAACAAAAATTTGTGTGCGCTGTAATTAATGAATATCCCTCTTCTGTCACTCTTGGAAATTCTAACGAAAGAATCAGGGTTTGAACCCCCTTTTTTGAAAGTGACAGAAGAGGGATAAAACCGCTTATTAGCTTGATTTTGCTGCTGACAAAGACTTAAGCTTCATATCAAGATCGGCCAATACATTTGTTAATGTTTCAGCATTGTGACGGCTTCCTCTGAAGCTTTCATCGAGAATGTTGCATGATAAAAATGCTTTTTTCGCCACAGCTTTTACATGAAAACTTAGGGTCTCTTGATCGCATTGCCATTGTGAAATAGTAACTTCGACCTTGGCTCCTTGGAGTTCTTCGTCTATCGTTTCGTTTCCGTTAATTTTTAGATCGAAAGAACCAGAACCCAAATTGGTTTGAGCAGTTATTCGTACAGGAAATACTTCACTGCCATCATCAGAGACATCTCCTGTTATAGTGCCATGAACTGCACCCAAAAAACAAGAAAATGAAACTTGCTTATGTATGATAAGAGCCCTTTTATTCTTGAACATTTTATACACTCCTGTATTCGTCAAGGCCAATAGATAGAATTTGTTCCATCTATTAATAAGACAGTTTTGGGTGGCAGTTTGTGAACTTTTCTGCCTCAAAATAGAGAAAATTTCTTTCTTAAGGAGGACGACAGGGCCATTTTCCCGATAACAGGGCGATTTTTTCCGTAGGCGAACTGCTGGGAACCGGAACCCAAGGCCCCCAGAAAGGCAGAAAAAGAAGCTGGGTTTTACTAAATACCGATCGCCCCTTACCGATTAACCTTTTTTTCCCGCATCCAATCTGGCCTGACGCAAAATAGCACCAGACCCATCTCCCGGGCAATTCAAATCTATTCTTAATCCGAAGCGATAACCTTGCATTGGCAAAGATAGCCCCGACGGCCTGGGGTCGAAGAATCAAGGCCAACTTACTCGATCGCAATTTAGATTTCAGCCCGGGTTCGGGACTTACGCATAAGGAACCAAGTTTGGGCCTTTGAGATTGCTCTCCCCTCGGCAACGACAGAAATGACCGTTGGAGTTCTTCTTTTGGCCTCAGTTCTGCTGGATTAACCCTTGTTGGGTTCCGTTTCGCTTCATCCAACCTACTAGAGGCCGGTTCCCCCACCGACAACTCATCCGCACTCGTCTCTTCCACATCCGTTGCCAACGAAGAACTAGGGTCCTCTGTCATTCCGTTATACTCGTTCCATCGCTCTCGCAAAATGGCCCTGGTATTAGAAACCCGCTTGCGGGCCGTACCCTGAGAAATGGCCAACCGTTCCGCTATCTCCTTGTAAGACAGCTCCTCCTTCCAGTAGAGAAAAAAAGTCTCCCGCAACTTGGGAGATAAATTATTTACCTCTCCCTCAAAAAAAAATTCCAGATCTTGCCGCTACGCGGCAAGATCTGGTTCTTCTTCCTGGCTAACCCATAGCTCTTCCTCTACGTCACAGGAAAATAGGCGATCGCGCTTTTTAAGCAGGTTCGTGCAAAGATTATTCACCAATCTGACCAACCACGCCTTCACATTATCAATAGGTTTGCTGCTGGTTCGCCAACCCTCCCTAGCCCTAAGCATAGCCATACTCAGAGCATCTTCCGCCTCCGTTTGGTTGCCCCTCATCCGTCGGAGGCAGCAACGGTAGAGACAGCCTTGATACTGTTGCCACTCCCGCCAAAACACCGAATCAATACCTACAGTTCTTTGGTGCCTATCTAGCATCTTTGTAACTCCGTCTCCTTTCGGATAGCAAAAATTAAGCCAGGCACCCCGCTTTTCTCAATTCTCTGTTTGCAATTTTGTCACCCCTATTTTAGGCTCCAGGTTTGCTGTCGTCAAGAACCCAAGTCACTGTCCAGCAATTCTCATTTTGACCCGCATCCTGTCCAAGATACCCAATCTTGAACGAAAGAATGCAGCTTTCGAGAATCCCTATTGAGAATTATCTCAATAGGCTGGGGCGAAATTTCCAGAATGAGAATTGCTGGGAAATGAGGATTGGGGCTTGACAAATTGCACAAAAAATGCGACGAGATATGGAGTGGGAGTTTTGGTCGGGGAACCCAATTGTAGGGGAACCCACCCCCAACCCCTCCCAGGAGGGGAAGAACCCACCCCTACCCCTCCCAGGAGGGGATTTTTCGCCCCTACAGGGAATTGGCATAATCAAAAATGCGATCCCAAACCCAGTCGATGACCTGTTGAGCGTCCGATAGCGGTAAGACTTGACAACAGCCTTGCTCATCATAGGTCAGAAGGGGGGTATTTTGGGGACCGCCGCGCAGAGTTTCTAAACTGTGGAGGGGGGTGTGAATGTCGAAATCGATTTTTGTGCCGAAGCGGGCCTCCATCCATTGTTCGATTTCATCGTCGAGTTGGTCGGGGGTGAGCGATGTTCCACTGGTGAGAAGATGGTAATAGACTAACAGGACTTCTTTGCATTCTTCATCTTGGGCGTCTTGGATGAGACTGCTAAAGACACTGGAGTTGGTGGCAATGTTGCGGAAAAATAGGGTGTCGGTGACTTTTTTTTGGAATTTAATCCGTTTACTCTGATATTTGGTATATTGCTTGAAGGCTAATCCTCCTAAAGCAACCATTAAGGACAAAACGGCGAGGAGGACGGGAAGCAGATTATCGACATCTTCTTCGTCAGCTTGTAAGGCGTCAATATTCGGCGAGCCAACGGTTAGGAAAAGAATCACACTGAGAACCAGTAAAAGCTGAGGGAGAATCCGTAAAATGGCGGGAATAGCTGCCCCGATCGCCGGAATACCAAAAAGTAGGCGATCTTTAAGGGTCATACTGGTTTGAACGTTGGGAAACAACAGTTCAAGATCGGGTTTTGGTACATTTTTATAGAGATAGACATACATTTTACCAGGAATAAATTTTAAGTCTTCTAGGTCAATTCCCTGAGCTTGAAAATGCTTTTTTCCTTTGTAGCGAATTAGCATGACGACTCGCTGCAAAATGTCTAAGTTCTTGGTTTCTGTCCAAAAGATCCATTTTTTGAGTTCAACGGTTTCAAAGATATCGCCACGATAAAAACACACAAAGCGGTCAAAATCCTCAAAGTTGACATGAGTTTGTAACTCCACCAAAGAGCTTTCTTCTAAGGCTTGTTGCAACATCTCATCGGAGAGTTCCATGTAGTTGGCCCCTTTCAACACCCGGCGAAACTGACGAACCACCTGTTCATCCATTCTTTCTAGATCAGATGCAGTCGGTTCTCTGAGGAGATGGGTATCTCGATCTGGGTTGAAAACCGCGTAGTTATTTAAAATTTGAGTGGCGTAGTCCTTAAAGCGAAAATGATAGTAAGATGCCAAAATTTGGGCAAAGTCTCGAAAGGTTTGACAATCCTCGGGACTAAGTTGACCATCGTTAACACAAAAATCAACGAGATCGTTGAGTCGATAGGGAATAAAGGCTTCTCGATCCTCGTACACCGCCATGAAGAGTTCTCAATCCATTCTTGATAGTTTCAACGTTATCACTGTAGCCGGGACTCGGGCAACTCTGGACTTGAATTGGCTGGCGATGGCTTGGGTACAACCCATAAAATAAGTCATCTCAAACTCATCTCAAATTCATCAGAGAGAGAGTCCCGGCGATGGGTCACGATTCCTCGACTAACCCGGTTTGGGGGATGATAAACTTGGATTAGTCACCTAAACAAATTCCTAAGCCACGAGCCGTTTTGACAAGAGTTCCTTCTGGGTCAACCACTCGATAGGTTTTGATGGCTTCGGCGATGGGAACGGTGATAACTTCGCGATTTTGCCAGGTTACCATCACATCATACTCGTTGCGGGCGATCGCCTCAACAGCCGCGACCCCAAAGGCTGAGGCCAACAAACGGTCATGCGGGGAAGAAATCCCCCCCCGCTGGATATGGCCTAAGACAGTAACACGAGTTTCTGCACCGGTGGCTTCACCAATTTTATCAGAGAGATATTGACCAATTCCCCCCAGGCGACATTCACCAAATTGCTGCATTTTGGTCATGTGGTCTCCAGCTTCCGTACAGACGGCTTCGGAGACAATCACCAAGGTGTAGTTTTGACCCCGTTTTTGTCGGTCTTGAATGCCTTGACAGATGCTTTCGAGTTTATAGTTAATTTCGGGAATTAAAATTACATCTGCCCCACCGGCAATTCCGGCGTTTAAGGCGATATGACCGGCGTCTCGTCCCATGACTTCTAAAATCATGACCCGATTGTGACTTGCGGCGGTAAAGTGAAGTCGATCTAAGGCTTCGGTGGCAATCGTTACGGCGGTGTCAAAGCCGATAGAGCGCTCGGTAATGCCCACATCGTTATCGATGGTTTTGGGGATACCGATAAAGTTGAATTTTCCTTGTTGAGCCAGACGATGCAGAATCGCTAAACTGCCATCGCCGCCGATGCCAATTAAGGCATCTAATTCCAGTTTATAATAGCCGTTGATAATCTCTTGGCTGCGATCGCAAACGGTTCCATCAGGGAGTTTAAAGGCAAAAGGATTCCCTTTATTGGTGGTTCCGAGAATGGTTCCCCCTCGGGTTAAAATAGGGTCAACATTGGCAATGGTTAACGGAATGGCATTGGGGGGGTCAGCCATTAAGCCATTGGTGGCTTGACAAATTCCCAAAACCTCCCAACCATACTGATGCGCACAGCGAACGACGCCGCGAATCGCTGCATTTAAGCCTGCACAGTCCCCACCACTGGTGAGAATGCCAATTCGTTTGTGTTCTCTCACGGCAGCTTGTCCTTCTTATGGTGTAAATGATGACGAGTTGAGTATGCAGCACTAGGGCGGCTTTGGGGTAGTTTTAGCAACGAAACTTCAGACTTGATTGACTTTAGTTTAGCGGCTATCTCAGAGGTAATGGACTCAAACTTGAGGTCAATCTATTGTCCAGTCAAGTTTTGCTGCGATTGTAACCGAAAACTGGCAATTTGCCAGGGTGCGATCGTTTCATTACCAACTTGGTTCTCTTCTAAGAGATTGACGCGGGTTCGGGTCATCTCACGGAAGACTCCGCCGAGAGCAAGCTGTTGCGCTTCTCCATGACGGTCGTGGACGCGAAGAATCCATTGGTTCGGATAGCGATCGCTGGCTTTGAGGGCCATCAATTTGAGAGAGTCTGGCGCAACAGATAGCCATTGATGGGACTGACTGGGGGGGCGATCGCCACCCGAAGCGGTAATATCAGTATAGACCCGTAATGGGTGATTCAGTTCATCGGCTCGATGGTCAGTTTTGCCGGTTTTCCAATCTCCTGGATGGATAGAAATGGCGTAGGTCATGTGATGGATACCCCGATCTGATTCAGGATTGGGCCATTGACAACCCCGCAATAAGGTCAGTCGCAATTGATTGGGTTTGGCATCATAGCCATGTTTACAATTTTGTAGCAGACTCACCCCAAAATCTCTGGTGGATAGGTCGGCCCATTGTAGGGCGGGAACTTCCCATTTTGCGGCTTCGGCTGGAGTTTGGGGTTGGGTCGGACGGGCGATCGTACCACAAGCCATGTCATAGTTAGCGATATCCGTATTAAAGGCAAAATTGAAGGCCGTTTTTAACAAAACTTGCCGTTCTTGCCAATCAATTTTAGTCTCAATCACCAGAACAGACGCATCTTGGTCGAGGATATAGTCTTGATAAATTCTCGATTCTCCTAAACGACGCACCACTTGTAACCGTTGACGCAAGTTCCCCGATTCTAGGAAATCGAAGCATTCTAATTCTGGCGGATTGAGGGGATACTGTTCATAGTTGGGATCGATATTCCAAGCATCCCAATATTGCCCCTGATCTCGAAACGCTTGTAACTGATTACCCCCTTGAGAATTGAGCAGTTCCTGTTGATTTCGTTTATCAAAAATTTGCTGAATATCACCCGTTTCTGCGTCAATTGTAGCCCGCAAATTGGCGTTTTCCAGGACAGGGGCGCGAGTTGTGTGGTAAGATAGGTTATCCTGGGGAGCTTCTTCATCTATATAGAGCCAATATCTGGCACAACCCACACCGGGAACCGCCTCCGCCAATATCTGTAACTCTCCCTGAAACCGCTGACTGGGTACGGGTTCGCCGCAGAGGTTGCAAACACGCCACCGCCTGTCAGAGTTAGGAAGGGGAAGACTGACGATCTGCGATCGCGACCACGTCAGAGCGTTAACCACATAAACTGGAATCGCCTCAGGATAAGGAGGCGTCGAGGCTGGGAGGCCTTGCAACAACGTCATGATGGCCCCATCGCGAATCGCCTTAGCCGTCGCCAAACCCGCCGCACTAACGCGATTGGCCTCCGCCAAAACCTCAGGAATCGTCGAACCCGGGAGGATATCGTGAAACTGATTGAAGAGTAAGTCTTTCCAAACCTTCTCCAAACTCTCCCCAGGATAGGGAACCTCGGCGGTTATCGTTGCCAAGGAGGCGAAGACTTCGGCCTGGTAGAGACAGCGTTCTCCTTCGCGATTGGCCCATTTGCGATCGCCCTCCGTCGTATAGCAGCCACGATGAAACTGCAAATAGAGTTCATCGCGCCAAACCGGACAAGTGGCATCGACTTGACCTTGGAGGCGATCGAGATAATCCGTTGCCGAAGAAAACGCCAATTTAGGAAACAGCGATGACCCTTGCCAACGCCTCGCCACCTCCAACATATCACGAGTCGGTCCCCCCCCATGATCACCCACCCCCGGCAACCACAAACCATCACTCAATCCCGTTTTGTCTTGCCAACCTTTCAAATAACTCGCCATCTGTTGCGGCTCAATTCCTTGACCAATCGGGGCAGACATTAAACTCAAAATTCGAGTTCCATCTGGGCTTTCCCACCAAAACAGATCATCAGGAAACTCCGTTGTATCATTCCAGCGCAACTTTTGGGTCACAAAATAGTCAATCCCTCCCTGTTTTAGCAACTGTGGAAGTTGCCAACAAAAGCCAAAACTATCCGGAAGCCAAGCCACCCGCACCAGCTGATCAAACTTCTCCAGAACATACTGTTGCCCGTAAAGAATTTGGCGAACAATCGATTCCCCAGAAATTAGATTTAACTCCGGTTCCACCCACAATCCCGCCGCAACCTCCCAGACGCCTCGCTCAACCTGAGTTTTAATGTTTGCAAATAAATCAGGTCGATGGCATTCAATCCAGTCATATAACGCCGCCGAAGAATGAGAAAAAACCAACTCTGGGAACTGCGTTTGCAAGTTTAAAACAGATTCAAAGGTTTGTTGTGCTGCCGTCCAAGTTTCAGAAATCTCCCACAGCCAAGCCATATCTAAATGAGCATGACCCATCAAGTATAAAGTTCCCCGAGGTGAGGAAAACACATCATTTAATTGCTCATGTAGCTGCTGTAATTCTCCCATAAATTGTTCTTGTCTTTGCGGTAAAAGTTCGAAATTTGGAATTACTAAAGTATTCGCTTTTTTAGCAAAAAAACTAGAATAAAGCTGACGGCAAATTGCCAATTCATCTGCAACAAAACCCGGATCGAGATGCTCATGGTCATAGATTAGATCTGACGTAACCAACGCCCCATCATCATGACCAGGACTCACCAAATAGAGAGCTACATGAAGCATTTGCCCCGGTTGAACAGACTCATCTAACAGAATCCGACCAAAACAGTCAAACAAATCTCCAGTGTGCAGAAGAATTCCATTTAGATAAACTTGAGCAAAATTAGCCCACCATCGTAATGATAAATAGAGGCGAAATTGACTCACATCAAAGCCATTTATAGACTTAGGAATGACGAGAGTTTGACTTAACCAAAGTTCCTGTTTCCCGCGTCTCCAGGGAATATGTCCCCGCTCATTGAGTGTAACCGGTTGCCAATTGAGCCAAGTCTTAGGATTAAGAGGCTCGGACATGGAACCATGAGCCTGTCGCCATTGATTGAGAACATCAAGGCGACAGAGAGATTGGAGTCGGTCTTGGAGTGGTTGGAGAGCGTCAGTCACGAGGGTTCCTTGAGAGTCTACAACGTGTCTCCATATTCCCCCAAAACCGCCAAAATGGCCTCTAAGGCTTGTCGATTAGCCAAACTCGGGTCTAATTGGAAACGGATTTCGGCAGCACGGCATCGAGTTTCGATTCTAGCTCGGCGAGCCGCTCGTTCTCTTTCCTCGCGTCTTTGTTGCTCTTCCTCAGTTCTTCGTTGCTTTTCTTGAGCCAGGCGGTCTGTTTCTCGATTTCGACGGTTCCACTCAACGCCGAAATTAACCACTGCCACCAGGACGGCTGCCACAGTGCATCGGTTGCTCCAGGTTCGCGGTTCGGTGATGTATCCGAGGAGGCTGAAGTCTTGTTCATCATAAAATCTCAGAAAGGCAACGGCAATGGTCAACACCGTCAAGATAGTTCCTGGGAGTAGAGACAGGAAGTTTAGCCAACGTTGAGGGCGCAATAGCTTCATTGTAGCAACCTCAGTTTTGCCGGATTGTACCACCAACCCAGGCTCTACAAGGTCTCACCATATTCTTGCAACACGGCCAAAATGGCCTCTAATGCCCGACGATTAGCCAAACTCGGCTCTAATTGGAAACGGATTTCGGCAGCACGGCATCGAGCTTCGATTCTAGCTCGGCGAGCCGCTCGTTCTCT
>FSSI02000083.1:0-9128 GCA_900149785.2 Phormidium lacuna HE10JO | reverse complement strand
GACTGGTCATTTTGAGGTTCAAATCCTCAGCAAAAATCATCCCAGCATTGTCACAAAGTTTGTGAGCGGTCAGAAAGTGGAACTCGCGGCGAACATTGTAGATATGCTCATGCAGTTTGCGAATCTTGGTTTGAATCTTCCGGTAATTAGCAGAACCTTTTTTCTTGTTTCTCAATTTGCGTTGCAGCCATCGAAGCTTGCTTTGCAAATCCACGAAAAAGCGAGGGCGTTCTACCAGTTCTCCGGTCGATACAGACAAGAACTTCTCCAGTCCCAAGTCAAKGCCGATGGGTTCACCATGAGGCCTGACATCAGGGACGGAAAGATCGGCTTGCAGAATCAGTTGTGTGTACCATCCAGACGGCTTGAACACGACCCGAACTTGCTTAACCTCAAATCCCTCTGGAATCGGTCGATGCAGGTTGATGGACACAGATCCAACCTTCGGCAGCTTTATCTCAAACCCATTGACTGGATTCGACTTGAACTGCGGAAATACAAAAGAGCGGTACTGACCGAACTTTTTGAATCGTGGAAATCCAAACCCTCTCTCTTGCATGAACTTGAACGACTTATCCAATCGCTTCAGAGCATCTTGCAAGACTTGAGAATGAACCGTTTTGAGTTCCGGAATCCTCTTTTTCGCTTCGGTCAGCGCCTTCTGTTGTTTGTAGTAGTCGGGATAGGGCGCGTCAGCCGGGATGATGTATTCTTGTCTGATGCTGCAAGCATTGACCGGACATTTACGCGAATTGATCCAGTCCCTTCTCTCTGCCAAAGCGTAGTTATACACGCGACGGCATTGCTCTAGCCAGTCAAGCATTTGCGCTTCCTGGTCAAGTCCTGGATAGATTCGGTAGCTGTAGGTCAAGTTCAACATACTCATATTCTAACAGATTTACGCCCTCTGTTAGAACCGATAGTAGTGTGTCGATTTTCGGGGCATCGAACCCCTCAATCGACGCGGGGAGTCCATGTATCCCGACGCTGACCTTTCAGGTACAGCGCGGGACTTATAGCTCCGGTGCACCCCTCAAAAGTTAAAATTCCCTATACAAGTCCTAAGTCCCCCCTGAGACGGTTTATGAGGATATGGGAAAGGGTCGTCCAACAGTGGCGATCGCGACTAAGTGCAGAGCATCCACAACGCCCTCGGGAAACACGAGAGGCGATTTTGTGCTGGCTGTTGGGAAACCAGGGGGAGGACTTTGACCAATTCGAGGCCTCTCATCAGCAAGTCCTCGAACAGTCGATGGAGTTTTGTTATAACATCCTCTGTCAACGCTATCTTGGGGTCTCGCCGGAGTCCGCCTATCGCCATTTAATCCGCCGTCTCGGGAGTTTAGTACTGCTGCGTCATAAAATTCGCACTTGGGTGTCCCTCAGCCGCGATCGCCGTCGGACGGTGGTAGATGTGGTGCAGGAGGTTCTGCAAGAAATGCTCAACAGCGATCGCTATCTACAAGGGGAAATGCGCCGTATTACTCGCTGTGGCGGCGATCGCCATCTGCAAAATGCTCTGGTTCTCGCCAGCTTGGAGGAATACTGTCTACGGCCGATTCGCAATCAGCCGTTGTTGGTGTATCGCTTTGTCAACTATCTACGACGTAGCCAACGAGGGGGATTGACTCAAGTTCCCTCTCAGGAATTGGTGCGTCTGGTGTCCGTCGAAATTTCTCCCAATCATGATCAAGAGCGGGTGAATCTCCTCGATACTCAAACCTTAGACCATTATGACCGCGATCGCGCTTGGGAGGAACAGCAAACCTTGCGGGAAATTGTCGCTCGCGAATTTGCTCAATATCTCGAAGACCAGGTGAGTCCTCTGGCGGCCCAATGGTTGGGACTCTATCTGCAAGGATACAGTCAAGAGGCGATCGCCGATTATCTTGATGTCCCCATCAAACAGCTCTACCGTTTACGAGAAAAGGTTGGCTATCACGCCATTCGCGTCTTTAGCCTCAAACATTCCCCGGAACTGGTGGCCAATTGGCTCAAAACCTCGTTACAAGACCATCAACTCGGACTCACGAGTAGCCAGTGGCAGGAGTATTATCACAGTCTTGACCCCCGCGAGCAAGAAATCCTGGAGCGTTTCAAGGCTGGAGAATCTCCTGAGGCGATCGCTCAACATCTGAACCTGAAACGCAGTCAGATCACCAGTGAATGGGGAAAACTCTACCTCGCCGCGCAACAAATCCGTAATTCTACGGAGTAATGGGCGATCGCATCTCTGTAATTTCAACTAAAATAAGACTACTCGCGCCTCAGCTTCACAGTCCCCCGGCCATCAATGAGCCAACAGCAACCAACGCATCTAGCCAGTTTCTCGTTGACCGTCACGTCTCGATTGTCATGAATTCATCGGGGTTGCATCGTAGTTAGGTTTGGGTTCTTCTCAAACTCGTCCATTTATGCTGAAAACCCTCACCATGAACTCCGATTGGATTTTTCACTCCATCGATAAGATTTTGCCCTTTGAGGTATGTTTGTACCACCAGGTGATTCCGCTATCGATGGAAGGAAGCCGGATTTACCTCGGAATGGTCAATCCTGATGACACAGCCGCCTTGGAATACCTGCGAACCTTATTGGGATATCTTAACTGTTCTCTGGTTCCCCAAAGTATTGCTAATCAAGACCACCAGGACTTATTGACGGCTTATCTCAATCACACCAATCAGGCGATCGCGACTGAAACAGACGAAGAGAACAACAGCCGTGAACCCTCGGCGTTCCAGCCACCGCCAGACTGGCCCGCTCTCAACTTAACCCCGCGACATTTAACCTGTCCTGTCGCCGCCTTAGCCGTCCTGTCTCCCCCCCAGATGATTCAGGAATTGTTAGCACGAGTCCTAATGGGGGGAATTGGACGCTTACATTTTGCCCGAGAAGCTGAATCGGGAACCATTCTTTGGAGTCAAGATGGGGTTCCTAAATCGGTTTTAAAAGCTCTGCCGCTAACGGTGTTTCAGGGTGTGATTAATGAGTTGAAACGCTTTATGGGCCTTCCGTTGTTGCCCGTGCGTCAGCAAAAAGAAGTGGAGTTAGAACGCTCCTATGAAAGTAACCCCGTCTTGTTGCGGTTACGGGTGATGCGAGGCGAGGAGGGAGAAGAAGCTACGTTACAAGTATTGCGGGGTGCAGCTTTGAAGTTCTATCAGCAACAAAAATTGATTGATTTGAGCCAAGAAGCCTTGATTACTGCTCAAACTCTGCAAAAGAAACTTGGAGAAATTCATCAAACCTGTCAACGTCATCCGAGTCTATCCCAGAAACATTTAGAGGTCTTGCCCGCTTTAACTCAAGTTTTACAACAAGTCGAGGCTCAGGTGAAAACGTTAGAGTCTGCTGGTTAAGTGAGTTTGGGGCGATCGGCTAGGTTAGGGGTTGTTATACTATGTGTTGTACTATTTGTTATACTACTAGAAGCATTTTTGTGTTTGACTAAAGCTTATGGCTCGCCCGAAGGAATTTGATCAGCAAGATGTCCTCAATAAAGCGATGCTGACCTTTTGGAAAAAAGGCTATGAAGGAACCTCGATTCGGACTCTCCTTGAGAGGATGGGGATTCATCGGGGTAGCCTTTATGATACGTTTGGAGATAAGCATTCTTTGTTCCAAGCGAGTCTGGAGCATTACGATCGCACGGTCATTGCTCCTAATTTTGCCCCTCTTCAGTCTCCTGACGCGTCTCGGGAGGCTTTAGTCGATTTCTTTGCTTCGGTGGTAAACTGGAGTTTGAACGACGGCGATCGCAAAGGTTGTCTATTGGTCAATACGGCGGCTGAATTGGCGTCTCAAGATGGTGCGATCGCGCAACAAGTTGCTGAATATTTTCAGACGATTGAACAGAGGTTTGAACGGGTTTTGTGGCGATCGCGTCAGAAGGGAGAACTGACTCACCCCGGAGATCTTCGTCTGTTGGCCCGATACCTCGTTATGAATTTACAGGGATTACGCATTACAGCCAAGGTTCAGCCTAACCGCCAAACCCTTCAGCAATTGGCTGATGTGACGTTGTCAACGTTATTCAATCATTCGGCTTAATCATTCGACTTCATCATTAAACTAATTCTTCGTTTTACAGATAAGTTAGATAAATGTCTAGTGAGCGATTCGGGTTAGGGATTCGAGTTGGGGATTCGAGTTGGGGATAACCGTAAATTAAGAAATGCAAACTAAAGTCCTAATTCAATGAAAACTCGATTAAACTCAAGGCAGGCTTACACATCATGCTTGACATGATAGACTCCCATTGTTTGTGCTTGAATACTATTTTTGAGAACGTGATCACTAGGTATTTAAGCACAAAAAATAGCATCATGACGACTTTCGAGATTTTCCATTAAACCCCGAGCAAATCATTATGAAACATTCTTCCATTGTCTCTTCAGTTTCTGCGGCCGGAAACTGGCTTAAAGCAAGTCTTGGACTAGGGACATTGAGCTTAGGACTCACGGTTGTCGCGCTTCAATCTCCGGCAGCGATCGCCCAAAATCCAGGCGCAAACCCGCTCTATGGAACCGTCAATTTAACCGTTGGTTTTACCCCAGATCCCTACCCAGTGGATGTCATGCCCGGAGGCTCAACGAATGCCTCTAATTTAGATTTAGGCCGTGATTGTGTGGGCTTTATCAATGCCTCAAATCCCGATGTCCGGGTCAATTACGAAGCCGGTAACTCTAGCTTCCTCAGCTTCAATGTGACCGGAGGCGGCGACACAACACTACTCATCAATGGTCCTGATGGAAACTGGTATTGCAACGATGATTTCGGGGGAGCAGTGAGTCCCAGGATCATGTTTCAACCTGCCCTCTCTGGACAATATGACATTTGGGTGGGAACCTTTGGAGAAGGCTCCGGCGGAGGCGCACAATTGCAAATTACGGAGATACGAAACTGAGATAACCTCAATCGAGGTTTAAAATCGACGTTTAAGAGCCGCGCCGCCGGGAAAACCAGCCGAACAGATTGATATCGCCTCGCATCTTTTCTAACTCTTGACGGTGACGTGCTGCGGTTTCCCGGTACCACTGACAATGGGCCTGAAAATCTTGTCGATAATGGACTTCCCGGTGGAACTCCCGCGTCAGATGATGACGCTCAATCTGTTCATCAATCGTTGGCGGTGGAATGAAGACGATCCGGTTGATTCCATCAGACATGACGATTTATTGAGAGAATAACAGACTCGTGGCGGGGGGTGGCGATCGCATCGCCTCCCCTGATTCCCCCCATCCTAAAAGATTTTTGCCAATTTCCCCAGGGAACATCAATGGATTAGGCCCATGGATTAGGCCCATCCTCGTAGCTGATACACCCACAAGCCTAGATATTCCTTGAGACTACGGGTTGTCAACGCCAGGCGGTGAGCGTCAGGGATGAGGTTGAGGATAATCGTCTGCCAATTCGAGTCGCCGTCTGATCTCGGATCGTCAGCAATCAGGAAATCCGTTGGGGCCGGAATCGCCTCAATGCCAAGTTTCTCAAACACTCGCAGCGATCGCGGCATATGAATGGCCGAAGTCACCAGCAAAATCTCCTCAATTCCCTGTTCATCTAAAATGACTTTGACGTTTTCTGCATTCTGACGGGTATTGAGAGAGGTATGATCCAGTAACAGCGCCGATTCAGGAACTCCCCAGGCCTGTAGCAGTTGGGCCATATCCTCAGCTTCAGAACCAATCTCCCCAGTCCAACTGATGCGTCCCCCCGAAAGAATCACCCAGGGAGCCTTCCCCTCCAAAAACAAGCGGGCCGCGTAAATGGGCCGATCGCCGGCTTCATTCACCTCAACCCAAGGCCGGGGCGGCGTTGGCGATCGCGTCGCCCCCCCTAACACCACAATCGCCTCAGCCTGGGGGAGTTCCCCCGCCGGAAGCTGTTGTCGTTCGAGTGATCGCACCAAACTCGACGCCACCCACCCATTTCCTCCCGCCATCAAGGCCACAAACCCCACCAGAATCACAAGACTCGCCCAAGCGGGACGTTTCCAGATGAGAACCAACGCCAGTAACATCAACAAACAGGCTAACCCCAAAGGATAAACTAGGGACGGAAGCAGCTTTGAGAGAAAAAAGAACATGGGCAGGCTTAACAAAAAATCCATGGGTTGCCATGGATTTAAAAGGGGTGATTTAAAACCAGTGATTTAAAACAGGTGACTTAGAACAACTCACGACCCCAGCATCTAATCGATAGAAGCCCGCCGCAAGCGATAGTGAACTTTTAAGCCCAAAATGGTCGATGAAAGAATTAATGTCAGAATATTGGCGCAAATGACAGGTAAATCGTGAACCGAAGTTCCATACACCAGCCACAAAAGAATCCCCAAACAGAGGATAATTAACATACTCCAAGAAATATCGTCAGCCGATTTCGACTGCCAAGTTTTAATCAGTTGGGGGAGATAGGCGATCGTCGTCATCATTCCCGCCAACAGTCCTAGAATGGTTGCATCTTGCATAGCTGGCTCCTGGTGTTAAGCGTAAGTTTGCCCCGGCATATTTGGTAGATCAATCCGTGAGATTAAGGTGGGTTTATAATCTCGTTAAGCCTTGAAAACGCGAGGTTAAAAGACTTGGAGGACGAACTTGACGCATTTTGAGCGCGTCGATAGGCAATTATAGAAGATATGACGGGCATCTGACCATAACCTGTTTGACTATAAGCAATCGTCATTAAATTGGTCTTGGACTATCCCCTAAAATTATAAAACCCTAATTCTGGTCTCCGTTCCCCTGTTCTATGACTATCACCCTCGACGTAACCAAATCAGGCGATCGCCTCGATCGCATCCTCTCGCAAAACCTCGCCGATCTCTCGCGATCGCGCATCCAGCAACTCATCGAACAGAACTGTGTCCGTGTCAACGGAGAACCCTGTCTTTCCAAAAAACTCAAAGTTCAGGCCGGCGATCGCCTCAGCATCGAGATCCCGGCGGCCACCCCCTTAGATATCCAACCCCTAGACATGGCCCTGGATATCCTCTACGAAGACGATCATCTCCTCATCGTCAATAAACCCGCTGGGCTAGTGGTTCATCCCGCCCCCGGCCATTACAACGATACCCTCGTCAACGCCCTGTTAGCCCATTGCGGCGATCGCCTCTCCGGGATTGGCGGCGTACAGCGTCCCGGAATCGTCCACCGTCTCGATAAAGATACCACCGGGGCGATCGTCATTGCCAAAAGCGATCGCGCCCATCAGCATTTACAAGCCCAAATCCAGGCCAAAACCGCCCGTCGTGAGTATTTAGGCATCGTCTATGGATCGCCGAGCCAGCCCTCGGGAATCATCAATCGCCCCATCGCTCGTCATCAGGTTGATCGCAAAAAGATGGCGATCGTCCCTGAAGACCAAGGCGGCCGCACTGCCGTCACCCATTGGCAGGTCCAGGAAGCCCTCGGGAACTACAGCCTAGTTCATTTTCGTCTCGAAACCGGTCGCACCCACCAAATTCGCGTCCACAGTGCCTCCATTGGGCATCCAATCGTGGCTGACCCCCTCTACGGTTCCGGTCGTTCTCTCGGAGTCAACCTACCCGGCCAAGCCCTCCACGCCTGGAAGTTGACCCTAGAACATCCCCAATCGGGAGACACCATCGAGGCGATCGCCCCCCTTCCCCCCCACCTCGACACACTCCTCCAAGTCCTCAAACGCCGCCGCTAAAGTCCCCCCTCTTGCCTATTGCCATCCCCTCTAGGGAGGGGTTAGCGACTGTCTTAATTGTCAAGGATAATGTGCCTTGGCGCCTAATCTCCCTCTTGAGTCAAGGGGCAGCTTGAAAGAGCAGCACAATTCTAGGCAGTCAACGGCTTGAATTAGCCCTTCGGTGACTGCCCCAATTGTCAACGGAGTCTCAAAGTTGGCGAAGAGGATGTCTCAAAAGTGATGCCGGCGGCGCTTCACGCCGGAACGGCCAAGGACAGAATCCGGGTAAACCCCTCTTTCGCTGGCAAGCCAATGCCCGATTCAGCTAGTCAGCGGCACTTCTGAGACTTCCTTTAAGGATGAGCTACTGGTCTTTCTGAATACTGCCAGGGTCGATGGTCGCGAACCATGGCATTCAACATGACCAAAAGTTTGCGCAGACAGGCGGTTAAAGCTAGTTTTTTCGGCTTGCCTTTTTTGACGAGGCGCTCGTAAAACACTTTAATCGCCGGATTATGTCGCATGGCCACAACGGCCCCCATGTACAACATGGCTCGAACCGATGCTCGACCTCCTTGAATCCTTCGTTGACCTTTGTACTTGCCACTGTCAAAATTCAGGGGGGCGACCCCAACCAAGCGAGCAATTTTCTTGGCGTTGAGTTGACCCAGTTCGGGGAGGTCAGAAACCAGAGTCGTGGCAATCCTTTGACCAATGCCGGGCATGGTTTTGAGTAGCTCCACTTTCGATGACCATTCCTCACAGCTGTGGGTGAGTTCCTCAATCTCGGCGTCGAGTTGTTCGAGACGTCCCTTGAGATACTCTAGGTGAGCCTTGATATCCGCCAAAGCTTTACCACGTGCGCGTGAAGAGCGATTTTTCTCCGCCGTTTGCATCTCAGTTAGCTGACGCCGGCGACTCATTAACTCTTGCAGTTGACGAGACTCGGCTGAACTCGACTCCAGAACTGGGGGCTTTAGGGCTGAGCCATAATACGCCAAGGTTTGAGCATCAATCGCGTCCGTTTTAGCTAAACGACCCGTGGCTTTGGCAAAATCTCGACCTTGGCGGGGATTGATGACTGAAACGGGGAATCGAGCCTCTTGTAATTKAATGACCAGTTCCCTTTCTAATTTCCCAGTCGCTTCCACCACAACCCGCTTGATCGGCTCGCCTTTCCAAGACTCGACGAGTTGTGCAATTTCGGTCGGGCTGTTGGGGATTCTGATGGCTTGTCCCAATGGGCGAATGTAAACATCCAGAGTCTGTTGACTCACGTCAATTCCAATCCACTGAGCTGTCTTTGACATAATCGTTTCTCCCAAATTAGCGATGTTAAGATAAGCCAGGCATCTTCTCAATTTCACTCATCCTTGCCTGATACGGTCTTTGGGATGAACCGAAACTTCGGATTTCCTTGACCCGGGCGACTGTTCGAGTTCAGTCGAGAAGATTACATGGTAGTGACCCGT
>FSSI02000082.1:0-9620 GCA_900149785.2 Phormidium lacuna HE10JO | reverse complement strand
AGTTCAAGTCGAATCCAGTCAATGGGTTTGAGATAAAGCTGCCGAAGGTTGGATCTGTGTCCATCAACCTGCATCGACCGATTCCAGAGGGATTTGAGGTTAAGCAAGTTCGGGTCGTGTTCAAGCCGTCTGGATGGTACACACAACTGATTCTGCAAGCCGATCTTTCCGTCCCTGATGTCAGGCCTCATGGTGAACCCATCGGCATTGACTTGGGACTGGAGAAGTTCTTGTCTGTATCGACCGGAGAACTGGTAGAACGCCCTCGCTTTTTCGTGGATTTGCAAAGCAAGCTTCGATGGCTGCAACGCAAATTGAGAAACAAGAAAAAAGGTTCTGCTAATTACCGGAAGATTCAAACCAAGATTCGCAAACTGCATGAGCATATCTACAATGTTCGCCGCGAGTTCCACTTTCTGACCGCTCACAAACTTTGTGACAATGCTGGGATGATTTTTGCTGAGGATTTGAACCTCAAAATGACCAGTCGCGGGATGTTGGCGAAGCATTGCCTGGATGCTGCTTGGGGAAGTTTCCTGGACATCCTCAAGTGGGTCGCCTGGAAACGTGGAGTCTACTTTGCCAAGGTTGACCCCAATCGAACCAGTCAGACCTGCCCTCGGTGTGGGGCGCATACTGGGAAAAAAGAACTCAGTGAACGGGTGCATCATTGCGATGAATGTGGATATACAACTGACCGAGATATTGCTGCCGCGCAAGTGGTCATGCAACGAGGTCTTGTACTTGTAGCCGATGGACAGTCGGTGATACTGCCTGTGGAGGAAGGTTGCTTGGGAACCCCGTTCGCGAAGCGTTCGCGTTAGCGATTAGAAGCAGGAAAACCCAACCGCGAGGAAGGGAAGCCCGCGCTCTACCCGTTAGGGTGAGCGTCGGGAGGATGTCACCAAAATGAGGCAATGCACCCCGATTCACTTTACCCCGGCGTTGTCCGGGCAAACAACGCCGCAAAATCGCGAGTGGCCAGACCCTCAGGATTTGAAATCACATCAAAAGCCGTATTGCGAGCCGTCGGTTCCCGCAGGGCCTGAACCACCAATTCCGCCACATCAGCGCGAGGAATAGAGGGTTTAACTCCCTCTGGGGGCTGGTTTAACAACTCATCGTTATCACCAACCAATAACTCGCGATCGCCGCCGGGTTCATCCAACAGCCCCCCGGCCCGGATGATCGTATAGGTCAATCCCGAGTCCATCAGATACTGTTCAGCCTTGCGTTTCCAAACCAAAATCTTGCCATTCCCGATGCGATTGAGAAAATGATTCTCATCAGTTCCCCCCATCGAACCCACCAAAACCACCTGTTGCACGCCAACAGCTTTAGCAACATCAATCTGATTGACTTGACCCTGATAATCCACAATTTCCGGTTCAGATCCCGGCGCAAACCCCATCTGGGGTCGTTCTCCCGGTTCCGACGGCGGCGCGATCACCTGGGGAACCGCACTGGTGAGAATCACCAATCCTTGACAGCCGTCCATAGCCGTTTGCAGACTCTGGCGATCGCAGATATCGCCAAACACCAGTCCTTCCGTCGATCCGAACCGCTCCTGAGCCTTCTCGGGCGAACGAGCCAAACCGACGCCAGCAAACTCCTGAGACTGTTGCAATTTCTCAAACACGAGTGATCCGGTTCGTCCGGTTGCACCCGTTACTAAAACCCGTTTCATGGTCACATATCTCCTTTTTGTCCCAACAAATTGGTCTAAGTCCTACAGCCAGGGGCGACTCGCTTGCTCTAAGCGCGTCCAATCCTCCGGCGAGAGAGTCCACCCCAAGGCCCCGGCGTTTTGTTGAGCTTGTTGGCCATTTTTGGCTCCGGGGATGGGAATCACGCCTCCTTGGGCCATGAGCCAATTGAGAGCCACCTGGGCCGGGGTTTTATCATACCGTTGTCCTAACTCACGCAATATCCCTAATAGGGGTTCAATGCGTTGTAAGCCTTTAGCACTGAATTTCGGGTCCATTTTGCGCCCGCCACCGGGGTTGCTGGCGTTTGAGGTATATTTGCCGGTGAGCAAGCCTTGAGCGAGGGGACTATAGGCTAAGAGAACCACCCCTAAGTCTTTGGCGGTGTCGAGAATCCCTTTAGTTTCGATCGCCCGAGACAGTAAGGAGTAACGCACTTGATTCACCGCCAGGGGAACCCCACGACGGGCCAGAATCTGCTGTGCTTGCGTCATCTCGTCGGCGGAATAGTTGCTGACTCCAATCGCTTGAATCCGTCCCCGTTCGACTTCATCGGCCAGGGCGTTGAGTAGGGTTTCCTGGGACATGAAGCAGGTGAAGGGCCAATGGACTTGGTAGAGGGGAATGCAATCGAGTTGTAGGCGCTCTAAGCTGTCGCTGACGGCATCATAGACGGAGGATTTGAAGATGCGCCAGGGGAGTGGCCCGTATTTGGTGGCGATTTGCACAGGGGTGTCGCACTGTTGGCTGAATTTTCCTAGGAGTCGTTCCGATTCGCCCTGTCCATAGACTTCAGCGGTATCAAAGAAGGTGACTCCAGCGGCGATCGCCGCGTCGAAGGCTTCCCGCACTTGGGCTTCACCGTACTCGCTACCATATTGCCAGAAGAAGCGATCGCCCCAAGCCCAGGCCCCAATGCCCAGGGGACGTACTTCGAGGCCGCGATCGCCTAAGCTCACTGTTTCGTTGATTTGTTCTAGCATCAGTTTCAATTCCTCATCGGGGGGATTGGGTTGGGGTGCGTTGTCTTGACTATTATTTTCTGGTGTGTTCTAGCGTTGTTCTTTGCGGACCAGTTGGCTGAAGGCCGCTAAGGTTTGGGAGTAGCGATCGCCGGCGACATTTAAGAGGTCATTATGTCCCGCGCCTTCGACCCAGAACGACTGTTTGGGGTCATTCGCCGCCTCATAGAGGCGTTCCCCATGCCAGATGGGAATAATATCATCTTCGGTTCCATGAAGAATCAAAACTGGACTGTAAACATCCGCCATTTTGTCGAGATTATTGAATTTATCAAAGGGGAATAATCGCGCCCGCGTCACCACCCGAAAGGCACTGACAAAGCCACTCTCAACGACCAAAGCGGCAACAGCTTCTCGGGAGGCTAAATCCACCGAGGGACCACTACCGACGGAACGACCATAGACGAGAATATGACTCGGGGAGATGTTCAGAGTTTCAGTGAGGTAACGATAGGCGGCGTTAATATCCCGATAGCTGTTATATTCCGAAGGACTCCCCTGACTGGTTCCATAGCCTTGATAATCGTAGGCGAACACCCCAAAGCCAAAGCTTTGTAATTCTGCCAATCGTGGCAAGATCATGCCTAAATCCTCAGCGTTTCCATGACTATAAAGAATGGTATAGTCCGCTTCAGCTTGGGACAGGTAAACCGCTGAAATCTCCGTGGTGTCGTCCACCGGTAATTTAATGATTGCGTCGCTGTCACTATAGGTAGCCGGAGGAGGCAGAAAAATCGACCGTTCCGTGCCAAAGTAAGCATAGAGGCAGATGCAAAAATAAATGAACAGAACAGAAGCAATCATGCGTTTGAGTGAAAATTCACCGATGAGATATCGTCGCATTTTTTATTTAAAGACGAATTAAAGACTAATTATGTCCTTGAATCACGTGTTTGATGCGAGTTAGTGCTTCGAGGTTGATAAAACCTCGATAATACCCGCTTCGGTTAGACATCCCTAAATAAACAGTGTGATTAGGTTTCGGAAGTCGAGAAAACCGGGGGCAGAAATTGATATAAACCGAAGCACTTTTAACTCCCAAGGAAAACTGACAACTTTCTTGATAGGATTCCGTCACCAAACAATCGGCATGACCACTACTATATTGGTTAATCCAACGCATCCCATCATCGAGACTATCCACCCGCTTAAAGGCAATAGTTTTGGTTAAATAGGCTTGTCGCCACTCGTCGGGTTCTGCTAGTTCTAGGTCAGGAAATTCCTCAACGAGCGTTTCATCGCCGCGAATTTGAAAGCCTTTATCCTGCAATCCATTCCAGAGACTCAGCAGCGATGAGGGTTTTTGTTCCGGGTGAATCAGGACTTTTTCGATCGCATTGACTGGATCCGGTTCACTTTGATGACTTTCCCAAATCATCGAGCGAACGAGGTCAAGACTACCGCTAGGCGACCAATACAGGTAACAGTTGCCGATCGCAGAACGCAGAACGGGAACGGTGGCTTTTTCCACAATTGGCTGCACTAAACTCTCGCGGCCATGGGGAATGATCAGACTCAAATACCGATCTTGACTGACCAATTCGCGAACGGATGCCCCAGTGTCGGAGGGGAGGAGTTCGAGACAATGATCGGGGAGTTGGCTATCGGCGAGGGCCTCTTGCAAGACGTTAACGATCGCGATATTGGAGTGGCTGGCTTCAGTACTGCCCTTCAAGACGAGACTGTTGCCGGTTTTTAGGCACATCCCCGCCGCAATGGCTGCCAGTTCTGGGAAGGCTTCATAGATGAGGGCGATGGCCCCGAGGGGCATCAGTTGACAGTAGGTTTGAGCTTGTTCAACCTGGAAGGGAGCATTAATGACCCGCCGAATCGGGTCTGGAAGCTCGCTTAAACAGCGCAAAATATTGATGGCCCCTTGGACTCGTTCCGGGGTCAATTTGAGCCAATCCAGGAGCAGTTCCGGGACGGCCATATCACGACTGGCTTCTAAATCCAGGGTATTGGCTTCGAGGATATCACTAGCGCGATCGCTCAGGGCCTCGGCCATTAACCGTAGAGCCTGCGATCGCTCGCTACTCAGAGTCTGTGACAACTCCAGGGAAGCCTGATGAGCGCGACGGACTGCCGCTAAAGGATTCTCGCTCGTCTCAATCTCAAATGAGTCGTTCGCCATGACGCTAACGTCGGTATGCCAACCAAACTAATACTGCGGGCAACACTGCTAAGAGTACCACTAAAATAATCCAAGGCAGGGTATTGGCCCCGACGGATAACCGTAAGGCGATGGGCAACCAGACAATGGCTAAGACTAACACCACCCCCACCGCTAGGGGAAAGTAGATGTCTTTCATCCCCGATCGCGCTCGCTTCCAGTGAGTCCCCGTCCAACGCCACACCTGTTTATACGGATAGTGGGTGGAGAGTTGCTCAATTGAGAAGCCGCTGTCATCAACCACGAAAATTTGCTGACAGCGATCGCATCCCAAGGCCTCCGTCAAGGTAATTGGCTTCAAATGGCCAGGACGGCGACAGGGGCAGGGGTACTCGCGATCGAGTTCGATTTTCTCTCCTTTGGGGGGATACACCAACTTAAAAACCCTCAACCAGTTTTTTCATAGGGTTGGTGCTGAGTTGAGATCAACCTAAAACCCAGCGCCTGCGATTTGGCGAAACTCATGGGGGACAGATGCTTGACAGATGCTTGACAAGTTGACCCCGCTATCGCCCAATTCTAACAAAAACCGCTCTCAACAACCGCTCTCAACAAATGATTAGATGATTGCAATTCATCATTCAACTCATAATCCAACTCATAATCCAACTCATAATCCAACTCAAAACTGATGGTCAAATGGTTTTATCTTCATGGTTTAGCCTCTAGTCCCCAATCTCACAAAGCGCAACGGATCGGCGATCGCCTCAGGGAAGGCCTCAGGGAAGGCCTCAGGGAAGGCCTCAGGGAAGGCCTCAGGGAACTAGGACCCGTCCTACATCGGCCGAATCTCAATCTCGGCGGCTTTTCCCAGCTTACAGTCAGTCGCCAAATTCGCCAGGTTTCAGCGCTGATTTCCCCACATTCTAGGGTTGTCCTCATTGGTTCGAGTTTAGGGGGCTTGACGGCGGCGTGGGTTGCCCAGCAGAGCGCCAATGTTGAGCGACTCCTCCTACTGGCCCCGGCTTTCGGGTTTCCCGATTGTTGGCTGACTGGCGCACAATTGCAGCATTGGCAAGATTCCGGGTATCGGGACATGTATCACTATGGCGAAGGGCGATCGCTGCCCCTGCACTATCACTTTGTCGAAGACGCACGCCGCTACGAGTCCCAAGGCCTCACCCGTCCCGTTCCCACCACCATCATCCACGGACGCCATGACGAGATCATTCCCATCCAGGCCAGCCGCGACTACGCCCAAACTCGTCCCTGGGTTCACCTGATTGAAGTCGACAGCGATCACGCCCTCAGCGATCTGGCCTTCACCGATCTGGCCCTCACCGATCTCGATCGCCACCTCCGAGAATCCCTTCTGACAGAAAGCTGCGGCGTACCGTTTGGCCGTCTTGGAGGGGGCGATCGCTGCGGACGATGAATTGTTCGCCCGGGGCCAGTCCGCTGAGGATTTCGACTTGGTCGTCTTCCCGTTCCCCGACTTCAACCGGGCGGGCGCTCACGGTGGTTTCGTTATCATTCCCTTCAACGATGAAGATCGTCTCCCGGCCGGTGGTTGAGACAGCGGTTGAGAGTTCTAAGGCTTGTGCGGGAACCATGACAACCTGCTGCGAGGAACTGTTGAGGCTGACTCGGGCCAGTAAGCCACCGCCGAGTTGTCCATCGGGAACTTGAGGATTGCGTAGGGTGATTTGGACCGGAATCAGTCGGGCGACGGGATCGGCGTTGGGGAAAATGCGGGAGACTTGGCCCCTAAATACTTGATTCGGGAAAGCGTCTAGGCGAACCTCAACACCTTGTCCGAGGGAAATTTGGCTGCGATCGCGATCGGGAATTTCGATTCTCACTTCGACGTCGCTAAAGTCCCCGAGTTCTAAGAGGATGTCCCCGGTTTGGACGATGTCGCCAGGTTCGAGGAGGCGTTCTAGAACTACAGCGTTGAGCGGTGAGGAGACATCGGTGTAAGAGAGTCGTTGTCGGACTCCATCGACGAGGGCTTCTTGCGCCCCGACGCGTTGCTGGGCGGAGGTGATAGCGCGATCGCGGATGCGGACTTGTTCTTGGGCCGATCGCAGTTGTTGTTCTAGAGTCCGTACCCGTGTTTGGGCCAGTTCAGCATCTCGGCGGGGGACAGCGCCTTCTCCGGCTAAGTCTTTGAGGCGACGGGAATCGACTTGGGCTTGTTCGAGTTCGGCCTGGATTTCGGCGACCCGGAATTGGGCTTCAATGCTTTCGTTGCGGGCTTCCTCGACTTCGGCCTGGCGCACGCTCACTTCGGACTCGGCAGCGGCCAGTTCCGACAACAGTAAGGTATCTTCAATCTCGGCGATGACTTGTCCTTGAAAGACGGGATCTCCCACATCGGCGTTGAGGTTGAGGAGTTGTCCATCACTACGCGCCCGTAGAGAGACTCGCCGTAGGGGTTGGGTGGTTCCGCTGTAATTGAGATCTCGGCCACGGGCCTGGGCTTCGGCAATGGCCACGTCAACGATCACGGTGCGATCGCCGTCTTCTTGGGAGCGACCTCGTCCTGAGGGTTGAGCTTGAGCGCTGTCACGCTCGGCTGGGGCGCAGCCCATCGTGAGCCAGAGGCTACTCATGAGAATCCCCATGAGCCAGGTTTTTGCAGGTGTCATTGAGCTGAGGGTGACGAGATGACGAGGGCTATTCATGGTTTAGACTCTCGGGCTGGTGTTGAGGTTCAACATCGTTAGAAGCCCGAGAGAAGCACGAGCAAGCCGTCGCTTTGGGCTAGAATTAAGTCATTCTCGGTAGTGCATGAATACATGGCTTTGTCAAGATAATTAACCGCTGTTAGTCTTAAACTTATCTTAAGCAAATTTCTAGTTTTTCTCAGCTCCGGCCAGATCCCAGAGACGGGGCTGGGAAATGTGAGTTAAACTCCGAGTAAGAGAGAATCATCGGTTCGTCACGCCTGCGATCGCAGGACTCAGAGTCGCTGAACGCCCCTTCGTTCACCTGTTTCGTTCACCTGTGTTGTCTTGGTTTTTGTCTTGGTCGTTTTGTCTTGGTTTTTGTCTTAATCATTTGTCTTAATCGTTTGGATCTACGGGTTATGTACCACGCAAAATTTGCCCTAAACCTTCCATCTCGCTGGGGATCTCGCTGGGGATCTGCTGGAGCGATCGCCCTATTGTGCAGTCTTGGCACGGTGGCCCCGGTGGCGGCCCAAAATGTACAGGATTTGCAACAACTCCTCTCGACTCAAGAGTGTCGCCAATGCGATTTACGTAATGCTGGCTTGGTTCATTCCCGTCTGGCCGGGGCCAATTTGCAAGGAACCAACCTGGTTCGGGCCAATTTGAGTCAAAGTGATTTAGTTGGGGTTGATTTCTCCGGCGCGAATTTGACGGGGGCCTCTCTGGTGGGGGCGGATTTGACTGGGGCCAATCTGCGAGGGGCCAATCTCACCGGGGCAGACTTGCGAGGGGCTTATCTGACGGGGGCGCAACTGGATGGGGCAACCCTCACTAATGCCAACTTACGAGGGGCCTATGATGTCCCCAGTACGGTGGTCACGCCTAATGATTTGCTGCGTTGGGCCAATGATGAGGCGCAACTGGGAAACTATGAGGGAGCGGTCAGTTATTACACCGATGCGATTATCCTCGATGGTCAGTTTCCGCTAGCCTATCTCGGCCGGGCCGCCGCCTATAACCGTATGGGGGAAACGGACCGAGCGGTAGCCGATGCTCAACGAGCGGCTGAGATTTATTTTGCGGCGGGAAATCAGGAAGGGTATGAGACGGCTAACTTTTTTGCCTCGGCTATTGTGGCGGAGGAAGAGGCGTTTCAGGAAGCTCGCGAACGACAACGTCGCGGCGATTTGGGCGGCAATATTCTCAATGTAATTACGGGAATTGGCAGTCTTTTGTTACAGGGAGTTTTGCCGTTTTAGGGCAGGAGGCGGAAGAAGGGAACGGGGAACACCGGAACAGGGAACAGGGGAAGATAAGGCAAGAGGCAAGAGGCAAGAGGGTTGGGGTTTATGTTTCTGGTT
This sequence comes from Phormidium lacuna HE10JO, assembly GCA_900149785.2. GTDB lineage: Bacteria > Cyanobacteriota > Cyanobacteriia > Cyanobacteriales > Geitlerinemataceae > Sodalinema > Sodalinema lacuna_A. The sequence continues at coordinate 743 of FSSI02000082.1, read as the reverse complement.
GCCCTCTTTAGGGGACTCGATTCTTAAGTTCCTCGGGTGTTTTAATCTGGTTGCTGATGATGCGGTTGATGCCAGATTGCTGGAGTTGTTGGGAAAGTTGGGGGTCATCGACGGTCCAGGCGACGATTTCGACGTTCTGCGATCGCGCCTCGTCTATTAAACCCGGCTCCCCGAGGAGAGGTTTATATAAACTCAATAATACCCCTTGATCGTGAGCGGCTTGGGGGAGCCGTTGACGAATATCGGCGGCGGTTAGGGTGTGATAGCCTAGGCGACAATGGGGGGATTTTTCTCGGAAGGCGGCCAGTAATTCCGAATCAAAGGAACAGAGAAAACACCGATCACTCAACTGGTACGATTGGATCATCTCTAGGATGCGATCGAGGCGATCGCTCGTCCAATTCGATGCTGATGTCATGGCATCTACTTTAAGGTCGAGATAGGCAAATTGAGGAAATTTTGCCACTTCTGCTAAGGTTTGCTCTAAACTCGGGATACCCGCCCCCTGAAAGGTGTCATTAAACCAAGTCCCCGCGTCGAGATGTTGCAGGTGTTTCCAGGGGGTCTGGCTGACGCGGCCTGGGGTTGCGGTGGTGCGATCGAGGGTTTCATCATGAATGACGACGGGAACGCCATCGAGACTTAAGCGTAGGTCAAATTCTAGGGAATCGGCCCCGGCTTGTCGTGCGGCTTCAAAGGCGATTAGGGTGTTTTCGGGGGCGATCGCACTGAAGCCACGATGG
>FSSI02000048.1:23048-34468 GCA_900149785.2 Phormidium lacuna HE10JO | reverse complement strand
AACCGTCGTAAGGATTTCCATCTGAAGACGGCTCATCAACTTTGCGACCAGGCGCAAACCATTTTTGCAGAAGATCTCAACGTCACGGGGTTGACGCGCGGGATGCTGCGGAAAGATTGTGTGGATGCTGCCTTCGGACAATTTCTGTCTCTGACGGAATGGGTGTGCTGGAAACGTGGCGTGTACTTTGCCAAAGTCAATCCCAACGGTACCAGCCAAACCTGCCCATCCTGCTTTGCGACCGTGAGCAAAGGATTGGAAGTCAGGGAGCATCATTGTCCTGAGTGTGGGTATCGGACTCCGAAGTGACCATGCCGCAGCAGAGATGGTATTGCATCGTGGACTAGAGAACGTAGTAACCCAGGGACTCTGGGGAACGGAAACAGCCTGTCAAGTCGAGCGAGCGGATGCCGAACCGAGTTCGGCATATTCGAGTCGAGCGTCGGTCTGTCGGGGGTCTATGACCTAGATAAGTGGCGTGGGGCAGGAATACCCAGTCGTGAGGTTGGGAAGCCCGCGCTGTACCCGTAGGGTCAGCGTCGGGAGGATGTCACCGCGAGATCGTCCCCGTGAGGGGGGAACTGGCACTGGCCATGGCTTGAATGGGAATCCGTCCGGCGTGGTGGGCCAGTCGTCCCGCGATAACGGCCATGCCCATCGCTTGCCCCATCGCTACGGGATTTTGAGCCAGGGCGATCGCCGAATTAATCAAAACCGCATCAGCCCCCAACTCCATCGAAAACGCTGCTTCACTGGGTGTTCCAATTCCCGCATCAACCACCACAGGAACCTGAGCATTTTCGACAATAATGCGGATATTCGCCGCCGTCTGAATCCCTTGTCCTGAGCCAATCGGAGACCCGAGAGGCATCACCGTTGCACAGCCGACTTCTTCGAGGCGTTTGGCCAACATGGGGTCAGCATTGATATAGGGGAGAACCGCAAACCCTTCTTTCACCAGTTGTTCAGCGGCTTCGAGAGTGCCGATGGGATCTGGCAGCAGATACGTCGAGTCAGGAATTACCTCCAGTTTGACAAAGTTGTTGTCTTCTTGTCCCAAGAGTTTCGCCATTTCCCGTCCCAATCGCGCGACGCGGATGGCTTCTTCAGCGGTTTTGCAGCCAGCGGTGTTGGGTAACATCCAAATTTTAGACCAGTCTAGGGCTTCGGCTAACCCTTCATGGCCCGGGGCGTTGGTTTGCACCCGACGGACCGCCACGGTGACAATCTGACAGCCACTCGCGGCAATACTACCGCGCATGGTTTCAAAGTCAGTGTATTTGCCGCTGCCGGTCATGATGCGAGACTGAAACGACCGACCCGCAATGATGAGAGGATCATGTTCAGGGGAATTAACGGCGATCGGTTGGGGGGCCGGTTGACGAATAGAGGTCAGCATAGTCTCTGAGGTCGTTGAGGAGGATGAGGATTGGGGGCGATTCCAAGCGAAAGCGTCTAGGAGAGGATCTCGCTGCTGATCACAGATGAGATTGGCGATGAGTTTGGCGGTGATGGGGGCCAGGAGAATGCCGTTGCGGTAATGACCCGTGGCCAGACTGAGGTTATCACAGTAACTATTGCCTAGGATGGGGAGTTCGTCGGGGGTTGCGGGGCGGAATCCTGACCAAATTTCCTGCATGGGATAGTCTCCCAGGGCCGGATAGAGGCGGATGGCCCGGTCTAGGAGCGATCGCAGTCCCTCAGGGGTCGTTCCCGGCACAAAACCGACATCCTCGGAGGTGGCCCCGACCACAATTTCCCCATGACCACGGGGAATAATATAGGTATTGGGGCCATAGAGAACTCGCCGTAGAGGCAATTCCCCATTGACACGGGGAGCGCGGACGGAGAACATTTGCCCTTTAATGGGTTTAACCGGCAGAGGGAACAGTTGATTCGACCAAGAGCCAGTCGCAAGCACATAATGATCAGCGCTAAGGAGTCCAGCGGCGGTTTGTACGCCGACGATTTTATCGCCTTCCTGGGCGATCGCCTCAACGGTTACCCCCTCTTTCAGCGTAATCTCCAGAGCCTCAACCGCCCCGAGGAGCGATCGCATCAACGCCCGATTATCCACCTGAGCATCTTGGGGATACCACCAGGCCCCCACCACATCAGCCCCCAATCCCGGCTGATACTCCTGCAACGCCTGAGAATCGAGCCATAAGGACGGCCCCGCCTCCCTCGGAGGCGCACTGGCTGTCGCCTCATAGACCGGGGCCAGAATGCCACAGGGCCAGTATCCCGTCGCGATTCCCGAGAGACCTTCGAGTTTCTGCGTCCAATCCCGATAGAGCGATCGCGACTGCAAGCATAACTCCAACATCGGCCCCGGCGATAGGTTTTCAGCCTGAGGCGCCAACATCCCTCCCGCCGCCTGACTCGCCGCCTGTTGAATATCTCGACTCATCACGGTGACACTGGCCCCGCGCAACTTGAGTTCGACGGCGATGGACAACCCCATCACACCGCCACCAATCACTAAAATCTCACTACTCATGATCTTGACTCGACTCTCAACTCGATTAGCTTAAACGACTTACCAAAGGGCGGGAATTGGATCCTTAGAATCCATTTCTGGGGTGGTTGTGGGCGCTGGACTCGGCTGGGCCGTTGGGCTGGCGGTAGGGGTAGGACTCGGGGTCGCCGTTGTCTGCGGTGTGGGCGATGGAGGACTCAACGGAACCGCCTCGGGAATCGACTCCTCTTCAACGGACTCATCGGAGGAGGGCGTCTCCTCAAACACCTGTGCCTCGGCCAGCCAGTAGAGGATGGCCATCGCTAATAGAACCCCCAGGACAACCTGAATAATACGTTGCACCATACGTTTATCGATACATTTATTTATCGATACATTTAACTGCCAAACGGTATCAACATCAGCCGTCTCAACCGTCCCTGTTCCTTAAAGGCTTTGCCATTAGAGACTTTCGCCGGCGATGGTTTGTCTAACAGCAATTACAGTTGGCACATTGACACTCCTCGGCCTAAAGGCACAGAGGTTCTTCACTCAACGAATCAGCTTGCCCTGACACCATTGCTCCAACCCGGGTAGCGGCCAGTCCTCCCGAAGCGTTGCTTGCATCTAACGCAAAACTTCTAGTATACCCTACCGTAGTCAATCCCCGACGGAGGATATTTCCTAGTGAGCAAGCCGCCACCCCGTCAGAGGTTCTCACCCCCCTTATCCCCCAAGACAAGCTGCATGAATCCCCCAATACAATGGCTCAAATACAATGGCTCAAATACAATGGCTCAAATACAATGGCTCAAATACAATAGCTCAAAGCAGTCGAATCAGAACCTCCGCTTCTTGATTTAGTATTTTTGTACTGACTTTGGTTTGATTCAAGCTAATGGCAGTTTGGGTTGTTCCCTGATTAACCGAGTGCATCGCCTCAACAATTTGCTGAATAGCAAGATCCTGTTCCTTAATATTAGCGGTAATTTGCTGAGAGTTGACAACCACTTGATTAATAGAAGAAGAAACTTTTTCAAAAGTGAACGCTGTGGCTTGCACGGTTGTCATCGCTTGGTTCACTTTTTGTGTCCCTTCCTTGGTGACATGAATGGTTGAATTGATCGAATTGCTGATTTCGTTAACCAATGTATTAATCCGAGTTGCAGAGTTTTTGCTTTGCTCTGCTAATTTACGAATTTCTGTGGAAACCACACCAAATCCCTTGCCATGTTCCCCGGCACGAATGGCTTCAATAGAGGCATTAAATGCTAAAAGATTCGTCTGCATGGCAATCTCACTGACAAGACTTGAAATCGTGCCAATTTCAGAGGTTTTATTCTCCAATTCATAGGTTTTTTCAGTGATTTGCCTAGCATTATTTTGTACAACCTCAATGCCTTGCATCGAAAGATCAACTGAACTGTGTCCCTCTTGAGTCAAAGTCAACATATGTTGACAACCCCTATAGGTTTCTTCCGCTTGATGGGCAATTTTTTGAGATGCTTGGGCTAACTCATTGACAGTTGTTGTTGTTTGATTAACGGCGACCGCCTGCTGACTAGCTACCTGCTCTTGCTCACTTATCGTACTGGCAATTTCCGAAGAAGTTCCTGTGATTTTTGAAGATAATTTTTCTAGGGGTTGAATGACTCTTTGCCGAATAAATCCAAAAATCATCAGCACTAAGATCACAGTGATAATTGATCCCAAGAAAATGGCAACTTGAACAAGGCGCTCTGCATCCTTTGCTTCATCTTCCCGTGATTCTAGGAGAGCATTTTCAACTCTTTCCATTTCTCTTAGCTTCAACCTAATTTCGTTCATGAGATTTTTACCTTCTTCGGAAAGGATTAGGTCATACAAATCATCTTCTTCGCCATTTTTTTTGAGAATAATTGTTTGATTAAGTTCGGCAAACTTTTCTTCAATCAAACGTTTTACTTCCATAAGCCTTCGAACTTGATCTGGATTATCTGCAATGGTTGTTTTTAAATTTTCATAAACTATCTGGTTGTCTTCAATGGCTTGATAGTATGGGTCTAAAAAACTTTCTCGACCTGTGATCACAAAACCTCTTTGGCCTGTTTCTGCATCAACAACCACTTTTTCTAAAAGTCTAATATCTGATTTAACTTGATTCGTATGACTCACCCAAGACATTGTATTGCCTAAAAATCTGGTACTTAGAAAAATAATGGTATTCACGATGAAGCTGATTGCAACAATTGCAGTGAGCCCAATAGGAATAACCTGCCTCAGCTTCCATTGATATTTTTGATTATGCATTTCCATATTGACACCAGACGATCATAAATTTTGTAATCACCCAACACAGCCTACTCTTTTGTTGTTGAAGAGGCAAAAGATATGGGTTTAAACTATTCGAGCAAGGAGCTGAACTACCTAAATGAAAAAGATTTCAAGATTTACAATAAAAACGAAATATTTGTGTTTGGCTGTAAATCAAGTAGATTTACTTCCCACAATGCTATCCTATTCTTAACTACCTGGGCGAAAATTTCACAAATCTTATAGCAACAGTCCAGACTTTTTTTCGTAAAAGTGCTGAAACCCTTATTCCTTCGTTAGCTTAATGCTCTTGAAGGGTAGCTGACACCCTCATCCTCTCGTTATTCGTCAAAACTGTCCAAAGTTTTATTATAAAAAATAGTCAAATGATTGACTGTAACCCATAGATTGATTCAGTCAGCTAATGCCATCTACTTATAAAAAGTAAGTTGCACCTGTAGAAAAAAAACTGCGCTTTGACAAAGAAAGGAATGCAATGCTTTCATCTCTTTTCGCTACCATCAACCTCCGATTTATCCTCGAAATCAATCTCCAGCGCCACCCACTGTTCCCACAGTTGCACAAATTCAGCCAGTTGCACAAATTCAGCCGAGCGGTTATTTTTCTCGAAAGCAAGAAACCCTTTTTTTAGGGATATTTTACTTGCGGTGTTAATAGAACCGAGAGATGATAGCCCAAGCACATTGGAGTCTGTCCTTTGCCTTCTAAATTCATGGTGACAACTTAATGGCTCAATCACAACATTAGGTTAAAATCATAAGAACGGTGAACCCACAACCACGAACAATTCCTCCTCGCCCATGACTGCCCAACGCATCTCCATCTATGACACCACCCTGCGCGATGGCGCCCAATGTGAAGGTCTATCCCTCTCCCTAGAAGATAAACTCCGCATCGCCCATCAACTCGATCGCCTCGGCGTTCCCTTTATCGAAGGAGGTTGGCCCGGCGCCAACCCCAAAGATGTCAAGTTTTTCTGGCAACTCAAGGAACAGCCCCTGACCCACGCCGAAGTCGTCGCCTTTTGTTCAACTCGTCGTCCCGGCCGCCGGGCCGCCGAGGACCCCATGCTACAGCCGATTTTAGCGGCTGGGACCCATTGGATCACCCTCTTTGGTAAGTCTTGGGATCTCCATGTTACCGCAGGCTTAAACACCAGCCTCGACGAAAACCTGGCCATGATCCAAGACACCATCGAATACTTCCGTAGCCAGGGACGGCGGGTGATTTATGATGCCGAACATTGGTTCGATGGCTACAAACAGAATCCTGACTATGCCCTAAAAACCCTAAAAGCCGCTGCTGACGCTGGGGCGGAATGGTTAACCCTCTGTGACACCAACGGCGGCAGTTTACCCCATGAGGTAACGCAAATCGTCTCGGAAGTCATCTCGGAGTTGGGAGAGTCCATTCCCCTGGGGATTCACACCCATAATGACAGTGAAATGGCGGTCGCGAATGCCGTCGCGGCGGTGTTGGGAGGGGCCACCATGGTCCAGGGAACCATTAACGGCTACGGTGAACGCTGCGGGAATGCCAATCTTTGCTCGGCGATCGCCAACTTGCAGCTCAAACTCGGCTATCACTGTTTAGATGACCACCAGCTTGCCCAACTGACCGAAACCAGCCGCTTTGTCAGCGAAGTGGTGAACCTGGCCCCCAACGATCGCGCCGCCTTCGTGGGCCGTTCCGCCTTTGCCCATAAAGGGGGCATCCATGTCAGTGCCGTGCAGCGAAATCCCCTCACCTATGAGCATATTGCCCCCGAAGCCGTGGGCAACCAGCGACGCATTGTGATTTCCGACCAATCGGGACTCAGTAACGTTCTCGCCAAGGCCCGCAACTTCGGCATTGATCTCGATAAAAACAATCCCGCCAGTCGCGAAATTCTCGATCGCCTCAAAGGACTTGAAAATGAAGGCTATCAGTTTGAAGCTGCCGAAGCCAGCTTTGACTTATTGGTCCGAGAGGCCCTAGGACAACGAGAGCGATTCTTTGAAGTCAAAGGGTTTCAAGTCCACTGTAGCCAAGCCGGTGGCCATGAAGACAGCAACTCCCTGGCCACCGTCAAAGTCACCGTCAACGGCAGCGAAAGTTTACAGTCCGCCGAAGGAAACGGTCCGGTCTCCGCCCTAGACGCGGCCTTGCGTAAAGCCCTCGTTGGGCAGTTTCCCGCGATCGCTGATTGTCATCTCGTGGACTACAAAGTCCGCATTCTCGATAGTCAATCCGGAACCTCCGCCAAAACTCGGGTGTTACTCGAATCCACCAATGGTCATGACCGCTGGACAACCGTAGGGGTCTCCGCCAATATCATCGATGCCTCCTATCAAGCTGTCGTCGAAGGCTTGGAATACGGATTATTATTGCAAAAAAATGCAAAAATAGAAGTCCAGCCCTCCTAATGCTTGGTTTAACTCCGTCTAACTTCAGAATACTCCGAAAAACACAATTTATCTAAAGCGGTCGATCCCGGCAGACGCGAACTATAATGGGAGGTAGTCGCCCAAAAACGGCAGTTCACAGGGAACGGTATGTCTTCTGTTCCCGACAATTCCCGCGATCGCCTTGATTTTTTGTAGCCTAGACTACATATTTTTGGTAGTTGCGATCGCACTATAATGGTTAAATGTGTGAACAGCCCTTGGTGGCTTTTCGCGATATTCAATGTTCCTGTGTTTTTAGGTGTGAGGGAAGATGCGTAAACTAACATGGCAGATTCTGCTATTCAGCCCGCTACTCGCGGCATTCTGGGGGCTAAACGCTCCGGCTCAAGCCAAAGAGGCAGCCGTCGATAGCGGTGTCAACACGGTCAAAACGGATCGCCAGACCGATAGCAACTTTGGCAGCAAACAACTCTCCGTTGGCGATTTCATCGAAGCCAACGAAGGTCAACGGCTTCGTCAAGACAACGGCAACGACGAGGTGGTCTCAATCGATCAAGTGACCTCCGTCTCACAGTTGAGCGACGTACAACCGACCGACTGGGCGTTCCAAGCGCTGCAATCTCTGGTTGAACGCTATGGTTGTATCGCCGGTTACCCCGACGGAACCTTCCGTGGCAACAACTTCATGACCCGTTATGAATTTGCCGCCGGTCTGAACGCCTGTTTAGACCAAATCGTGGCCATTGTCGGTGGAGGAGACAGCCTCGACCCCAGCGACCTAGCCACCATTCGTCGCCTGCAAGAAGAGTTCGCCGCTGAACTGGCAACCCTGCGCGGTCGCGTCGATGGTCTCGAAGCTCGCGTCTCAGAACTCGAAGCCAATCAGTTCTCCACCACCACCAAACTCGAAGGGGAAGCCGTCTTCGCGATCGCCGATGCTTTCGGCGGTGAAGACATCGGTGTAGACGACAACCAAACCGTGTTTCAAAACCGGGTTCGTCTCAACTTCGTTTCGAGCTTCAGCGGACGGGATCAACTCTGGACTCGTCTCGATTCGGGTAACGCCACCACCTTCAATAACCTCGACCAAGGGGTCTTTACCCATAACTTCGATAACGGTAATGGGGTCAACATTGGCTGGCTTGCCTACTACTTCCCCCTCGGTGAAAACATTCAAGTCTATCTCCCCGCTGCCGGCGGCTTGTGGCAAGACTTCGTTCCCACCATCAGCCCCTACCTCGAAGGCTACACCGGCGGAAACAATGCCATCGGTAGCTTTGCTGAATCCAACCCCATTTACAAACTCGGCACTGACGCGCCTGGGATTGGTGCCAACATCGACATCACCGACAGTCTCATGCTGTCTGCGGGCTATTTGGCAGGGGATGCCTCGAATCCCGATCGCAGCAATGGTCTCTTCAACGGTGACTATTCCATCATGGGTCAGTTGACCTTTGACTCGGGCAATTTGCAAGTCGGCTTAACCTACAACCACGCCTTCTTCAACGCCTCCGGTGCAGATAACAGCATCTTCAAACTCGGACCGGGAACGACCCGTGGAGTTCAACCCTTTGGTGATGCTGCCGCACTCTTCACCAACTCCTACGCCCTCTCGGCTGCGTACCAACTCTCTGATCGCATCTCCGTCAATGCCTTTGGTGGTTTCACCGATGCTGAGTCCCTCTCCGCTGGCAAAGATAGTGCCGATATTTGGTACTACGGTCTAGGAATTGCACTGCCCGACTTTGGCGGACCCGGTAACCTGCTCGGTCTGATGGCCGGTGCTGAACCTTATGTCGGTGGGTTCAACGATAGCTCTTCCCGTAATGCTGGGGCTGATGACACCCCTCTGCACGTCGAAGCGTTCTATCGCTACCAGCTCAACGACAATATCTCCATCACGCCTGGGGTGATCTGGCTTAGTGCGCCCCAAGGGAGCGAAGATGCAGATGATGCCTTCGTCGGTGTGCTGCGGACGACCTTCTCCTTCTAGCCCCCTTTTGGAACCCCACGATTAGGACAAGTTCAAAAGACTTGTCCCCTAGTCTGGAAAACCCCACATTCGCTGTGGGGTTTTTTTGTAGGCTCTGTTGGCTTGGAGATTGTTCTCTAGAGAAGGGCTGGAGCCGCTTCATAGGCGTTGAGGTCTAAAGCCGCTAGTTGATGATAGGCATCTTCAATGGCCCGTTGACCCCGTAAAAAGCCCGTACTGGCTCCAGGACAGATCAGGGCCAGACTCTCGGGGGAAAAGTGATCGCGCAACTGAGCCACACTCCGCAGTTGTCGTGGCCAATGAAAGGTTTTCGCCGTCCGTAACGGAACCACCTCTCCCTGAGGGTTCGGAAGCAGATGACGGCCCGTAAATAACACTCCCCCCTGTTGCCGGTCATACAGACAGGCAGAACCCGGCGTATGTCCAGGAGTCCAAATTCCCTGAATCTCCCTAGAAATCTGAATCTCTTGTTGAAATGGCGTGACTTGCGCCTCAGGCAACAGATAGGCTTCCTGTTCCTGGATCATCACCTGACAACCCGTGCTTTGCTGAAGTTCCGTAGCATTGCCGATACTGTCACGATGGGTAATAAATAGCGATCGCACCCCCCCGTGACGGCTCAAAAACTCCTGAGTTTCTGGTGTCGCTGGGGGAGTATCAACCAGGACGTTGCCATCTTTTTCTACAATAAGATAGGCGGTTCCTCCCAGCGTTTGTCGATTGGGGGGAAACGCAAAAATATTCGCTCGGACAATGCGGGGTTCTTTAGACATACGTGATGACTTTGTGGTTACTGCTGATACTTGGACTGATTACCTACATTATCTTGCAGCGGAGCGTTGCTAACATCACGCGAACCCCGGTGTGGTTATTGTGGTTAGTGATGATGACTCCGGCTGTGGTGTTGATCATCTGGGCCGAAATGACCCCCGATGATGGGGCCGTCCCCGCCTGGGGGGCGATCGCCCTGATGACCAGTTGCTTTATTCTCTATCTCTGGCTCCTCTATCAAGGACGGCCCTCCCCCTCCAATGATGAGCTACCAACAGCCACCCCCCCTGACGTGGCCTCTCCCCTCTCCACCCTCAAACAACAATTGCGGCCCATTGCTCCGGCTGAGGAGAACCAGCTCCGGAACTGTTTTAATTGGTCCGTCTATGCACTACATCAACTCGAATACCGACCCCAAGCCGTGATTTGTCGCGGCCAACTTCGCACCAACCCCGATCGCGCCTATCGAACCATTCGCAAGAATATCGAACAACAATTTGGCGATCGCTTCCTGGTGGTTCTCCAGGAAGGGGAAAATCGCAAACCCCTGTTTGTCATCGCCCCGAACCCCCAAAAACAAACCAATGCTCGCCTCGAAGAACCCACCGAGCATCCCGCGATCGCCTTCGGACTGTTCCTGATTACCCTATTTACCAGTACCACCGTGGGCGTCGAACTGGCCGGAATTGAGAGCGATCGCTGGCAAGCCGATCCCAGCCTACTCCTACAAGGACTGCCCTACGCCATCTCCTTATTGGGAGTGTTAGGGATTCGTGAACTGGGGCGATATGCGATCGCTCGCCGACATGATCTCGAAACCAGCCTCCCCTACTTCATTCCCTTTCCCTTCTTCCTGGGAACCTTAGGCGCCTTCTTGAGGCTACGCTCCCCCATTCCCAACCGTAAAGTCCTGTTTGATAGCAGTATCATCGGCCCCCTACTGACCTTTCTCGTCAGTTTCCCCCTGCTACTTTGGGGACTCTCCCACTCCCAACTTGTCCCCGCCACCGACACCTCAGGACTACTGAACTTTGACGAACTCATTCCCACCTTCTCCCTGCTATTATCCCTCTGTAGCGGCCTACTCCTACCAGGGTCCCTAGAGCCATCCCAAGCCATCGCCCTACATCCAGTTGCCATCGCCGGCTACCTAGGGTTAATCCTCAGCGCCTTCACCCTAATGCCCATCGGCCGCTTAGATGGGGGACAGATGGTTCATGCCATGTTTGGACGACGGATGGCGGTGGCGATCGGGCAAATTAGCCGTCTTCTGATGCTGGTGTTGGCCGTCATTCACCCGGAACTCCTCCTATGGGCGATTCTCCTGTTCCTGATTCCCCTACGGGACGCTCCCGCCCTCAATGATGTTAGCGAGTTAGATAATCGACGGGATGTTTTGGGATTATTAAGTCTCTTTTTACTGGCGTTTATTTTGCTGCCGGTTCCACAGATGCTGACTCAGGTGTTGTAAGAGGCAAGAGGCAAGAGACAAGAGGCA
>FSSI02000048.1:0-22777 GCA_900149785.2 Phormidium lacuna HE10JO | reverse complement strand
AGAAGGCAAGAGGCAAGAGGCAAGAGGCAAGAGGGGAGTGTGGGGGATGGCTGTTTTGGCGTTTCACGCAAAGGCGGTAAGCTGCTCGGACGTGGCGCTGGGGAAATTGGACAATTGTTAGTTTGAAGTTTGAAGTTTGAAGTTTGAAGTTTAGAATTTGAATTATGCCTAACGTACGTGTAATTGGTGGTGGATTAGCGGGAACCGAAGCCGCTTGGCAAGTGGCTCAATGGGGCGTTCCGGTGACGCTTCAGGAAATGCGCCCCTTGCGACAGTCTCCGGCCCACCATTCTCAAGAACTGGCCGAACTTGTCTGTAGTAACTCCTTTGGGGCCAAAGCCAGCGATCGCGCCTCGGGATTACTCCATGAAGAATTACGCCGCCTGGGGTCGATTGTCATTGACAAAGCCGATCACCATCATGTCCCCGCCGGTGGCGCCTTAGCCGTCGATCGCGGGGTGTTTAGCCGCGATCTCACCGAAACCCTGGCCCAACACCCTCTGATTGACCTACAACGGGAGGAAGTCCAGCAGATTCCCGACGATGAGATTGTGGTCTTGGCCACTGGCCCTCTCACCAGCGAGGCCCTGGCCGATGACCTACAACGGCTCACCGGCCGCCAATATATGAGCTTCTTCGACGCGGCCAGTCCCATTGTGGTGGGAGAGTCGATTAACACCGATATCGCCTTTCGGGCCTCGCGCTATGACAAGGGGGATGCGGACTATTTCAACTGTCCCATGACCCAGGAGCAGTATCTAGCCTTTTGGCAGGCTCTGTGTGAGGCAGAACAGGCGGAGGTGAAAGATTTTGAGCGGGAGACGGCTAAATTTTTTGAAGGCTGTCTACCCATTGAAGAAATGGCTAAACGAGGGGAGGATACTATGCGCTATGGTCCCCTGAAGCCTGTGGGGATTCGTGATCCGCGATCGCCTGAACGCTTCTATGCCATTGTGCAACTGCGCCAAGAAGACAAAGCCGGACAACTCTGGAATATGGTAGGTTTCCAAACCAACCTCCGCTGGGGAGAACAGAAACGGGTGTTTCGCCTTATTCCCGGCTTAGAAAACGCCGAATTTGTCCGCATGGGGGTCATGCACCGCAATACCTTTATCAACTCCCCCGAGTTGCTGCATCCCACCCTGCAATTCCAGCAACGCCCCACCTTGCTGGCTGCCGGACAACTGATTGGCACCGAAGGCTATACCGCTGCCGCCGCTGGGGGCTGGTTAGCGGGAACCAATGCTGCCCGAGTGGCCTTGGGGTTAGATCCCGTCTCTCTGCCCGCAGAAACGATGATGGGGTCTCTGTTCGGATTTGTCACCTCAGCCAGCCCCAAACACTTCCAACCCATGCCCCCGAACTTTGGCATTATCCCCAGTTTGGAGATGAGAATTCGTAATAAGCGCGATCGCTATGGCAAATATCGCGATCGCTCCCTAGAGACCTTGACCACCTGGCAACAGATGCTTCAACCTGCCACGGTATAAGGGATAACCGTAATGTTTGGACATCCTCCCCTGGGTTTAAACCGCCCAGGGTTTTTTGTCAAGAGGGGATTCACTTAAATTTGTCAATGATCACGATCTCTAAAGTTTTGCTTTAGGATCATACCCAAGGTAGATTATTTACGAAACATTAAGAATATAGGATCTCCACATACAAGTGATTGACAAATTCCCTGTTATGTCTACTCAACGCTGCCTTGTCCCCCCCGTTGCCGATCTCTTTTTCCAAGCTTGGTGCGCCGGAACCCTGGCTCCGGGCGATCGCTCTCAAGTGCGAGATGCCTTGCTCAATGACCGAATCAGCGACGAAGATCGGCAAGCCATCGACCGTCTCATCCACTGTGTCCGACGAGGCTGGCTGGTGATGGACTCACAGCCGAGTACCTAGGGAGTACCCCGGAGAAAGCGCTCCGGGCCAGTCTGATCTCGGGTTTCAGGGAAACAGACCCTCAGAAACCACTCAAGAGATCACAGCGTTTGATATGGTGTTGTCAAATATCTCCCTTGCAGTTTGCCCATCGTATGAACGTACACACGGTATCGACTCAACCCTTTTCCGACCAGAAGCCCGGCACATCAGGACTGCGTAAGCAAGTTCCGGTGTTTCAGCAACGGCATTATCTTGAAAATTTTATCCAGTCCATCTTTAACAGCGTTGAAGGACACCAAGGCAAAACCCTCGTTCTCGGGGGAGACGGACGATATTACAACCGCACCGCCATCCAAACCATCCTCAAAATGGCCGTGGCTAACGGAGTTGGGCGGGTTCTCGTCGGTCGGGGTGGCATTCTCTCAACCCCAGCGGCTTCCTGTATCATCCGCAAAACCGGAGCTTTTGGTGGCATTATTCTCTCAGCCAGCCACAATCCAGGAGGTCCGGAGGGAGACTTTGGCGTTAAATTTAATACTAGCAACGGCGGCCCCGCCCCAGAAAAAGTTACATCAGCTATCTTTGAAGCCAGTAAGACCATTGAGGGTTATAACATCCTAGAAGCGCCCGATGTTGACCTCGATACCCTACTCATCAGCCAACTTAACGAAACCACCGTCGAAGTCATCGATCCGGTTGCTGATTACGCCGATTTGATGCAGTCTCTGTTTGACTTCGATCGCATCCGCGATTTTCTCACCTCCGGCCAGTTTCGGCTTTGTATGGACCCACTTCATGCCGTCACCGGTCCCTATGCCCATCTGCTTCTCGAAGAGCGTCTCGGAGCGGCTCCCGGTAGCGTTCAGAACGGAACCCCTCTCGAAGACTTTGGCGGCGGCCATCCAGACCCAAACCTGGTCTATGCTCATGACCTGGTGGAGTTGATGTTCGGTGACGACGCTCCAGACTTTGGGGCCGCCTCCGATGGTGATGGCGATCGCAACATGATTTTAGGCCGCAAGTTCTTCGTCACCCCCAGTGACAGCCTCGCTGTTCTAGCCGCCAACGCCCACCTGGTTCCTGGCTACAAGGATGGCCTAGCCGGAGTGGCTCGTTCCATGCCCACCAGTGCCGCCGTGGACCGCGTCGCCGAGAAACTGGGCATCAACTGCTACGAAACCCCCACCGGCTGGAAATTCTTTGGTAACCTCCTCGATGCCGGACAAGCCACCCTCTGTGGCGAAGAAAGCTTCGGCACCGGCTCGGACCATGTTCGCGAGAAAGATGGTCTCTGGGCCGTACTCTTCTGGCTCAACATCTTGGCCGTGCGTCAGCAATCCGTCGAAGAGATTGTGCGCGACCATTGGCAAACCTATGGACGTAACTACTACTCCCGTCACGACTACGAAGGCATCGACTCAGGGAACGCCAACCAACTGATGGAGGGACTGCGATCGCAACTGCAAAGCCTCCCTGGCCAAACCTTAGGCAAATATGAGGTCGACTATGCCGATGACTTCAGCTATACCGATCCCGTCGATGGCAGTGTCAGTAAAAATCAAGGCATTCGCATTGGCTTTACCGATGGTTCCCGCATCGTCTTCCGTCTCTCAGGAACCGGAACCCAAGGGGCCACCCTGCGCCTCTACCTCGAAAGCTACGAACCCGACTCTAGTCAACATGGCGCCGATCCCCAAACGGCCTTAGCCGACTTTATCGCCATTGCCGAAGACCTGGCCCAGATTCGCCAGTACACTGGCATGAATGCACCCACGGTCATTACCTAAGCCCCTAAGCCCGTAATCATCACAATCGA
This sequence comes from Phormidium lacuna HE10JO, assembly GCA_900149785.2. GTDB lineage: Bacteria > Cyanobacteriota > Cyanobacteriia > Cyanobacteriales > Geitlerinemataceae > Sodalinema > Sodalinema lacuna_A. Next base: position 19,083 of record FSSI02000048.1, on the reverse strand, counting down.
ACCATTATGCTGCAACCCGCTAGAACCGTTGAAATTTTTCAGAAGCAAACCGAACCTCAACATTACAAAACTGGGGATGTGATTTTCCGAGAAGGGGAACCCGGAGAAACCATGTTTGGGATTATCAAGGGGGCCGTTGACCTCGTCGTCGAGAATCAAGTGGTCGAAACCATTAACGCCGGCGATGTCTTTGGAGAAGGGTCTCTCGTGCGAGTTCAGGGAACCCGAGCCTCCACAGCCGTCGCTCAAACCGACTGTACCCTAGCGGTGATGGACCTAAAGAAATTCCTCTTTGCCGTTCAAGAGACGCCCATGTTTGCCCTAGAGATTATGTATAGTCTGTCCGAACGGTTGCGGCATTTCAAACATCCCAACACCTAATTTTGACGGGTTAACCCCAGCGTGCCGTCGTCATTATCATCAAAATAGGGGCAGAGATCCCGGACTTCGAGTAGGACTGCGCGAAGTTCGGGATTTTTATCACCGAGACGGATGCTCCTGAGCGCTCAGCCCCATTCAGCCCAGAAATAGCCAAGGAGCGGAACAACTGACCCGGTCCTCCCGTCAGCGCAACCAGGGTATAACCATCCTGACCCCCTGCCTAGGGTCAGGTATTAGCGTGGAAGACACGAGATCGATTAGTATTGCCTTACCAGAGGCAACCAACCCCTGGTAACATCGGCCCGGCCATGAACCACCCCGGTTCAGGTCTTAATCGGTGTTTATAGATGACTTGATTAGATTGAATTGACAGGAGCGATGACTGAAGTCTTCCGCGTCGGCGAGCAAGGAATTACAGCAGAAGAAATCCCTCAACTGCTCAAACGTTATCAGCTACTGCCACAATTTTTGCAGGGGCTAGTCATCGATCAGGCGATCGCCGAGTTCACCTGTCCCGAAGACGAACAACAAGCCGCCGTCCAGAAATTTTGTCAGCAAAACCAATTGACCTCTCCGGAGATCCAACAGGCTTGGTTGAAAGCCAATGGCATGACCCTCGAAGAACTCGAAGCCCTGGCCATACGACCGATATTATTACAGAAGTTTAAGGAAAAAACCTGGGGGCCAAAAGTGCGATCGCACTTTATGACCCGTAAATCGAGCTTAGATCAAGTCGTCTATTCCCTCATCCGCACCCAAGATGAAGGATTAGCCCAAGAACTGTACTATCGCATTAACGAAGGGGAACAAAATTTTGAAGAGTGCGCCCGCGACTATTCCCAAGGTCCCGAAGCCCGCACCGGCGGGAAGCTTGGCCCTGTCTCCTTAAACCGACCTCACCCCGCCATTGGCAAACTCTTGTCGGTCAGTCAACCGGGACAACTTTGGCCCCCCCGCCCTCTGGCAGAATGGTTTATCATTGTTCGCCTCGACGAGTTTCATCCCGCGCAACTCGACTCAGCCATGCACCAGCGGATGTTAGATGAACTCTATGTCAACTGGCTCCAACAAGAAGTACAAACTATCGCCGCCGACTACTTTAAACGCTTGTCTTCATCCCCAGCGTCCGTATGACTCAGACCACCTCCCAACCCCAAATTTCCGATTTTCTGGCCCAAACGGCTCCCTTTGACCGACTGCACCCTGATCGGTTGCGTCAGTTAGCCGCCAAAGCGCAACTCTTGCGCTATCGCATGGGACAACCCCTGCTGGTACGGGATAAAATGCCGGCCCAGATTTCCATCATCTACCAAGGACAAGTCCGAGTTCTCGGCTACGATCGCCGCAATGGCAATTCAACCAGTTTGCGCCTCGTGGGAGCCGGTGAAGTCCTCGGTTGGATTAGCGTCATCCGGGGATTACCCTGTGAAACCGCCCTGGCCTCAAGCGAAACCATTTGCGTCAGCATCAATGTCAATGACTTTCGTGACTGTCTTCGCAACGAAGCCGACTTTAATCGGGCCGTGCGAGAACACCCCAGTCTGACCGAAGTCTTTGAACTCAGCAGTGCCGAATTACAACGGCGAGCCGATGCAACCGCCGATATCAAAAGCCTCTGTTACGATCTCTGGTCCGAAGCCCAAATCATCGATCTCGACGCAGGACAACACTTAGAGCCAGAGCGCCTCGATCCTCAACTCCTCTGGCTGGTCAGTCGCGGCGAACTGGCCGAGGCCAAAGTCGGCGATCGCCTCTACCTGGCCCGCTACAATCGAACGCGACTCGAACAGTCCCTACGCTTAGTGGGTGTTCCCTGGACCGCCAAAGTTAGCCAATCCGTCGGCTCCCCCCAACTTCCCGCCACCCCAGATAGCGACAGCGACTCAACCGATGGACAGGAGCCACCAGACTCCAACAACGGCGACACAAGAGCCATTGTCCCCAGTAACAATGTCTCTAGCGCCAGCAACGCCCTGGCCAACATCCCCGAAGCGCCGCCACGACCGCCAGATCCCCCCCGAGATCCCCTCGCTCCCCCACCGCGCTACCCTCACATTCGCGGTAGTGGTCCGATTGGCTCTCCCTTAGCCTGCTTCCATATGCTCTGTAAGCATATGCGGATCAACTTCCGCAAGGATGCCATCCGCAAACTGCTCGAACAGCAGCTCAAAACCAAAGGAGCCGTCTCACTCTACGGCTGTGGCACCATTATGCCCACCCTGGGGGTTCAAGCCCAGCTGGCTCGCATCCCCAAAGGCTCCCTTGGGCGGCTACAAGCACCGGGGATGATGAAATGGCAAGATAGCTACGCCATTCTCTACAACATTACCGAGAAAGAAATTGTCCTCGCTGTCCCCGAAGTGGGGATTCTCCATCGCACCCCGGCCCAAGTGGCCGAAATGGTCGAAGGAGATGTGGCTGAAGTCGTCCTGGTTCAGCCTCCTTCGGGCGATCAGTCCGAGAAATTCAGCATGTGGTGGTTCCTCCCCTCCATGCTGCGCTACAAAAAGGTCTTGATTGAGGTCTTTATCGCCTCCTTCTTTGTCCAACTCTTCGGACTCGCTAACCCGCTGCTGACCCAGGTCATCATCGATAAAGTCCTTGGTCAACGCAGCATTGAAACCCTGAACATCTTAGGGATTTTCATGATTGGGGTGGCTCTATTTGAGGCCCTGCTCACCAGTCTGCGAACGTACCTCTTTGTTGATACCACCAACCGCATTGACCTCAACCTCGGTTCCGAGGTCATCGACCACCTATTCCGGCTCCCCTTGGGCTACTTCGACAAACGCCGGGTGGGGGATATCGCCGGACGGGTGAACGAGTTGGCGAACATTCGTCAGTTCGTCACGGGGACGGCTCTGACGGTGGTTCTCGATGCTGTCTTCTCGGTGATCTATATCGCCGTGATGCTGACCTACAGTTGGCTACTGACAGCGGTCTCTCTGGTCACCGTTCCCTTCTTTACAGCTTTAATCGTCTTTGTCTCACCCATTGTGCGGCGACTGTTGCTGAAACGGGCCGAACGCTACGCTGATGCGCAATCCTATCTCGTCGAAACCCTCAACGGGATGCAGACCGTCAAGGCGCAAAACATTGAGTTAACCTCCCGCTGGAACTGGTACGAACGCTATGCGCGTTACATGAACGCGGGCTTCCGGACGATTCTCACCAACACCGCCGCTAGTTCCGTGGCTGGGTTCCTCAATAAACTCTCGTCCCTGTTGCTGTTGTGGGTGGGGGCCTATTTGGTGATTAACCAGGAGCTAACCTTGGGTCAGCTCATCGCCTTCCGGATTATTTCGGGAAATGTGACCGGCTCACTGTTGCGCTTTGTCCAGGTTTGGCAAAGCTTCCAGGAAGTGGGAATGTCCATTGAGCGTCTGCGGGATATTCTCAACTCCGAACCCGAGAGTAACGACAACGATCGCCTCAACATTCCTCTGCCGAATATCGAAGGACACGTTAGATTTGAAGATGTCTGCTTCCGCTTCGTTCCCACGGGTGCATTAAACGTCGCCAATGTCAATATCGATTTTCCTGCTGGGTCATTCGTTGGCATTGTCGGACAAAGTGGATCGGGTAAAAGTACCCTCATGAAGCTGCTGCAACGGCTTTATCCCCCCGAAACGGGACGGATTCACATTGATGGCTATGACATCAACAAAGTCGAACTCTATTCCTTGCGCCGACAGGTCGGGGTGGTGCTGCAAGATACGCTCTTGTTTAACAACACCATTAAGGCCAACATTGCCCTAAACAACCCCGAAGCAACGGATGAAGAGATTATCAACGCCGCGAAAGTGGCGGTGGCTCATGACTTTATCATGACGCTACCTCAGGGCTATAACACCGTTGTTGGGGAACGTGGCTCAGCCCTATCTGGGGGACAACGACAACGGATTGCGATCGCCCGAACCGTGCTACAAAAACCCAACCTGTTGATTCTCGATGAAGCCACCAGCGCCCTAGACTACAACCTCGAAAGTCTCGTCTGTCAGAACCTTGTCGAAGAATTCCGGGGACGCACCGTGTTCTTCATCACCCACCGCTTACCGACGGTTCAAGGGGCCGACTGCATCCTGATGATGGATAATGCGGCATTGGTTGAACAGGGAACCCATGAAGAATTGATGGCACTAAAAGGGCGGTACTACTGTCTCTATGAACAACAGCAGTCTCAGTTGTAGGGGTCATGCTCATATCTATCACATTGAGGATGGGGCGCAGATGATCTGTCGAAGCCAAGGGAAAAGTCATGAATATCGAACGAATTGAGTCAATCCAAGAACAACCCGTAATCCTCGAACAGCCCGCCTTTTGGACTCGGGCGCTGATTTGGCTAATTGTGGCCATTACCACCTCGGGGGTGGTTTGGGCCTCATTGGCGAAAATGGATCAATCCATCCCCGCTCAAGGAAAACTTGAACCCGAAGGCTCCCTGCGAGAAGTGAAAGTCCCCGGTGGTGGGGTTGTGCGGGAGATTCACGTCGCCGGGGGTGACGAGGTGAATGAGGGAGATTTGCTCGTAACCCTCGATTCAACGGTATCTCAGGCCTCAGTCGAGTCACTGCGGGAGGCCCGCGATCAACGGCGCAGTGAGGCCCGGGCCTTTCAGGCTCAAGCCGAAGGATCCAATCTGGGCATCCTCGATGCGGCCGGTGAGTTCGATCGCACCCAAATCCAACGGGTTCAGGCCCGCCGCGCTGAACTGGCTTCGCAACAAGATGCCACCAATAGCCAAATTCGTCAGTTGGAAGCTCAGTTGACGCAAACTCGGGGACAAATTATTGCGCTCGATGCTCAGATTTCGAGTTTGCAAAATCGGCTGGCGATCGCTGAAGATGGACGCAATTCCGATCGCCAACAGTTAGCCACGGCCGAAGATCGCTTACAGGAGTCTCGACGCCGCCTAGAACGCTCCCGCGCCGTCTTGCAAGAAGATCGTAATATCCTGGCAGATTTGGAGCCACTCCTCGAAGATGGGGGGATTGCTCGCCTACAAGTCACCCGCCAACGTCAGCAGGTGATGAACCGAGAACAGGAAGTCTCAGGGGCGCAAGATGATATTCTGGCTCGACAGGCTGAGATCACTCGCATTCGCGATACCCAGCGACAACGGGAATCGGAGATTGAAGGCTTACAGTCAGAAATCCTGGCCCGACGAGCCGAACAGGATCGGCTACGGGGTGAACTCGAACGACTTGAAGAGGGGATTCGCGAGGCTCAGGCTCGGTTGCGAACGATCCAGGCCAACGCCGAACGGGAAGCCTATCAGGTGATTTCCGAAAACCAGAAGCAGGATACTCAGTTAACCAGTCAGTTGGCGGCGGCGGAGCAGGAGTTACGCTTTACGGAGTTGCGATCGCCCATTGATGGGGTCGTCTTCGAGGTTCTCCCTAACTTTGGTCAAGATGAAGACGGCGGTGGCTCTGGGTTTGTGCTCAATACCACTGAACCGGTGGTGACAATTGTCCCCAATACCAATTTGGTGGCCAATGTCTTTGTCACCAACAACGATATTGGCTTTATTACCGAAGGGATGGAGGTGGAAATTGAAATTAACGCTTTCCCGGCGATGGAGTTTGGTACCATTCCCGGAACCCTAACCTCGATTGGCCAAGATGTCTTGGAACCCGAGCAAAATCGCCAGTTTTATGCCTTTCCGGTCACCATTGAGTTAGAGCAGCAATATTTTGATTTACCGAAATCAGATATGCGCGTCCCGCTGCAATCGGGGATGGCGGTTCAAGCCAGCATTAAAGTCCGGGAGCGGACGGTGATGAGTTTATTCCTCGATCGCTTCACTGGTGGCGCCCGCACCCTAGAACATCTGCGGTAGGATGGGGCGACTCTCGCGGCGAGGCTGGGGGGTTGTGGGGTTGGCGATCGCTCTAGTTGTCTTTAAACTCGGGGCGATCGCTCATCTGCCGATTCACGCCTCCCTGGCCCGCCATGATAACCTCCGCTACATCATCCGCGCCACACAACTCCTAGACCCCCATGTTCCCTATGACGGTCTCGTTTTAGCCCGTCAACCAGGATATCCCGCCTTTATCACCGCCAGTTCCCTCCTGGGCCTACCACTACGATTCACCCAGGAACTGGTCTATCTCGCCGCTGGCGTCTTTCTGGCCCTGAGCCTCCAGCGTTGGCTCCAATCTCCCCGAGCAACCGGTTTATTTCTCCTTCTCTACACCCTGGCTCCCTTTTCCTATCACTGGAACCGCCAAACCCTCCAGGAAGTCCTCTATCTCCCCCTCACCGCTGCCATTCTCGGGGTCTGTCTCCAACTTCTCAACGACCATCTTCTCAACGACCACCGTCACCCCCGTCGCGTTCTCCTCAACGCTCTTATTCTCGGTATTCTCTTGGCCGGGTTTTGGAATACCCGCCCCGAAGGCATTTGGATCGTCCCCGTCATCGCCCTGTGCTACGGCTATATCGCCCTAAAACAGTCCTGTTTTGCCTCGCGCACCCGTTTTGCCACTTTTACCGCTGCAATCCTGCTAACGGTCGCGCCAGTAGTCGTCCTGACCTCGTTCCTGGCTTGGAGAACCTATCTCGACTATGGACTCTATCACACCTACGACCTCAAAGCCCCCGGACTCCGGGCCGCCTATAGCAGCTTACAGCGAGTTGCCCCAGAGCGTCAGCGCCCTCAAATTACTGTTCCGGCCGCAACTCGCGCCGAGATTTATGATGTGAGTCCGAGTTTTCGTCGCTTGGCCCCCCACCTCGAAATTCCCGCCGATGATGGTTGGCGCGCCGCTTCCTGCGGTTTAGGAGTGTGCGATGATTACGCGGCGGGTATCTTTTTTTGGGCCTTACGGGATGCTGTAGAAGCCGAAGGATTCTATCAATCAGCTTCTAAAACCGAAGCCTTTTATCAGCAAATTGCCCGCGAAGTCAATGGGGCCTGTGAGCGAAATTGGCTCAACTGTCAACCCCAAACTATCGTTAGTTTTGTGCCTTCCCTCTCCGGAAATCTCGTTATCCCTTGGTTACGTCGCAGTGGCGAACTCGGCTATCAATTAACGCGCAGTTCCTTGGTATTACGGCTCGATTCAGGACTCGAAGATATTGAGCTACGAGAGCGCTATTATCGTGAGATTACCCGAGAAGCGGCCGATTTTATCGAGGCTCGTTCTTTGCCGGGGAATCAGGTTAAAGATGCTTTAATTACCGCCGTCTCTCAGCTTTATCAGTGGCTGTTCCCAGTTCTCTTGGGCTTGGCGGTCTTGGGGTGGATTGGGGGGGGACTCAGCGCCTCTCAGGGGCGGCTCATTGGCGCGGGCCTACTGCTATGGTGTATTGTCGTGCGGGTGCTATTGGTGGCCTATATCGATGTTACCAGTTGGTCCGTCGGAGCCGGCGATCGCTATCTTCGTCCCGTGTTGCCCGCCTTCTGGCTGCTGATGGTCATCGGACTTGAACTCGGGATGAGACGGTGGGAACAAAGGTCAAAACATCGGAAACCACCAACATTATAGAGGAGACAACATTATCAAGGAGAAAAACCTAAGCCAACATGAAACCCATTTCCATTACAATTCACCCAGATCAAATCATTAAGTTGATCTGTGGAGTTTTGACAATTTATCTGTTTTTTGCATTCCTCCCCATTCCTCGACCCATTGGGACTGGATTAGACCCCTCCTGGAAATATGGCATTAGTCAACTCGCCGCCAACAATGTTATTTTTGGCAAAGATATTATTTTTACCTACGGTTCATTCGGCTATCTCGTGCGAGGCGCCGTCTTAGAACAAAACTTTTGGGATATCTTTCTCTTTAAAATCCTCATTCATCTTATTTTATTTACCGTTGCGATCTGGCGCATTCTTAAATCGCGCCATTCCCTCGAAAAGCTCGCGATTGCTATCAGTCTTAGCTTTCCCTATTTTATTTCTGATTTTTACGAAGCCCTACAAACCGAATATCAAACCCTATATATTATCATTATTTTGCTCTCCTTTCGGGAAATTTGGCAAGGCAAACAAGCCCATTATTGGGCTGTAGGAATCGGGGCAGTGGGTGGCTTTCTCCTACATAGTAAAGTCTCGATGGGATTGCAAGCCTCCGTCTCCCTATTTATCTTCTTTTCCATTCAAGTCCTCTTAGGGTTACGCAACCGCATCGGAGTCCGCAAAAATCTCTTACTCCTTCTCGATTCCCAACTCGCAACCGCTACAACCGCCTTCCTATTTTTACAGGTTGGCAACTTTGGTAACTGGCTAACAGTTATCCTCTCCTTAGTCGCATCCGTTGTGATTGGTGTCGCCGTCATCCCGAAAATTCTCACCGCTCATCCTCGACTGCAACAAATTTCTCAATTTACACCTCGCCTTCTGTATGGCATCAGTTTAGCCGTCATTATCCTCCTGTCTCAACCCTCTCTCTTAGACTATCTCAACGGCTACTCTCACATTACCGCTGGCTATTCCGGGGGGATGAGTTATGTTGGGTCATCCACTGAACTCACCCTAGTTTTCTTAGAATTGCTGGGACTTTTCTGGCTACTGCTGCTGGTTGCCCAATCTGGAAACCCCAGTTTTTCAGTGGCGATGATTTTGCTAACGCTGTTAACCTTTAAACATGGCTTTGTACGTCAAGGCGCTCATGGACTGCGGTTTATCTTTAGTATGCCCTTGATTTTTGCCCTTTGTACCCTACAAATTCGCCCTGGATTTTGGAAAAAGTTCGCCTATAGTCTCCATCTCTATAGTCTCGTCCTCTGTCTCGTATTTCATAACTATTATACGAATCTCTTTGCCGACTATTACCCCACCAACTTGGTTCGTCCTCTCGCCCCGGCTATTGTGGCCAAGCATTTTAACGATTTCTGGAATCCCACATCCCTGAAAGCCGACTTATTAGACCAAAGTGCAGAAAACTTGCAAGATGTGATACTTCCGGCCCCAGTTCGCGAAGTGATTGCTGACGCTTCAGTGGATATTATTCCCCGAGAAACCTCTATGGTGGCCGCCAATGGCCTCAATTGGCAGCCTCGGCCGGTGTTTCAATCCCAAGCGGCCTATACCCCCTATCTCGATAACGCCAACCGCGATAGCCTCGCCAACTCGCCTCGGGATTTCTTGTTATATAACTTCCATACCGTCGATGGCCGACATCCCTTTTTCGATGCCCCGGCCACAGCCGTATATTACACGTGCCATTATGGGATATCCCCCCAAGTCCCGGAGTTAGTTCAACTTCCTGTTTTGCCCAATTTAATGGTCTTAGAACCTCTGGCTGAATCTCGTTGTGGCGAGGAACGTGAACGCCGCGAGTTATCGGTCGTGTGGGATGATTTTGCCCAAATTACGGCCGAGGATGGGGAGATGGTTCGGGCCTCGATTGAGATTGAACATTCATTTTGGGGACGGTTGGCGAAATCCCTGTTTCGGGTTCCACCGGTGATGATGACGGTTCGGGATATGTCGGGAGAGGAACGAACCTATCGCATTTTGGTGGCGAATGCGGAGAATGGGGTTTGGTTAAGTCATCTTCCCCGCCATGATGGGGAGGCGTTTGCCTTTTTCCAGGGACAATTACCGCCGCGTACCTATAGCTTTAAATTCTCAACCCTCAATCGGGGTCTATTTCAGCCCCGGATTCGGGTGACGTTACAGGGATATGGCTTGGGTGAGTTTCAGGAACAGCCGGCGATGGCGGAGGAGATTTCTCGTGTTGAAGATTAGTCAAGTTGCGAGGGGACTATTTCGGCGGCGAGTGATGGCGTTGGCTGGTTTGGTGGCCCTGGGGTTGTTTGTCTGTAGCAGTCTCCGCCACGGTTTGTTTAAGTCAACGGCGATGGATTTGGGCTTTTTTGACCAGGCGATTTATTTAATCAGTCGGGGGGAAACGCCTATTGTCTCGTTTTGGGGTCACCATGTGTTGGGTGGCCATGGGGATTATAGTTTGTATCTGTTGGCAGGGTTCTATCGTCTCTGGGCCGATGTCCATTGGTTGTTGGCGATTCAGGGGATTTCTCTGGCGTTGGGAGGGGTGATGGTTTGGGCCTTGGCCCGCCAACGGGGGATAGGTGATGGAACGGCGACGCTGTTGGCGGTGGCGTTTTGGGCCTATCCTTTGGTGTTTAATGTCAATTTGTTTGATTTTGACCCAGAAGTGATGGCGGTTCCGGGGTTACTGGCGGCGGTTTGGTTGGCCCGAGAGGGTGGGAGTGTTTTGGGGTTTACGGCGTTGCTGCTGTTTGTGTTGGGATGTAAGGCGGTGTTATCGCTGACGGTGGCGGCGATGGGGATTTGGTGGCTGCTGTTTGAGAACCGCCGATGGAAGACGGGTGGCCGCTATGGTTGGCTGGCGTTGGGGTTGGGGGGAGTTTGGTTTGTCTGGGTGACACAGGTTCTGATTCCCACGTTTCGTCCTGATGGGGTTGAGGCCCTCTTTCGCTATGGCTATTTGGGGGATTCTCTGGGGGAGATTTTGCTGAATTTGTTGGTTCAGCCTCAGTTGTTTTGGGGAAAGTTGGTCTCGATGGAGAGTTTGGTGTATGTGGGGATGGTGGTGTTACCGGTGTTGTGGGGGTTGTCGTGGCGTCGGTTGGCCCCGCTGCTGGGATTGTTGCCGACGTTGGGGTTGAATCTGTTGGCGGAACATCCTTTGCAACGGACGTTGGAACATCAGTATGGGGTGCCGCTGTTACCGTTTTTGTTTGTGGCGGTGGTGGATGCGATCGCCGCCAGAGAAGGATTATGGCGTAAGTTAGGCTATCGTGGGGTGATGCTGTGGTGTTTGGTGGCTTTTTTGCTGTTGGCCAATCCCAATAAGCTATTACGAGGCTTTGGGAGTTTGGAGACTTGGCAGGCAACACGGGAGGCGGTGGCGTTGGTTCCCCCCCAGGCCCGGGTGTTGACGGATAATTATTTGGCCCCGCATTTGACGCATCGGGAAACGCTGTTGTTATTGGGCCATCCTAGTCCGCTGCCGATTGATTTGGAGACTCCCGATTATGTGGTTCTCAATGGTCGCCATCCTTGGAAAGCAACGGAGGCGTTAGCGAGAGATTTGATTCTTTATTTTTTGCAACGGCCTGAGTTTGAGGTTCGCTATCAACGGAATGAAGTATTTGTGTTTGCACGAGTTGAGGCAATAAGCACCCGTCGGGTGGTTAATGAATAGTCCACCCGACAAGTTTTATCTTATGTTTTTATGTATTATGCTTACCGTTATTTAAGCGATTATTTATGATGTATCGATTATGTATGATGGGCTATGGTTATCGGTATGATTATGTCTAGCAATCGAAGATTGGCTTAGAACACTCTGAGTTGGGAGAAAATCCCCTACCTCTTGCCTCTTGCCTCTTGCCTTCTTATCCCCTATTTTTTGTACTATTCAGACTAACTTTTGCTATGATATGTATGGGCTAATTCTTAAGGTTGAATTAGATGTTTTTGAGACTTCCGATATTTATTCAACTGATACGAACGACGTAGAGGTTGATAGATGAGCATGACTCCAAGGGGAATGGCCGTCAGCACTGTGACCATAGACCAAAGCGGCACAAAGCTGTCAGGACGCAAGAGAGAGCCTAAACTGATGCCAAAAGCGACGGTAGACAGAGGAAGCGCGATCGCCGTAAAATCACCAAAACCACGACGGTGCATAAAGCGAAAGGTCTCCACAATTCCCCAAATGAGTATTACTGGAATGGTGACAAAAAGAACACCAATAATCATCATCAACACCAGGAACATCATGCCCCTCATCACCCAGTGAATCATGATTCCTGAGAGGGTAATGAGTTCTAAGAGCAGTGAACTCAGGAGAATCGGCAGTACAATTAAGACTGCGATTGTGAACCAGAGTTTCTGATCTTCAAATAGATGCAATGACCAAGCTGGCTCATCCGGAGAATTTGGTTTTTGTAAGGGGCCAGTTTGAGATTGCATTGGGGATTGACCACCCACTTGACTCTGAGAGGATTGATGCTGAACCCGAGTGGATTGTTCCTCGGGAGGGGGAGGAGAGGGAGAGGGAGAAGACGGGGCTGAATTGGCTTGTGTGTCCTTGGTCATGATGCAATGGTCCCAGTGTTGACGACGATGTCACCCGTTGAGCGGTTTCTCTGCGAGCGATCGCCCCCTATGACAGTTTATCAAGAGTCTGAGCGAGAGAGTCCGCCAGTGCCACGACAGCCCCCCACCAAATATGAACCCCAAATGAGAGAACGGTGGCGGAGACAAACAACACCCCAAGCCGTTTTGTGGGTAACGCCGGAAGCCGGACTGGAGCGGGGGCCGTTTTCACCGTGACCGCCAGTTCCAACTGTTGGGGTTCAGCATTACTCTCAAAGACTAAACGCCGCTCATAGACGCAATTGGCGACCAACTTACCGGTGTTGGCTCGCACCCGACATAACACCTGGTCTCCCTCCACGGAATCCGGGGTTACCCGCAGCCAATGATGGGTTCCGGGGCGACTGGGGGGGTCTTTCGGGTGTGGTAAGACTCGCCAACGACCCTGTAACACGGTGTCAGGAACGGGATTCTTCAACATCACCGTTTCGGCAATCTGTTGCCCTAACTGCGTTGCCTCTAAGACCACAGAATCGGGCTTGGCGACCACGTGAGGCACACGATTGACATAAATGGGGTTGAGGGCAGCTAACGCCTCGGCAGCATTGGTATATCGGTCGCTCGGAGCTGGTTGTACTAGGGTCTTTAACCAGTCTACCCAGCGCAAACTCAGTTTGGGAACCCGAGACTCAAAATCGATGGTGTAGCGATCGTCCATTAACTCCCCAATGTCCTGAGATTTCGTTCCCGTCAACAGGCAAATTAACGTCGCTCCCACGCCGTATAAGTCTGAGGCCTCGGTCAGAGGACGGTTAAACAGTTGTTCTGGGGGCATAAATCCCAGAGTTCCCTTGACGACACTGCTCATGGCGACATCGCCCTGGCCAATGCGGGCAAAGCCAAAATCGACGAGATAGACTTGTAGGCCCTTGGAGGTGGGTTGTTCCGAGACGAGGACATTCTCTGGTTTGATGTCTCGGTGAATGACCGGGGGGATGCGGTTTTGTAGATAGACGAGAATTTCTAGGAGGGCGATCGCAATCTCTTTGACCTCTTCCGGGGAAAAACTCCGCCTCTGAGCCAGGGAGGGAGCCGGTTTATACTCTTGCACTAAACAAAAGCCGTTTTCAGTCTCAAAGGAGTCGAGATAGCGGGGAATCCCGGGGTGATCTAACCCCTTCAAGACCTGAATTTCCCGTTCACAACTGTCATAGGCCGACCATTGGGCCGCATCCCCAAAGAGAAATTGTTTGAGGACAACGGGGTCCGGGGAGTGGTCTGGTTGGGCGAGATAGGTCATCCGTCCACCGGCTCGGTTTTGGCCGAGTTGACGCTGGACGTGATACCCCCGGTCTGCAAATTGGGGAAATTGGCTCATGGGAACAGCAAACGAGTCCTGGGAGAGAGTCGGTCGGGAGTCGGACATGGTTAGTTCTATTGTGGCACTTTCTTTTAAGTACCTGTTCCCTGGGATGCGATCGGGATCTTAGACGGTGACCCCTTCGACGGTTTCTGAGTCTAGGGGGGATGGTTCAGAGACTTCGGGGTGGTGGCGGCCATCACCGCCGCCGGAGGCATTATCCCCTGGTAGCCAGTGGATGAAGGGTAGGGGTAACAAGGTGCTGAGGTTGGTTAAAGTCACCAATAGCCAGAGATTCTCAAAGTTAGATTCGGTGATATTGAGCCAGTGCATGAGAACTGCACCCAATTCATAGGAGACCATCCCGGCAATGTTCGACACGGACATCAAGACGGCAAATAAGGTGGCTTCTACACCACTGGGACAGAGACGGGCCGCTAAGACGAGAACCGGCATAAAGGCCAGTTGGCCCATCACCGTTAGGATGAGACTGTCGCCGAGGCTGAACCAATGGTCATCGATCCCGATCGCCCGGTTGGCATGAGTCACCAGCAGCAAGGCACTCATCCCTAACACCGCTGAGAGGATGGTGGTCCAGACAAAAATCTTGCGGAAGGGAACGGCTTTAAAGAAACGCTGAAATAGCCAAATTCCCACCAGGGAGGCCAAACTGGTGACGAGACGGACTCGTCCTAAAAATTCCGGTTGAAACCCGAGTTCGTTGGTGGTGAAGTAGAAAAAGGCCGAGTCAGCGGTAGGGGTGGCTTGCCAGAGAAAGAGAAAGGCCGTCGGCAGCCAAATTGATTTTTGGGAAATGGCGGCTTTCAGTTGACTCAGTTGGGTTTTCACGCCGCTGAAGTCGGGGCGATTGCGGTTCCCGCACGCTTCGCGATCGCCAATGGGTTGTTCTGCAATTAGCCAGGCTACCCCGGAGACAATCAGGGGAAAGGTGGCTGTAATGAGGAAAATACTGCGGCTGCTGAAGATTTCTAAGAGGGAACCACTGAGATAGGCGGTAATTAAGCCGCCAAGGGCGGAAGCGGCCCAGGTCACGGACTGCAACGACCCGGCCTCACTTTGGGACTCGCTGCGGGCTCGTTCGACGACTAAAGAGTCGGCAATGACATCACTGAAGGCCACGGAGAGGGACCCGAGGGAAATGGCGGCGATCGCCTGCCAGGGCCGGGTCACGACCGTGGCCAGCAGCACCCAGGAGAGGGTTCCCAGCAATCCCGACAGAATCAAATAGGGACGGCGACGATAGCCAAAAATGGGCAGGCCATCGGAGATGAAGCCAAACAGAGGCTTGATCATCCAGGGGAGGGCTACAATCCCCAGCAGGGCTGAGGTTTCAGCGGGACTAAGCCCGAGGTCATCTTTCAGGAAGAAACTTACCGCCAGGCGGGCTAAGCCTAAAATGCCCTGGACAAAGTACACCAGGAGGATAGCAATGAGTTCCGGGGTTGGCTCATTGCCAAACAGGAGTTTATCCCGTAGAAACTCCTTAAAACCCTCCAATCGCGAGGATGAGACGAGCATAACGTAATAAATCTTAATGATTGCGCCAACTCTATCTTAACCAGGCGATCGCCCAAGGGATCTCAGACCGGGGACGGTTAACCGTCCGTCGCCCAAGCGAAACGAACAGGTTAGACGGGATGATAGAAAAAGGCCACACTCACCACCAGATAGGTCGCTAGTAACAACACCCCTTCGAGCCAATCGGAACGACCATCGGAACTGACAGAGTTAGCCAAGACCACCGCCACCACCACGGCCACCAACTCAAAAGGATTGAAGTTCAAATCCATTGGTTGACCAAATAGCCAGCCCGCCAACACCAGAACTGGGGCAACAAACAGGGCAATTTGCAAACTTGATCCCATGGCCACGGCCATGGATAAATCCATCTTGTTTTTCATAGCGACAGTCACCGCCGTGGCGTGTTCAGCGGCGTTGCCAATAATGGGAACTAGGATCACCCCGGTAAACAGGGCCGTCAGTCCCAGTTCTTCGGTGGCCACTTCCAGCGATCCCACCAGTAACTCGGACTCATAGGCTACGGCTAGGGTACAGAGGAGTAAGACCACAGACCAAAACCAGACATTGGGCGTTTCTCCGGCTTCCCCGGACTCTAGCTCGTTTTCAGCTTCTCCTACGTCACAGAGATAGGCGTGGGTTTTCATGGAAAACAGCAGCGTCAAACCATAGACAATGATGAGAATCACCGCCACGATGCTAGAGAGTTTCTGAATCGTTAGTTCAGAGATGCCTTGGGAGGTGGCGACGACAGCAGTCGGAACCAGGATGGCCACGGTGGCGAGGTTCATCACTGAGGCGTTGAGGCGGGCAATCACCGATTGAAAGTTTTGGGATTTATAGCGAAGTCCGCCCAAAAACATGGAAAATCCCATCACCAGCAACAGGTTACTGAGAATTGAGCCGGTGATACTGGCTTTGACGACATCAATTAGACCAGCCCGCAGGGCAATCAGAGCAATAATCAGTTCCGTGGCGTTGCCAAAAGTCGCGTTCAGCAGTCCGCCGACGGTGGGACCAACGACGACGGCCAGTTCTTCGGTGGCGGTTCCCATCCAGGCGGCGAGGGGAATGATGGCCACGGCGGCGGTTAGAAAAATCACGGTAGCATCCCAATGCAGCCATTCGGCGGCAATGGAGATGGGCATGAAGAGTAGTAGAAAGGAGAGGATGAGGGTTTTCATGGAAAAAGACAAAAGAACAATGTCGGGGTACACCTTGTGTCCGCTGAAGGGGAATCCAGTCGGGGTAGGGCCGAGCTGACTTCCAAGGGAGAAATCAAACACTATCTAAAAAAGGCGCTAGTATGAAGTTTATAGCTTGACATCCTCCCACACTAATTCAAAGAATATAGTGTGGGATTCCCACCATCACTGATGAGGTTTCCTCTTTCTGCGACTCGACTTACTTTGAGGAGTTTCCCCACCAAGGCAGAGGTCGATATCTCCAGAGGCGTGAGTTTCCGTATGCCCTACGGTACTTAATCCTAATTCAAGGATATTAATAGCTGCATTGTGGTCTCTGTCAGCAACAAATCCACAATGGGGACAGCGGTGGGTTCTTGTTGATAGAGATTTCTGAACCTTCTCCCCACAGTTAGAGCAATTCTGGCTCGTGTATTGAGGAGGAACAGCAACTGTTGCCACCCCAAACACCTTGCCAAAATACTCCATCCACTGACGGAAGGTTGACCAGGCAGCATCTGAAATAGATTTAGCGAGATTATGGTTCTTCACCATGTTTCGCACTTTCAAGTCTTCATAGGCTACCAAGTCGTTAGACTGGACTACGCACAATGCCGTCTTCACGGCAAAGTCTTTACGTTGCCGACTTACCTTGAGGTGCTTTCTCCCTAATCTATTTCTAGCTTTCTGTCGATTCTTAGAGCCTTTCTGGGTCTTAGCCAATCGACGTTGAAGGCGTTTAAGTGCTTTCTCAGACTTTCTTAGGTGTCTGGGATTTTCTACGGTTTGACCATCTGAGTCAGTGTAGAAATGATTTAAGCCAACATCTAAGCCGATTGCAGTTCCCGTTGGTTCTCGCTTCTCTACCCTGTCTTGGTCAATACAGAACTGGACGTAATAGCCATCAGCGCGACGGACTACTCTTACCCGTTTAATCTGCTTTAACTGGTAGAAATGTAAGTCCCGAGTTCCCCACGTCTTGAAGCTGCCAGCCTTAAAACCATCGGTGAAGGTAATCGTCCTTCTATCCTCTGATAGTTTCCAGCCTGATGTCTTATACTCAACTGAATCGCGAGTTTTATACTTCTTGAATTTAGGGAACCCCTTTTTGCCGGAAACCTTTTTCTTGCAGTTATCGTAGAAACGGGCTATAGCTGTCCAAGCCCGTTCTGCTGAGGCTTGACGAGCCATTGAGTTTAGCTTTTTGGCCCAAGGAAATTCCTTGGCTAGAACAGCACAGTAGGCACTCAGTTCATACCTCCCGACTTTTTCTCCCTTGTTATCCATCCAGTATCTCAGGCAACTATTCCTGACAAACCGAGCAGTGCGAATAGCTTCATCCAGCCGTTCGTACTGCTTTTGGGTTCCCCTCAGTTTTGCCTCAAATACTAACATGGGTGACTTAGTTATCTGGTGTGATTATACCATGGGAACTCCCCCGATTCATCTCAGCGTTGAATCAGAGATTACAACGTGAGCTTTCTCGTGGGGGCTAGGTAAAGTTTACATAAAAGATATCTCGATCGCAGGTTGACACTTTTCAGGTATAGCGACCCTAATGTCTTTGTAGGCATGAATTTTAGCCAACTGCTATTGCACATCGTTAGTCAACCAGCGTCCTCAACTATTTTTGTTTGATTTGTTTGATTTATTTGAAATTGTTTGAAATTAGACGGTGTCTGTTAAGAAAATATAAAGAGAAGCCAGGAGGAGGGGTTAAAGGAGGCATAAAAGAAGAGAAGCCAAACCGACAGAGCTATGATGCAACGAGGATACCCCAGCGACGTGAGTGATGCTGAATGGGAAATCATCGAACCCCTTCTGCCCCGTGCCAAGTCAGAACGAGGTCGGGGCAGAAAACGAACCGTAGATATGAGAGCCGTCTACAACGCGATCCGATATATCTGTCGAACCGGTTGTGCCTGGCAATATCTGCCCAACGACTTTCCACCGGCCAAAACCGTCTATGGATATTGGCGCAAATGGGAAAAAAAGGGAGTCTGGCAGCGGATTCACCAGCAGCTAAGACAGGAACTGCGGAAAAAAAAAACAGCGCCACCCCACAGCCACCGCCAGTATCATTGATAGTCAATCGGTGAAAACGACGGACGTCGGAGGAAGTGAGCGAGGATATGATGGTGGCAAGAAAGTCAACGGACGCAAGCGACATATTCTCGTAGATACATTGGGGTTAGTGATTGTTGTCTTCTCTCATGCCGCCAATCTTGCCGATTCTACCTCAGCCCGAATGTTATTGGGCGAGAGCAGCTTCGTTGAACCCACTCTGGAGAAGGTTTGGGCTGACCAAGGATATCGCGGCGAGACGTTACAGCGAGTTGCTCACGGTTGTGACTTGGAACTCGAGGTGGTCGAACGGACAGAACCCGGCTTTGCCGTTTTGCCACGACGCTGGGTTGTCGAACGTACCTTAGCTTGGCTGGGAAAGCACCGACGTTTGAGTAAGGATTACGAGCGTCTGCCTCAAATGAGTGAGTGCTTTGTCTATCAAGCGATGACCGCTCTGATGCTTCAACGCCTCACCTCTTAATCTTTTCTTTATAGATACCCTCTAG
>FSSI02000016.1:80098-90328 GCA_900149785.2 Phormidium lacuna HE10JO | reverse complement strand
TCCATCCGCTCCCGCACCTTGAGATAGGGGAGTTCTAGGTGGGACTGAAATAGGGTCGCTTTAGCCGATTGAACGGCAATCCCTGAATAGAGTTTGCCGGGATCGACACCAACCACAATGGGTTGAGTCTTACGACCTGATGGTTCGGCTTTTAAGCGCACGGCCTTAAGGCGGAGATTTGTTTTGACCCATGTTGCTCGGCCTTGCTCTACCCATCGCTGTGCGCGATGGCGCTTGGTGGGCATGGCGGGAGTCCCATCCGGGTTTTGGACAGGGATACGTTGCATGGAAGATAATTCCTAAACTACAGGTCTCTTAAGCCAGTACATACGGTGTGTCTGGGTTAACCCCACTCCCTGAGATTCCAGGGCCTTACAGATAATCCGGTTTAGAGAAGCAACCGGACGTGTTGCCGTATGCACCTCAATGGCCGATTCGCAGCTACGACCGGGTTATCTCCGGTCACTCCCCCACCTCGGCAGATGCCAGGTGGGGGTCATTGAAAGGAAAATCGATAATTGCCATGACGAGGGTCTTCGATTGTCTCTATTGTGCCATTGTCTTTGAGGGGAGAGAGCAAACGACGTGCCAGATGGCTCATTAGCGAGATTGATCTCAATCAAGTGATGGGCGATCGCAGCAGTATACAATCACCTATAGCGAGCCATTCATACCAACAAGACCCCTCTTGCCATTCAGACAACTGAGCCTCGATCTCCCCAATTCTCATAGTGTCAGTCCCCAGGTGCAGGCAGCGATTGAGCAGTTAGCCTGCAATCCCCAAGCCGATGCACGGGGCGCCATCTTCACCCGCCAGGAGGTGGTGGAGTTCATCTTGGATCTCGTTGGCTACCGCGAAGAGCAGCCCCTACACACCATGCGGCTGTTGGAACCCTCATTCGGTCGCGGTGATTTTTTGCTGGCGATTATCAAACGGTTATTGAAAGCGTGGCGGGCATTTCAAAGCAACGGTGTAGCCTTAGATGACCTCAGTAATGCCATCCGGGCCGTTGAACTGCACCATACCTCGTTTAAACACACCACTGCGGCAGTTATTAACCTTCTGAAGTCGGACGGCCTTGACTCGAAAACAGCTACTACTTTAAGCAACCGCTGGTTGTCACAGGGAGATTTCTTACTGACTCCCCTCGATGGAGAGTTTGAAGTTGTGGTAGGCAATCCACCCTATATCCGTCCTGAGCTAATTCCCGCGCCTCTACTGGCAGCATACCGCAACCGCTACCGAACGATGTTTGACCGGGCCGATATTTATACCATTTTTTGAAATCCTTGCCAGACATACACACCGAAGAGGGCGCGCCACTTGCGGTTCGCCCCTACAGACATCTATGGCACACTTTTTGAAAAATGGTATTACATTCCCTTCATCGAGCGGATGCTGTCTGTATTGTCGAATCAGGGACATCTGGGCCTGATTTGTTCTGATCGCTGGATGAAGAATCGTTATGGTGGGCCATTGCGGCGTCTCATCGCTGAACAGTTCTACCTGAAGATTTACGTCGATATGGTCGATACCCCGGCATTCCACTCTCAGGTTGTGGCCTATCCCGCCATTACGGTCATCACTCGGGAAAAGGCGGAGGCGACTCGGTTGGCTTATCGTCCAATGATTGAGACAGCCGCCTTGACTCAGTTGGCGGACGTACTCCGCGCACCGGTTTTGTCGAAGAAGTCTACGATGGTGCAGGAACTAGCCACGGTGACCGATGCTGCTCAGCCGTGGCTGCTAGAGTCATCAGAGCAGGTGGCACTGATCCGGCGTTTGGAGCAATGCTTTCCCGCCCTAGAAGCCGTGGGATGTAAAGTGGGAATTGGTGTGGCGACGGGTGCTGATCAGGCATTTATCGGGGACTTCGAGGCGCTGGACGTGGAAGGCGATCGCAAGCTGCCCTTAGTAACGACGAAAGATATTGCCTCGGGGGAGGTGCAATGGCGAGGAAAAGGGGTTATTAATCCGTTTGCTGAGTCGGGTGGATTGGTTAACCTAGAGGACTATCCCCGGTTGAGACGTTATCTTGAAGATCGCCGGGGGGCGATCGCCAAACGGCACTGTGCGCAGAAAACGCCCAGCCAATGGTATCGGACGATTGATCGCATTACTCCCAGCCTAGCCACGAAGCCAAAGCTCTTAATTCCCGATATCAAGGGAGAGGCTCATATCGTCTTTGAAGGAGGAACGCTTTATCCCCATCATAATCTCTACTATGTCACCTCCCAAGAGTGGGATTTACGGGCCTTACAAGCTGTCCTACGTTCGGCGGTGAGTCGTCTTTTTGTGGAAACCTATTCCACGAAAATGCGCGGGGGATTCCTACGTTTTCAAGCCCAGTACCTACGTCGGATTCGCCTTCCTAATTGGGCTAATGTACCCGAGCCACTACGGCGAGAGTTGGCTGAGGCCGCTTTAAGGCGGGATTTACCAGCCTGCAACGAAGCTGTGTTCAGGCTCTATAATCTGAGTTCTGAAGAACGATCTGCCCTCGGGTCGAACTCCCAGCCGCCGCCCGCCTTGGGACGGCGACTCAACTCACACTAACCCTCAACTCAAATCCAAGACATCACTCAAAAACGGTTGCCCCTGACCCGATAAAGAATCAGCACCGGTCTCGAAAATGCCATCAACCTGGCCGCCAAACAAGAACCCTAAGCCATTGTCGCCCCGGAAGCCAGCTTGAGCCGAATTGACAAAAGCGACAAACTTCCCAAAATTGATGGGTTGTTGCGTGTCAATAAAGAGACGAACCACCTCATTGGTCTCCATCCCCGTTAACGGGTCAAACACCCCATCTTCCCGTTCAGTTAGCCCCTGAATACGAGTGTCCGCTTGAGCGGGGGTTTCCGGCTCCATGAACGGTCCTAACGTGAGTAAATACTCTGCCAGGGCATCCTGTTCCGAGCCAGGGGTTGCCGCCGTGGCTGCACCCGCCTCCGTCAAGATATCCGGTAACTCCACCACATTGGCAAACGCCGGATTCTGAGCCACAAAGTCATCGAACGGATACCCATCGCCGCCTTCAGCCAAGAAATTGAGGCTCACTAAGCGGATGGGGCGATCGCCATCGCCGAAGATCTCACCACCAATCACCAACGGATCAACAATATCACCCGACTCATCCACGATCGCCGCCGATCGCACCCGCTGGCCCGGAGGTAACGTAGCATCAAAACTAAACGAGAGACCCCCCACCTGAGGGAATCGTCCCGGGGTCTGACCTGGAGCCGTTTCAGCAACCCCATGTTCGAGAACTTGCCGTACCTGCTCAGCGGTGAGGGTCAAGAGCGTCAATTCATTATTAAAGCGCAGCGAGTTTTCAATATCCAACTGGGAAATCTCGCCCGTTTCCTTACCCGAAAGAGGATTAGCTTGCGGAGGAACCAAATCACCACTATCTCCGATGACTTCGCCAATGGCAGCGCGAATCCCACCGCCATTTTTCAGAGACACCTGAACCCTTGGGTCAACCTGCTGAGCCGCAAAGAGATTAGCATCAGCCGTCAAATTGCCCAAGGTTGTTTCCTCCGTGCGAACTTTCTCGCGGCGACCTTCAATAAAGACGCTGCTAGTCCCGAAAATCTGCTGATCCTTGGCCGTGACGACCCCCTGTACAGCATCCGTCAGTTGACGCACCACAGCTCCCTTACGTCCAGGAGCAAACGGGTCTTCACCGGGAGCCGCCTGACTCCAAATCTCACTCACGCCTTGAGCATCACTGGGAACGGGGCCGCTTTCATTGGGGTTAATACTCCCAGGGAGTAGCACGCCATTGTCATCAAACTCCACCACCAGACGACCGACATAGGAATACTCGCCATCGGTGCTGACAATCACCGCCGGTTCGCCATCAGCATTGTTGCTGAGAACAGGATAGGGCAGTGCCGCCGTATCGCCGGCCCGTAGCCGCGTTCCCGGATTGGCCAGAAGACTGTCTGAGCCACCCGAAACCGCCACATCCACCCCTCGCAGCAAGGGAATTAGCTCTTGTTCGAGTTGGAACTGCTGCAAGTGACTGACGGTGACAATTTTGTTAATTCCCTGTCCGAGCAGTTGGTCAATGGTGGGTTGAACCACATTGGCCAAGGCCGCCATATCATTGCTGTTAGGGCCGATGACTGCCACATCTCCCGTAGAGGAAATCGTCTCCACAATCGGGGTTGTAATGCCGACTACGCCGATGCGATCGCCGTTGCGTTTAATAATCGTCGCTGGCGCCAGTTTAGGCGCGGCCCCAGCAGCGTCCAAGTCCTCCGGAGTTGAAGCAAACGCCGTACTCGGGAGAATCTCAGAGGTCGCTAACCCTCCTAAATTGCTGTTCGAGAAGTCCAAATTAGCTGAGAGATAGGGGAATTGCGCCCCTAACCAACGGACATCCTCTGGCCCATCACCCCGGATATCAGGACCAATAATGTCAGCCAAGGTACTGGTTCCAGCATCAAATTCATGGTTCCCTACCGCCGAAGCATCAAAGCCAATGACATTGGCGTTGGTGATATCAAAGCGGCCCACCCCTTCCCGGATATCAGACAAGTTAACGCCAAACAAATCGCTATAGACCCCTTGTAGCGTCTCGCGAACCGAGCCATCTCCAGCCGCTGCAAAAAACGGTCCCGGTAAATAGTTGTCGCCAGCAGAAAGCAGAATCGAGTTAACTCCCTGATTTTGGGCCTCGAGTTCCAACCCTTCCACCACAGCAGCAAAATTGGGCGCATCTTGGATCGCTCCCACACCGCCTTCTAAGTCGGACGCATGAAGAATCTGCCAACGGTTCGAGGAAGGTGTGGTGGGGGGAGTCGGTGCCTCATCCGAGCTAATATCAAACAGCCGCGTATTGCCACTCACTTCATTCGCCACAACGATTAGGGATTCACCGGTAGGACTCTCCTGGGAGGGAAGGACAATTAGCCCCTCAGGTCCTAAATCCCCAGCAGTTCCGGCTTCAGGATCGCCATTGAAGTTGCGGTTATTGAGGTAATTGACGAAAACAGGATTATTGGGGTCGGTAATGTCATAGGTCATGATTCCGCCCATGCGTTCTAACCCTACAAAGGCATAGGAACGTCCATTGACTTGACCAATCGCCACGCCTTCGGGTTCTGGCCCCTTGTTGTCACTGCGTGTATCAAAACTATTCTCGTCGTTGTCGGAGTTGAAGTTATCTGGGAACTGCTCAGCGGTAATGCGTTCAAAGTCCGAACCGGTATCGGCGATGAGGTTGCCCTGGGTATCCCAGATCGAAAAAGACCGAGCGCCAAAGGCAAAGAGTTTGTCGTAGGCTTCGGTGGCGGTGACTTGTCCCCGCAGTTCTCCATCGGGGTTTGCTTCGGTGTGGATATTGACGTATAACCCCACTTCGTCATCGGGGCTGGCAGCGAGAAGACTGGGAATAAAGGTACTGAGGGCTTGGTTGGCGGCATCACTGTCTTGCCAGATGCCGCTGAGCGTGGTTGAGCCATCCTCGTTAATGGTGGCGCTGAAGTCAGCATCTTGGGCGGGGTCGAGAATCCCTAGGGCCACTGGGCCATTCTCACCAGCACTTGCGGCGTGAAGATGAAGCCGAGTGACATCATCGGCTGTATCTGGAGTTTGGGGAGTTTGTCCGAGAATGGGGCCGAAGTCCAATCCTTCCACTTTCAAGTCATAGCGGAGGGCGGTTTGGTCATCGTTCAGTTTGAAGACGGCGCGGCCGCTGGCATCGGTTTCGACGGCGGGAACTTGGGATTCACCGCTGAGATCGGCGTCAAAGAAGGTTCCGTCGCTGCGTCCGTTCACGGTGGTGATGGTAAGGCGGCCGAGGTTTTCGTCGGCTTGTACGGTCCAAAAATCCGGGAACGCGTCGGGATCGAGGGTGATGTCTTTGACGCGAGCTTCTTCACTGAAGCCATCGTAATCACGGGCATCGCCTTCGTTGGCGGTGACGATGAAGGTTTGCCCGTTGGCTTCGTAAACGTCGATCGCATCGGGTTGATACATCCCGACGAGGTTGGGGTGGCTAGTGATGTTGATGGCGTCGTCGCGATCGCTGGCATCGAGACCATTTTCGGGGCGGCTATGATCTTTGAAACCAAAGGGAACAATGTCTTCAATCCGGGCTTCGGCAATGTTGACAACGGCGAAGGCATTGTTTTCTTGTAGGGCCACGAAGGCGCGATCGCCTCCGGGGGCCACGGCGATATATTCGGGTTCGACATCTTGGGCGACGCTGGCGTTGGGACCAAAGACACGCAGGCCAGCGTCGAGGAGTTCTTGGCGGCGATCGTTAAAGGCGGTAAAATCGGCGGTGCGGACTGTGGCGTTAGCGACACCGGCACTGATATCAATGACACTCACCGAGCCTTCGGGGTCAATGGTATAGTCATCGTTGGGTTCCCCTTCATTGGCCACTAAGATGGTCTGACCATCAGGGGTGAAGGTGAGCATATCGGGCAAGGCACCCACGGGGACCGTGTTGAGAAGGGTTCCGTTGATGTCATAGAAGGCCACCAGTCCCGGTTCCTGGGTGTTATTATTTTCAACGGCAACGGCCACCAGACCATTCTTAACGGCAACACTATTGGCAATCCCTCCGAGATTGGTGGCGTTGATCTCAAAGAGTTTGCTGGGATTGCCGGGGTCGCGGATATCTAAAACTTCGATGCTAGCGCTATTGGCATTCACGACAAATAAGCGCTGGCTGGCTGGATCGTGAGCGGCAATTTCTGCGGCGCTTTCGTCAAATATTCCGGTTTCAAAGCTTCCGATTGAGTTGAGTCGAATGGCCATGATGGTGAGATTCCCGCTGATTGTCGGATTGAATTGGAATTAGGCAGCAAAACAGCTAGTTTTTGGGTGTTTTAAACTGCCTCAATTAGAATCTCACAGCTTTGTTTGAACTGGAATTAAGAGTTTAATAAACCCAGTTTATATTTTGGTTAACGGATGGGTCGATGCTATAGCAAAAGTTGGTCTGAATAGTACAAAAAATAGGGGATAAAAAGGCAAGAGGCATAACCCACCCCTAACCCCTCCCACCGAGGGGATGGCAAGAGGCAAGAAGTCGGGGATTCTCTCCCAACTCAGAGTTGTCCTAGGCCAATTTTCGATTGCTATAACTGATACAAACCCCTAAAAATGGGGGTTTTAAGTTCAAAAAAAATAGGGTGAGCAATGCGTTACTCACCCTAAAAAAGCAGAATTTCAATCTTAGCGGTAGTCTCGATTTTGGATATCGGCTAAGCGAGCTTCAGGACGCAAAAAGCGATCCATTTGTGCTTCAAAGAAGTCACGATTTTTCTGTAAATGCTTAGGGTTAGGGTCATCCAGGGGATAACGGAGAGCTTGACGTAATGACTGAATCACGGCTGAGGTGACATTATACATAGACCGCTGAAAGGTAATCCCCAATTGAATTAACTGGTCATCTTCTCCCCGACAATGTTGACGATAATACTCTTGTAAATAGGGGGGCAGAAAATGGAACATATCCTGCATTAACAAGGTTGGGGGAATCCCAGCACTCCCCACGGGGAAGACATCGGCGTAAAGAATGCCATAGTGAAAGTCTTTCTGTTCTTGGGGAACTTGTTTGGCTTGGGCGTTATAGGATTTGGTTCCTCGGAAGGGTGCGGTTCGGTAAAAGACGGCTTCTACATAGGGTAATGCGGCTTCGTATAGCCAAGTAAAGGCTTTAGATTTGGGGATGATTTCGTAGCATTCGCCCCGAATATAGACGTGATGGTAAATGGGACGACTGGCGACGGCAAAAATGCCATTAATTAGAAACTCCATAGCTTCGGGAACGGTGGTCATTTTCCCTTCGTCATAGAGGTCTGACATTTCAAAAAATACCGGGGCCATGACTTCCCAAAATAACCCCAGGTTGGCATAGTAGGACAGTTGTCGCACTTGCTCGATAAACATCGTCGGGAAGAGTTTATAGAGTCCCAACATCAGGGGATTTCCTTTGAAGTAGGCGCGGATGGCGCGATCGCAGTTGGCGATATACTCGTCACTTTCGAGGTAGTCGTTAAAGCGTCCACCCATTCCTTGATGCCACAACATGGCTCGCATACAGGCTTCGGCAAACTCCATGTTGATGCGATCGTGCCAGAGGTGATGAAACAGTTTCGGCATTTTGCCGGTTTCACCTCGCTCGATAAAGTCTAGGAGTTCGGGATGGGCCTCGCCTCCTCCTCGCCAAATTCGCAGTTCAGATTGGTCGCCGGCGTAGCTATTGTGACGGTCTAAATAGGATTTGGGGAGGAAGTATTTGAAGGCGGGAATGGGATTGAGAAAGACTTGTTCGGCAATATAAAGCAAGTTCCGCCAGTAGAAATCCATGGGAACGGCATAGGCTTTATAGATGCCGATGATTTGCATCAAGTTTTCTGGAGTATCGGGAAGCATTGAACCGCCCGCTTCCAAGCGATGAATGATGTCTGCGTAGGGATGCTGGGAGGGAGGAAGGGCGTTTTGGCTGGGTTTGGTGGTGGTTTGGATCATGGGGGAAGAAGGGAATAGGGAACAGGGAACAGGGAATAGGGGGGAGAGGGCAAGAGGCAAGAGGCAAGAGGCAAAAGGGGGAAAGAAGTTAAGAGGTAGTACCTAGCCGGACTCTTGTGATTGCTTTCTGGCGGTTTAGGGTTGGGGGTGTTGGGCGATGAGTTCTGGGGTTGGGGGGAGGGTGGAGGCGATCGCCGTGGTAGTGGGTTGCATCCAACGAATGAGGGCGTTGGGTTGTAGGCCAAAGTAGAAGATGGTGGCCGTTAGGATGAGGGCGGGGACTCGTTCGGACCAGGTGAGGCGATCGTAATAGGCGAGGTTGTTGTCGAGTTTGCCGAAACAGGTACGGTTGAGCAAAATCACGAAATAGACGGCTGTTAGCCCGGAGGAAAGGATGCAAATGAGGGTGGGAATGGGAAAAATGGGAAAACTGCCCTGGAAGACGATAAACTCGGCGGCAAAGCCCACTAAGCCGGGGATTCCGGCGCTTGCCATCCCGGCCGCTACCAGTAAGCCACTGACGAGGGGCAAGCCGCGCACGGGGTTCATGAGGCCGTTAAGGAGGGAGAGTTCTCGGGTTCCAACTTTGCTCTCGACAATCCCGACAAGGTTAAAGAGTAGGGCCAGAATTAAGCCGTGGGCGATCATTTGGGCGACGGCGCCGAGAACGCTGAGTTCGGTTCCAGCGGCGACGGCGACGAGGATATAGCCCATATGGCCGATGGAACTGTAGGCGACCATGCGTTTGATGTCTTGCTGGGCGATCGCACTCAAGGACCCATACATCACACTAATGGCCCCAATCACGGCTAATCCGGGTGCGACGACAGACCAAGTCTGGGGGAACATTTGTAAGCCAAAGCGGATTAAGCCATAGGTTCCCAGTTTGGCTAAAATCCCGCCGAGAAGGATAGCGATGGGGGGAGAGGCTTCGACGTAGGCATCGGGGGACCAGGTATGTAGGGGAACCAGGGGAATTTTAATGCCCAATCCCACTAACAAGAGACTAAGGATAATCAGTTGCGCCCGTTGGGACAGGTTTTGACTGGCCAGGCTGTCATAGTCGAAGTTGAGGTTACCACTGAGGAAAACCACTCCTAGGAAGGCGGCGAGAATGAGGATTCCCGAGACGGCGGTGTAGAGGAGAAATTTCATGCCCGCGTAGCCCCGTCTTTCGCCTCCCCAGATGGCGATTAGGAGATAGAGGGGGATTAACTCCAGTTCAAAGAAGAGAACGAAAAGTAATAGGTTCTGGGCGAGGAAGGCCCCGGCGACTCCGGCGTTAACGAGGAGAATGAGGGCGTAATAGAGTTGCGATCGCGCGATATTGGGGACACTACTATAGACCACGATCGCCGTTAAAAAGGCATTCAGTGCCAACAAGGGCATCGACAGACCATCTACGCCGAGGCTATAACTTAAGCCAATGGCATCGATCCAGGGCAGATATTCGGAAAATTGCAGGCCATTGTTGCTCAAATCAAATTGACTGATGAGCCAGATGGTCCAGATGAAGGCGACCCCGGCCGTTCCTAGGGCCAAATTGCGGGCGGTAGTTCCAGATTTGACGAAGCTAATGAGTAACGCTCCGATGAGAGGAATAACAATAAGGGCGGTTAGCATGGTTTGTTAGGAAGGCAAGAGGCAAAAGAAGGAAACAGGGAACAGGGAACAGGGAGCAGGGAGCAGGGAACAGGGAACAGGGAACAAGGAACAGGGAACAGGGAACAGGG
>FSSI02000016.1:0-79903 GCA_900149785.2 Phormidium lacuna HE10JO | reverse complement strand
CAGGGAACAGGGAACAGGGAACAAGGAACAGGGAACAGGGAACAGGGGAAATCAGCAGCCGTTATGGGGTTAGAGGCCCGAGAAGTAGGGCAAAGTGGTTAGGAGGATGAAGATAGCGACGCTGAGGATGATGGAGAAGGCGTAAAACTGCGATCGCCCGTTGGTGTTGTATTTGAGACTTTCACCGCCAAAGACTGTGGCAAAACCGACAAAGTTCACTGCCCCATCGACGATATAGCGGTCTAGCCAGTACACGGCCTTGGAGATGCGATCGACGGCAAAAATGATGGTTCCTTTATAGAGTTGTGGCGTATAAAAGTCATAGGCAAAGAAATTTTGAATGGCTTGGGAGCTGAGTTTAACGGGTTTTTTCCAGTTGGGATTGAGATACACCACAGCCCCTAAACCAATTCCCACCAAACTCGACCAAGTGAGCAGTACAGCTAGAGAACGATTCACCATGGCCCAATCGGGGAGAAGCTGCCATTGAGCCAACAATAGGGGCAGATGTAGGGTGACGCCAGTCAGGATGGTCATCGGCAAAACCAGTAACCATAAGCCTTCGGAGGAACGACGGGTAAAGTCGGTCAATTCGCCGGCGAACATCCGTCCAAAGAGGCGAGTCACGCTAAAGGCGACGATGGCGTTGACGGCTAAGACGACGGCGAACAGTCCTGGACGAGTTTCCCAGAGCGCATCGGCAATCTGTACCAGGGACCAAAAGCCACCAAAAGGAGGTAGGGCGACGAGGGAGACGCCACCGACAATCAGGCAGAGTCCCGAGATGGGACGACGAGACCATAAACCGCCGTACTGGGTGAGGTCTTGAGTGATGTTATTGAGAACAATGCCCCCGGTACTCATAATCAGTAGGGACATGGCGAGGGCGTAGGTCAGGAGTAGGCCGAGGGCGGCTTGAGTGGCCCCAATCCCCACAGCGATGAAGACAATCCCCAGATAGGCACTGGTGAGATAGGACAAGACTCGTTTAACGTCGATTTGGGCCACGGAAATGAGACTGGTTCCGACGGCGGTGGCGGCCCCGATGGCAAAGACCACGCTGGAGCCGAAGGGGGAAAGGGCGATAATGGGTTGAACTTTGATGAGAATCCAGGCCCCGGTGGAGACGACGACGGTATTACGGAGGATAGTGGCGGGGTAGGGGCCTTCCATCGCTTCATCGAGCCAGAGGTGGAGGGGAAACTGGGCGCATTTGGCGATAGGACCGGCAACAAGGGCCAGGGCCAGGAGTGTTGCCAAGGTGGGGTCGAGTTCGACGGTTTCGGCCCAGATGGCGAGTTCGCTGAAGTTCCAGGTTCCTGAGAGGGGTAACAGGGCGACGACGGCCATGAGTAGAATGAGGTCGCCGACTCGTTTGGTGAGGAAAGCATCGCGGGCGCCGCTGACGACGAGGGATTGGTTGTACCAGATGCCGACGATGAGATAGGTTCCTAGGGTGAGGATTTCTAGGATGACGTAGCTAAAGAAGAGGGAGTTACAGAGGACGAGGAGACACATTCCTGCCTCAAACAGTCCCATGAGGGAGTAGACTCTGGCCCAGCCCCAGTCCATTTCTAGGTAGGCGATCGCATAGATTTGCGCCAGGAAATTCAAGCCAGTAATGAGAACGCAAGCCCCGAGTGCTACGGTGGAGACTTCTAAATCGAGGTTGATCACTAATCCGGGAGCGTTCAGCCACTCAAAGGAGAGGGCGTAGGGGGGCTGCTTCCAAGTGTCGATCAGGGTGGTCAGACTATGTACGAACGCGATGAAGGTCATGAGAGCGTTGACATATCCGGCGGGACGCGGACCGGTTCGGCGAATGAATCCGGGAGACCAAGGGAGAGCAAGTCCCGCGCCGATGAGGGTATAACAGGGAATGAGCCAGACCGTCTGGCTGAGAAAATCAAGCATAGGAACGTAACCTCAAGGTTTGGGGCTAGGAATCCCACCTCTCGGGGGGTAAACCGATGACATTTTAGAAAAATTTAATGGTTTCATCATAGACAAACTTCAATGGTTTGTCTATTTGTATAGAGATAAACAAATGATACGCTACATAATAAAATCTTATCTATCTGTCCAGCAAGTCTGGCTAGGGTGGGAATTGGGGTGGGGTTTGAGGATGCTAGGGGGGCGATCGTTGTCCCTGGTGCGAAAATGGCAGCTAAGACTGCTATTCTTTAATAAGTTATTTTTATGTTTTGCGAGATAGACTCCCTTGACATTGGTCAGGGTTTAGGAGTTAGATTTAGCCGTTGGGAGACAAACTAATAGCTCGATTGCCGAGAATCACAACCTGCAAAGAAGTCTGGTTATGCCAATTCAATATGAAATAGACTACAACATAGGCGTAAGCGAAATCCATTTGAGACTATGTCCCACCCCTTCGTTATTGGAATTGCCAAAAGCTAGGAATTACCAGCAAAAAGCTGGAAGCTAGGCAAAATAGATGCCCAAAAAGAGCGACTAGAGATCCTTTGGTAGCTCAAAACCCAATAACTCTGCGATCGCCAAGAAAAAAGTTTCTTGATCATCTCTCTAAGATCTTCGGCGAGACTGTGGCCATAATGCAGTTAGACCAACCCTCAGCCTATCAAGTCAAAGCCATCCTCCCCTATTACGGCCGCCTCATTGTCCTGAACTCAATCCAATAGAGCAGTTTTGGCAACATCCTAAAGCCCTTTGGAAAAGGAACAACTTCTCTTGAATCGAAGCTTTGAAGCCGTGGCTTGAACAGGAGTTAGTCCAGTCGAGTCTACAGCAGGTGCAATCTCTGACATACATCGTTTGATTCCATTCTTGATTCCCTGCTGGAAGCGGCCTTCTAGAAAAGAACCTAGATTCTGCTCATCTTGTTTTTTTATTGGTATTATGCGTCTGGGAGTGTTTGACGCCTCGATAGTTATGTGTCATACTGAACCACGGTAGTGGTAGCCGTAGTACAATGTGTTTCTATACTTTTTAGGGAACTTGGTAACTAATTGATAGTTAGCCCTCTAAGTGATCTGTGGGAGTGCAGCCTATGGGGTATAGGTGAGATGCTGCCCTCCCCCTTAAGAGAATGTCTGAGAAGTCCGGCAGACTACTTTGAGCGGGCATTTAGTTCTCACGTAAAGAGGGTGAAACCCCGATTTCGTCGTTGGAATACAAGGCGTGAAGTGCTGCGATTACCAATTTTCAGATATCTTCTAAGAGGCTACTTCCTATGTAGTGCCATGCTAAACTCATGTTGTGTTGTGTTGTGTTTTCTTGGTAGAATCATGAAATTGCAGAAAAATTCTTTAGAGTGGTCTTTGGACTATTTGTATCAGTTCAGTGATACAGACTTATTTCCAAAACCTATTGAAATTGATGTGCTTAAAGCTATAGAAGCTGATGCTATTGATGCATTTAGTAAAATTGATTTAGGAAACTATACTTTTGGTTCTGCTAGAAGGTTCATTGTTCCAAAAGATGAAATATCCTATAGAATTGCAACACAGCTTGATCCAATTGATAGTCTATTCCTAACAGCAGCTATTTACCAGTACGGTATTCAAATAGAAAATCGGCGTATTCCAGTTGGCAATGATAAAGTTTTTAGCTATAGATTTTTGCCGCAAAAAAATTCTTTGTATGATCAGAAAATAACTTGGGTGGATTTCTGGAATACCTGTCGAAAAAAAGCTATAGATTATAAACATATTGCTTGTCTTGATATTTCAGACTTCTACAATCAAATTTATCATCACAATATAGAAAATCAGCTAATAGAATCAGAATTACCAAATCAACTTAAAAAATGGATCGTCAATATGCTGGAATCAACAACAGCAGGAGTTTCTAGAGGTATTCCTGTTGGCCCTCATGCTACTCACTTACTCGCTGAGATGTCGTTAATTCCAATTGATAATAGTATGTTTTATAAGGGAATAGACTTTTGTAGATATTCAGATGATATAATTATTTTTTGCAATGACTATACAGAGGCAAGAATTATAATATACCAAATTGCTGAAACACTAGATAAGCAGCAGAAACTGGTCTTGCAAAGGCAAAAAACAAAAATATATAGTAATTCAATTGAATTTAGAGAGCATTGTTCTCAAATGATTCAGGATAGACCTATCAATGAAAGTGAAAGAGAAATCATTGCGTTGGTAAGATCGTATACCCAGAAAAATCCATATGCAACAGTAAATCTATCTAAGTTGTCTAATGAACAACTTGAACGTTTTGATCAGAAAAACATTGAATTAATAATACAAGAGTATCTTACAAGTGAAGATCCAAACTATAGTCGTTTAAGATGGTTTTTAAGACGTTTATCTCAAGTGGGTACGCCGGCAGCAGTTGAATACTGCATCAATAATATTGATGGCTTAACTCCTGCAATTAGTGATGTTTGCAGGTATTTAATTTCAGCAACAAATAATTACACAGGGAACTGGGAAATCCTAGGTAACAAAATTCTAGATATTTTGAATTCGGATTTGATAAAGTCCAACGAGTTTTTTCAACTAGCACTATTAAGCTTATTTGTAAAAAATGTTAGGCTTAACAACCTGGAACGATTGATAGGTATGTATGGTAATGCTCCACCGAGCATTAGAAGAGAAATTGTTCTTAGTGCTTACCAGGCTAATGCAATTGATTGGCTTAGAGAGCTAAAAGAAAATTACTCGGGTTTTGATATTTGGTTAAAGCAAGCCTTTATTATAGCCTGTAAAGGCTTTCCAGAAGATGAAAAAAAATTTTTCCTAGATCATGCTGTTGAAAACAAAAATTTAATGAATTTGTTAAAAAAATGGTCTAAGCAGCGATAATTTTTTTTGAATTCAGCATTTAAATTTCTAGGAAACTTGCAAATAGACAACCGCCCCCAAGTTTTGAACCAAGTTACCGAGGAACTTGATAAAATCAAAGATAGGCGAACCCGCAGCAACCTGACAGCCGCCACCGGAGTTTTAGCTGGGTTAGTCATGAGTGAAGATATGACTCATAAAATTATTAGGAGAAATTTCATGAGAGAGTCAGTTATCTATCAAGAAATTCTCCGGTAAGGTGAACAACGGGGAATCCTCGCAGGTAAACAGCAAGTGGCTATCAATCTTCTCCGGCAAGGAATGACGGTAGAACAGGTAGTGAACCTGACAGAGTTGCCTCGGGATGTTGTGCAAAAACTGCGGGATGACAACAGTTAGATGTCCCCTAGCGAAGCCCCTAAGGCCTGTTCGATTAGGTAAGAGGAGTTGAGAGTCAGCGGAAATGTTGTCAGACATCGCCGTTCCCCCTCAGCAGACATCCAATCTTGTGGGTATCTTGGAATTGTAATGGCGCGTTTCCCCGAAACAGTCAACCCTGATGAACCCCTCTGATGCAGAATCCGCTTCCAAAGAAACCCGTTCCATAGCAAAAATTGGTCTATATAGGACAACAAAAAACAGGAAAAAGCAGGCAACAGGCATAACCCAGCCCTAACACCGACCGTGGAGGAGATGTTGACATACGACAGATGGGGGATTTTCTCTCAACTCAGAGTGTCCTAAGACAATCTTTGATTGCGGTACAACACAATCTCGGGCATGGCAAGCCGCATCTTTCCTCCCTGATAGCGACCCTCAACATCCTCTTGCGGCTCTTCGATACCTGGCTGGAGTGGCTCGATGACAAGTACCCGTTGCGACGATCGCGCCTATCCGCCAAACCTTCTTTGACGATTTGCGGGCGTTGATGCGTTACCTGAACGTCGACCGTTGGCAGCAGCGTCTGACCTTGATGCTCGAAGGTCTCAACTTCGATATCCCACTCAATAGCCGTTGAATTTCCGCCATGACAATTGCGGCTTATGCCGTCTTCGTCTTGTCCTATGGATCATTTTTGGGTAAATTTGCTAGTCTAGCTTAAATACGTTTGGGAACGGTAAGTAACAGTGGATATTGAAATTGGACGAGGCAAAAACGCTCGTCGCGCCTACGGAATTGACGAAATCGCCCTAGTGCCGGGAAACTGCACCCTCGATCCGATCCTTGCCGATACCAGTTGGGAAATCGGCGGAATCAAACGAGAAATCCCCATTATCGCCAGTGCAATGGATGGTGTGGTGGATGTGCAGATGGCAGTCAAACTGTCTCAACTCGGGGCGCTCGGTGTCCTTAACCTTGAGGGCATTCAAACTCGTTATGACGATCCCAACCCGATTCTCGATCGCATCGCCTCCGTCGACAAAACTGAGTTCGTGCCACTGATGCAGGAACTTTACAGTCAGCCGATTCGCGATGAACTGATTGTCAAACGGATTCAAGAAATCAAAGAACAGGGCGGAATCGCTGCTGTCAGCGTCACCCCCGCCGGTGCGGTGAAGTTTGGTGACGCGATTGCTCAAGCCGAAGCTGATTTAGTCTTTGTCCAGGCAACGGTTGTCTCAACCGCTCACCTCTCTCCGGAAACGGTGACACCGCTGGATTTAGGTGACTTCTGTCAGCGGATGCCCATGCCGGTGGTTCTGGGAAACTGCGTCACCTATGACGTTGCCCTAAACCTGATGAAGACGGGGGCGGCTGCCATTTTAGTGGGAATCGGACCCGGTGCGGCTTGCACCTCTCGGGGAGTTTTAGGGGTTGGAGTTCCCCAAGCGACAGCTGTGGCTGACTGTGCAGCGGCTCGAGATGACTTCTTCAAGGAAACCGGTAACTATGTGGCGGTCATTGCCGATGGTGGACTCGTCACCGGTGGCGATATTTGTAAATGTATTGCCTGCGGGGCAGATGGGGTCATGATTGGCTCCCCCATTGCTCGTGCCAAGGAAGCCCCTGGACGTGGCTATCACTGGGGTATGGCAACGCCAAGCCCCGTGTTACCTCGGGGAACCCGCATTAACGTCGGTAGTACCGGAACCCTCGAACAGATCCTGCGCGGTCCAGCACAACTTGACGATGGAACCCATAACTTCCTTGGAGCCTTACAAACCAGTATGGGAACCTTGGGAGCGAAAACTCTCCAAGATATGCAGCAGGTGGAAATTGCCATTGCTCCTTCGTTATTAACCGAAGGAAAGGTGTATCAAAAAGCGCAACAGTTGGGCATGGGCAAGTAGGCTCTCTGTTTGAGGGTGTCTGCCCGTGAGCTGACCTTACAACTGGCCTCATATAAAGTTAAGTTTCTAGGAGACAGGTTTGCCATTTATCTCTTAGAATAGAATGAGCGGAGACACATGTTTCCGTTCACTCCTCACACCACACTCCGCCCGGACGAATCGTTCGGGTGGTTTCTTTTTCAGGACTCGCCCTGTTCGGGTTGGCCAGGATGCAGGTTGGTCAGGATGCGGGTTGGCCAACCTGCACCTGGGGTTATGAATACTCCCCCACCCACTGACGCGAGGTGGAGGAATGCGTCGCTGTTTTTGTTCAATTGGGCCGGGCGACCCCTGTGGTAAAATCTAGGGGAAAGCGTAGTCTATGGTGATCACTCGCTAGCTCCCACCTGAGGAGACTGTTACGCTCAACATTGCAAACAAGATTAGATAAGGACTTTTGAAGTATGTCAGCAACCGCAGAGGTTTCAGACGCAAGCTTTAAAAACGACGTTTTGGAAAGCGAACTGCCCGTCCTGGTGGACTTCTGGGCACCTTGGTGTGGGCCGTGTCGGATGGTGGGTCCTGTGGTCGAGGAGATCGCCCAACAATACGAAGGGAAAGTTAAGGTCGTCAAGCTCAATACCGATGATAATCCTGAAGTCGCCAGCAAGTACGGAATTCGCAGTATCCCCACGCTGATGATCTTTAAAGATGGACAGCGGGTGGATATGGTCGTCGGCGCCGTCCCCAAAACAACATTGGCGAATACTCTCGAAAAGTATCTCTAGGATGTGGGGGGCGATCGCGCCTCATGCCCGTCCTTCAGGGACTTGTTACTTTCCTGGAGTGCTGGGTGGACTCTTCGGAGTTCCCCCAGCACTATTTTGTTGGCAAAATCTGTAAAATAGGATACTGCGCTCCAATTCACGACAGTTATGCCATCTCCTCAACAGATCCCTGGACCGGTTCCCAATCCCACCCCAGAACAAAGCTTTGAGCGTCTCTCCCAGGATATTTCTCATTTGGTTGAGGAACTCCCGAGTCACGAACATTGGAAGTGGATTTCGCGATCGCTCTCCACCCTCATTAAGCTCGCTAAACACGACACCGATCGCCTCGACTGGAAAATCGTCAGCCATTCCCTCAAAGACATCGAACGGGGTTTAGACGTCTTCGAGAACTATCGTCATGTGCGTAAAATTGCCATTTTTGGCTCGGCTCGCACCCCGAGCGATCGCCCGGAATATGAACTCGCCCGAGAGTTTGCCCGTCGTCTGGCGGAATATGGTTTTATGATCATCACCGGAGCCGGGGGTGGGATTATGGCGGCCGGAAACGAGGGGGCCGGAACCGAGCGATCGTTTGGCTTAAACATTCAACTCCCCTTCGAGCAAACCTCCAACCCCTATATCAGTGACGATCCCAAGCTGGTTAACTTCAAATACTTCTTCACTCGCAAACTCTTTTTCCTGAAAGAAAGTGATGCCATTGCCCTGTTTCCCGGTGGTTTTGGCACGATGGACGAGGCCTTTGAAACCATCACCCTGATGCAAACGGGTAAATATGGCCCCGCTCCCCTGGTTCTCATCGATCGCCCCGGCGGTGACTATTGGTATGGCTGGCAAGACTATCTCAAAACCTGTCTGCTCGACAATGGAACCATCAGCGAGGAAGATTTAAGTCTGTACAGCATCACCGATAACGTCGACAGTGCCTGCCAGATTATCCGGGAGTTTTACCGAACCTACCATTCAAGTCGATATGTAGGCGATCGCCTAATTATCCGTCTCAAGTCTCCCATTTCCGATGAGGCGGTTGCGCAACTCAATGAGGACTACCAGGATATCCTCACCCAGGGCAAAATTGAGCGAACCGGCCCCCTTCCCGAAGAACTGCGTCAGGAGAGCGATCCCCTGCCTCGTCTGGCTCTGTATTTCAATCAAAAGAACTTTGGTCGCCTCTACCAGATGATTCGTTGTCTGAATCGCTTTGAGCCGCAAACGGAGGAACAGCAGCATCCGGAGAGTAAATAGCGCAATTTAACGCCCAGTTTCAGCAATTGTTTCAGCAATTGTAAGGGAGGCTCTGCCTCCCGTTGGGCATTCCTTGGCTGATGGCTTCAGCCAAGGAACGAGGAGAAATGAGGAGACGAGGAGACCAATCACGAGACTTCGGCGAGAAAGTCCGAGAGGCGATCGCGTTGTAGACCTTGGCCAATAAACACTAAACGCGTTTGTCGGTGTTCATCCCCCTTCCAGGGGCGATCGAAGAAGGATTCAAACCGTTGTCCAACTCCCTGTAACACCATCCGCATCGGTTTGTTGGCGACATTCACAAAGCCCTTAATACGATAAATCTCCTCTCGTTCCACCAACTGCTGAAGTCGTTGGCTCAAGGCTTTGGGGTTCATAGGGCGATCGAAGGTCAGACAAATCGAATTGATCTCATCATCATGATCGTGATCATGGTCTCCATCATGATGACTCGGGCGACTGTCCAAATCATCCTCAACCGCCGCATTGAAGCCTAACAAAACACTCGATTCAATCTCTCCCTGATGACAGGGAACGAGTTTCACCCCTGGACGAACCTGAGACTCAAGCCAAGTTCGGACCTGTTGATAACGCTCCTTGGGGACGCGATCGCACTTCGTCAAGACCACCAAATCTGCACAATTGAGTTGATCCTCAAACAACTCCTCAATCGGCGTCTCATGTT
The DNA here is from genome assembly GCA_900149785.2 of Phormidium lacuna HE10JO. Classification (GTDB taxonomy): domain Bacteria; phylum Cyanobacteriota; class Cyanobacteriia; order Cyanobacteriales; family Geitlerinemataceae; genus Sodalinema; species Sodalinema lacuna_A. The sequence continues at coordinate 70,128 of FSSI02000016.1, read as the reverse complement.
CGAGACTATCATCGGCCTGACGTTGAGCCTCCAACGCCTGTCGATCACTCACCAGGCGATTGTCTGCGATCGCCTCACAGTCAACCACCGTGACCACACCATCCACCGTAGCCCCGGTGCGAATTTCTTGCCAACGAAAGGCTTGTACCAGAGGTTTCGGTAGAGCCAACCCCGACGTTTCGATGACAATACTATCGATGCGATCGCGACGTAACAGCAATTCCTGCATCGTCGGCAAAAACTCTTCTTGAACCGTACAACAGAGGCAGCCGTTAGCCAACTCCATAATATTAGAGCCGTCCTCCCCGTCCTCATCACAGACTTGACAAGAGCGTAACAAGTCCCCATCGATGCCCACCTCACCAAACTCATTGACCAAAACCGCAATTCGGCGACCTTGGTTATGTTGCAAGAGATGACGAATCAGGGTCGTTTTTCCGGCCCCCAAAAATCCAGTAATGACGGTGACAGGTAGTTTCGCTGGCATAAAATCTCAGTTAATCGCTAGAGTGAATGTCTGACGTTAGGTGTCTTTGATCTCACTATAGCGGCTTTAGGGTCAACGGCTCAAACCTTGACGCTCAGGGAGATTTGTTAGAATTAAACTGAGATTCAACGGTAATCGACCCATGACTCACTCCACTGACGCATATCACCCCGCCATGTCTGGCCCTCCTCACCGCCTATCCTGGGGTCGCCGTTTGCTGCCTCGTTCCCTGGCGCTAACGGCGGCTCTGCTGGGTCTACAAGGGCTAACAGTACTGCCCAGACTCCCCCAAGGAGTTCTGACCTCCAACGCCGTTGCTGCCCCCCTGAACGCCGTAGACAGCCCGCCTCAAGTGGCTCAATGGATTGAGAATGAAATCTATGCCCTACGTCAATCCCAACGACGCTGGATTGAAATTGATTTGACGGGACAACGGCTCACCGCCTGGGAAGGCGATAATCCTGTTTATGCGGTCTTTGTCTCCACCGGGACTTACGGAACACCGACCCCGACGGGAGTGTACGAGATTTACGTCAAATACGAACAAGCCCCCATGAGCGGCCCGGGCTATCATGTCCCCGATGTGCCTTATGTCATGTACTATGACGGCAACTATGGCATTCATGGAGCCTATTGGCACAATAACTTTGGAACGCCCATGAGTCATGGCTGTACAAATGTGGCCCCAGATCATGCCGCTTGGTTATATTCTTGGGCCTCGGTTGGCACTCCGGTGGTGGTTCGCTACTGATGTTGTCCCCTAACGTAATAGGGCTTCTAACTGTTGTTCTTCCCAGAGAGATTGATACAATCCCGCCTGTTCAATGAGTTCGCTGTGAGTTCCGAGTTGAGCAACGCGACCGTGATCTAAGACTAAAATGCGATCGGCTTTTGCGGCGGCGGAGAGTTGGTGAGAGATAAATAAGACCGTTTTACGCTCAGCCCCGGTGGATAACTCCTCTAAAATGCGACTGGCGGTTTGGTTGTCCACGCTGGAGAGGGCATCATCGAGGATTAAGACTGGAGAATCCATCAATAAGGCCCGGGCCAGAGCCGTACGTTGTCGTTGTCCCCCCGAAAGGGTAATGCCTCGTTCTCCGACGACGGTGTCATATTGGTTGGGGAAGTTGAGGATTTCCGGGTGAATTTGAGCTAACTTAGCGGCGTGTTCGACTTCGATTTGCTCGGCTTGGGGTTTGCCGTAGCGGATGTTGTCGCGGATATTGGAACTAAACAGGAAGCTGTCTTGAGGGACATAGGCGATCGCCCCTCGCAAGTCCTGTAGCCGTAGCTCTGTAACGTCGTACCCATCGAGAAACAGGTGTCCTGGGTCAATTTCTAAGATTCGCGGAATGGCGTTGGCTAGGGTCGATTTCCCGGAGCCAATCGAACCGACAACGGCGATGGTTTCTCCGGGTTCGATGTTGAAGCAGATTTGATCTAAGGCCGGTGTGGTGTCGCCAGGATAGACATAATGGAGGTTGCGGGCCTCGATGCGTCCGAGGACCTCTTCAGGCGGGAGGGCGATCGCCCCAGGACAGTCCTGAATCCCCGATTCACTGGTAAAAATGGTTTCGATGCGATCGATACTCACCTCACCCCGTTGATAAATCGTTAAGGTAAAGCCCAACAAGGCCGTGGGAAACACCAACCGCTCAACATAGAGAATCATGGCCACAAAATCGCCGACGGCGATCGCCCCATCCGCAATATCTCGCGCCCCAAATCCCAATAAAATCAGTAAACTAGCCCCGGCTAACCCCTGCAACAGGGGAAACAGAGTGGTACGGGTTCGAGCCAACGCTAAATTACTCTCAAATAGCCGTTTATTCTGTTTGGCAAAGGCCCGCCGTTCATTCTCCTCCTGGCCATAGATTTTAACCAGAGAAATGCCGCTCATATCTTCCTGAATCAACTCACTCAGGCTCGATAGCTTCTCTTGCACATCCCGCTGTTCATCTCGTAGGCGGCCACTAAACACCCAAACCAAGATAAACATAATCGGATAAATCAGCATCGATAGCAGCGTCAGCCGCACACTAATCGACAGCATCACCGGCAAGGTTAAGAGATAGGCAAAAATGGTATTGAGCAGACTCAACACCGCAAACCCGAGCAAGCGACGGAGATTATCCACATCACTGGTGGCCCGGTTAATCAAATCTCCAACCCGGTTGCGGGAGAAATACTCGGCATCCATATAGAGCAGATGTTGAAAAATCCGCTGTTTCAGGTCAAATTCTACCTGGCGGCCAATGCCGAACAAGAGCATCCGGGACATGACCCGAATCCCCCACATAATCGATGCCAATAGTGCAATCAGCCTCACATAGCCCATGATGCGGTCCATGCTGAAGGCCACTTCCAAGTCATCAATGCCGTCACGAATTAACCAGGGAATATAAACCCCTAACCCGTTGACGATAAAGAGGGTTAGGGTTCCTAGGGCGACTTGTTTCCAATGAGGTCGCAGGTAGGACAGGAGTTGTTTAAATTTCGATCGCTGCATCGATACCAAAATGAGAGGAAGAGATTAACGGCTGCCCCAATTGTAACGAAACTTTAACGGAGTCCCGAGTCATTGTCCCCAGTGATTAGCCGGGATGATTAGCCGGGATGATTAGCCTAAGTTAGCGGGAATCATCGGAGATAAACCCTGGGAGGGGAATCTCCCCTAATCCCAACTCCTCTAACTTCAGGGCCTTGACACCGCCGGATTCGAGACGGCGTAACAGAGTCCGTAACTGAATCCAGACTAGGATTGCCGATATGCCCGCGATGGCCGCTGAGAAGCTATAGGCGAAGCCAGGAGGCATCGAGAAGAAGAGCAGGGATCCCGATAGAAAGCCGGTTGCCCCCAGGGTAATGCCCAACAATGGCACTTTCAGGCGACTGCCTTGGAGTAACACCAAGAGGCGACTCGATCGCCGTTTAGACCAATCTTGGAGGGTGTCGACGAGGGTTCGGTAAAAGGCATAGCAACAGACGGCTGCCATGACGAGGCTGGCCGCGATGAGGACGTAGGGGGGTTCAGAATAGAACATGAGGGTTAACGCAGGGAAGAGGGACTGTCTTGAAAGGCGGTTAGGGGGACATCTCGTAGCCATTCCGAGGCCACTTGCGAGGCCACTTGCGAGGCTCGTTCGGCTGAGAACTCGGTGAGGGAGGTGATGGCTGCATCCCAGATGCGATCGGGTTTGATATCGTCTTTGATGAGATTCCACAGCCGTTGGACTTCTTCGGTGTGGAGGCGATCGCCTTCGGTTAAAGCCAACAATAACTGCTGCCGTAAAAAGCGACCTTCCTCGGACATGAGATATTGCAGACCCAACTGTGCTGTCGGAATGATATCAAAGCTTTCGTCAGTCCGGGCGATTTCAATCAAGTTTTCTAGGCGTTTCCATTGAAACTTACCATCTTGGAATAGCACATCCAATAGACGGCGACGCAGTTGGGGCGATTCTCCCCGCAGCAATTGCTGGGCAATATAGGGGTAACCCAAATCCACAATTTTAAAGTTGGGGTCGAGGCTCAAGGCTAACCCTTCTTGAGTGACCACCGAGCGAATAATCAGAGCAAACTTCGCCGGAACCCGGAAGGGGTATTCGTACATCAACTCGGAGAAGCGATCGGTGACGGTTTTGATGTTAAAGTCCCGGACGCTTTGGCCCACAATATCTCCAAGGACGAGTTCTAAGGCAGGAACGATGGGATAAATATCGGTTTCAGGGGCGAGAAATCCCAGTTTAACAAAGGCATGAGCGAGGTCTTCGTAATCCTTGTTGACCAGATGCACAATGGCATCGACTAAGGTTTCCTTCATCCACGGATCGAGTTGATCCATCATACCAAAGTCGATGAATGCCATCTGATTATCTTTGGTGGCAAATAGATTTCCCGGATGAGGGTCAGCATGGAAAAATCCATGTTCGAGCAGTTGTTGCAAACCACTGATAACTCCCACTTCGATAATGGCTTCAGCGTCGATTCCGGCTTGACGCAGATTCGTCGTCGTGGTGAGTTTGTAGCCGTGAATCCACTCTAGGACTAAAATTTGGCGGCTGGAGTATTGCCAATAGATTTGTGGCACTTTGACCCGAGGATTGTCACGGAAGTTATGGGCGAATTTTTCAGCGTTATGCCCTTCGTTGACGTAGTCAATTTCTTCAAAAAGTTTGACACCAAATTCATCGACAACCAAGGTCAGATCGTGACCTAAATTGAGGGGTAGAAAGGGGCTGAGGAGTTTCGAGCCTAAACGAATTAGGTATAAGTCCCGAGTTAACCGAGGGAGAAGGTTCGGGCGTTGTACTTTGACGGCGACTTCTTCGCCGCTATAAAGACGGGCGCGGTAGACTTGAGCGAGACTGGCGGCGGCGATGGGACTTGGGGAAATATCCTGGAAGGCTTCATCGACGCTCATCCCTAAATCTCGTTCAAAGATAGCAAAGGCGACGCTGTTGCTGAAGGGGGGAAGTTGATCTTGTAACTTGACGAGTTCTTCGAGAAAGTCTTTGCGGATCAGATCGGGGCGGGTTGACAGGGCCTGTCCAACTTTGATGAATGTCGGCCCAAGATGAGTCAAAATTTTTCGCAGTTGCTGCGCTCGTTTGGATTTGTGATCGGGTTCTCGTTTAAACCAATGGTCTAACTGAAGTCCAATGATAAATCCAGCAAAAAGCCAGATCACGACCAGAGATCGCCAGATGGCTTCCCAGGGACGGCGTTGGTAATAACGCGCGATCGCGTCTGCGTCATAACGCTGCAAGTGACTCAGAGGATGGGGATTCACGCTAACTTACTCTATCTCCAAAATAACGAATTGGGGCTGGCCAAGATCGAAACTGGGATGGCGTTTACCTGAGATTGTGCTAATTCGGTCTTGACACGTTAACAATTGTGCCACAGTTGGAGCCACCTTGGGATCGCTCCAACCCCAAGTCGCCGGTTTTCAGGGGCTTGAGTCGTTGAGTTCTGAGACGGTGAACGATGATAATATTTGCGATTTTCGGCTTGGGTCGCTTCAAGGCTATCTCTCTTGCCAGTTTATATCTACTGCAACTTATTTCACTCGATCGTCTGAAGACTAAAGTTAGCTGAAAATCCCATTCGTTTTAAGGATTCTCAAAATTCATAAATACCTTAATTTTTTGGAAGTTTAGATTGACCCATGCGCCTACTTTTACCAATCAACACCTTAAACCCTCCAATCTAACACAGTATTTTTGTCGGGTTTATCATGGCAACTGTAGCAAAATGGTAGTAGAGTTGGGTAGTCACGTTAAAAAAGAATTTTTAGGATAGAGTTTGATAGCCTAAGGTTGTTATCAAAACTAGAGCAATCCTTCAATCTTTGCTTTAGAGTTGGAGAGCGATCGCCCAATTGCGAGTCTTTCCCTACCCGAGTTTTTAGATTTTATGACTGCTGCTGATCCATATCACAATACCTCGACTTGGACAAGCCTGTGGGATTCCCCGGAGGTGATCATGGTGATGGGCGTGAATCTCAGTCTAGCCATTTTGGGGTTTGTGCTGGCCTTTTACCTAACACGGCTACGTGGTCGTCTAGCGCGTTTGAGCCATTGGCTGTTGACAACCGAACAGTACAGCCGTCAGTTACTCCCCCTGGCGGGTCATTGGCTTGAGGAACAGCATCAGATGACTCAACAGACCCGCGATCGCCTCGAACAGACTCAACTGCGACTGCAAGTGTTACAACAATCTCTGTCTGTCATCGTTTGGATTTTGCGTCGGCGAGGACGCAGCCGTCATTAAACGCAGCCGTCAATAAATTTTGCTAAGACTCATCTCATCAAGTCTAGGCCAACCGTTAAACTAAAAAGATGGTTCTTCTAGCCTAAAACCTTGTCCCTTACTTCTGTGACCTTGCCAGCGATCTAATGAGTGCATCCCCTCGTCATCCCTCCCGGCCCGAGACCCGTTTTGGGCGCGATCGCACCCCGGCCAATGCAGATTATCGGCAACTCAACGTCGAAGATCTCACGCCGATGATGCAACATTACGTCGAAACAAAACAGCAGTATCCCAACGCCCTCTTACTCTACCGAGTCGGTGATTTTTTTGAGTGTTTTTTTCAAGATGCCATCACCGTCTCCCAGGAACTTGAACTGGTTCTGACGAGTAAAGATGGCGGTAAAACCATTGGGCGAGTGCCCATGACCGGGGTTCCCCACCATGCCCTCGATCGCTATGCGACGATGTTAGTCGATAAAGGCTTTGCCATCGCCATTTGCGACCAAATCGAAGATGCGGCGGCCGCCAAGACCGAAAAACGTATGGTCGAGCGTCAAATTACCCGCGTGCTAACCCCCGGAACCCTCGTCGAAGAGGGAATGCTCAGTGCCAGCCGCAACAACTTTCTGGCCGCCGTGGTGTTAGTCAAACAGAAGTGGGGTTTAGCTCACGCCGACATCTCAACGGGGGAATTTTTCACCACCGAAGGGCGAGGCGTCGAGGCTTTAAGCCAAGAACTGATGCGGTTGCAGCCGTCGGAAGTGTTGTTTCCCTCCTCAACCCCCAATCCCGGTCGTCTGATTCGCGCCGGAGACTCGGGTGATGAGATTCCCGAAAGCCTACCGCGCCAGTTTTGCTATGCCCTACGTCCGCCGAGTTCCTTTGAAGCGAGTAACAGCCGTCAGCGACTCCTACACCGCTATCAGTTGCGATCACTCGAAGGCTTAGGCTGCGACCATTTGCCCATCGCCGTACGAGCCGCCGGCGGACTCCTCGACTACCTCGAAAATACCTTTGAACAAGATGTGAGCGATCGCCGGGTTGGAGCCGCTCCAGGTAGCCGCAAACTGCCGCTGCAACGCCTACGCAGCTATGCCATCGCCGATTATCTCATTCTTGACTCTCAAACCCGCCGCAACTTAGAAATCCTAGAAACGGTCCGGGATGGAACTCGTTATGGCTCCCTACTCTGGGCCATTGATCGAACCCGTACCGCCATGGGATCGCGAGCGGTACGACGCTGGTTACTGCAACCCCTGCTCAATCAAGCAAACATTGAAGCTCGACAGGAGAGCATCGCCGAGTTACTCGCTCATCCCAGCCTGCGAGAGAGCCTACAAGGGGGCTTAAAACAGATTTATGACCTGGAACGCCTAACCGGGCGTGCCGGGTCAGGAACCGCCAATGCACGGGACTTGGTGGCGATCGCCGACTCGATTGTAAAACTGCCCGAACTCGCCGCCCTCGTCGCCGACGCCCAATCTCCCTATCTACGAGCCGTGGCCAAGGTTCCCGAAGCCCTCGAACAGTTGGGCCAGCGACTCCATAACGCCCTCGTCGAGAATCCTCCCCTACATCTCAAAGAGGGGAACCTGATTCGGCCGGGAGTCAACAGCCAACTCGACGAGATGCGGGAAATGGTCGGCGGCGATCGGCAATGGCTGGCGGACTTAGAAACCCAGGAACGGCAACGAACCGGCATTAGCACCCTCAAAGTGGGGTTCAATAAAACGTTCGGCTATTACCTCGCCCTACCACGGTCCAAAAGTGATCTCGCGCCCGACGGCTATATTCGCAAACAAACCCTAACCAACGAAGAACGCTATATCACCCCGGATCTCAAAGAGCGGGAAGCCCGAATTCTCACGGCCCAGGATGATCTCAATCGTCTCGAATATGAGATTTTCCTCGAACTACGAGCCGAGGTGGGCGCCTTAGCCGAGGAAATCCGGCAGGTGGCGCGAGCTGTGGCCGCCCTAGATGTCTTAGCCGGTTGGGCAGAACTGGCCAATGATCAAGGCTATTGTCGGCCCAAATTGGTGGCCTCTCGGGAGATTTCTATTATTCAGGGTCGTCATCCCGTCGTCGAACAATCCCTTCCACCAGGATTTTTTGTTCCCAATTCCGCCGAGTTAGGTTGGACAGAGACCGCGACTTCAGCCGGGGAGAGTCCGGAGCGATCGCACCCTGATGTGATTATTTTGACGGGGCCGAATGCCAGTGGCAAGAGTTGTTACTTGCGACAGGTGGGCCTGATTCAACTGCTGGCACAAACCGGCAGTTTTGTTCCCGCTGAGGCGGCGACATTGGGGCTGTGCGATCGTATCTTTACCCGCGTCGGAGCCGTCGATGATTTAGCCACCGGGCAATCGACGTTCATGGTGGAGATGAACGAAACGGCCAATATCCTCAACCATGCCACAGCGCGATCGCTCGTGTTACTCGATGAGATTGGCCGGGGAACCGCCACCTTCGATGGTCTCTCCATTGCTTGGGCCGTTGCCGAGCATTTAGCCAGTGACCTTGGCGCTCGTACCATCTTTGCGACCCACTATCACGAACTCAACGAACTGGCATCGATATTGCCCAATATTGCCAACTATCAAGTCACGGTGAAGGAGATGCCTAACGAGATTATCTTTCTGCATCAAGTTCGTCCAGGGGGTGCCGATCGCTCCTATGGCATTGAAGCCGGGCGTTTAGCTGGGTTGCCCCCGTCAGTGATTGATCGCGCTCGTCAGGTGATGGGTCAAATTGAGCAACATAGCAAAATTGCGCTGGGATTGCGTCGGGGCGGCTCTGGGCCATCCTCAGGGGTCAGTGAAGCGCGAGGACGCTATTCAAGTCAACGGCGAGGGGGAGATGAAGAGTCTCCCCGACTGCAACAACTCGATATCTTTGGTAATCGTTCCCCTTTGAACAGTCAACCTAACAGTAAGTCGCAATGATGCACCGCAAACCTCACCGCCTGTCGCACCCACCCATGTCTCTATTCTGGGGATTGGGAATCCTAGTCTTGAGTGTCGGGACTCCGGCCTCCCCAGCGTTGGGCGAGTTTGTCCCGCCTGATCGCGGCACTCCAGGGCGTTTAGAGGGAGCCGGAACCCGGTGGGATGATCCCAGTCAAACGGAACCTCGGGATCAGCCCTTGTTTGATACGGTTAGAGGCAGTTGTGCGTCGAGTCCTGATGTGAATGCCAGGCCGTTAACTCTGTTGGTTCCCCCGGATATTTTGGGGATTACCTTACAGGAGTATCCTCGCTTTTTTGTCTATGTGCCACCGTTACCCGAAGAGGCGAAATTAGAGTTTGCGGTGACACAATGGGAGTATTTCGACGGTGAGGAAGGCGAGGAGATCCGCGATCGCGAAGTGTATGTGGGTCAAGTCTCGCCTCCTGAAGAGGGCGGCATTTTGCCGCTACAGCTACCCCAGGAGGATGACGAGGGCAACCCGGTAACTCCCCTGGCGGTTGGCCAGGATTACACCTGGTTTGTGCGTATTCTCTGCAATCCTGAGGCTCCCACGAGTTTTGGTCCGGATATTTGGCGTGAGGCTTGGGTGACACGGCTGGCCCCCACCCCTGAGTTTTCGGCTGAGTTAGAGGACGCCTCTCTATCGCACCAGGTGGGACTGTTGGCGGAAACGGGGGTTTGGTATGATGCGCTCGATCGCCTGGCTGAGTTGCGATCGCGATCGGATGAAGATGAGTCCAATGATCCGTCCAATGTCGAGCAGCGTTGGCAACAGTTCCTAGATTTGGTGCGACCTCAATAGTCGAACCTGAATAGCAACCCCGAGGTGGTGCGTTCCGGCAGCTTACAACCGATCAGTGAATCCCCAAACCTGTTGCAAGCCGGAACACACCCTACCCCCTCTTGCCTCTTGCCTCTTGCCTCTTGCCTTTTGCCTCTTGCCTTTTCCCTACCCCCCAATCGACTCCTTCAACCGATACATTACCTGTTCTTGCTGCTGGGCCTGGAGTTCAGGAAACATGGGTAGTGAGAGAACTTGGGAACAGACCGCTTCGCTGACTGGAAAATCGCCCGCAACGTAGCCTAGATGGCGATAGACGGGCTGAGAATGGAGCGGGGTTGGGTAGTAGACCATTGTTCCCACGCCCTGGTCTTGTAGGCGCGATCGCAGGCGATCGCGGTCTTGGTTGGGGGCGAGTCGGAGGCTGTATTGATTCCACACATGACCGGGGACATCTTGGGGAAGGTGTAAATCCGGTAGAGGTGTCAGGAGCTGTTCATAACGACGGGCCACTTGGCGACGTTGCTGATTCCATTGGTCTAAATAGCCCAATTTCACGGACAAGATTGCCGCCTGAAGGGCATCTAGGCGACTGTTAATGCCGATGTCTTCGTGGTAATAGCGACGGGTTGCGCCATGTTCTTTGAGCGATCGCAGGCGTTGGGCCAGTTGAGGGTTGTTGGTGGCGATCGCGCCCCCATCGCCAAAGGCCCCTAAATTCTTGGTGGGGAAAAAGCTGAAACAGCCCATGATGCCAAAACTTCCTACCTGTTGTCCCTGCCATGTCGCGCCTGTGGCCTGGGCGCAATCTTCGATCACCGGAATCTCATAGGCAGCGGCTAACGCCATCAGGGCCGTCATATCCAGGGGACGGCCAAACAAATGGACCGGCAAAATCGCCTTGGGTTTGGGGGTCCTCGACGACTTTAGGAGGCTGGCGAGTTGATTGAGGTCGAGGTTAAACGTCTCAGCTTCGATATCCACAAATACCGGTGTGGCCCCAACAGCGCTAATCATCTCCACGGTGGCGATAAACGTGAAGGGAGTTGTAACGACGAGATCGCCGGGGCCAATATCCAAGGCTCGCAGGGCCAAAAACAGGGCATCGGTTCCTGAATTGCAACTCACACAATGTTCAGTCCCGAGATAGTCGGCAAACTCTCGCTCAAAGGTGGTGACTGTTTCACCGCCGATGTAGCGTCCCGAGGCCATGACCTTGAGAACGGTGTGGTCTAACGGCTGTTGTAAGCCTTGATATTGCTGTGCTAAGTCCAGTAGGGGAATTGAGTTCACTCGCTCACGCCCAAAAATGTCTCTCCTTAGCATACCGCTCCTGTACCCTGTTAAGTTAATGCCGCCCCTGGGAAGGGAGACTCGGCCTCGTTCGGAAACCGACAAATCAGGTAGGACGATGTAGGTGTATTGAGTTCCTGCCAGCTAAAGATTTCATAGATTTAAGTTGTTTATTTTCGATTGTCTATTTTAAATTATGCCCGATGTCAGACATTTAAAGACGGCCGTAGTTCATGAATGGCTCACCCCCGAAGCAACTGGCGGTTCAGAACTGGTTGTCCGGGAGATTCTCAAGCATGTCAATGCCGATCTCTATGCCTTAATCGATTTTGAATCGTCTAACCCCGAGAGTTATCTCTATGGCCGTCGTATTGGCACGAGCTTTCTGCAACAGTTGCCGCGATCGCGAGCTGGAGTGCAAAAATATCTACCGCTCTTGCCTCTGGCCATTGAACAACTCGATCTCGGGGATTACGATCTGATTCTCTCATCGTCCCATGCCGTGGCCAAGGGAGTGCTAACCCGTCCGCAACAGATGCACATTTGCTATTGCCATACGCCCATGCGTTACATCTGGGACTTAACCTTTGACTATCTGCGGGAATCGCGCTTAGGGCAAGGGATACCGGGAGGGTTGACCCGTCTGTTACTGCATCAATTGCGCCAATGGGATGTTGTGAGTGCCAACCGTGTCGATTACTTTATCGCCAACTCCGGACATACCGCCCGTCGAATTTGGCGTTGCTACCGTCGTCGCGCCGAAGTCATTTATCCTCCTGTGGATGTGGAGCGATTTCCCTTTGTGGCCGAGAAGGGAGAGTTTTATCTAACGGTGGCCCGGTTAGTCAGTTACAAAAAGATTGATTTGATCGTCCGGGCCTTTAACCAATTGGGGCATCCCCTGGTGGTGATTGGTAGCGGCCCCCAGGCCAGTCGTCTCAAGGCGATGGCCCAAGGGAATATCAAATTTCTCGGATCTCAGCCCAATGGGGTTGTGGAACAGTATATGTCCCAAGCCAAGGCCTTTGTTTATGCAGCCTGTGAAGATTTTGGCATTGCTCCGGTGGAAGCTCAAGCGTGCGGAACCCCCGTGATTGCTTATGGTGCCGGCGGGGCCTTAGAAACCGTACGGGATATTCGTCAATGGGGCAGTCGCGGGACGGGAATTTTATTTACGCCGCAAACTGATCTCGCACTCGTCGAAGCGGTTAAAACCTTTGAGGAACTGCGATCGCGCTTTCAACCCGAGGCGGCGCGATCGCATTCGGTTCAGTTTGCCCCTACAATCTTTGAACAGCGTTATCTATCCTATTTAGAACGCTGTTGTCGAGACTTTCAAACGGGTATCCCCAATGAAACTCATGTCCTGTCTGCTCATCCGTTTACGGTGGACTAAAGCCAGATGACGGATATGGCGTTAGGATCTCGACTGTGTGTGTGTGGTGTGAATGGAAGGAGTACGATGACTGCCAATAGCCAACTGATCTCTGCAAAAGGACTGTGGGCGCTTGTCAAACGGGGAATTGCACCCCGTCTGGCAGACTTGCGCCCCCAAAGGTTCACAGTGGCAGATGCCAACGGTGCGTTAGGAAAACGCCTGTTTGATATTCTGTTTTCTGCCCTGGTTTTGATTTTATTTTCTCCGGTGTACTTGATTTTGGGGTCTCTAATTCTCTTGAGTTCTCCAGGTCCGATTTTCTATGTTCAAGAACGAATTGGCAAAGACCGAAAACCGTTTGGTTGCATCAAATTTAGAACGATGGTCTCGAATGCAGATCAAGTTTTAGAGGAGCTTCTAGAAAGCTCTCCACAAATTCGGGAAGAGTTTCAGGAAACCTTTAAACTTAAGAGCGATCCCAGAATTACCTGGATTGGTCGTTTTTTGCGGTTTACCAGTCTGGATGAATTTCCCCAGTTTTGGAATGTTCTTCGGGGTGATATGAGTGTGGTGGGTCCGCGCCCTCTGATTCGGGAAGAGTTGCCAAAGTATGGACGCTACATGGATAAAGTGTTAACCATTCGTCCGGGAATCACTGGATTATGGCAAGTGTCCGGACGCAATGATATTCCCTATGAAAAGCGGGTCAAGATTGATGTGTATTATGTCAACTGTCGGAATGCTTGGATGGATTTTTGGATCGCCATCAAAACGATTGGTGTGATTATTTTCCCCAAAAATAACGGCGCCTATTAAAATGGCGACTCGCCTCGGGACTCGGGGCGATCGCTCAACCGAGACCCCCTCAGTTGGGATTGACTACGGTGAACCCAACCCCCACTCCCTCGGGATGGGGTCTCGTAATGGCGCTGACCCCCTGACTCTAAGCTGTTGGGTCTTCGGTAGGCCCCAACCTAGAGGAGTCAGCCAAACCGTCCGCCAAACCGTCCGCCCAACCCAGGGCAGACTCAGGCAAGATAGGCTACAACGGACGAGGGAGTCTCCCAACGATACAGACTTGAGGATTACACAATTGTGACCGAATTGAAACGAGCATTAATTACCGGAATTACTGGGCAAGACGGGTCCTATCTCACTGAACTGCTGTTAGAGAAAGGCTACGAAGTTCACGGGATTATTCGTCGAACCTCGACGTTCAACACCGATCGTATTGATCATGTGTATGTTGACCCTCACAGTGAAGGAGCGCGGCTGTTTCTCCATTATGGGGATCTCACCGATGGGACGACCTTACGGCGGATTCTTGAGGAAGTTCGCCCCCATGAAATTTATAACCTGGGCGCTCAGTCCCATGTCCGGGTGAGTTTTGACTCTCCTGAATATACGGTCGATACGGTGGCGATGGGAACGCTACGACTCCTCGAAGCGATCCGAGACTATCAACAACGCACGAGCAACGAGGTGCGTTTTTATCAGGCGGGGTCGTCAGAAATGTTCGGGAAAGTGCAGGAAGTTCCCCAGAAGGAAGGGACTCCGTTCTATCCTCGCAGTCCCTATTCTTGTGCCAAAGTCTATGCCCATTGGCAAACGGTGAACTATCGTGAGTCTTATGATTTGTTTGCCTGTAATGGCATTCTCTTTAATCATGAGTCGCCACGACGGGGTGAGACGTTTGTCACCCGTAAGATTACTCGCGCGGTGGCCCGGATTGTAGGCGGAATGCAGAAAAAGCTGTTTTTGGGTAATTTGGACTCGAAACGGGATTGGGGCTATGCCAAGGACTATGTACGAGCGATGTGGTTGATGCTTCAGCAAGAGTCGCCGGATGATTATGTGATTGCGACGAATGAAACCCATTCGATTCGGGAGTTTCTGGATTTAGCCTTTGGCTATGTGGGCCTCGATTGGCATGAGTATGTGGAGTTTGACCAGCGCTATTTGCGTCCGGCGGAGGTGGATTTATTGATTGGGGATTCGTCTAAGGCCCGAGATAAGCTGGGCTGGACGCCTTCGGTGAATTTTGGTGAGCTGGTGGCGTTGATGGTGGAGGCGGATTTAGCGGCGCTAGGATTGCCCTCGAAGCAAGCCAATGGTGAGAGTCCGAGCGATCGCGCCTTTGTTCGTCACGATTCGACGAATACGGTAGATTAAACGAGATGAGGTGGGGCGGGTGTTGTGCCTGCCCTGGGAAAATGGCATTTTGAAGATGGCATTTTGAAGATGGCATTTGACGATGGTATTGAGAGTCTAAAAGGAAGAGGTTATGGCGGGTTTATCGTTGGCAGACAAGCAGATTGTGGTGACGGGTGGGGCGGGATTCCTCGGTCGCCAGGTGATTGCTCAGTTGGTGGCAGCTGGGGCCAGTGAGGGGAATATCTCGGTGCCGCGATCGCGCGATCGCGACTTACGACAACTAGACCATTGTCAGGAGGTGGTCAAAGGTCAGGATATCATCATCCACTTGGCGGCTCATGTGGGCGGTATTGGCCTGAATCGGGAAAAACCGGCTGAGTTGTTCTACGACAACTTGATGATGGGAACGCAACTGATTCACAGTGCCTATGAAGCTGGAGTTGAGAAGTTTGTCTGTGTGGGGACGATTTGTGCCTATCCGAAATTTACGCCGGTTCCTTTCCGAGAAGATGATCTCTGGGATGGCTATCCTGAAGAAACCAACGCCCCCTATGGAATTGCCAAGAAAGCCCTGTTGGTGCAACTGCAAGCCTATCGTCAACAATATGGGTTTAATGGGGTGTATCTACTGCCGGTGAATCTCTATGGCCCGGAGGATAATTTCAATCCCAGTAGTTCTCATGTGATTCCGGCCCTGATTCGCAAGGTTCATGAGGCTCAAGAACAAGGCCAGACTCAACTTCCGGTTTGGGGAGATGGTTCGCCGACGCGGGAGTTCCTCTATTCAACGGATGCCGCTCGCGGGATTGTCATGGCGACTCAGGATTATGATGATCCTGATCCGGTGAATTTGGGAACCCATGAAGAGATTTCGATCCGTGATTTGGTGGAAACGATTTGTGAGTTGATGGAGTTTCAAGGAGAGATTGTTTGGGAAACGGATAAGCCTAATGGCCAACCCCGCCGCTGTTTGGATACTCAGCGGGCTAAGGAGCGTTTTGGTTTTGTGGCTCAAACGGGGTTCCGGGAGGGGCTACAACAAACGATCGCCTGGTATCGTCAACATGCGGCTGAACTGGATTAGAGGCGTTAATTGAGGTCAGGATTATTGTCCCCGGTTGTGTTTTCTGGAGTTGTGTCTTCTGGAGTTGCGTCTTCTGGAGTTGTGTCTTCTGGAGTTGTGTCTTCTGGGGTTGCGTCTGGGCTGTTTAAAGGCGGGCGATCAAACTCTAACTCAGGTTCTAAGCCTGGCAGGTTTCCCCCCGGTGACTGTTCTGGTTGGGATGGTTCTGATTCGGGGGTGATGGGGAAGTCGCCGAAGGGGTTTTGTTGTTGGTTACGCTCCAGGGGATTTTCTTGACTGGGATTGACGCCGAGGGAGACGCGATCGCCGCCAATAGACCGTAACAGGTCAAGCACTTGTAACACATTGTCATATTGAGCCATGGGATGGCCGAATACGACCACCAGTCCGTCAGGGTTTTCGGTTTGATAGGCCAGGAGCCGTTCGGGGAGTTCGTCCATGGTGACGGGGTCGCGATCGACGTAGATGCGACCAATCGGATCGATGCTGACTCGGAACATTTCCCGCATCTGCTGTTCGCCGGTGGAGGCTTGGGGTAAACTTTGCTCGATCGCCTGCTGACGGCTCAATCCTACTGCCCCAAGAATGAAAAATGTCAAAATACAAAAGATGACATCCATCAGCGGCAGAATCTCAATATGGGCGTTGTCCTGAAGGATCTCGGTTGGTTTAATTTTCATCGAAATAGTTGGGTCGAAATGGCCGAGTCAAACTAGCCTAGTCAAAATAGCCTGGGAACACCAATTTATACTCAACAATGAACACTCAACAATAACCAACGTACCGATGACGTGAATTGTTTTTAAGTTGAGGTTGGGGTGTGTGGGTTAGTTTTAGCTGTCTTTGTTATTGTCTGGATTCTCGTCTGGATTCTCGTCTGGATTTGTATTGGGGTCTTTCTCCGGCTCTTGGTCAGGGTTAGGATCAGACCGATGGGTTGATGACGTTTTAGGGGGTTTAGACAGATTAGGGTGATCTTGAGACTGACGTTGATGTTGAGCCCAAAATTGGCGATAACAGAGTTCTAGGGCGTTACCACTTTTGCGAAAGACTTTGGATTGGTTGACAACAAATCCTTGAAACAGCCGATAGAAGCTGAGGCTGATAATGGCGACAATTAACCCGGTGGCGGTGCTAATGAGGGATTCACCAATCCCCTGGGTGACGCCTTCCGTGGCGGTCGTTCCGAGATCACCGATGCTAATCGAACCGAGGGATTCGATCAAGCCTAAGACCGTCCCGAGTAGGCCGAGTAGGGGAGCGATCGCAATGACCCCTTCTAAGATTTTATCCCCCCGTCGCATATTGGCGAGTTCTTCGTCAGCGGAGGCTTCTAGGGCGAGTTGGAAGAGTTCGGGTTCGGGTTCTTGAAGTTGCAGTGGTGCATAGAGGAAGCGGGCGATCGGACTCGATCGCCCCTGACGGGCAATTTCTGCGGCTAAATCCCAATCCTGTTGTGCTGTTTCCAAGACGCGATTGACCAGTTCTCGCTCTTTGGGAAGGACACGAGCCCAAAACCAGAGGCGTTCAAAAATAGTGGCGATGGACAAAACAGACAACACCAATAGCGGAATCATTGCGATACCGCCTTTATCAAACAGTTCTAGGATATTCACCCGTTCTACTCCTGCGTTCTCAAACTCTCAAGGGTTGGGGCCAGGTTCCGGCGATGAGGCCGGATCAGGCTAGACATTTAGATGCGTTGGCTGAGATTCTAGCCAATCCATTTTAACCGCCTGAACGCGATAAAATTGGGGGGGCGTTTCAAGAAATCCTGGATGGTCTGGCTCAATCTCCGGAAGCAAATACGGCAACATTGGTCTGAGTGGCAAGGAGTTCTCATGGCCGGGCCGGGGGTTGCGGTTATTCTACTGCTTTTCCGGGCCTTGGGCCTGTGGCAGCCGTTGGAATGGGTGGCTTATGATTATTTGTTCCTGTTGCGTCCTGAGAGTTCCCATGATGACCGCATTTTGATTGTTGGTTTGACGGAACCCGATATTGAACGCTGGGGTTCGCCGATTAAGGATGAGACGTTAGCGACGCTTTTGGAAACGATTGAAGAGGCGAACCCTCGGGCGATTGGTTTAGATTTTTACCGCAATATCCCTGTTGAACCCGGACACGATCGCCTATTAGATGTTTTTGAGCGATCGGATAAGATTATTGGCATCGAGAAGCAGGTCCCGGATCAGGTGGGTGGAGTGATTGGTCCACCGCCGGTTTTAGCTGAGAAGGGCCAGGTGGGGGTGAATGATGTGCCGGTTGATGGTGATGGACGACTGCGACGGGCGTTATTGTTTTTAACGGATGAGACGGGCCAGTCTTATCCGAGTTTGGGGTTTGTTCTGGCTTGGCTGTATTTGCAACAGGAACGGGAGTTTGATCCAGAGGCCCAAACTCATCCTGAGTATCTGAAATTGGGACAGCAGGTGTTTTATCCGTTTGAGGCCAATGATGGGGGCTATGTTCGGGCTGATGCGGGAGGGTATCAGATTTTGCTCAATTTTCGGGGTGGGCCGGGGTTCTTTGAGATGGTCTCCCTATCGGATGTTTTGGATGGACGGGTGAGTGCAGAGGACATCCGCGATCGCGTGGTGTTGGTGGGTCCTTTGGCGCCGAGTCTTAATGATTTTTTCTATACGCCTTATAGTCAGATGATGTTGGGGGGGGATTTGGATCGACCCCATCGCATGGCGGGGGTTGAGTTTCAGGCTAATTTAACGAGTCAGATTATTAGTGCGGCGTTGGAGAATCGCCCTCTGATTCGGGTTTGGCCGTCTGGGTGGGAAGCGGCGTGGATTATGCTTTGGACGTCGGCTGGGGCGATGCTGTGTTGGGGGTTGCGTCGCCGTCGTGGGACGGTACTGGCTCTGGTTGGGACGGCTGGGGTGTTAGGGGGTTTGGGGTATGGGGCGTTTTTGGGGGGATGGTGGATTCCTGTGGTGGTGCCGATTTTGGGGTTGGTGGGGTCGGCGATTGTGATCACGGCTTATGTGGCTCATTTGGAACGGGAAGACCGCCAGTTGATGATGCACTTGTTTGGTCGTCATGTGACGTCAACGGTGGCGGAGGAGATTTGGCGACAACGACATCAGATTTTACAGGAGGGGCGCTTGGTGGGGCGCAAGGCGACGGCGACGGTCTTGTTTACGGATATCAAGAATTTCAGTACGTTAGCTGAACAGATTGATGCTGAACCTTTGATGCGTTGGCTTAATGAGTATATGGAGGGAATGGCTGAGGTGGTGTTACGCCATGAGGGGGCGATTGATAAGTTTATTGGTGATTCGGTGATGGCGGTGTTTGGGGTGCCGTTGTTACGGGAGGAGGAGACGGAAATTGCGGCAGATGCGATCGCGGCGGTGCGTTGTGCGCTGGATATGGGTTATAAACTCCAGGAGTTGAATTTACGCTGGCAAGAGGAAGGCCAACCGATTATTTCGATGCGGGTGGGAATTGCGACGGGGTCTCTGGTGGTGGGCAGTTTGGGCAGTTCTCAGCGGGAGGATTACACGATTATTGGTGATAGTGTGAATGTGGCGTCGCGGTTGGAGAGTTTTGATAAGTCGGTGGATGGGGGACTCTGTCGGATTTTGATTAGTGAGTCGACCTATCGTTATGTTCAGGGACAGTTTGCGATCGAGTTGCTCGGCAATGTGTTGTTGAAGGGCCGACAAAAACCTGCGAAGATTTATCAGGTCTTGCTTGAGCCAGGGGTCTTAGATGAACAATGACCGACCGCCAGCGTTGGCGATCGGTCATTGGTTGGAATACCCCCAGGGGAATTCGAATCCCCGTCGCCTCCGTGAAAGGGAGGTGTCCTAGGCCTCTAGACGATGGGGGCGTATTCGTGGTGTCGGTGAGTTTCTGAACTCAACACCTTTACTATCCTAGCCCCGAGTTTTGAGAATGTCAAGGGGTTGCCGGATTTTTTTTGGCGATCGGGCGGTCTGGGGTGGGTTTCCTTGCTGGTTGTACAAGACGTCTAGGATTTTAGCAACGATCTTCGGGTTAGTCCGGTAAAAACTCATCATTCAAAAGATCTCGAACATTGTAGGGACAGTTGACGGGAAACCGGTTTAACGATAACTGTGTTTCCGCTCGGGCTTGCTTGCGCGCACTTTTATAACACTCGTCCACCACATCAACCAGATAATTCTTCAAGCTTGGAGATGACTTTAAAGCCCGATGAATTCGTCGACGGTGTTCGATAATACTGCTCTCCCAACTCCCTGTTCGCTGTTCGGGTTGAAATTGCCATTTTAGGAGATGTAGCAACACCACGACTAAGTTACTTTCCAGACTTTGGCGTTCCCGCCGTCCCATGTCTTCGATTTCCTCGATTAAATTGTCCCAATCGACGTCGTTGTAATGGTGCGATCGCAGTTTTGCTACAGTCGCGTCGAGCCACAGGGTATAGTCTTCGTCGTAAAGCTGCTGGAGGTCTGAGGTTGATTGAATCATTGTTAGGCGGGGGGCGCACTATCCCGATTATAGCAGCAGGCCTACGGGTCAAGACATACGGTAAACTGGGGGTCGTCAGGGACAAAAAAACGCCGATGCGTTTATACTATTATTTAGGGTGGTCATCTGGGACGGGAACCCTGGCGATCGCCTGAGAAATTAGCAAGTTTAGACAAAGGTTATCTAGGAGTTAAATCTAATGGATGAAATCATTAGAAAACTAGCAGGTGTCGGATTACCAGCGGTAATTCTCCTAATTACCATGGCGACAACAGGGTTGACTGGAGCCGCTGCCATAACCGCTGCCTTGGCAATGTTAGGACCGGGTGGAATGATTGGCGGAATTGTTTTTTTAGGAATTATCGGACTGGCATCAGACGCATTAGCTAAGTATGGTTTGGAGTCGGTTTTGGTTGAGATTTATAAGACACGCCTACAAGATGGAGAATCCAGCTCCAATCTCTACAAAGAAATCGCTTGGCTGCCCATTTCGGATGAGCTGAAGTTGGTTTTAAAAGATAAAATCGCTCGTGATTCTGGGTGAAATTAAGATTCAGTTCAACGACTTTCTAGAATTGCGATCGCAGTTTGTCCACTGTTATTATTGAGCCGTAGGATATAGTGTTCATCCAATCCAGTAAATGTTGTTTTGTCTTTGGCTATTTGATTTGATAAACATAAGCATCCTCAATCAGCATTCGATCAACCATATTATTGACAATACGTCTTCCTGAAAAATCTAAATTAAATTGACATTGCAACTGACGCAGCCCTTCAATCAATTCATGTTTAGGGCTAACCGCAACAAGAGAAGTCCAATCAATTTTTAATGCCGGTTCTACTTGGCGAAATACCTTTAAGATAGCCTCATAAGCCTTCAGCGTTCCTCCAGTATTACAAAGAGGCGACGTGAGCATTAATTGCCACAACTCTCGTTCTGACTCGTAAATCCAGAGTGCTGAATCAATTGAAAGTCCAGCCTCATTGAGGGCATCGAGAAAGCGTTTCCCTTCTTCTATTTCGTAGTTCAATAATGTTGCTGTAGCCATTTTAACACTCCATGATCTGGATCAGTAATTGCCTGGTAAATCTCCGAAGCTTCCTGTTCGGTATGTTGTTTGTAGCGACTTTCTTCTGTCCAGTCTTTAACGATTGACCAGTACCTTGTAAAATAATTATTTTCATCGTTGTCTATTTTTTCGTTTAATTGAGCGTCTAAGCGTGCCACTCTCACCAGTTTAACTAAATCATGGCTGTAACTATCTAAAACCGTTTTCTTGTCTGGAAAATCATACTGTTGTGTTTGTTTAGCAATACAAGCCTTCAACGCACATTCAACGATGTAGCCGCTCAGGTAGTAAGCCCCCGAGTACTGGTGGTTATCGAGCAAAACCTTGACTTCATTTTTTCGAATATCTGCTAATTGTTGTAAATCTTGCCTGTTCAAAAGACGATTAATCTCAGTCTACACCAACATATCTCAGGATTTTAGCAACGATTTTAGTGATTTTGCGATTTTCTTAATAAAGTATTACGTTTTCAGAGTGCTCCTCCTTCACAAAACCGAACCAATTCGCTACCCTTGACGGTAGAACAGCGTTATACTTCAAACTTGAAACCTCGATTTTTCTATCGATGACATCCTTAACAAACCCGATAAGCAGGTTAAAATGTGGGTTTAACCAGAGGTAATGGCTTCCCTTCCAAACGACTCGACTCAACCAGCAGTTCCAACACGTCCTGAGCATTTTTAAAGGCGCCTTCATAGCTATCCCCATGAGTGACAGGCTGCATGACATCTTCAAAGTCTGGTAAGAAGACAACGAAGCAGTCGTCGAGTTTTGACCATTGAATGCTGATAGTATAGCTCATAAAATCATTTTTTCTTTTATCTTTGATTTCTTTGATTAAATTGTCTCAATCGACTGTGTTGTCGTAGTGTGATCGCAGTTTTGCCACAGTCGCATCGAGCCACGGGGTATAGTCTTCGTCGTCAAGATCCTGGAGGTCTGAGGTTGATCAAATCATTGTTAGGCAGGGGGGAGTTGTTCACGCTATCCTAATGATATACAGATTGGTAAACCTCATGCTCGAAATTGTACTGAACTGGAAACCCAGACCGGAAATGCTGAACCAGCTTATGCAGGTTTCCTTGGAGTAGAATAAATCGTTGGAAGCATTGCTCGAAGAGTCGATCAAGCAGTATTTACAAACCTATTATCCTTGTGTGCCGCAAACAGACACCGATCCGTTGATTGGTTTGTATGAGGGTCTGCCAGAAACAAGCATTCGTGCAGAGGGAATCCTCGAAACTGAGATATCTGAAGAGTCGGGTTTGTCACGGAAAGATTAGATGCGATTTAATAAAACATTGTATTTAAATTTAAATAAAAAAGATCACCACGAATTTTGGAAGAAATGCTTAATCTTGGTCTAAATTTTCACATAGCTTCTTATACAGCCCCATCATTTATATATATATATCGCTACTATTTCCTTTAACATATCCAATCCATTCTATCTTGCCTTTTAAGGAATCTAAAAAAAATTGAGTCTTAGAATTAGAACTTTTTTTGAACGATGGTCGATCATCCTCCTGCTTTGCATAAAGTTCGCTAGCCTCATCTATTCCATGAGTTTCCCAACTATGAAGAATTGCTCTGACCTTCCGAATATAACGTCGATCTATATTCACCTTGTTATTTACTGTTAAGCCAGTTACTGTTTGACGCTGGTTTGAGAAGCACAAACGAACCTTAGAAAGGTTAATGTGAAATCCATTTTCTTCTATCAATTTTTGAAGCTCCTTAGAAATCACTATACTCGAGTTTTTGTCTTTAGTGTAACGTGACACTACTTCCTCGGGAATTTCTCTTCTAGTTGTCGACAAAGTAATATCATCGGCATAGCGTGTGTAGAAAAAACCATATTTTTTCGCAAATCTTTGTAATTCAGAGTCCAGTTTAGAACATATCATGTTTGAAATAATTGGTGACGTAGGTGCACCTTGAGGGATCTTATTCTTATAGCAGCAAATTTGGGCTAAAACACTGGCAGCTTTGGCTGGAATTTGATAAGGTTTTGCTATAAGTAGGCCTCTGACTCTACCAAAGTTAATAGAATCAAAAAAGTTTTTTAGATCTATATTAAGAACAACTCTTTTTTTTGTGTGTGCACTAGCATTAGTAACTATACTCTTGCCAACAGAATAGCCATGAACTGAAGGCTTTGGATCATAAACAGCATAAAGAACTTGACTTAATTTTCTTTGGATTATTCCTAATGAAGCACACGGAGAACATATAGAACGATATCCTCCAGAACGCTTTTTTATATCAAAGCATGAGTATTTATAATCTTCAGGAACCTGATACAAATAATATGCAAGATGCTTGTATGGAACCTCCAATAATTCTGCAACATCCCTAGGAGTTTGCAAATCCAAAAAATTTTTCTTGAGTTGATCGCAGGATTTATAAAGTATGAGAGAGGGGAAGGTATCAGCCATCACTATCATTTAGTCGTTTTTATAACACAATAGGCAGTGACCAAAACGATAGATGTATGCTGCAAACATTCCCACTTAAGGCGCTAGGCGAACACGGGATACGTTCAAACCCCGCGCTAAAGCAAAGTTAACTTTATACCATTGCAGTAACGACAATGGAAATCAATGTTCAACAGCATACACCGATTATATTGTATCATGACTTGTCTAATCCTCAAAACTTATACCATTTTTCGAAATGCTTGCTATACATCTGACACCGAGGAGGTCGAACAGCCGTTCGCCTCTACAGACATCTATGGCACGACTTCTGAAAATTGGTATTAAGTACAAAATAAATAGTGTAAGTGTCCTCTCTCAACTTCTACAAACAATAAAAATTTAAAAACAATTAAAAACAATAGGCAAATCATATTGTCATATTATTGATAATTAGGGGAAATAGGATCAACGGTTTAATCGCTAAAATTCTTATTCTTTCGTTCGAGCAAAATTCTGAGATAGTCACAATTGGAGGGTGTGACCCTCTCGGAATTTATAATGAAAACATCTCTCGATAAGTTTTTCGAAGCTCGTAGCTGGCTGTTCTATATTTAGGGTTGATTTGCAATGCTCCTTGCAATAAACTTATCGATTCATCATAGTGCTTCAACTCCCTAAGGATTATTGCTAGTTTTGTAACTGTAACATAATCATCTGGATTGTTCTTTAGTACATTTTCGTACTCTGTTTGAGCATCAGGATATCTTTTAAGTTTTTTTAAAATTTCAGCCTTACGTAAATCGAAGTTCTCCCTAAACTTAGAGTTATCTTGTTTATTTGCTAGCTCTTGACAAATCTCAAGAGCTAAATCATAGTTTTGTAATTTTTCTTGAACTTTGAGATAGTCTTCTAAAATTCTCGTGTCTTTCGGATAGAATTTTGTCATGTTTTCATAAGCTGAATGGATGGCATCCGTATCTTTTAGGCTTTGTCCTAAAAAAAGCTGTTGTCTAACTTTTCCTATATCGGGCTTGCCTGTTTTTTTGATCTGATCTTGTATTTCGAGGTGGATTTGCCTCAGTTTAATACTCACTTCCGAACGAGTCCTGTTGTTTATTTCTTTTTGTATTACTTTGCTATTATTTAGTTTTGGATTGGATGTTCCTTGTCTTTGATAGATACTTCCATTTTTTGTTGTTTTATAGGGGAATTTCCTATCGTGACTTTGGATATAAAGTTGAATCACGATCACATAACTACCTTGAATAATTTCTTTGCTTCCGTCCAAAACTTCTCGAAACTTTATCTCTTCACTAACAATACTCGTAGGAACCTCTGGATGAATTTTTCGTAGCCTCTCATATATCTTCCTATGAATTTCATCTTTTTCCTGAGGTTTTATTTCGACACCATCGATAACTCCTTTGTCGCTCACACCAAAGCAAATCGTTGCATATAAATCACTCCCGAGATTGGTAGAACTGTTTAGGAAACCAACGATATATTCTATAGCTGTTTCGGCTATTCTTTTTTGATTTATCGACTTAAATTCCAGAAACTCGCTTTCCACTATACCAGTCGAGCTTCCTTGCATCATGATTTCTTTCTTAAAGTATTCGTGATTTTGATTCATGGTAAGTCTTTTACGTTAATCTTTGATGGGTAAATAGCTCAATAATTATTCTTGAGCTTATAGAAAGCTCGAGAAGCGGGGCAAGCATAAGTAACTCACCCCGCCATTATAACATGACTCAGGCGCTTACTTCGCCCCAGCCGGCATTCCTAAGATATCCTCAATCTTGGGCATATCTTCGATGGGAATCACGCGGCCCTCATCCTCAAAGCCAACCAGCTCATTGAAGTTGAGATAGCGGTACAACTCACCCGCAAACGGGTCGATTTTGTCCTTCATAATCTCCAGATATTCTTCCTTCGTCGGAATGCGGCCGAGTAGCGCACAAACCGCCGCTAACTCCGCCGAACCCAGATAGACTCGCGCACCTTTACCCATACGGTTGTTGAAATTACGAGTCGAGGTGGAGAAGACCGTGGCCTCATCTTCAACTCGGGCCTGGTTGCCCATACAGAGAGAACATCCCGGCATCTCCGTGCGCGCACCCGCCGCCGCAAAGACACCATAGACCCCTTCCTCGCGCAATTGCTTCTCATCCATGCGGGTGGGAGGACAAATCCAGAGTCGGACTTTCACCGGGCCAGCCCCTTCTAACACCTTCGCCGCTGCCCGGTAATGGCCAATGTTGGTCATACAAGAGCCGATGAAGACCTCATCAATCTTGTCATTGCTACATTCAGACATCAACTTGACATTGTCCGGGTCATTGGGGGCGGCGACAATGGGTTCGGTAATCTCGCTGAGGTTTACCTCTAGGGTGTCCGCATACTCGGCATCTTTATCCGCCGACATTAACTCAGGATTGGCTAACCACTCCTCCATCTTGGCCGCACGACGCATCAGAGTGCGCGCATCCTGATAGCCGCGAGCGACCATGTTCTTCAACAGCACCACGTTAGAACGCAGATACTCGGAAATGGTCTCAGTCCCTAACTTAATGGTGCAACCGGAACAAGACCGCTCCGCCGTTGCATCGGTCAACTCAAAGGCTTGCTCGACTTTCAAATCGGGTAGTCCTTCCATTTCCATAATCCGCCCGGCGAAGAGGTTTTTCTTGTTCTCTTTGCCGACGGTGAGTTTGCCGTCCTGAATCGCCACCCAGGGAATAGCATTGACGATATCCCGCAGAGTCACACCGGGCTGTAACTCCCCAGTAAAGCGCACTAA
This sequence comes from Phormidium lacuna HE10JO, assembly GCA_900149785.2. Taxonomy (GTDB): domain Bacteria; phylum Cyanobacteriota; class Cyanobacteriia; order Cyanobacteriales; family Geitlerinemataceae; genus Sodalinema; species Sodalinema lacuna_A. Next base: position 43,470 of record FSSI02000016.1, on the reverse strand, counting down.
CACGGATTCGGGCATATCCAAGGGCATCACCCCTAACGCCGCTGCGAAAGCCACCAACCCTGAGCCAGCGGGGAAGGAAATCCCCAAGGGAAAACGGGTGTGGGAGTCGCCACCGGTTCCGACGGTATCCGGTAATAGCATCCGGTTGAGCCAGGAGTGGATGATGCCATCCCCTGGACGTAGGGAGACGCCGCCCCGGGTGGAGAAGAAGTCGGGCAAGTCCCGGTGGGTGTTGATGTCCACTGGCTTGGGATAGGCAGCGGTGTGGCAGAAGGTTTGTAGGGTGAGGTCGGCGGAGAAGCCGAGACAGGCGAGTTCCTTGAGTTCGTCGCGAGTCATGGGGCCGGTGGTGTCCTGGGACCCAACGGTGGTCATGACGGGTTCGCAGGAGGTTCCGGGACGCACGCCGGGAAGTCCGCAGGCTTGGCCGACCATTTTCTGGGCCAGGGTGAAGCCTTTGTTGCTGATTTCGGGGATTTCGGGACGGGCGAAGAGGTCGGTAATGTCGAGGCCCAAGGCTTCGCGGGTTTTGTCGGTGAGACTGCGACCAATCAACAGGGGAATCCGTCCGCCGGCCCGCACTTCGTCGAGGATGGTGTTGGGTTTGACGGTGAAGGTGGTTAGGAGTTCGCCGTTTTTGGTGATTTCGCCTTTGTAGGGATGGATGGTGATGATATCCCCGGTTTCCATTTGGGTGACGTCGCACTCGATGGGGAAGCCACCGGAGTCTTCGGCGGTGTTGAAGAAAATCGGGGCAATGCTTCCCCCGAGGATGAAGCCGCCGGAGCGTTTGTTGGGGACGTAGGGGATGTCATGACCGATATGCCATAACAGGGAGTTGATGGCGGATTTACGGGAGGAACCGGTTCCGACGACATCGCCGACGTAGGCTACGGGATGGCCGTTTTCTTTGAGTTTGGCGATGGTTTCAATCCCCTCGGGCATGAGAGACTCCAGCATGGAGAGGGCGTGGAGGGGAATGTCGGGGCGGGTGGTGGCGTGGGGGGCTGGGGAAAGGTCGTCGGTGTTGGTTTCGCCGGGAACTTTGAAGACGGTGACGGTGATGGCTTCGGGAACTTTGGGTTTGTCGAGGAACCAAGCACCGTTGGACCAGGCATCGACGACTTGTTTGGCGTAGGGGTTAATGTCAGAGAGGGCCAAAACGTCGTTGAAGGCGTCGAAGACTAGCAGGGTGGTACTGAGGGCGGTGGCGGCGGCGGCGGCTAGGTTGCTGTCGCGGGATTTGAGCAGTTCAACGAGGGACTGGACGTTGTAGCCACCGACCATGGTTCCGAGGAGGGAGATGGCGCCCTGGTGGGAGATGAGGGGACAGTCGATTTCTCCTTTGGCGATTCCGGTGAGGAAGCCGGCTTTGACGTAGGCGGCTTCGTCTACACCGGGGGGAATGCGATCGCGCAACAAGGTCATCAGGAACCCTTCTTCGCCCTCGGGAGGGTTTTTGAGGAGTTCACAGAGTTCTGAGGTTTGTTCGGCGGTTAGGGGAAGGGGGGGGATACCCAGGGCTTCCCGTTCGGCGGCGTGTTGGCGATATGCGTCTAACATTCGATTCGGTTCTCCTTATCTTTCAAACGACAATACCCGTTTGATGCGGTTGTAGCGGTCAAATCGGGGTAATGATTCTTAAAATCCTACGGTGAGTGGGGGGATGACCGCTAGGGTTTTGAGGGATTCTGTTTTTAAGGTAACGAATTTTGTCCCGCTTGGGATGGGCTGGATGTGGGGATGTCTTGACTTTTGCGGGTTAGGGTGGGGGCAACTTGGCTGTTTTCCCCGGGGGAGGGAGAAGAGGTCGGAGGTGGTGATTGGGGCTTGGCGACCTCTTCGGCGATGTCTTCTATGTCTTGACGAACCTGATCTGCTGTGTAAGATGGTGGTAATTTACTGTTGAAAAAACGATGGCAAAGTATGTTGTGGTTAAGGGGACTTCGGGGATTGGAAATCGAGTTTTTGCGATCGCAACGGGCATTTTATATGCTCAGTTGAGTCAGCGGCAGTTGGTGGTAGATTGGCGTGATGGGAGTTATTGTAATTCGGGAGAAAATTTGTTTTTTCGCTATTTTGATTGTCCTGTGGCACAGTCGGTGGAAGTTTTGCCGCTGACGGATTCGATCTACCCGGCGGTTTGGACTCATCGACTTCATCGTTCTTTGGGGTCTCTTCGTCAGGAGTTGGGACTGAAAGGTTATGCGGATATGTCGTTTGATGTGTCTCGATTAGATTATGACGAGGATATTATTGTTTTGTCGGCTTATACTCACAAAATTCATGCTATGCGCCCTTTGTTTACGGGGGAGGCTAGGAGATTTGCTAGGCTTACGGGTCGTGAAATTTTGATGTCTATTTTACAAGAAAACCTTTTTTTAAAAGATGAAATTGCTCAGAAAGTCGAAAAATTCAAGCAAGAACATTTTGAGGGGCATATGATTGGGGTGCATATTCGTTACTCAGATATGAAAGTCCCCTTACCTGAGGTTGAGTCATATCTACGCTCAGTGGTCGTATCCGTTCAATCAAGATATCCTAAGTTTGAGATTTTTGTGGCGACGGATTCTCAGGAGGTTTTGTTGTCTTTTGAAGAGAAATTCCCGAATGTTATTTCAATTCATAAGTGGTTTTCTGCTTCAGGTAAACGACTGCATCAAAACCCTGAAGAATGCCAGGATTTAGTGCAAAATGGAATTGAAGCATTAATGGATTTATATCTATTAGCTGCTTGCGATAGCTTGGTGTTTGCTTCCCGCTCTTCGTTTAGTTTTTTGGCAAGTCTTTTGATGACAAATCCTAATCATCGATGCTATGATATTGATAGAAATAAATCGCTTATTAAACGGGTTGAGTTGAAGCTAAAGCGAATCATTGGCAGATAAGAGTTGAGATTAGTTAAACGATGGTATATGACCTTATTTCTTTCATTGTAACCGTAGCTACGATGGTGGGTGCAGGACTGGCGTCTCAGGCGATCGCAGCTTCTAAGATTAACATCAACTATGATTCCGAGTCTTTTGAGCAAGAGATCTCTCAAGGAGATATTCGTGTTCGCGTCGATTATCGGGCTGGAGAGCAGATGGACGATCGCCAACTGTACTATATTTTATATTACCAAGATGAAGCCCAATTACAAGACACGCCTGAGTATCCGATGATGCAGGGAGAAATCCGTTTTCAGGACTTAGATAATGATGATCGTCCAGAAGTCATTGTTGAAACCTACACGGGAGGCGCTCATTGTTGCACGGTTCACCAGATTTATCGTTGGACTGGACGTGAATTTGAGGAGTTTAGCCTCGGCCCCGCTGATGGTCGCGGTGGGAGTTTTCAAGATTTAGATAATGATGGAGATCTGGAATTTTTAAGCTTTGATGGTGGATTTCTCTATCGATTTAGCTCCTATGCGGGGTCTTTCCCTCCGTCTAGGATTCTTTCGTTGGGCGATTTTGGGTTCGAGGATGTGACGCGTGAGTATCCCCAAGAACTGCGATCGCGCGCCGAGGAAATGCGCTCCGTTGTGGAGGAACGAGATTATGAAATTAATGGTGTTTTAGCCGGATATGTGGCCCAAAAAATCTTGTTAGATGAATTTGAGGGAGCTTGGGCGTTTATGTTAGAGCATTATGACCGCGAAGACGACTGGGGGCTAGATATTTATAATGAGGATGGCGAGGTGATTGGTCAACATCCTGACTTTCCCACGGCGTTACGCGCGTTTTTAGTGGATTCTGGCTATTTAGAAGATTAGCCAGTTGCGAAAATCAGGTTAGGTTGAGTAAGTTTCACGAAAATGTATTGACAAAACAAAGAATTTATAGTAAACAGAAAAATAAACTAGCCTAGAGATATTTGCCCACAGTTTGGAAGACCCTGTATCACTTGCTTAACTGTCTATCTTTTGCTGGCTTATTTTGTCATAGATAGCCGGAAATTTTCCGGTTTAGATAGCACTAGACTGAATGATAATCTATCGTTGCATCTGGTGTTGATCATGGTTTGGCGACTCATTTCTCTCATCTCAGCCTTGGGTTTGGCAAGTGGTACTTGGATTTCGGGGGCCATCGCCCAGCCAAGCCTTCACATTGATTCCGATACCTCTCCCTTTAGACAACGTGAACTCCGTGAGGGAAATATGCAAGTTTCCGTTCGCTACGACGGAAACCCTGACTTAGACAATCGTTATCACCGTAATAACTTACACTATCAAATTCGTTATCGTGAATGGACTCGGGAATTGATATTACGCGACAGTTCCCTCACATTTTTCTGGGCGAATGTGATACTAAAAGACTTAAACAAAAGTGGAACACCAGAAGTCATTATCACAACCTTTAGCGGCGGAGGACATTGTTGCACAACTCATGAAGTTTATAGCTGGAATGGCAATTCCTTTGACAGCACTCGCCTCGATTGGCAACAATTGGGCGGTGGAACCTTTGAAGATATCAACGGTGATAGAAATGTTGAATACTTAACCGTTGATCAACGCTTCTTTTACGCCTTTAGTTCCTTTGCCGGTTCCTTTCCCCCCTCTCGTATTTTAAACTTCGAGGATGGAGAATTTCACGATGTTAGCCGCGAACATCGGCAGGAACTTCGTCAACGGGCTTGGCAGATGTATGTGACACTCCAAGAACGAAATCACGACGTGAACGGAGTATTAGCCGGGTACGTTGCCCAAAAAGCTCTGTTAGGAGAGTTTGCAGAAGGGTGGGAGTTTATGTTAGCCCATTATGACCCCGATGATGAATCGGGAATCTCGGGATACAACATTTATAACGATGAGGGAGACGTGATTGGCAAACATCCCGATTTCCCGACAGCGTTGCAGGCCTTTTTAATCAACTTGGGCTATATTGACGAATCGGATTTACCCTGTCGTTGTGGGGGATAATCCCGGCCACAACGACAGTTAGGTAATTAGAAACCCAGCAATTACGCCGCGTCTAAGGTGCGTTTATAGGCTTCATCCAAAACTTCGCAGAGGGTGGGGTGAGTATGCACATTAAAGGCCAACTCACGCACCGATTGCCGATTGGCGATCGCATTGGCGGCTTCTTGAATCAAATCCGCCGCATGAATACCGATAATATGAACCCCCAACAATTCCCCCGTATCCTTACGGTAGATAATCTTGGCAATCCCGTCGGTTTCCGCTTCGGCGAGGGCTTTAGAATTGGCCTTGAAATAAGTGCGGGCGGTTCCCACCTCAAAGCCTTGCGACTCCCCTAACTCCTTGGCTTGGGGTTCCGTTAAGCCCACAAAACTGATTTCAGGATGCGTAAAGGCCGCCGCTGGGATACTGCGATAGTCTACCTGGCGATCGCGCCCCTGAATCGTCTCAACCACGGCAACCCCTTGCGCCGAAGCGGCATGAGCTAACATCATCTTACCGGTGGCATCACCAATGGCCCAGAGATGAGGAACCGGTTCCCCATCAGCGATAACTTGCAGATAATCATTCACCGGAATAAAGCCTCGGCGATCGGTTTCGACTCCCACCGCCTCTAAATTCAGCTTATCGGTAACGGGAATCCGCCCCGTGGCTACCAAACAAGCATCCACTTCCAAGACTTCAACGACTTCCTTAGATTGGGCATCCGTCAATTCAATCATCACCGGAGTTCCTGGGGTAATTTTCGTGGCAAAGACACCGGCGTAGGTTTCCACATCTCGGCTATCCAACAATACCCGCTTGGCGATTTTAGCAATATCGGGATCGAAGGTGGGCATGAGTTTGTCGAGGGCTTCCACCATCGTGATTTCCGAACCGAGGGCGGAATAGACATCGGCGAACTCTAAGCCAATGTAGCCACTGCCAATGATCGTAATCCAGGGCGGAACCGTCTCCAGTTTCAGGGCATCATCACTGGTAAAGACAGTTTTACCATCGAGATCAATCCCAGGGGGAACAAAAGGAACCGAACCGGGAGCAAGAATGATATTCTCAGCACTGTAGGTTTTTTCCCCTTCCGGGGTTTCGACGGTTACTTTTTGCGCGGCGGCAACTTTACCCCAGCCTTGGATGATATCCACCCCAAGGCGTTTGAGGCTATTCGTCATGTTGCTGCGAATCGTGTTTACCAAGTTATCGGCGTGATCGGCGATTCCTTGGCGATCGAATTGAACCTCGCCGACATGAACCCCCATCGATCGCAGGTGTTGGGTTTGACGCAGTTCCCGCACTCGCCCCGATGCCGCCAGGAGGGCTTTGGAGGGAATGCAGCCGCGATTGATGCAGGTTCCGCCCATTTCAGCGGCTTCGATGATGGCGGTGTTTAGCCCCTGGGCGACGGCGTGAAGGGCTGCACCATGGCCCCCCACACCGGCACCGATAATAATAAGATCGTAATCAAACCCTTGACTCATGAGTAGTTTCTCTGTGCGTTTAGCCTTCCTATTTTCAACTGTGCGGGGGCAATCAGACAACTCCTCGCGAGAGGGCAGGGGATTGGGAGGGGAGAAAAAAGTTTGTTAGGATCGGCGGGAAATGCCGCGATCGCCCAGTTTATTGCTTAGATTGGTAGCCTAGTCTCGGTTGGGCAACGCCGAGACAGCGTTTGCCCCCTTGCTTCTTTCTCGACTTATGGAACCTAACACTCCCGATCGCCCGGATGCCGAACCCACGTTTGAGGAAACCCTCGAACAGTTGCGTAAAGCGATGAACAGCCATCCCAAAGACTCGGAGACATCCAAGGCGAAACCCGTGGAACCCTCCAGTGATATGCCAACGGATTTAGCCATCTGGGAGGATGCGATCGCCGATATTGAGCAATTTCTCGAATCAAAAAACCCCAATTCCCCCGATTCTGATTAAGGTGAGATTCACCCCAGTCGTTGTCGTCTGACGTCAAAAGCCAACAAAGCGGCGGCGATCGCCACATTCAGGGATTCGGCGTTAGGGCTAATGGGTATGGTAACCTGCACATCGGCCAGTTCCAACAAGGGCGACGATAATCCCGCCCCTTCATTTCCCAGCAAAATCAACGACGGCGGCTTCCAGTTCACATCCCAATAGGTGACAGGGCTATCTAAGCAGGTGGCCACCACTTGCACCCCCTGGGATTGATAGTCTTGTACCGTTTCCAGGAGGTTCTCACAGGGCGTGATGGGCATCTGAAACCAGGTTCCCGCCGAGGCCCGCAAGACTTTCGGGGAGGTGCGATCGACGCTATCCTCACTCAGCCATAGCCCATCGATCTCCGCCGCAACCGCCGTACGGATGAGAGTTCCCAAATTTCCCGGATCTTGCAGATGTTCCAGGGCAAATCCCACCCCGGAGGGTAACAATTGGGGGGGAGATGGGGGGTTTTGGGGGGCGGTGGCGATGACACCATCGGGGTTCACGGTAGTCGCCAGGGCGTTTAAGACATCCTCGCTGACAACTTCGGTGCGTTGGGCCTGAAGTTGCGTCAGCAGTTGGGGATGGCGATCGCCCCAGGCGGGGGTATAACAGAGAACATCGAGAGGATACTGATGGCGGTTGGCTTCTTCGATGAGGTGAGTTCCTTCGAGGAGGAATCGTTGCTGGAGGCGGCGTTGTTTGGTTTGGTGGAGTTTGCGCAGTTGCTTGATCAGGGAATTTTGCAGGCTAGTGAGCATCATCGAGGGGGAAGAGAGGGAGAGAGGGAGAGGGAGAACCACGGAGTCACAGAGAACACAGAGGTAGAGGGAGGGGTTGGAGACAGGCTTGGATTAAGCCTTCGCTGCCATTGGCGAGTAGGATGGGAATGCCAAATTCCTGTTCCAACTCCTCCACAGTGACATCATCGAGGAAGCGAGTTTCCCCATGTTTCAACATCACCGTCGGCAGAAGAATCCCATCACCGAGATGATGTCGCCGTTGTTGCAACCCTCGTCGTACATCCGAACCCGTGAGAACCCCAGTCACACTAATATCTTGCCCCCAAAACTCGCTATTGAGGCTTAACATCTCTACCGTTAACCCTTCAACGGCGTTGAGTTGTTGCAGAATCTCCCCAAACGCAGTTCTGACAGCGTTCCCCACCACCCAGATGAGGTGACGGGGAGGATGCACCTGAGAGGGAAGTTGTGTAGAGGCGATGTCGCGAAATTCATCGAGGAAGAGGCGAATTGAACCGACACCGTTATCAATTTGGGGATAGCCTTCGTAGTCAACCCGTTCCGGCATTTCTCGGCCTGCTAAGAGAAACCACTCGTCGGCTAACCAGGCAAAATTCGATCCTAACTGGTTTCGGAATTGCGGTTGCAAGGCCTGAACCTGTTGGATGACGTCCTCGGCTTTGCTGGGGGAGACGGGAGTGAGTTCGTCTTCGGGGGGGCGAAATCGGGTTAAGCCCACCGGAACCACCGCCACGGAAGCTACAGCCGGGATGTCGTCATCGTCGAGGTTTTTGCCGAATTGGGCTAAGTCGTTTAGGGTTTGCTTGAGGTGAATCCCATCGTTAATTCCAGGGCAAACCACCACTTGAGCGTGAATTTGCAAGCGTCGGTCTTGAAACCATTGTAACTGTTCGAGGATTTGTCCGGCGCGGGGGTTTTTCAGGAGGCGCGATCGCACCTCGGGTTCGGTGGCGTGTACGGAAACATATAACGGCGAGAGTCGCAGTTGTTCGATGCGTTCCCATTCAGCGGCGGGAAGGTTGGTTAGCGTGAGATAGGAACCGTAGAGAAAGCTGAGGCGATAATCGTCGTCTTTGAGATAGAGAGTATCCCGCATTCCTGGGGGTTTTTGATCAATAAAGCAAAAGGGACAACGATTATTGCATTGAATTAGGGTATCAAATAAGGCAGAGGAAAACTCTAAGCCTAAATCACAATCGTAGTCTTTCTCGATTTCCACTTCATGGAGTTCGTTGTCACTATCGAGAACTTTTAGGCTGAGAATTTCGTCAGCACACAGAAATTGATAGTCGATTAAGTCTCGCGGTGAGATATCGTTAATAGACACGAGGCGATCGCCCGCTTGAAAGCCAATTTCTTCAGCAATGGAACCCGGCAAAACCTTGGTGACAAGGGCGGGTTGAATGGTTGAACGACTCATGAAGGCAAGTATCGTAATCTCTAAGATAGGGGCGGATTCTGAAACAGGAATAACCCAGATTTCGTGGCGAAACTGGGCGATTCCCGAATTATAATGTCAGCCTATTATAAAGGTGGTGGCTGACGGCATTGAACAGATATGAGGGCAGATGGGCAATCTGCTAGTCCTTATTCTAGCGATAAAGGAATCCACAAGGCAAGGGGTTTTAGAAAATTTTTTGGGTTGTCGGGCTGAAAAAATTTTGCTCCAACGACATGGCGATCGCAGCCCAAAAAACAAGTCCCCTCCGCTACAATTCTAACATTTCCCATTCCCCCCTCTTGCCTCTTGCCCCTTGCCTCTTGCCATCCCCTCGGTGGGAGGGGTTAGGGGTGGGTTATGCCTCTTGCCTCTTGCCTTCTTCCTCCCTGTTCCCTGTTCCCTGTTCCCTGTTCCCTGTTCCCTTCTTTTGCCTCTTGCCTTCTTCCCCCCCATGTCCCTAACCCCCGAACAACACCAAGCCGTTTACGCCCAAGGAAGTCTCGCCGTCACCGCTGGGGCGGGAACCGGGAAAACCTATATGTTAGCCCAGCGGTATTTGCATCATCTACGAGACGATGGCTACTCCCCCCTCGAAGTTGTCGCCATTACCTTCACTAAAAAAGCAGCCCTGGAACTGCGATCGCGGATTCGGGCCATGATCGCCCAAGAGATGCCCGATCGCCTAGAGATGATCGCCGAACTCGAAGCCGCCCCCATCTGTACCTTCCACAGTCTCGCCGCCCAAATTTGCCGCGATCGCGCCCTAGACTTAGGCATCCCACCCGACTTCCGCATTTTAGATGCGATTGAGTATCAACTCTGGTTTGACGAAGCCAGTCTGAAGATTTTTGATCGCCTCCCGGAATCTCTCTACGAACAGGTTCCCTATCATCTTCTCGAATCCATTTTGCCCCGACTCCTCGACGATCCGCTCTCAGTGCAAGCCGCCTTCGAGAACTCCCCCGAATCTTGGCCATCCCTAGCCCAACAGCTTCAAGAGGAGATCTTTGCCGAGATTCTCAACCATCCCCTCATTCAAGAGAGTTTAGAGATTCTGCCCCAATATAGCGGCAGTGGCAAAGATACCCTCGAACCCGCACGGCAACAGGTCTATACCGCCCTCTGTCGGCTCCAGGGAGGGGAGCGATCGCCCGAACTCCTCAAAATTCTCATTGAGCGCAATTTCAACCGCGAAAAGGGCAGTAAAAAGAACTGGACATCAGGAGGATTAGACACAATTCGCCAACACTTGAAAGACTTGCGGAAGCTGGCGAAAGACTATGAGGCGGAACTCAATGTGTTGCATTTGGGGGAGTTAGATGAGGAGTTAGCCCAATTGTTGCCCCCTCTCAAAGCGGCCTTTAACTGGATTTGGGGAGAACTCCAGGCCCGCAAACGACGCGATCGCGTCTTAGGGTTTGCCGATTTAGAACTCTACGCCTTAGAAGCCTTACAAGATGAGAGGATTCGTCGCGAGTATGGCGATCGCTTCCAAGCCATCTTAGTCGATGAATTTCAAGACACGAACCCCACCCAGGGCAAATTTCTCAACGCCTTAACGCAACAAGCAACACTCACCATCGTTGGCGATGAGAAACAGTCGATTTATAGCTTTCGCCGGGCCGATATCCAAGTCTTTCAGCAGATGCGACAACAGATTCAACAACAGGGAGGGGAAGACGTCGCCCTAAGTCTGTGTTTCCGCACCCATCCCCGACTGATCGAACAAATTAACACCCTCTTCCGCCCCCTGCTGACGCACTTACACCAATCCCTGCGATCGTCTCGCGACGAAATCCCCGAGACTGAACCCGATGTGCAGGTGTTTCATCTCCCGAAGGCCCCAACCTGGCCCAAAGCCCAAAAACGGGCCGCAGAAGCCTATCGCATGGCGGAGTTGGTGCAAGAATGGCTCGACAAGGGAGACGTCGCAGCGGGGGAAATTGCCATCCTAGCTCGCACCAATGCCCCCTTAGCAGTCTATGCTGAGGCCTTAGAAGCCCGAGGAATCCCCATTGCGTTGGCGGGGGGCGGTTCCTTGTTGGAGACGCGGGAAGCCAAGGATGGGATGGCGTTGTTAGAGTGTGTTTGTCATCCTGACGATGATCGGGCCTTGGTGGCGGTGTTGCGAAGTCCCTTTTTTGCGTTGAGCGATCGCGCCCTCGTTTTAATTAAACAACAGACAGAGGGACATCCCTCATTAACCTGGTGGGAACGGTTGCAACAGGTTAATTGGGCCTCTCTTGACTGTGAAGCCGAGGAACTTCCCGCCATTTCGCCCCTGAAGCTGTTAGGGGCGTTACGGATGTTGGCCCGAGAGGAGTCACCATCGAGACTGTTGCAGGAGTGCGATCGCTGTACCGGATATACCGCCGTCTTAGCTAATCTGCCGAGTTCCCGTCGTCGTCTCGCGGATTGGCGAGGATTTCGGGAATTTGTGCGGGAATTAGAGAGGGGCGATCGCAGTTTGTATCCTGTCGTACGGCGTTTACAACGGTTACGGGCCATGGAAGCGGCCATCCCTCGACTTCCCCTCGATGCCAGTAATGCCGTATCCTTGATGACCATTCATGGCGCCAAAGGATTAGAGTGGAAACGAGTGATTCTAGGGGATTTGTCCGTGAAATCCTCCGCCCGCAGCAACGCCGTCTTATTCGATCCAGAGATTGGGGTGGCGGTGCGGTTTAGTGATGACTTTGAACGAGAGGGAAAGCCATTTCTCTATGTTTATTTAGAGCGACTTCAGCGACAACTAGAGGCTCAGGAATCGCTACGGTTATTATATGTGGCCTTGACGCGATCGCGGGATAAACTGGTCTTAACGGCCTGCGAACCCGAAGGAGGGTTTTTAGCACAATTACAGCCCGGTTTCGACGCGGCTGCCATTCCCCTCCACACCTGGGAACTGCCCCGAGACGATGACCTGAATTTCCGTAGCGCCCCACCTCCCGAACCGCCGCCATTGGCAGAGATTTTGCTCAGTGATTCACCCTCGTCGGGTTGAACCTCTTGAACATGAATTAAGGGTAGATGCCGGAGACGCCGAGAGGCAATTGGCGTCAAACACCGTCCATTACCTTGTCTCAACTCGTGAAATCTCTCGACAATGAGTCAATCTTGGGCTAGCGTTGGGATGGCAGATTCCGGTTCAGTCAGTGACTGTCAACGGGTTATTCTGAATCTAGAGTCGTCTGGAGCTATATGATCTTTGCAACCATCCATGAGCGCTAAACATCTTCCTAACTTTTTAGTAATTGGGGTTCAAAAGGCGGGAACAACCTCAATCTATCGGTACTTGCGCCAACACCCTCAGGTTTATATGAGTCCAGTCAAAGAAACCAATTTTTTGGAGCGAGACTGGACTGAACAGACCACACCTAAGGTGAAAAAGCCCAAAAAAGTTAATACCCTAGAGAAGTATATCGCTTTGTTTGACGAGGTTCAGGATGAGCTGGCGATCGGCGAAGCCTCACCGAATTATTTGTTTCATTACAAAACATCGATTCCCACAATTCAGAATTTGGTTCCTGACGCGAAGCTGGTTGTCATTTTACGGAATCCGATCGAGCGCGCCTATTCGGATTACTTAATGCATCTGCGAGATGCGATCAATGGCGTTGAGTGCCGCAGCTTATCGGAACAGGCCAGCCGACGTCCCATCACGTCACACCAGATTCGCAAGGGATTTTATGCCGAATCTCTACAAGCATTTATGAATCACTTTGGAGTCGATAAGGTTAAAGTTTGCCTGTATGATGACCTGGTACAAGATCCCGTGGCGATGATGCAAGGGATTTACCGCTTTATTGGCGTTGATGATAGCTTTGTTCCCGATACATCAGTTCGCACTCAAAAGGCGGCTGTCCCGCAAAACAAGACCGTTCACCGAGTCTTACAGACTCGCAATCCCCTGAGAAATTTCGCTGGTTCTATTCTACGGCTATTTTTGCCGGAGACCACTCGCCAGGGGATTCGTCGTTACCTGCTGTCTTTAAATTATAAGGACAAAAGTTCGCTGCCATTGTCGATCAAAGAACGACAGCTCTTGAGAGAGTTATATCGTGATGATATTTTGCAACTTCAGGAGATTTTACAACGAGATCTATCGTCCTGGCTGACGTTGCCCGAATCGTCTAAGCCAAAATCAAGATAGTGCTTCATCTACAAACTCAAGTCAAAGCCCGAAGCCTCGTTAAAGAACAACGAACTCAGCTTCGGGCTTCGATTTAGAATACCCCCAGGGGAATTCGAATCCCCGTCGCCTCCGTGAAAGGGAGGTGTCCTAGGCCTCTAGACGATGGGGGCGTATTCGTTAGCCTTGTTGGCGGCGTTTAACCGCTTAGGCGTTATTCAATGTAGCGAAGATTTATGAGGCTGTCAACCCCTAGACGTGAAAATTTTTGGACTCGTGACAGTAGGCGGCCAAAATCTCCACGCAATGGGCGATCGCCCCCAGATGAGCAATCTCATAGCCGTGGGTGTTCTGGGTGGGAAACCCCAAACAAGCCCCTCGCGCCACATGACCAAATTTCATCGCGATGGAAGCATCACTGCCAAAACCACTAATGACAGCCTGTTGTAGGGGGATCTGCTGTGACTGAGCCGCCTGTCTCAACTGTCCGCTCAACCCCTCGTCATAAATGCCATAACCATCCTGAGACAACAGCACCGGGGCATCACCGTCAGCGATGGGATATTCGGGCGCCAGAGGACAAATTTCCAGGGCAATTAAGGCATCTAGGGGGTTGTGATTACTGAAATACAGCGCCCCTAAGGCTCCCACTTCTTCTTTGGCTGAAGCCACGAGATAGACGGTCACGGGAGGACGTTTGAGACGAGCGGCGAGTTCTAAGAGAATGGCCAGGGACGCTTTATTGTCCAGGGTATAGCTGGCGATGTAGTCTTGGAGGCGTAAGGGCCGTTTCCGATGTTTCCCAACAACCACTCGCGTTCCTGGACGTATCCCTAAGGCGGCCAGTTCAGCGGGAGTCTGTTTGGTTTCAACCCAGGCGTTTTGCCATTTGAGAGAAACGTCCTCCTGAATGAGCTTTTGAGGAGATTCATGGGAAATATGACGAGAGCCGAAACTGAGTATTCCTGAACAGGTCGCCTCATCGCCGAGGATGTCCACGACTCCCTCACCGTACACCCAGGGAAATGATCCCCCCAATTTGCGAATTGAAAGCCGCCCTTGGCTATCGATTCCTTTGACAATGGCTCCAATTTCGTCTTTATGGGCGGTTATGGCGATCGCCCCCTCCTCTTGTTCTCCAGGGATCTTGACAATGAGGTTATCGGCGCGATCGCCATAACTTTGGACCCCCACCGCCGCAAACCGCTCCTGAAGCTGTTGGTTAATCTCCTCCTCCCAACCACTCGGGGAATGGCACATCACCAAGGCTTCAATTGTGGCAAATAGGCGATCGAACTCCAAGGAAACCTCCATTAACGCGCTCATGCCTGGTTTAGACCCCAGACTCTCTCTACAATAACAACAGTGCAAACGACACGATCAACCACAGTCCATCAACCACAGTCCATCAACCACAGTAAAGGGAAAACAAGATCATGACCATTTGGGTTTGCGAACAAATTGATCCCAGCGGTATCGTCCAAGCCTGCATCGCCAGTGAAGACGAGCAGCAAGCACGAGCCTGTCATGAGTCGTTTTCCAACGATCTCGATCAATTTCAAAAAGATGAAGGCTGGATTGCCCAACTGCGTACCGTTGACTCCTGGGATGACGTACCTGTCACCCCCCTTAAACTCAACCGTTAACGGCAAACCAGCAAAAGGGCCTCAGCCATAACAGGCCCCCCACCATCGCCAATAGCACTAAACCCACGATTCCCGCCAGAGGCTGTCCCTCCACACCCGTCACCCAGGGGGGAACGGCCCCGGTTGGCTCGCTAGCATTACAACTATCGAGCCAAATCATGGCGCAGACCCAACCCCCATGCAACCCCCATGCTAAACTCAAACTCCCATCCCCAATCAAACAAGCCTGGGTTAACACCATCCCCATTAACCACAGTCCCGGCAATTGGGGTAAGGTTTGACGGGGTTGCCAAACTAAATGCAATAGGGCAAAAATAACACTGGCCAGACTCGCGGCATACCAGACAGACCACTCTCTTTGCAATTCCTCTTGCAGCAATCCTCGAAAAATAAATTCTTCAACTCCCGCAATCCAAATTCCCAAGACGAGGGCCAAAAGGAATTGCCAGAGTCCATCACGGACCGTCGAGTTTAAAGTCCAGGAAACCCAGCCAGCGATTCGCTGCACCGCCACCAGGATCATCACACTCAAAATTCCCATTCCCAGTCCGAGACTGAGCCAAGACAAACCTTGTGGCCCAATCAGTGAGCTATAGGGCCAAAAGGAAACCCCAGTCAGTTCCGTTAACCCCCACAAAGGCAGGGGAAACAAGAGATAAAGACTCCCGACTAGGATCAGTTTTTGAGGGGGCGTCAGCGGACGAGATGGATACCACCGCCACCGCCTGGTTAGGGGAACTAGGATGGGAACCCACACCCCTAACCAGGCGGTGAAAAATAAGCAAATCTTTAGCAGTGGTGAGATCTCGTCCCCCAACTCTGTTTGGGAGGCAAATTGAGAGGCAAATTTACCCCAAAATACGCCAACCCCCCAGTTTCGGGTCATCGAAAACAGAAGCATTGGAGTCGAACAGGCGATCGCAACCGCCCCCAGATTGGGGAGATTTTGGGGATGCTCAAGCCACGGAAGATGAGCTTTAATTCTGCCTGCTCCCGATACTGACCATCCCCTGTCTTCCCCATCACAACCTTACTCCTCGTCGCCGCTAGCACCGTTTTCGTCGCTGTCAGCGCGATCCATCTGAATCAAGTGAATGTGTTTGTAACCCAACTTAATTTCAAACTCGTCGCCGGGTTTTAAGCCCATGGCATTGGTGTAGGTTGAGCCGATGACGATCTGTCCATTCTTGTGAACGCTCACTTTGTAAGTCGGTTCGCGACCGCGTCCATCCTTTGCACCATCAGGATCGAGAGGAATCCCTTTGGCTGCCAACACCGCATCATAGAAATCCGTCAGATTGACGCGAGTTTGCTGATTCTTAGTGATGTTGTAGTAGCCGCAACGCTTGGCGGTTTCTCGCCGAGGTAAGTGAGACAGTTCTTTGACTTTTGTTAGTAACGCCTTTCCGGTCAGCGGCGTGGGTTTTTCTGAAAGTGTTTCAGTCATTGTCTGGGCAATTCTCCATTTAGACTCTAGTTATATTAAATCAAAAGTTACCGCGAATTTGCTGGTTCCATAAAAATATAGCCTTAATTTTCACAATTTGTGTGATCATCTGCCCAAAATGGGTTATCAAAGTCCGACAATTGCTCTGGACTTGAGACCGCCATCGGTCACATCAACCCCTTCTGCCTCTGTCAAAGTATCCCCATCCTAGGGTCTCAAGATGAATGGATTTGTCCCCAAATGGCCCAGTTGTCTCAACCTCTCCCCATCAAGGAAAGATATTTCAGACCCTTAGCCGTCTCGGTCAAGACGCTTTTGAATCTCTCGCAGACTTTGGTAAAGTTCCGGTAACCGTTTGTACAAAGCAGCACTACGCCGCCAAAGACGATGATTCAGGGCCGGAAAGCCTGACACGACAGCCCCAGCTTCAATATCCCGATGGACCCCCGTTTTCGCTGAAGCCGTGACCCCATCGCCAATGTTGGCCCGGTTCCCCACACCCACTTGTCCGGCTAAGGTCACGCCATCCCCGATGGTGACTCCCCCCGCGAGTCCCACTTGAGCGCAAATGGCACAGTTGCGACCAATACGACAGCCATGGCCCACTTGCACTAAGTTATCGAGTTTACTGTTGGCCCCGATGCGCGTCTCCCCCACCGCAGGACGGTCAACGGTAGAGTTACAGCCAATCTCAACCCCATCTTCAATCACCACAAACCCGGACTGTTGCATCCGCTTGAGTCCCGCTGAACCGACGACAAAGCCAAACCCCTCAGCCCCCAAAACCGCCCCGCTTTGAATGGTGCAATCGGCCCCAATTTGGGTTCGCTCATGAATGGTGCAGTTGGCATGGAGATAGCTGCGATCGCCCACACTGACGCCGGGATACAGTACCACATTGGGGCCAAGACAAACATCATCCCCGAGATGAACATTGGCACCAACGGTCACATAAGCCCCCAGGGAAACATGAGCGCCGAATGTCGCCGATTCATGAATAATGGCTGTCTCATGAATCCCAGGCCCGGGACGATACGGTTGATAAAAGAGACGGATCGCATCAGCAAACAGAGACTTCGGCGCGGTGGAACGGATCCAGGCTAAGCCACGGTGTTCGGCTTGCTGTTGCAGTTCCTCATCTGGAGGCACAATTAAGGCACTGGCTTCGGTGGTATTGAGATAGCTGCGATAGCGATCGCTCTCAATAAAAGCCAGATGGCCCGGTTGGGCCGCCTCAAGACTCGCCACCCCCACTATCTCTAAGGTTTCATCGCCACTGAAGCTCTCCAGCAGACCCCCTGGAGTTAACTGTTTAACAAGTTCAGAAAATTTCATGGTCCCAGTTTCGCCATCCTATCGGAGTGGTCACACCCTCGCAAACACTAAGATTAAAAGCCGCCCTCTCCCGGAATCGTTCCGTTTGCAGCGTCCCACCTCCCCTCGTCAATTAGGTGTGAGCCAAAGAAAAGACGCGAGCGATCGCGTCCTGACAAAATTTAAACATTAAAGGGGACGTTTACTCTCATCACAAGCATCACATTACGGCTTTACTCCACGGAGACCGCATCCACATCCACCGTATCTCCCTTCTGCGATGAAGACTCCCCCGACTCTGCCTCCGCGACCCTATCTTCGGAAACCTCGAAACCGTCACGAAACATCTGCCACAATTCCGACATCAGCAAAAAGAGAATCGCCACATCATCCACCTGTCCCAAAATAGGAACCACATCTGGGGAGATATCTAAAGGACTCAACAAATAGATGAGAGTTCCCAGAATCACCCAGCCGCGATATTTGGGATTGCGTAACACACTACGATACCAGGTACTGATGGTTTTGAAGACAGGATTCATGAAGCACTCCTTTGCCAACGGGTTAGGGGACTCCTTAATTGTCTCACAAACCCCTAGGCTACTGAGGTTCGGTTATTGCGAGTCAAAAATGCCACGGCTTCAATATGAGCAGTTTGGGGGAACAAATCAATCGGGTGAACCTGCTTGAGATCATAGCCTGACGCGCAGAGAACCTTTAAGTCTCGGGCTAGGGTACTCGGTTTACAACTGATATAGACAAGGCGATCGCAACCTAGATCCATTAAGGCCGTTAACACCGCCGGCTGACATCCCTGACGAGGGGGATCAATCACCACAATATCCGGTTTCCCCTCAGGATGCTCCTGCCACGGGGCGCAGTCTTCAGCCAACATCTGCGCCACATCGGCATGATAGAACTCGACATTCTCAATCCCATTGAGTTGAGCATTTTCTCGGGCCTGTTCCACCGATCCCCCATGAACCTCAATTCCCCAGACTTGTTGAGCCTGTTGGGCTAAGGGGAGGGAAAAGGTTCCAATGCCACAATAGGTATCGAGGAGGGTTTCGTGGCCTTGTAGGTTTAATTCTCGCTCTAGGGTTTGCCAAATTAATTCCGCCGCTTCAGTGTTGACCTGAAAAAAGGTATCAGACCGCAGGCGAAATTGCAATCGGGCAAATTCTTCTTGCAGAAACGATTGCCCCGCCAGGGTTCGCGTCGAAGGACCAAAAATGGCATTGGTGCGATCGCCGTTGATGTTCAAACAAACCCCCACCAAATTGTCAAAGTCTTTTAACCAACGTTGGGCCTGGTTCTCTAACTGGGTCAATTTTCCCGACTTCGCCACCAACGTCAGCAACACCTGTCCGCTGTGGCGTCCCACTCGTACCCCCAGATGACGAATTTCTCCCTGATGGGTTTGTTCGTCGTAGATTGTCCAACCTAGCCCGGCGATATCCTCTTTAACTTGCGCCAGAAAGGGATTCAATCGCTCATCCTGGACTGGACATTGGTTGAGATTGACCAGTTTATGAGATCCCTTCTGGTAATATCCAGCGCGAACCTGTCCCGTCGGCGATCGCTGCACCGGATAGGTGGCCTTGTTACGATATCCTAATGTTTTTCCCGTCGTTTGAACCGCCTCGACCGGCGGCTGCTCAAACCCGCCAATCCGCGTTAGGGCCTCGATGAGTTGGCCTCGCTTCGCCGCCAATTGAGCCGCCTCGGTGATATGTTGCCACTGACAGCCCCCGCATTTATCCGCCACAATACAGGGAGGACGCTGACGATCGGCAGAAGCATGATGCAATTGCTGCACCTTTCCCCGAGCATACTTGCGTTTGACTTGTACCAGACGAACTTGAGCGCGATCGCCAATGGCCGTATCCGGAACAAACACCACGCGATCGCCGCATTTGCCAACACCATCGCCACTATCGGCGAGATCCACAATCTCGACATCGACACATTGTCCTTGTTGCATGGTTGAAAAAAAGAAAGGATGAGGGAGATTCCAGTATCGGTGACTTTGCGGTGAACCGCCGTTCGATATAATGAGTGAGTCTAAAAACTGACTTCCATAGGGAGCCAGTCCACTATAGTATCTAACGATTTCAATAAAATCATGAGCGTTGTTAGTCAAGTCATTCTACAGTCCGATGACGAGTTGCGGTATCCCAGCAGTGGTGAACTGCGAGGAATCCAAGACTTCTTCCAAACCGGCGAACAGCGGCTTCGCATCGTTGAAACCCTAGCCGAAAACGAGAAGAAAATCGTCGACAAAGCCTCTCAGGAGCTTTGGAAACGCCGTCCCGACTTCATCGCCCCCGGTGGAAACGCCTTCGGACAACGGGAACGCAGCCAGTGCATCCGCGACTATGGCTGGTATCTTCGCCTCGTGACCTACGGGGTTCTCGCCGGAAGCAAGGAACCCATCGAAACCATTGGTATCATTGGCGCACGGGAAATGTACAACGCCCTTGGTGTTCCCATGCCCGGCATGGTAGAAGCCATGGTCTGCCTCAAAGAAGCCTCTCTGGCTCTCTTGAGCAATGAAGACGCTGAAGAAGCTGCCCCCTACTTTGATTACATCATCCAATCGATGTCTAATTAGCTAAGGAGCTCATATTTCCCTAGTTTTGCCTGTTTTCAGATTTCGGCTAGTTGGCTCGGTTCTCTCAGAAAGCAACTCCACTAGCCGGATATTTTCTCATGTCTAATCTCTTGACCGATCAGCAAGGATGTGCTAAAATAGGGACACATTCAGAACGAAACCAACAAGTGAATAAACGTCGCCGCCACCGGCGACCAAGGTAAGGCGGGAGGGGATTCTTTTTTAGGCGAGAATCCAAACATCCAACCTGCCATAAAATAATTTAATATTAATTTTTGTATCAAATTCACCCAGCCCTAAAAAGGGCTAGAGGTGGATTATCCCTATTGCCTGTTCCCTGTTCCCTGTTCCCTGTTCCCTATTGCCTGTTCCCTGTTCCCTATTGCCTGTTCCCTGTTCCCTGTTCCCTAAAAACACCCATCCCCCACCCGAACCGTCCCCCCATCAAGCACCCTAGCAATAACCCCCACCTGACAATGTTGAAACTGCTCCGGAAGTTGAGCCAGTAGAGACAGATCGCGATCGCCCGTATCCGGGTTCACATCAATATTCAAACAACGGCCAATCCGAGCCGTCACCTCAATCGTAGCCGTCCCCAATCGTCCTTGCCGTCCCACCCAAGCGAACTCACCCCAAGGGGGAATCCCATCTACCACAACATTGGGACGAAATCGGCGCACATCAATCCTAGCTTCGCCCACCTTAGCCGCCATATCATCCAGAGTCGCCTGAGACACAATCGAGACTTGTCCCTGATGGCGGTCTTGATAGCGCGTCTGTCCCGTTGCCATACCAATCAGACGCACCCGAGTCGCCTGAGGATGTCGAGCCGTCGGACCGGGAGTTAACCCCTGCAAATAATCCGTCACAAACTGACCAAGGCGATCGCGTCCCACCTCGCTCAGCACCGATTCAACGAGAACCGCCCCTTCATCCAGACGCAATTCCAACTCTTGGCGCTCAGCATCATAGCGACAGGTTAACGCTGCCAACTCTCCCCAATCATTTTGAACCGCCAGATGCTTCTTAGAACACCAAGGGGTCTCAGGCTGAGGATTACCCATATCCGTGAACATAAACGCAAAAGCGCGATCGCCGACAATCCCAAAATCCCGTCGTAACGCCACGCGATCGCACCCTTGCGGCGTCAACCCCTTCACCGGATACTTAAACAGCCCTGTCACCTCAATAGCGCACATTTAAAAATTATCCTTCCGATAAGTCTCTAACAACTCCAACAAATCCCGTTGACCCTGAACCGGCAACAAATCCCGCAAAGGGAGTTCCCGTCGTCCAGCGCCGACTGGAACCAACATCTCCTCTAACACAGACTCCAATGCCGCTTCCGTCAAACTATCAGCTTCTAACAGCGGATAAAACCGTTCCGCCAAAGGAATATGCAGATGAGCATCCCCGAGATAGAGATGCCATTTAGCAATATCCAGATAAATTTTGTCAGCAATCTCAGCCGCAAGAGTTTCAATATCGCGAGTGCTAGCCGTCATACAGTTTTTCCATCACCTAACATCATCTCGATGATAAGACATTACCCCGACTCGATCGCCGCCACCTCCTCACCTTTCACCAAAATCACAGGAATCGGGCTCATTTCCAACACCGTTTGACTCACCGACCCCTTGAGCAGATTATCCCAACCTCGACGTTGAGGCTGGCCGATCACAATATCCGATACCGACTCCAGAGTCGCCACCTCAACAATCGTTTCGGGAACCACCCCCGGACGAATCCAAACCCGATGACGAATATCCACCAGTAAGCGTCCAATCATCTCCTGGAGAGGAACCAACCATTCCGCCTCCGGGCGATCGCTCACAGACAACACCAAGACCTCCCCATCACTGCGACGAGCCAAATCCGCCGCTTTCAGCAACACCCGCTCAGCCATCGGCGAAGTATCCACCGCCGCCAAAATCAAAACCCGTCCCATCGTCCCCACCTGAGTCGGATCAACAACACCCCTCTCCAACAACAGCGGCGCAAAATGTTGCGTCCCCCAAGCCCCCAGCGGCGCCGTCACCAAAATCGACAACACCGCCAACGCCAGAATTTCCTCACCCCCGGCCACCCCCGCCGCCAAAGGAACCGCCCCAATCGCCGCTTGTACCGTTGCCTTAGCCACATTACCCGGCAGCAAAAACAGCCGCTCTTTCCAAGTCCAATCACTCCCCAGCGTCGAGAGATACCAGCCGAGCGATCGCCCCAAGCCAATCCCCAACAGCAACAACAGCAACCCCGGACGCCAAATCTCCCCCAGAACCTGGATGGGTAACGTCGCCCCTAACAGCACAAACAACACAATTTCGGCCACCATCCACAACCCATCAAACCCCTCACGCAACCGTCGCCCCAGAGGAGCATCCAACTGCACCACCACAAAACCCAACGTCATCACCGCCAGATAGCCAGAATAGAGCGGTAACATCCCCTCAAACACAATCAAAAACAGCGCGATCGCTGCCCCAATCAGCACATCCTGCACCGATTTTTGAGTCCAATGCTGTTTGACCAATAACGACACCAAAATATGGGCAGCCAGATAGCCCGCAACCAGGCCAAGACCGATTCTTAACACCAGTTCCAAAGGCAACACCTGGAGCGGTGAGAGGGTCGTCTCCCCCAAACGGATACCCTGACTATCCTGACGCAGAATCCCCAGCAGCAAGCTAAAAACCAGAAGCAACAACACATCCGAAAGAGCGCTCCCCGTCAGAATCGCATCCGGAATCCCCTTGTCCACCCCCCAGCCCAAACTTTTAAGACGCAACATCCCCGGAACAATCACCGCCGGAGACTCAGCGGCGAGAATACAACCTAACAGTAGAGCCGTTACCGGATCAAAATTAAACACAACGATCGCGATCGCCCCAACCACCAACATTTCCGAAAGCGCCGGGAGCAGTCCCAGACGCAACGCCACCGAACCCTGACGGGCCAACTTCTGGCGATCGAGACCTAACCCAGCCCTCATCAAAATAATCATCACCGCCAGCGTCCGCAGTCCCTCCGCCGAGTTCAGCACCTCAGCACCCAGAACATTACCAACCTCAGGGCCGATCAAAATACCAATCACCAGCATTCCCAGCAGAGGAGGCGCACCCAAACGACGGGCAATTTGCCCGCCGAAGAAGCCCATAAACAGAATCCAGAGAGTGCTAGGGAGCATGGACCAGACCGTTGAGGCGATCGCCGCCAATCAGGACACAGACCTTAAGAATACACCGAGAATACAGGGAGAAAACCCACCAAAAACCCACCGATTTTAAACATGACAGCTCATAACGGTTCATAATGGCGACAACCGGCACAAGGACCGTGGGGGTTAATCGCACAACGCATCAATTCCGAGCGAGCATTATAGCGACAGGAGAGATCCCCAATCAACCAACGGCCCTCCACACAGGTCATTTCCTCCGGACGTTGAGCCGTCTGCACATACAAGGCGATCTGATGCAATCGATAGCGACCCGATTTGAGTTGATAGCGATGTCGTCGTTCTAAAACTTTATAGGTTTGTTGCTCCAGGTCAAGGTAATGACCCGGCTGAGGAGTCCAATCGAGATATACCCGTCCTAAAGACTGGGTAGACTCGCTAAGAATCAACTCCGTCGGTAAAGAATCTGGCTCCATCGCTCCTGATCTGATTAAACGTCCTAGTCTAACCTAGTTCACCTGAGCAACGACTTTCAACAGATATCAGACCACAGCCGTTAAGGGGTCGCCCTGACTTACTCTGGCTGATTCCCGGCCAGATCCACCTCAGTCTGCGGTGACATCCCCACTCGTCCCGAGAGGCGATCGGCCAGATCAATCCCTTGGCCAAAATGACCAATCACAGTAATCACCGACACAAGAAAGTAAAAACCACGAATCCCCCACATACAGACCGAAAAGAGGAGAGAGAGATCATCAGGATTCATCCCCACCTGTCGTTCAACTCGAGAAACCGCTTCTGATTCGAGGGGATCTCGTTCCTCAAACTGTCGTACATAGAGTGGGAGACTTGGGTAGCGAGCGGTATGCAGATAAAAGCCCCAAATCCCCGTTTCCTCAATTCTTTCATAGAGATAGCGATCTGTTTTTAATCTCGACTCAGTGACTGAAATCGCTTCATTCGCAGCAAACTCATTGATCCAATTGTCATAGCGAATGATCGTCCCGAAACTCAACAGGGTCGGTAACAGTAGGATAATCACCAGTGCATTCAAACGAATCCCTAGATAGCGTGGGATGAACGCCGTTGCCACCCCTAAGCCTAACCCTAAAATTGCAAAGACGAGAACATTAAACACTTCTACAATTTCAATACCTCGAAATAAATCTCCGAGGAGATTGATACTATAGATCGAATTTTCAGCCAGTAGAGCCGTTAACAGCTTCACTAACGCCGCCACCGCGATCGCCACACCACTCACCATCACAAATAACAGCACCCCCAACAGCGTTCTCAGCCGTGACAAAACGGTAGGAGGTTGGCGACGGCGACGAGACGCAATTGGGGTTAGAGATGCAGGATAGGCCACCGGAGACTGAACCGGCGAGAAAGAAGGGGAATCGGGCGTCTCAGAGAACAGCGGTGGATACTCGGCCCCCTCAGTCGTATCGAGTTGTATCGTCTCCCGCCATAAGGGAATCGTCCCCCCATTGAGATAGCCAACAATCGTGACCTTACGAATCGAGTCAGCTTCGAGTTTTCGCAATCCCCGACAGATAAAATTGACCATAAAGGCCCGATCCGGCGCCGTTTGTCCCGTCGCGATCGCCACCATACTCTGGTCCTGCACGCTGACATTCACCGTGATCTGTTTCGCTTGCAGAGAGTGATTCATCAGGGCGGCCAAGGCATCGGCATTCCCTTGTCTTGCCCGGCTGAAAATTTCAGATCGAACCATCGTGCGTCCTGAAGTTCGTGGACTGGAGTAGAAACACCCATATTATCGAACATTCTGGCCCCCAAGACCCGACTCAGGTCGAGTCAAGTCTCGGGTATCATTCTAGAACGACTCCGACGACCCTATCGCGATCAATGGTTCACCCGAGGTCACTCGCAAGATTTTTAATGACTTACCAACATACCATCCGTCTTGAAGATACTGACGCGGCCGGCGTGGTCTACTTTGCCCGTTTACTCTCGATTTGTCACTACGCCTATGAAGCCGCCATCGCCCAAGCGGGGATCGAGTTGGCCCAAGTCTTAGCCGAGGGTGAACTGGCGATTCCTATTGTTGAAGCTCAAATTCGCTTTTTTGCACCTCTGTGTTTAGGAGACGAGATCACCATCAAAGTTGTCCCCAGCCCCCTTGAGGCGAGTCAGTTTCAGGTCAACTACACCATCTATACACTCGGAGGCGATCGCCCCGTCAGTCAGGCCTCGACTCATCACATCTGTATTAACCCCAAAACCCGTCAGCGTCAGCCCCTGACACCACAACTCACTCAATGGCTACAGTCACCAGAGTCTTCCGCCTCTTAACTGAGTCTTAGAAGTTCAGCCAACCAATTCCCAGAAACACCGCCCATCCCGCCAGAGTGAAGAGGGCAAATAATCCCCACATGAACGGAAGAATCCATTTTTTATCGGAATACCCCAACAAAGGGGTAAAGGCAACCAGAACCAGGAAGAGAATAAAAAGAATTAGAAGAACTAGCATCATAGAACCAAACGTAAAAGACAACGGAACCCACCGATCAACTTGCCCAATCAGGTTCTTATCGAAGCCAGATCCAGCAGCATCTTGATTTAGTCTAAGTTAGTCTGAGTAGAATAAACAACAACGATGAAACATTTTGTAAACCATTCTACTGAGATCTGGCACTACTTTCAAGAAACTGTAATGTTTTCAGAAGACGGACAGCCGACTCATACGCCTCTTGAGTGAGTTCCTGACGTTCTTCAGGAGAATCCACAATATCATCAACCAACAAGTTCAGAAAACCAATCATCGGGTTGAGACGGGTTCGCACCTCATAGGAGGTATTGATTAACGTTTCCTTACGAGCTTGTTGAATCGCATCCTCATTATCCTGAGAGAACTGAGCCTGGTACAAGGTTGCATAATAACTATCATGGTCTAACAGAGAGGCGTGAGATCCCACCTCGACCACTTCTCCCCGTTCCATCACCACAATCTGATCCGCATTACGAATAGTCGAGAGACGGTGAGCAATTACAATTGTGGTGCGATCATGACACAGTTGTTCGATCGCCTCCTGAACCAACCGTTCCGACAAGGTATCCAGGGCGCTAGTCGCCTCATCGAGAATCAAGATTTCGGGATCGCGGATGATGGCCCGGGCGATCGCAAGACGTTGTCGTTGTCCCCCTGATAACATCACTCCGCGATCGCCAATTTCAGTATCAAACCCCTGGGGTAAATTCATAATAAATTCATAAGCATTCGCCCGTTTAGCCGCTTCGATCGCCTCAGCTTCACCCGCCCATTCACAACCATACGTCAAGTTATACAAGACCGAACTATTAAATAGAAACGTATCCTGACTCACAATCCCCATTCGGCGACGAACGGTTTTCATATCATAATTACGCAAGTCTTGATCATCAAATTTAATTCGCCCGCCACAGGGATCATAAAAACGAGGAATTAAGTCTGCTAATGTCGATTTGCCCGCCCCAGAACTTCCCACCAAGGCCACCGTTTTTCCCCGAGGAATCCACAAGTCGATCCCTCGTAGTGCCAACTCTTGGTTTCCACTGCCATACTTAAAATCAACAGACTCAAATTTAATCCCCTTTTTGAGTTTCTCGAAGGGGATTGAGCCATTTTTCATAAATGGCTTATTAGTCCGATCCAGGTAGTCTGAAACAACTAAAATACTAGCGCTTTTATTAGATAAACCACTTCGAATATTATTAATTGTACTCACCACTGGCAACAAGCGAAACAGCAGCAATAAATATGTCAAAATAACTGCTGACAGGGCTTCGATTTGCTCAACAAATAGATAGCGAGCTGCCAAAACAATCATGAGCAGTGCCATAATCCCTGCTGTTTCGTTAATCGGAGAAATAACAGCTGAGTTGGCTTGAGATTTAAACTCACTTCGTTCACGAGCATAAATCAATTTCTTGAGCCGATCAAACTCCAAATCTTCTGTCGCGACAGTCTTAATTAAGTTAATCCCATAGAGAGTTTCGATGAGTTTATTGGTTAAGGCTCGGGAATCTTGGGTTAACTGTTGTCCAAATTTCTTAGCTCGTTTAATAAATACCTGATTAACCAGAACAACCAACCCCAAAACCACACTAGATGTTACCGTCAACTGCCAAGAAATTGACGCCAAAATAGCCACAAAGAATAAGATAGTAATTCCTGAAACCACAAGATTACTAAACGAGCGGATGGCGGCGGACGTGCGAGCCATTTCCGCATTCAGTTTATTCATGATGTCGCCAATCTTGGTATTGGAATAAAAATCAACATCAACATTTAAGAAGACATCTACCCCTTCATACCGCAGCGTCCGCGAAATGGATTGTCCCAAAGCCGTTCCCACCAAACTACTCGCATAGCCCGAAAAGTTTTTCAAGGCGATCGCCAAGAAGACAACCCCAGTTAAGATCGCGACCCGATAATTCCCCGAGAGATTATCCGCAAAACCCATCGCTTGTTGAATCACGGGGGGCATCCCTCCCATCACCGTCGTCTCTTGTCCCAAAAGGGACAAAATCAAGGGAACAATCAACGTCACACTGATACTATTAAAAACCGCCCCTGAAAATCCCAGCAGGATAGTTCCTATAAATAAATATGGCGATTGTAGAGCAACTTTGAGTAAGAGCTTATTGGGAGACATAAAACCGAAAGCAAAGTGGACGTTAAAGACGACACAAACTGTTGACAAATTTCAGGACAATTGTAGCGATCGCACCACGTCCGAGAGTAACCCCGACATCGCCTCAATACTATAATGTTCAATACAACGCTGTCGTGCCGACGCACCCCGCTGTTGTGCGTCCTGAAAATGATCCAGAATCCAACGAATCTGTTGGGCGATCGCCTCAGGGGCCTCCGGTTCCACTAAATACCCAGCATCTTGCAGAATTTCGGGAATATCCCCAACCCGAGTGGCTAGAATCGGTTTTGCCATAGACATACCATCCGTAAGCTTAAGAGGAAACTGGGCCAACGCCGCCGGAGTTTCCCGTTGAGGAACCACAATGATATCAGCCCCCGCCACCACAAATGGCATTTTAGTCACCGGTTGGGGTGGAAGTTGAATAATCCAACGCCCCCATCGCTGCATCAACTGCTGATCATAATCATCATAAGGACTCCCGCCCACAATCACCAGCCGTAGCGTCGGATCATCAAGGCGATCGAGAGCTTGCAAAACATCCTCAATCCCCTTATACGGGCGAGGTGCCCCTGGAAACATCAAAATGCGATAATCTGAAAGTCCATACGCCTGTCGGCTCAGTTGCGGATCATAAGCCTGGGGATTAAACAACTCCGTATCCTTGCCATTGGGAATTTTGACACCACCAAAACGAGTTTGCAAAAACTGAGTATGAACCGTAATCGCATCAGCCTCACAGACACGAGACTCCATCCAACGCAGATAGAGGGGATGATCTGGATATCGCAAGGCCCCCCGAGGTTTCAGGATATCCTGAGCCAATTGTTTAAGACTAGGGCGATAGCGATAGCGATCGCCTCCATGCCAACTTAACTCCCAATCATCGATATCTAAAATAACCTGACAGCCCGTATTGCGTTTATGCCACAAGGCCAGCCCCAGCGTCGTGGGTTTCGGGCGCAGCGCATAAATAATATCAGCATCGAGTTGCTTCAACAACGCCCGCGATCGCCCAATAAACCCCGGATAATACTCACCCGGAACCGTGATCATGGGAACCTCACTCACCGTCGGTTCACCCGGATCATCCCCAAACACAAATCCGTAAATCTTGACCCTGGCCCCAATTCGTTCAAGAGCCTGGGCCAACAAAAACGTTCGTACCGCCCCACCCCAACGTCCAGCCCCCTGTTTCGAGAGATCACTGACTAAAATAGAAATCTTTGGCGAGGCCACACGAGCGTTGACAGTCATAGCAGTTCTCATCAAGGTGAAGTACAGCAAAGACCCTTTAAAAACTGATCACAAGCATATCCCAACGCTACCCCACCGAGGCCGGTTGGCGGATTACCAAGGGTCTTGCTAACCGCCACAATGTCACGTTGGATCACAAAACCTGCCACGACAGTCAACTCATCAGTAACCACGTTCATCATGATCTACGAGAGGAACAGGGAACCCCAGCTTGAGCAGAACCTTAGGACCATCAGACTCAGCCGAGGATCAAGCAAGTTGCCCCCAAGTCCCCCCTAGCTTATGCCAAGGTAGCACACTCTTTCGGCGAGTGGGAGCCTCAAATGAGACCCGAAAGCCTGGGCCGATCGCCTCATTCCCAAGCTGCGAGTCCTGCGATCGCCCATCTCCACAAATGTCCTGAGAAGCTCAAAACCCATCACCCTCTCTCGGCCCTCGCCGTCGGCGTCGATAAACCGTCGCCCCCACCACCAACATCCCCGTCAAGGTTAACGCCCCAAACACCGGCCAAACCTCCCCCGTTTCTAGGGCCTGACGTCCGGAACTCCCCAACATCACAATCGGCAAGATTCCCGGAACCGTTCCGAGTAACGTACCGACGAGATAGTCCCGAACGCCAATCCCACTCAACCCCGCCGCAAAATTAACCACACCATAAGGAATAATCGGCAACAGGCGAATCGCAAACAAATAAAACATCCCTCCCTGCTGGAGTTCCGCATCCAAGGCCTGCCAACCCTGGCCCATCCGTCGGGCGATCGCCTCACGCCCCACCGTTCGACTCAACCCAAACGCAATCATTGCCGCCAAAATTGCCCCCAAACTGCTCCAAACCGTTCCCAAAACCACTCCAAACAAAGCGCCTCCCATTAAATTAAGAGGCGTTGAAGGCAACAACAGCAGCGTTCCTAGACTATACAGAACTAAATAGAACAGGGGCGCCCACCAACCGGCGCCCTCTAGCCCCGATCGCACCTGTTCAGGATCGAGTTCCCTCAAACCATACATCGCCATAACACTGATCACGATGCACAACACCAGCCAGTGAATCGGCGTACCCCCACGGGGCGGTTGACTCATAACCCCTCTCTCCCAGATTGACTCAACGGGGAGACTTGGCCGTTATGTCCTGGATCTTCAAAACCATAGAGATCCCGAACCAAATATAAAGGACGGCCTTTGACCTCTTCATAAACCCGTCCTAAATACTCACCAATGACCCCCAAACTAATCAACTGAATCCCACCCAGAAACAATACCGCTACCATCAGCGAGGCATAGCCGGGAACATCAATTCCGAAAATTAGAGTACGAATCACTAAAAAAATAGCATAGACCAAAGCCATCGAGGAAATCACCAGTCCAACATAACTCCAAACCTTCAAGGGTAACGAACTAAAAGCCGCAATTCCATCGAGGGCAAAATTCCAGAGTTTCCAGTAGTTCCACTTACTTTTGCCCGCATAGCGAGGATCGCGATCATAATCAATCGCAATTTGTCGATAGCCTACCCAAGCAAATAACCCTTTCATAAATCGGTTCCGTTCCGGAAGTTGTTTAAGAGCCTCCACCACCCGTCGATCCATCAAGCGAAAGTCGCCAGTATCCTCGGGAATCGGAACCTTGCTAACTCGCCCAATCAAGCGATAAAAATGGGCGGCGCTAAAACGTTTTAACCAAGTTTCCCCATGACGATCGCGACGAGTCCCATAGACAACATCATAGCCTTCTCGCCACTTTGCCACCAGGACAGAAATAAGTTCAGGAGGGTCTTGTAAATCCGCATCTAGGGGAATCACCGCTGCCCCCCTAGCAAAATCTAAACCGGCACTGAGAGCAATATCCTTGCCGAAGTTACGGGATAAGTTTACAATTTTTATAGCTGGATTTTTGTGATGATAGCTAATGAGTCTTTCCAGACTTTTATCGCAACTTCCATCATTGACACAAATAATTTCATAGCTCAAATTGGGGGTTTTCAGGCTTTTCATGACTCGCCTCAACAGACAAGCCAAGTTATCTTCCTCATTATAAATCGGAATAATAATGGAGAGTGTGATCTGCGATCGCTCAAAATCGACGTCCATTCCCATGAATCGAGTCCATCCAAGTTCTGTTTTGAATTATATCCCCAAACAGCATCCAAAACTCGTTGATTTGATTTCTGAGAGTTCCCATATACCCCCAAAACTCAAAAATCAAGTGTAAACAATATGAATTCGTCCTAATTGTATGCGATCAAAAATCGCGTTAATTTGCTGATAATCTTCCGCAGACAACCCTTGACCGGACAAGAGTAAGCACGTTAACTTCAAGTAATCCTGATGGCTAATCACATGATTATCTAAACATGACTCAATCAGCGATCGCCAATAGCCAATTGTCTTTCCCTGCAAAGCTTGACCCATAATTTACCCCTGCCGATATCCCTCTTGAGACACTCATATTAGGTTAACTCATGTTAGGTTAACTCAAGTTAAGTCAAATTCATCGCCCCAACTCATATCTCACCCTGACTATGGAGATTTATCGACTTCCCGCCCTATCCGACAACTATATCTTCCTCTTGTACGATCGCCCCCGTCAGGTGGCCGCCGTTGTCGATCCCGCCGAAGCCGCCCCCGTCTTAGACAAACTCCAGCAACTCAACGCAACCCTCACCACCATCTTCAACACCCATCACCATGCCGATCATGTCGGCGGGAACCCATCCCTGCAACAGGCCTTTCCCGACCTGACCATCTATGGTGGACGAGAAGATAAAGGGCGCATCCCAGGCCAGTCCGTCTTCCTAGAGGAAGGCGATCGCGTCTCCTTTGCCGGACGAACCGCCCAAATCTATTTCGTTCCCGGCCATACTCGCGGCCATATCGCCTATTACTTCCCCCCCACCCATCCCGACGATCGCGGCGAACTCTTTTGCGGCGATACCCTCTTTGTCGGCGGCTGTGGGCGACTCTTTGAAGGAACCCCAGCCCAAATGGTCACCTCCCTGGACAAATTACGGAATCTCCCCGAAAACACCCGCATCTGGTGCGCCCATGAATATACCCTTAAAAATCTCCAATTTGCCCTAACCGTTGATCGCGAGAATCCCGCCCTTCAGCAACGATTCGCAGAGGTTCAAGCCGCGCGATCGCGTCACGAACCCACGGTTCCCTCCCTCATCAGCCTGGAAAAACAAACCAATCCCTTTCTCCGTTGGGACCATCCCAGCCTACAACAGACCGTTCAAAGTCACGATTCCGTACAAACCTTTGCCCGGTTACGGGGACGAAAAGATAACTTTTAGACGTGACGTATTAGACGTGACGTATTAGACGTGACATATAGATGTGACGTATTAACCATTAACCGTTGACGCATGGCGATGAGGCTAGATACACAAAAGAACATCCCTTGGCGGCTAATGTGCGCAGCAGTGCTAGTGCTTCCCTTGAGTCCCCTATTGGGAGGACTAGCCATCATCGCTGTTTGTAGCTGGTCCTGGTGGCGGGAGGGGCGATCGCACCTGCAACAGCCTCTCACCTGGAGTTTGGCCCTACTCTCCCTACTCCTCCTCATCTCAGCCCTACAATCCGAAGATACCTCAACGGCCCTCCTCGGATTAGCCAATTTTCTGCCCTTCATCGCTATCTTCATCGCCAGTCGTTCCCTCATTCAGCAACCCCAACAACGACAACAACTCACCGAAGCGATCGCCCTCTCCTCTCTCCCCGTCGCCCTCATCGGCCTTGGCCAACAGTACCTCGGTTGGCATGGTCCCATTCACTGGGGTTGGCTCATCTCTTGGCAACTCGAAGCCGGTGGAACTCCCCCAGGTCGTATGTCGTCCGTCTTCGGCTACGCCAACCCCCTAGCTAACTTCAGCGTCATTGCCTGGACCCTCAGTGTTGGCCTCACCGTTCAAGCCTGGCGAACCCGTCCCGCCAATCGTCCCTGGCCCCGGGCCATCTGGGGTTGGGGAGGGTTAGTCTTAGCCAACAGCCTCGTCCTATTCGCCACCTCCTCCCGCAACGGTTGGGCCGTTGCGATCGCGATCGCCCTCACCTACGCTGTACTCCTAGGCTGGCGTTGGCTCATCGCTGCCGTTGCGGCCATAGCCGCCCTGATCCTCGGGGCTGCCTTTGGTCCCACCCCTCTCCAATCCCCCCTACAGCAAATCGTTCCGAGAGCCATCTGGGCGCGTCTCAACGATGACCTCTACCCCAATCGCCCCATTGAAACCTTACGCATTACCCAATGGCAATTTGCCTGGGACTTAAGCGGCGATCGCCCCATCTGGGGTTGGGGACTGCGTCACTTTTCCCAACTCTACCAAGACCACAGTGGACAATGGCTCGGACATCCCCATAACCTGCCTCTGATGCTGTTAGCCGAAACCGGCATCCCCGCCACCCTACTTCTCTATCTCAGCGTAGGCTGGGTGTGTTATCGCGGTGTCAACCACCTCAACCCCCTCCAACCTCTAAGAACTCAGACCCATCTTATCCCCCTAATGCTACTGCTGGCCTTTGCCGCCACAACCCTCTTTCATCTCATCGACGTCACCCTCTTCGATGCCCGCATCAACACCCTCGGCTGGCTACTTCTCGCAGCCATTGACCAGGGGGAAACTCTCCCCAACCCCAAAAACCCCGAGGTCTTCGCCTCGGGGTAGAAAACCGTTAACAGAGCAAGCAAAACAGAGCAAGCAACAGGTCACTCAAAATGTCGTAAGTCACAGAAAGCCAAAGTAGAGGCCAGAGATCTCAAATATTCCCTGTTCCCTGTTCCCTGTTCCCTGTTCCCTTCTTTTGCCTCTTGCCTCTTGCCTCTTGCCTCTTCTTCCCTATTGAGAAACCACCACAGGCGTTCCAGGGTTCACCTGTTCATACATCGCCAGAATGTCATCATTCCGCATCCGCACACAACCATGAGACACCGCCTGGCCAATCAACTCCTCATTGGGAGTTCCATGAAAAGCAATCCAATCATTTCCCTCATAGAAAACAATCACCGCCGGGCCAATGGGACTATTGGGTCCAGGTGGAACCAACTCACCCGTCCAGGGATTTTCCCACACCGGATCTAACGCCATATTGGTGACCTGAAACTCGCCCACCGGCGTTTCCCAGCCAGGTTTACCAACCGCCACAGGATAACTAGCGACGACCTCATCATCCTCATACAGATACACCCGACGTTCACTCAACCGCAGTTCAATCCGTGAGTTGGGTTTACCAATGCGATCGGGTTGAGCGTCAGGATCACCGGGGAGTTCAGGGGGAACCACATCGCCACCGGGCAAAAACTCCCCAGGTTCACCGAGGGGAGGAACTTGGAGATTAGGATTGACGCGGAGACGATAGGCGATCTCATCTTGAGCGATCGCCATCCCCGGACTGAGGAAGACCATAGCCGCGGCACCCGATGCGATGGTACCGAGCCATTTAGACAGATAGTTAACAGTTCGCTGTGGGGTCATAGTGGATCTCGTTCTCCTCACTGAAGTCTCAGGTGTGAATCTTTGAAGTACTTAAAGAAAGTACTTAAAGGCTTCTACATATTTTATACGACAGTTTCCGTAGAATTGGTTTTCTCAGGTGCAGATCAAACCATTGTCATAGCTGACACGTACTCTTGCCAGGTCACATTGCTATCTGTCCCATTTCCGTTCGCTTATGTCCCCTTTCATGACACCTGTTCGCCAGCAGCGTCTAGGCAAGACCCTATTCAAACGAATGCTACGAGGTACATTAACGGGCCTGTTAGTTAGCTGCACCCCCTCCAACACCACGGAAACCTTAGTCTTAACGGGGTCTAGTACCGTCGCCCCCCTAGCCAGCGAACTTGGGCAACGCTACGAGTCCCAACAGTCTGATATACAAGTTGACGTGCAAACCGGGGGGTCCTCACGGGGAATTGCCGATGCTCGCTCAGGGGTTGCCGATATCGGTATGGCCTCGCGAGACTTAACCGCCGATGAGCAGGACTTAACGGCCCATATCATTGCCCGCGATGGCATCACCGTCATTTTGCATGAAGCCAACCCCATCACATCCCTGACGGATGCTGAAATTGCAGACATCTATACCGGCGAAATTGACAACTGGCAAGAAGTCGGCGGTGAGGATGCCTCAATTGTCGTGGTCAATAAAGCCGATGGCCGGGCCACCCTCGATGTATTCCTAGACTACTTCGATCTCGATTCTGGGGAGATTGATGCTGACATTGTCATTGGTGACAACACCCAAGGCCTGAAAACCGTCGCCGGGAACCCACAAGCCATCGGCTACATTTCCATCGGTACGGCCCAGGCGGGTGTGGAACAAGGAGAACCTATCCGCCTCCTCCCCATTCAGGGGGTAGCGGCCTCAGCCGAGAATGTGGCGAATGGAACCTTTCCTCTGGCGCGATCGCTCTCCCTCATTACCTCAGACAATCCCTCAGACGCGGCCCAAGCCTTTATCGACTTTGCTCAATCCGATGCTGTCCATGATCTTATCGAAGCTCAAAACGTTGTTCCAGTTCAGTAAACCCAGTCGTCAGACCACCAACGAATCGCCCTGGACTGTTGATACGCTGATCGGGGCGATCGCCCAAATTCTTGCCATGATCTCAGGACTCATTCTCCTGGGCATGATTCTGTTCCTGATTCAAGAATCCCTACCCCTCCTCAATCAGATTAGCCTCTGGCAGTTTCTCTCTCACGCTCGCTGGCAGCCCCTAGACGGCGAATACGGAGTGCTTGCTCTACTGATTGGCTCCCTCCTCGTCACCCTGATTTCTGTATTGGTATCCGTCCCCCTAGGCATCGCCTCAGCCTTATTTTGCCATGACTATGCTCCCCCTTGGCTGGCAAACCTCCATCGACGCATCTTACAGCTCCTCGCCGGGATTCCTTCCGTCGTCTTTGGCTTTTGGGGCCTTGTCACCCTCGTCCCCCTCATTAACCATTGGCAACCCCCAGGGGCCAGTTTATTAGCAGGTTCCCTGATTCTGGCCCTGATGATTCTCCCTACCATCGCCCTCGTCGCCGATAGTGCCGTCGCCCAAGTTCCCCTCAGTTATCGCCATACCGCCGCCTCCTTGGGCTTAGGACGCTGGGCAACCCTGCGAGGGGCTGTTTTACCCTCCGCCAAGTCCGGCATCCTCATGGGTATCGTTTTAGGGGCCGGGCGAGCGATCGGTGAGACCATGGCCGTATTGATGGTGTCGGGCAATGTCGTCCAAATTCCTCAAAGTCTGTTCGACTCGATGCGAACCCTCACCGCCAACATTGCCCTCGAAATGGCCTATGCCACCGATACTCATCGAGGCGCCCTTTTTGTCAGTGGCCTCCTACTCAGCCTCATGATAGCCGGATTTATGGTGATGCTGGCGATCGCCCGTCAACAGGAGGCTCTACGTCATGGCCGTTAAACCCTTTACACAAGACTCCTTACAACCACCTCGGGATCGCATCGATGTCCTCATCGCCCTTCTCGTCTGGGCCACCTTTGCCCTCATCCTCTCCCTGTTGGCCTGGCTCCTCTGGGATATCGTTAAACAGGGACTTCCTCATCTCAGTTGGGCCTTTATCAGTACCGTTCCTGAAGATGCGGGCCGTCGTGGTGGCATTTTACCGATCTTACTGTCCACCGTGTGGATTGTGGGCATTAGTTTAGCCGTCGCCTTACCCCTAGGATTGGGAACTGCCCTCTGGCTGACTGAGTTTGCGCGATCGCACCCCAAACTCGACCATAGCATTAACGTCAGTTTAGATATCCTGGCCGCCATGCCCTCAATTGTCTTCGGTTTATTTGGCAATGCCGTTTTTTCTCAAGCCTTGGGTTTCGGCTTTTCCATTCTTTCAGGAGGACTTACTCTGGCCTGTATGATCTTGCCCATTACTGTTCGCACTAGCCAAGATGCCTTACAAACCGTTTCCCAATCTTATCGCCAGGTTGGAGCTGGCTTAGGACTGTCTAAAACTGCCCTATTACGAGTCATTATTTTGCCCGTAGCCCTACCGGGATTATCCGTTGGAGTTCTCCTCGGATTAGGACGCGCTATGGCCGAAACAGCCGCCCTGATTTTCACCAGTGGCTATGTTACTCGAATGCCGGATTCAATTTGGGATTCCGGGCGATCGCTCTCGATTCATATTTACGATTTAGCCCTCAACATCCCCGGCGGCGAAGCAGCTGCCTCTAGCACAGCCCTGGTTTTGGTCGGATTATTACTCATTATCAACAGCATTGTCATGGCCGTGACATCATGGGTAAACAAATAGAAATAAAATCACCCATCTCAACTCATTCAAATTGCACCAAAGCACATAATTTTTTAGACCTAAACTCCCTGGATAAAACCTTTTTTGTTGCCTTAACCTTTAAATTCCATGCTTGATATTTTTAAATCCACAAAAAATCCATTTAAATTCAAGAGTCAATCAACTCAATTCGAGTCAACAGAAAATGTACCACCTCCGAGACTCTATACAAAATCCTTGAGTCTAAAATATGGCAATAAACCTGCATTTCGTGATATCAGTCTCTCCATTTCTTCCGGTGAGATTTTAGCCATTGTCGGGCCATCAGGGTGTGGCAAAAGTAGCTTTCTTACCTGTCTCAATCGCCTCAACGAACTGACCCCCAATAGCCATCTCTCAGGAACCGTTCACCTGCAAGACTGCGATCCCATCTGCGATCGCCCCGACTGCGATATTCAAACCGTCGCCCCCACCCGCCTACGCCGTAAAATTGGCATGGTGTTCCAAGAACCCACCCCCTTTCCCCTCTCGATTTACCAAAACCTCGCCTTTCCCCTGCGCGAACATGGAGTGCGCCATCCTCAAGAACGCGATCGCCTCATCGAAGACGCCCTACGAGATGCCGGACTCTGGAACGAAGTGAAAGACCGCCTCAACAGCCCCGCCCAAGCCCTGTCTGGAGGACAACAACAACGGTTATGTCTCGCCCGAACCCTCGCCCTCAAACCACAAATTCTCCTCCTCGACGAACCCTGTAGCGCCCTCGATCCCATCGCCAGCGAAACCGTCGAAACTGCGATCGCCCGCCTACGGGGACACTACACCGTGGCCATTGTCACCCATAATCTCGCCCAAGCCCGTCGCCTAGCCGATCGCCTAGCCGTCTTCTGGTGGGTTGACGGGGCCGGACAATTGATTGAAGTTGGGACCACCGCTGATCTATTCAGCCAACCCAGCCATCCTCTCACCCAAGCCTATCTCAGCGGTCGTCGCGGTTAAGGACAAAAGCGTAACGTCGATTGTCCCGTCGTCGGATCAAAGGCCAAAATATAGCCTCGATTGCCGATACTATCGATGATTTCATGCCACAATCGCTCATCCCCATCGACACCGGGAACATCAGCCCGTAGCAACTGAACTTGTTCATCGGAGAATACCCCCACAATCGCCGTTTCCCCCCGAGTATTTCCATCCCCCGTCATCACTGGGCGAGGATACAGGTATAACGTCTGATCGGTTGCGATCGCCACCCGACGACAGGCCTCTCCCACCCCATCCCCAATCTGTTGACTCAGTACCACCCCCTGGCCCGCCAACTCAGGAATCGGCGTCCAACTCATCGAAGCCACTAACAGTAACGATATAAACATGACTAGAATCAGGTAGGCGATCGCCTGTTAATTTGACATCCTCACCGCCCTGGAAGGACGGTGATTCCTAAACCTCGCGATTTAGGTTCCTGCTTCTTTCTCATCCGAGTTTTTCGCAGTTGCTCTCTAGAACAATGTCCTTCAAGACTTACACTCGCTCCACAGGCTGTAACGGTGTGTCCCACCGCCAAGAGATTCTGTGCGGCGTTGATATCGCGATCGTGAACCGTCCCGCATAAGGGACAAGTCCACGCTCTAACACTCAACGGCATCGAATCGGCTTTGTGTCCGCAACTCGAACACAACTTACTACTCGGGAACCATCGATCTACCTTGACGAGCGTTCGTCCGTACCACTGACATTTATAGTCTAGTTGGTTGACCAACTTTCCCCAGGCACAATCAGAGATATGTTTAGCAAGTTTGTGATTTCTCACCATCCCTTTAACCGACAAGTCTTCCACCACAATCGTTTGGTTCTCACGAACGAGGCGGGTTGTCAGCTTGTGCAGGTAGTCGCTCCTCGAATCGCGAATTTCTTCGTGAATCTTGGCAACTTGACGACGCGCCTTCTCTCGATTCCGCGAACCCTTCATCTTACGAGACAGGGATTTTTGAGCGCG
Organism: Phormidium lacuna HE10JO; assembly: GCA_900149785.2. Taxonomy (GTDB): domain Bacteria; phylum Cyanobacteriota; class Cyanobacteriia; order Cyanobacteriales; family Geitlerinemataceae; genus Sodalinema; species Sodalinema lacuna_A. The sequence continues at coordinate 3,943 of FSSI02000016.1, read as the reverse complement.
TCTCAGGCGTCTGTAGTGCTTCGTCAGGTGGCGAGGATTCTCCACCTTCTCACCATCGGAAGTGATGGCGAGGTGGGCGATTCCCACATCGACACCAACGCTTTTCTCGGATTTGGGAAGCGGCTTGATGGTGTTGTCGTCCACCAAAATAGAGATGTGCCATCGTCCCGAGGGGTCGAGTCGCACCGTGACGGTCGAGGGGTCTGAACCTTTGGGAAGTTGACGACTCCATCGGATATCGAGGGGGTCTTTACTTTTTGCCAAATACAGAGAACCGTCTCGCCAGCGAAACGCCGCTTTAGTGAATTCGGCACTTCCTCCGTTTCGTTTCTTTTTGAAACGGGGAGATCTGGCACGTCCGGCGAAAAAGTTAGAATATCCCTGATCGAGGTGACGCAATCCTTGCTGGAGGGGAACCGCAGAGACTTCTGTGAGAAACTGCCATTCCTTTTTTTGCTTCCACTGCGTTAACATCCTCGAGGTTTCGCGATACCTCAGCTTTTCCTGTCGCTCTTTCCAGGCGTGGGATCTCGCTTCCAACGCTTTGTTGTAGACGAGCCGCACGCACCCGAGAGTTCGGCGCAAGAGGGACTCTTGCTCGGGAGTCGGATAGAAGCGATATCGGAACGCTCGAAGTGTCATTTGGGCCGTTTCATCTTCACTGGACATTTTACTACCAAGCCGCCTTAGAAGGGCGGGGTTTTAAACCCAAATTTTTTGATAGCAGTCCCACTCAGACCCCGACCACACCTCCCCCAATAACAGATCCCTAGTCAGCAACCAACGTGCAACGCATCATCATCATCGGCGGTGGAGCCGCCGGATTCTTCGGGGCCATCGCCGCCACCACCCACAACCCCAACCTCTCCATCACCATCCTCGAAGCCAGCCGCCATCCCCTCCACAAAGTGCGTATCTCTGGCGGAGGACGCTGCAACGTCACCCATGCCTGTTTCGACCCCAAAGAACTCGCCCAACACTATCCTCGCGGGTCCAAAGCCCTACGAGGTCCCTTTAGCCGCTTCCAACCCCGCCACACCATCCAATGGTTCCAGAATCACGGTGTTTCCCTCAAAACCGAAGCCGACGGACGGATGTTTCCCACCACCGACGACTCCGACACCATCGCCCAATGTCTCCTACACACCGCCCAACAGGCCGGCATCACCCTAGAAACCCAAACCCCCGTCCAAGCCGTTGAGCGTCATTCTGGGGGCTTTAGAGTCAGCTTACGTCATGGAGACCCACGGGAGTGCGATCGCCTCCTGTTGGCCACCGGTAGCCATCCCAGCGGCTATCGCTTCGCCCAAAGCCTCGGCCACAGTCTCATTCCCCCCGTCCCCTCCCTCTTTACCTTCAACATCCGCGACCCCCAACTCACCCAACTGGCCGGCATCAGCGTCCCCAACGTCGAGATTTCCCTCCCTGATAACCACCTCAAACAACAGCAACTCAAACAACACCACCTCAAACAACATCACCTCAAACAACAGGGTCCTCTCCTGATTACCCATTGGGGACTCAGCGGTCCCGCCGTCCTCAAACTCTCCGCCTGGGGTGCCAGAACCCTCCACGACTGCCACTATCGAACCTCAATCCGTCTTAACTGGCTCCCCCAACACAACCCCGAAACCCTCCATCAGATCTATCACCGCCAAAAAACCGACCACCCCCGCAAAACCCTAGGGAGTTTTTCCCCCATTCCCCTATCCCGACGACTCTGGAACTACCACCTCAACGCCGTCGAAATTGCCCCTCAAACCCGCTGGGCCGAACTCTCCAAAAAAGCCATGAACCGCCTCAACCAGCAACTCCTCCAGAGTCAATATCCCCTCAGCGGCAAAGGCATCTTCAAAGACGAATTCGTCACCTGCGGCGGCATCAACCTCAAAGAAATCAACTTCAAAACCCTAGAAAGTCGCATCTGTCCCCATCTGTACCTCGCCGGAGAACTCCTCGACATCGACGGCATCACCGGCGGCTTCAACTTCCAAAACGCCTGGACCACCAGTTGGCTGGCCGGCCAAGCCCTAGCCCAACCCTAACCCCCAGCCCAAAGACAGAAACCGAGTGTCTCAATCCCAACCACCAATGTAGGGGCGAAAAATTTTTCGCCCCTACGATACCAGACCCTAACCTGTTCCCCATTCCCTGTTCCCTATTCCCTATTCCCTGTTCCCTGTTCCCTTCTCTTGCCTCTTGCCTCTTGCCTCTTGCCTCTTGCCTCCCTAAAATACCCCTATCCCCAAACAACCAACCCATGACCGACAAACTGCGAGTTTACGTCCCCCCCCATCCCCTGATCCAAAACTGGCTCACCATGGCTCGTGAAGCCTCCACCCCGCCGGTTCTCTTTCGTACCGCCATGACCGAACTCGGGCGTTGGCTGACCTACGAAGCCATCCGTGAGTGGATTCCCACCCAACAGGTGAGCGTACAAACGCCCCTCGCCCCCGCCCAAGGAACCATTGTTCGCTCCGATATCCCCATCGCGATCGCCCCCATCCTCCGGGCCGGCCTCGCTCTCCTCCCAGGAATGCAAGAGGTTCTTCCCGCCGCCACCATCTATCACCTGGGGATGGTTCGCAACGAAACCACCCTCGAAGCCAGTTGTTACCTCAACACCCTCCCCGCCGAATTTCCCCCCGACTTACATCTGCTAATTAGCGAACCCATGCTGGCCACCGGCGGAACCCTCGACCAAACCCTAGAATTACTCATGGACCGGGGCTTAACCAGCGATCGCCTCCGCATCGTCTCCATCGTCGCCGCCCCCCCCGCCCTGCAAAAACTCAACGATCGCCACCCCGGCCTGGTCATCTATTCAGCTACCATCGACGAAGGCATCGACGATCGCGGCTTCATCATTCCCGGCCTGGGCGACGCCGGTGATCGCAGCTTTGGCACCGACTAAGCCCCCAATCGCCCCAAGCCCCCCACAGCCACCACCTGGCCCTAAAAATGCTAAACTGACACACAGCGATCGCATAGCATGACCTAGCATAACGAGGACAACATCACGGTGAGTAATCGAAACGGGTTTACAGGTGGATTCTTAGCCGGAGCCATCTTCGGCAGTGTCGTTGGCGGTGTCCTCGGCTCCGTTCTCGCGACCCGCAGCCGCCAAAATGGCCCCAAAGATGACAACAGCCGCAATCGGCTTCCTGAACGGGACAACAACGCCATTCTCAACCCCGAAAACATGGAATCCGCCCGACGCAACCTCGAAGACAAAATCGCTCAACTCAACGACACCATCGACGACGTTCGCGAACAACTCCACGTCGTCAACCGCCAAGAACAGCCCGCCAGCAGCGATCGCCCCCTCAACACCCTCGACGACAACTAGGACAACCGCCACACCCTCCCCTCAGGCGATCGAGTACAATAACAACAGATATCTCACCCCGAGATACATATCTCGCCCCAGATATCAAGTAATTGTAAAAAAAATACACAAATAAACCGTCTAACAATGGAATCCATCGTCTTCCTTCTCGCCGAAACCCTAGTTACCTTCTTCAACATCTACTTCGCCCTCCTCATCATCCGCATCCTCCTAACCTGGTTTCCCAACGTTGACTGGTCGATGCCTCCCCTAGCCATCCTCAGCCAACTCACAGACCCCTACCTCAACATTTTCCGGTCCATCATCCCCCCCGTCGGCGGCATCGACTTCTCCGCCATCCTCGCCATCCTACTCCTACAAGTCGTCCAATCCATCGTCCCCAGCCTTCTCATGTCCCTCGTTTAACCCCAACCCAACCAGAAACCGAGTGACGTCAGACACTCAGTGTTTTTGCAAACACCCGGTGTCAAGCAATTGCCGAGTAGTAAGAAACCGAGTGTCTCCAAGACACCCGGTTTCTGGTATTCGAGCAACATTAGTCCAGATGTAGCTAGATTCAGTTAAAATCAGACACCCGGTTTCTGGTATTCGAGC
>FSSI02000078.1:0-13161 GCA_900149785.2 Phormidium lacuna HE10JO | reverse complement strand
AACTGACGGTTGGTTTGACAAAGCGATCGGATTGCCAGAAACCCTGGTCTTATGCCCGTTCTTTGTCCATTTAGAGTCGTGGGTATGCCCGACCCCGACTTTTTCTATGTTTTTGGCAGCATTCTCATCTCTGTCCTGTTCAGTTCCGCAATTAAGACAGACAACGGAACGAATAGACAAGTCTATTTTGCCCCATTTATAGCCACAGTCTGAACAAGTTTGAGATGTGGGTTCCCAACGACTGATAACCTTAACTTCTCTATCGTTGACAATTTGAGCCTTAGCTTCACAGAACGTTCGGAAGTTACCCCAACCTTGCTCACTAATAACTCTAGCCAACTTCCGGTTCTTGACCATTCCTGACACATTCAAGTCTTCTAGGCAAACCACTTGGTTTTCGCGGATTAACCGGGTCGTTATTTTGTGTAGGAAATCTTTGCGGGTTCTGGCTAGTTTTAGGTGAAGTTTAGCTAACTTGAGTCTAGTCTGATGTTGTCTATTAGACCCTTTAACTTGGCGAGATAACTTTCGCTGCATTCGCCTAATTTTGCGGGTAATCTTACTGTAGGCCGGTGATTCTATCTTTTCCCCGGTACTGAGGTGGGCAAAGGTTCTTATCCCTAAGTCAACCCCGACTGATGGATGAATCGGCTCAAGGTCTATCGAATCTATCTCAACAACAAAACTGGCATGATATTGACCGGCTGTGTTTTTGGTGATTGTGACAGAACTCGGTGTAGAAGGGAGGGGTCTTGACCACTTCACCTTAAATCGACCCAACTTAGCTAACTCAAGTTTGTTGCCTTTGAGTGAGAATCCCGTCTTGACAAATCGAGCTGATTGGCTACTCGAACGTTTCTTAAATCTAGGGAACCCCACTCTTTTGCCTTTCCGTTTACCTGAGCGGCTCTTGAAAAAATTAGAGAAGGCTACACCTAAATCTCGCACAGACTGCTGTAAAGGAACACTTGAAACATCAGATAGCCAATGCCGTTCAGGAGTCTTTTTAGCTTGAGTGATGACCTGTTTTTGTAATTCTGAGTTACTCGGCCACTTTTCTCCTGATGGGGTTGACTTAACTCTAGCTAAAGCATCATTCCATACAACGCGACAACAGCCAAACAACTGGGCAAGTTTTTGGGCCTGGCGCTGGGTTGGATAGATTCGATACTGGTATCGAGCTTTCATCTTTTGCTGACGACATCATTGGTTTTAGTTTACCTGAGAACAGGTACAATAGGGAAGCAAGGCGGCTAAAGCCGCTCGTGTCGTCTTTCATCCCCGCAATAAATTGACGGGGCTTTCAGACTCCCGTATTACTTTCGTAATCCAGGGCGATCGCGGTAATTCAGTAGATAGACTATGAAACGACGGTATTGGTTAGTGGTGGCGATCGCCTTTCTCCTCATGGTCAACGCTCATCGCCTCACTGGCGGACTCTTCCCAGAACAACTGGCCCCCGACAATCTCCTCTCAGGTCTCGAAACCTCCGTCGATGACTTGTCCCTAGACGATGTCAGCGAATCCCCCCCAAGGATATCCAGAGAACCCACGGCCGAGATTGTCCTCTACGGCGACACCAACCGCAATGGAATTGTCCGCAAACCCGAGGATCTTGAGGGACGCGATCGCTGGTCCTGGGACACCGGAATCCTGCTTCCGTTTAACCAAGACGACGACAACCTCAACGGTATCCCCGACTGGCAAAACTCCCGTCCCATCGACTTCGCGCGCGATCGCGAACTGGCCCTGCTGCGCCTCACCATCCCCGAACCTTGGCAAAACTCCCCCATCTTCCTCCACGCCAACCACGCCGCACGTCCCCACCTACGCGCCTTTCAACGAACCCATCAAGGCTGGGTTCCTGTCGATTTAACCGGACAAACCCCCCTAAACCGCAGTCGTAACCTGGTCATCGGGATGGAAGCCACAGACTTTGCCAATCAAGACTGGAATGGCTTTGCTGTCGTCACCGCCTTTATCCCCGATGGAGGCGAAATTGTGCAACGCGATCGCCTCGCCATGCGCGTCACCCCCTGGCTGATTCCATCCAACCTCAACCCCCCAAAACGAGTGTTCGTCAGTCCCCAGTCCAACAGTACCTTCCTCCCCCAACTCGCCGCCGAAACCCAGGCCCAAAACCTCGATCTCAGCACCGACTCCAGCGGTATCCTCTGGATGCAAGACACCATGGAAATCGGCTTCATGCAGTTTCCCAGTCGCGGCGAACTCCATGTAATTCCCGCCGTCCTCAACGGGATTCGTAGTAGCCGCATCGATGGCTTTGCGCGGACTCTCCTAGGACGAGACTTTGGCTGGTTCTCCGTCGCCGCACCCCGTCCCCTCCCCGCCGCCTACTCTTGGATTGACTGGTATGGCAACTTAGAAGTCTCTCCACCCCTTCCCGGCTATCCCTGGGGTCGGATTTACTACGGTGTCGCCGACGACTACAGCCTCCACCCAGAACTCCTCGCCTTTCTCGACGCGCAACAACTTCAGGCCCCCGCCGTGGCCCTCGATACCTCCTGGCTGTATATCGGTCATGTCGATGAAATTGTCAGCTTTATCCCCGACGGAAACGGGTCATTTCTGGCCCTGGTCACCTCTCCGGGGTCAGGGGTGGAGTTCCTGGAAAACTTGGCCGCTGAGGGATACGGCGAGGCGACCCTGGCCCGAGGCTTAAGTGGAGAGGCCAGCGTCAATCAGTTATTAGCGAATGACTCCCTGATGGACCATAACCGCATGTTGCAACAGGACCATCTCAACCCCATTCTGGATACCCTGAAGCAAGAGTTTCAACTCACCGACGATCGCATTCGTCTCGTTCCCGCCCTCTACCGTCCCCTGGGTGATGCCATTTTCCCCAATTTGGTCAATTTGCTCGTTTTGGGCGATCGCCTCCTTGTGCCGGATCCTCACGGGGCAATCATCGATGGCAGCGATCGCTTGCAACAGGTCTTTCTCGACCTCATCGAGGGAACCGGACTCAGCGTCGCCTTCCTTAACGATGCCGAATATCACGAACTCAAAGGTAACATCCACTGTGCGACGAATGTGCTGCGTCAGGGGTCTGAACAAGCTTTTTGGACGGCGTTACCCGATCCCATCAAACCCTAATAATTTGCCATCTAGGTGAGTTAAAACTTTTTCAGGCGTGCTGTTTTTGAAATAAAAAATTACTTGTCTATATAATTAGCAACTTCAAGCAAAATCATGCTGGCACGTGAATTAGGATATCAAGTGGGACTAATCACCTGAATTGCAACTTCCAAAAAACGTTCAGCGCGATCAATTTGTTCTGTAGCTTGAGCCGTTGTGACGGCATTCAATTGTCCGTAGTCCCCAGCAGTTCGGAGTTCTTGTGCTTCAATCAAGAAGCGGTGAAACTCATGGGAAACTCGCTGAGGCTTAGCAAATTCTCGTCCGAAGGCAGCAATCACAGCAGAATGTTTAGAAAAAGAAAGTCCTTCTCCTTCGAGGAATGCTTCAGCTATATAAAACATAGCGTAATAGGCACGGGAAGCTGCATAATTTGCGTAATCATTAGCAAGGAGGAGTTTTGCAGCTTGTAAGCTTTGTTCGGCTTTCGACAAGAGATCTTGTTGCTCGTTGTTCATAACAAAACACCATCTTTACGAATGTTACGAAGCAGAGCATTGTTATGAGTATGGTATTGCATTTTATCCATAAATATGCAGCTAATAACAACATCATAGTTGAGAGAAATATCTGCGACAATTTTTCCGGTACGTTGGATTTCTTCGCCAGGATTGACAGGCGCTTGCAACACCACCAAAACATCAATATCTGACTCAAGGTCTTGATCGCCACGGGCTTGGGAACCAAAAAGAGTAAGATAGACGAGGCGATCGCGATAAAGTGCGGTCAACTCATCTTTTAAGTCTTTGAGGATAGGTTCAAGAGTTAAGTTCATGATAAATAACTGAGTTATTTTCTACAAGACAACATAAGAACATTTCAGATTTAAGCAACAAAAAAATCATCCCTTCAAGAGCCAGCTATCGCTCCGGTGTACCAACAATACAAAAAATAGAATTTTCAATGGTATTGCAAAAATCTCCTCCATTCCCAGACCCTCCTAGGAGTTCTCGACCCTTGCCCTTGGGGGACGACCAGGTGCTAAAATTGCCTCTGGTCATGGGCGCGATCGCCCCTGACTTCCAGCATCACTCCCCGATGCTGACACGCTCCCAAGCCCGTCACTGGAGGATAGACCCCTGGCTACTACCGTCATCTTAGTTCGTCACGGACAAAGCACCTACAACCTAGAGCAGCGGATGCAAGGACGCTGCAACAAATCCGTTCTCACCCCCGCCGGCCAAGACTCAGCCCGACTCGTGGGACGCGCCCTACACCAAGTGTCCCTCAATACCCTCTATTGTAGTCCCCTAGCCCGAGCCAGAGAGACCGCCGAAATCGTCTGTAGCGAACATCCCAGCGACCTACAACCCAACCCCTCTGACCTCCTCCTAGAAGTCGATTTACCCCTCTGGGAAGACCTGCGACGAGATGAAGTCAAAGAACGCTTCGCCGACGACTATCGCCGCTGGAAACAGGACCCCAAAAACTTCTCCATGGAGATTCCCACAGACGACGGGGGAACACGATCGCACTTTCCCGTCCGGTCCCTGCGCGACCAAGCCCAACAATTCTGGCAATTTCTCCTCAGCCAACATTCCGGGGAAACCGTCGCCGTCGTCGCCCATAATGGCATCAACCGCTGTCTCATCTCCACCGCCCTAGGAATTGGGGCTGAACACTATCAAGTTATCCAACAGTCGAATTGCAACATCTCCGTGCTGCGCTTCGCCGGTGGCTTAGACGACATCGTACAACTCGAATCCATGAACCAAGTGGGACATCTTGGCGGAGATCCCTTCCCTGACCTGCGTCCCGGTCATCAAGGAGCGCGGATTCTCCTAGTTCGTCACGGGGAAACCCAATGGAACCGGGAATCTCGCTTCCAAGGACAAATCGATGTCCCCCTCAACGACAACGGTCGCGCCCAAGGTCAACGAGTCGCTGACTTCCTCAAATCCACCCCCATCGGGTTCGCCGTCACCAGTCCCATGTTGCGGCCCAAGGAAACGGCCCAACTGATTCTGAAACATCACCCCCACGTCACTCTGGCTGAAAACGAGCAACTGCGAGAAATTAGTCATGGTCGCTGGGAAGGGAAACTCGAAGCCGAAATCCAGGCCGAATATGGCGACCTCCTCGACCAATGGAAAGTGACCCCAGAAGCGGTGCAAATGCCCGATGGGGAAAACCTCGACCAAGTGTGGCAACGAGCTAAAATCGCCTGGGATGCGATTGTCCAAACCTATGCTGACCGACAAGAAACGGGGATTGTCGTGGCCCATGACGCGGTCAATAAAGCGATTCTCTGCAATCTGTTTGGTCTGGGGCCGGAGCATTTCTGGAACTTCAAACAGGGGAATGGTTGCGTTAGCGTCATTGACTATCCCAAAGGGACAGGGGGCCATGGGGTGCTGCAAACGTCGAATGTGACGGCGCATCTGAATGATGGGGTGTTTGACCAAACCGCCGCTGGGGCCTTGTAATGGTTCGTCAACGGAGCAATATCAAGGAGGAACAGCATTGATGACTGGGGTAGAATGCTCAGGTGAACAGATGGCTGAATCTGTCGTAATCCGACGCGCTCGCGTGTTGGATCCTGAATCGGGGTGCGATCGCATCCTCGATGTTTGGCTACAGGCCGGACGCATTGAACAGGTCGGGGTTGACCTGACCTCGATTCCCTCGGATTGTCGGGAACTCGACGCCGAGGGGTTAATCCTGGCCCCCGGTTTGGTCGATCTCTATAGTTATAGTGCTGAACCGGGATTTGAAGAGCGCGAAACCTTGCAGGGCCTCAGCCGCGCCGCCCTCGCTGGCGGCTACACTCGCCTGGCCCTGATTCCTCAACAGCGAGGCTTCTTCGATCAACCGGCGGGGTTGGCCCAACTGCGAGGTTTAATTGAGCGAATCCCCGGCCCTCGTCCTCAGTTCTTCTTTTGGGGCGCCTTGACTCAGGGGAATGCGGGAGAACAAATGACGCAACTGCGAGAGTTGCAACAGGCTAACGTGATCGGCTTTGCAGATGGCTATCCCCTCAACGATGACCTACTCCTGCGGCGGATTTTGGAGTATGGACAAGGCTTAAATCTTCCCATCGCCCTCTATGGCTGCGATCGCCGTCTCATGGGAGAAGGTGTGGCCCGTGACAGTGCTGATACCCTACGCCTGGGACTCTCCCCCATTCCCGCCAGTGCGGAAACCGCCGCTGTCGCTCACATCTTGGAATTAGCCGCTGAGTTCCCAACTCCGGTGCATCTGATGGGCCTATCGACGGCCCGCTCGGTGGAACTCGTGGCCGCCGCCAAAGGAAAGGGCTATCCCATCACCGCGAGTACCCTTTGGACTCATTTACTCTGGGACACTCGCGACTTACAAGAGTATGACCCCAATCTACATCTTGATCCACCGTTGGGAACCCCGAGCGATCGCCACGCCTTACGAGACGCCGTCAAAAATGGCATCATCGATGCGATCGCCATTGGTCATTGCCCTTATACTTATGAAGAGAAGACCGTTGCTTTTTCTCAATCTCCTCCCGGAACCTTAGGGTTAGATGTGGCAATGTCCCTACTGTGGCAGCGGTTAGTCATGACCGGGGAGTGGACACCCCTCGAATTATGGCAAGGACTCAGTTCCGGGCCAGCCCAATGTTTGGGACAACGCCCCGCCGCGATCGCCCCCAACCAGCCGGCCGAACTCATCTTATTTGATCCCCAGGTCTCCTGGACGGTTAATCCGAGTTCCCTATCCTCTAAAGCCCAAAACAGCCCCGTTTTGCAGCAACGGATCACCGGCCGAGTTCAGCAGATCTGCTGTGGCGATGTTCAACCTTGGGAACAGGGTTAAGGGGTCTCAATTGTGCCGGGAGGTGGTGTCACCGATCTTGTTGTTTTTGAAACAAAACGTATAAACTCTTAAAGGTGTTGACAAAATTTGTCCAACTCCGTCTTGGTCACTGAGAGTTTTGTCCGGAACATATGGCAACCTCCGTGGAAACACTGATATATTAGAGAGTGTGACGGCCTGTTGCTTACAACACTCTCGACACCGAGATACTGTTTTTAAGTGGTTTTGGAGCCATTCCTCCCGTGAAGACGAACCTCAACTATATCGGTATCGTACTTCTTGCCATCAGCATGTGGGCGATCACCGGAGAACGAAGTTTCGCCTCGGACTTCAACCGTTCTATTCCTCAACTTGAGCGACCTGAACTGTCAGAGTACGAGCCGGACATCGAACCGGGTGTTCCACCCGGCCCCGGTAGTGGAAGTCGTTAACCCTCACTGATGCTCCATCGCAAGACCACTGGAGGAGCTGTCCCTCCAGAACTCGGTCGTTTGTCAAGTTATTTCGACCTAACATCACAACTTATCAAGAGTCTTGATCAGTTTAAACAATTTATGGATGTTTCTCCTCAATTTTAACGAAAAAACAAGCATTTAAACCATTTAAAACAGTTTGACTCACACAAGATGTCATCTCTGTTACAAACTCGCCGGGTCCCGAACCGTTCTCCCCTAAATCAGCCCTTAGACGGGTTCACTTCGCCACACCTGCTCCCCTTGAATCAGGGTATGGCCCGTCCACTGCGATCGCGTCTCGGGACAATCGCTGCGATAATGACCGCCGCGACTCTCACAACGAAACGCCGCACTTTTAAGAATCAACTCCGCCACCTCCAACAAATTGCGCAACTCTCCCCAGGCCACCAACTGCGCCGCCATCTCTGAGGATACCGTATAACTCTCGATCGGTGTCAGTTGAGCCATCTGTTGAGCCAGCACCGATTGCGACTCCCAGGCTTTCCACGCCTGCACTTGGGCGATCGCCTCCTGCAAACTCCCCGCCTCACGACAAATTCCGGCACTCTTCCAAACCCGCCGAGGTAACTCATAGCGAATCGTCTCTAACCGTTCCCAGGAATCCGACTCAGCCAACGGAACCGCCATAATTTTCCCCCGAGGAGACACCGAGCGAGGTGGGAGTAACTCCAACTGGCCCAACTGCGCCCCAAACACCAAACATTCCAACAGAGAATTACTGGCCAAGCGATTGGCCCCATGCACCCCCGTACTGGCGGTTTCTCCGACCGCATACAGCCCTGGCACCGACGTGCGCCCCCCTAAATCCGTCACAATGCCTCCCATCCAGTAATGAGCCGCCGGCGCCACAGGAATCGGCTCCTGCGCCGGGTCAATGCCCCAATGACGACAGACCTGAAGAATGTTCGGAAAGCGGCGCTTGAGCTTCTCGGGATCAATCGGACGACAATCGAGCCAAACATGAGAATCCGCCGGATCCGCCCCTGTACTTTGTAAATAGCGAAAAATCGCCCGACTGACCACATCTCGGGGAGCCAACTCCCCATCCGGGTGATAATCAAACGCAAAGCGCCGCCCCTCATCATTGACTAAATGAGCGCCTTCCCCCCGTACCGCCTCACTAATTAGAAAGCGCGGCGCATCGGGGAGCGTTAACGCCGTTGGGTGAAACTGGACAAACTCAAGATCCCGTAACAAGACCCCAGCCCGAGCCGCGATCGCCACCCCATCCCCCGTACTCACCGAAGGATTGGTCGTTTTCGCAAACACCTGTCCGCCGCCCCCCGTCGCCAACACCACCGCCCGGGCCTGAACCCAGGAAATCCGACCCTCATACAACACCGAGACGCCTCGACAGTCCCCCGCCTCATCGAGCCACAGATCGAGTACAAAGGCATTCGACAAGGTGGTAATGTTCGGCCGCCCGGCTACCTGACGGCTAAGAGTACTGACCACGGCCCGCCCTGTGGTGTCCGCCGCGTGCAGCACCCGCCGCCGGGAATGGGCCGCTTCTAGGGTTAAGGCTAAGTCGTCGCGATGGCGATCAAAGGCCACCCCTAACTTCACCAGCGATCGCACACAGGCCGGCGCCTGTTGCGCCAGAAACTGCACCGCCGCCTCATCACACAGGCCCGCCCCCGCCTTCAGGGTATCAGCCACATGGAGTGTCGGGGAATCATCCGGGGCGATCGCCGCCGCAATCCCTCCCTGAGCCCAGTCACTCGCCGACAGGGGTAAATCATCTTTGGTCAATAACCCAACCCGTAATGACGAGGGTAAGCACAGCGCCGAGTATAACCCCGCCGCTCCGGCCCCCACCACAATCGCATCAAACTCCAGAGATAGAGGAGGACGAGACGTCCCGGAGGCAGCCGCTGAGTTGGTCATGCAAAAAATCGCCCCTTGTTAAATAGTGGTGTCAGTTAGCGTTGACTCCAGTCTACAAGGGGCGTTACCCATTTTGAACCTTATTTGAACCTTAGATGTCTAGGTCTTAGTAAATTCCGTTGTTAATGCGATCGTCGCCTTCATTGAGGAACGCTTCGGGATCAGTGGCGGTGAAATACTTGAGATTCTCTTGCAGAACCTGCTTCTGACGCTCACTGAGGCTGGGAATTTCTAGAACCTCTTCGACATTCTGGTAAGGCGCATTCTCAACAATCAGTCCGGCTAAGGTCGGATACATGCCGCGATATTTGCGGAAAGCCCGGACGTTGGTGTTGTTCAAATCAATCTTTTTCCCAAATTCTGTATCGAGTTTGGCATCAAAGGAGTTTTTCAGTTCAACTCCCTCATTAGCCAGAGCTGGCTGTAGGGGGGCAACCCAACCGAGCAAGCCCACACAGACACAGACCACTGCCAATAGGCGAACCAATCGTTTCATGTAATGAATCCCTCTCTCAAATAACCGATGTTCGTATCGTTGTTGGAGGCGCGACGGCCTCAGGAACGATACAAAATTTTATCTTTTATCAAGATACTATCATCTTTGCGATCGCCCATCACCCCGGTTTTTGTCTTCCTAGACCTGAATCTCCTGGTAACTCAGCCGTAAGAAGGCATCGAGATCATCGAAATTCCCGGCATAGGTAACCGTCGGCGTATCATAGCCCTTGAGAGCCACTTCATGCTCCTCAAAGACGTTCTCACTGGCGCGAATGGCACTGAGATAGCGGTAAGTGGTGGACCCGAGGGCGACATCCTTACGCAGTTCCTTAGTGGCTGATTCTAGGCGAAAGGCGGCGTTGACGGTATCCCCGAGAGCCGTATAATCGGGGCGATCGCCACTTCCGGTGTTCCCCACCATGGCATAGCCTGTATTGACCCCCGCCCCAATACGCAGCGGAAAGGGCAAGGGATAGCGATCGCTCAACTCCCGCGTCATATGATGCAATTCCCCCAACGCCTGACAGACTCGCAGCAATTCCTCCTTACTCACCCCATCCCCCTCTCCCTGGGGAGTATGGAACCACACCGCCATCACCGCATCACCGATATACTTATCCACCCAACTCCCCGACTCACGGATGATATTCCCCGCATGACGAAACCAGGTTCCGATCACTTCCGAGAGCATCCGCTCATCGAGTTGGCGCGTCAACACCGTAAAATCGCGAATATCGACCACCATCACCGAAATGAGGCGACGAACCGATAACACCGCCGTCGCCCCCGAATCTTCCGTATCCGACTCCTCCACATCCGCATGAACATGAGTCGGGGCATAAAAAACCATCTCCGTCTGTCCCAGGGTGAGGCGATCGCCGTTATTGAGTCGAACCGGCACACTTACCCGCCGTCCATTGATAAAGGACCCATTGCGACTCCCCAAATCAATCAAATAAAACTCTCCCAAATCCGTTTGCTGAAGCATGGCATGGGCGCGGGATACCCAACGATCCGGGATGGTAAACTGATTCTCATCACTGCGCCCAAACGTCCAGCAGTTATTGCCCGACAGGGCCAGGTAGCGCGGCCCCGATTCGGTCCGCAGGATGAGATGGGGGGTAGATTTCCAAGTCACCACAGGCACACTCTCTATGACAGGTTTGCGAGATTAAGGGAGAGTTCCATCCTAGATTCGGGCGAATTTCCCCTTAAACGATAGCCCATTCAAGAGTTCTTGATGGCAATAGACGCTGCCGGGTCTCTCAATCAGCAATGTCCGCAGCTCGGCGCCCACTCACGCCCCTGTCACCCAAGTTAGCGAAAGACCAACCATCTCATTGGACGCATCACTCATGGCCGACCAATGAGGAACCGCCGCAACTCCAAACTCTAATCCTATAATGCACCCTGATCCCATATTAAGCCGCAAGAGCCGCGAACCAAAATAAGGTATCTACCAAAATTGTACTCAGAACCGCCCCGGAGAAGGCCCAGCGGTGCAGCGATCGATGTAATGAACGTGGCCCCTCAGTCCCCGTTGTCCAGAGGGGAATCAGGCCTGCCAGCAGCAACACACTTCCCAAAACGACCGCACAGACAGTCCCCCAGGGGGTTTGCACCTTGGCGATCGCCGTCTGAAAAATGGGCATGGCCAGCTCAGCGTCGACCCGCATCACCTGTCGCCATTGGGGCATCAGATCCACCACATAAAAATATACATCTGTGACCGCTGTGCCCAATAACGACCCCAGTGCAAACCAACTGCCAATCAGGAGACGATGGCGACTAATACACCACAACGGCAGCGGTAACGCTAAACATTCAATCGGTAGATGCCATAAGGGTTCCCAGCGAAACCAGCCCCAGTAAATCGAGCCAGCGAACCAACTCCCGGAAAAGCCCAAGAGTAAATCCCCCCAAATCCATAAGCGACGCTGGGTTAACAGGATCGCACTCGACCAAAGCCAGCCCAGGGTCAGGATCAAACTCAACCAGGGAAGATGACGCACCAGAGGCGCCTCGATAAACACCGGAACCGATACCAAGACAATCGACCCGATAAAAATCAGCCAGGTGGGCTGGACGGCGATCGCCCACCAAGGTCGCTGACTCTGATCCGCTGAAGCTGGCTCCGGATAAAGAGTTGGGTTAGTAAAGGGATAGTAAAACAACGGAATTGTTAATTTTTGCAAACAGTTCTAATCAACATAACATATCTGCCCACCAGACCTCGACCTCAGCGGACTAGGGGCCTCAGGGTCCCCGTAGACCGGTAGAATAGTGGTCTAACGCAAAACCTGTTCACCCCTACTGTAACGAGAGAGCGATCGACGGCAATGCACTTTAGCGATTTCATGAACCAATGTGCGGGCAAATGGTTTTCCCAACGAACAAGCCATGCCATCCCGCCCCAGGCCCTAGAAGCCGGAACCTGTGATTTTTGGATTGATCTCATCGAACCGACCGATACCCACCTCCTCGAACGCTGTCAGTCTGTGGGCATCACAGCCGATACAGTGGTCTGTGCCATCCGCACCCATTGGCAAGGAACCGTCGGAACCGCCAACCACAACACCAGCGGCGCCACCGTCAGTATTTTCGTAGCCGGCCAACAGCCCAACCAGGGCCAATTCTGGCGCTGGACTGAAGACTCCTCCGAGACCTCAGTCATCCAAGGCCAATACCACCTCGGAGACGACGAAGCCCTCAACCTCTCGGCCAGTACCGATTCCCTCAAGACCCAAGAACGCCTCTGGTTCCTCAACCCTAACCTAAGAGAACGCACCAGCGTCGTCACCCATAACCAAGGAAGCCGTTACGCCTCCTTCTGTTCAGAAATTCGTATGGGACTCGGTTGAGGTCGCTCGTGACGTACTCCCGACGCCGACCGCTAAGCGGTACGGCGCGGGCTTCTCCTCCCGTTACGGGATTCGCGTTTTATAGTGAGGCGAACGCCCAACCCCACTTTTTTGATGAGTMCCCCAGAATTMACGTCCCGTGGCATMGACGCACCGCAATGCGGGCATTCATGCCAGCGGTCAGACAACTCCTTGGGAACTCGGTTSAGGCAAATTGCACAATGTTGGGAYGTGCCAGCGGGRTTWACCTTCACAACCAACCGCCCAGCTTTTGCAGCTTTGTACGGAAGGATTTCGTTCAGGAACCCAGCTATCCCAGCATCAGCAAAACTTTTGTTTAGTCCCGACTTAGCCGATTGACCGTTGGGGAGGAAAGCTCCATCCTCACCCTGTTTTGGCTTATTGCGTCGGGCCAGATTGGAAACTTTCAAATCCTCCACAAAGATTACGTCAGCTTTGGCCACCAACTCGCCAGCCGTTTCAAAATGCCA
>FSSI02000102.1:599-1022 GCA_900149785.2 Phormidium lacuna HE10JO | reverse complement strand
GTGCTCAACGCCTTTCGGCAATCAGAGGAATTAAACTTGTGGTCAGGTTCGACCCGAGCAGCAACATCCGAGTGCTCAACGCCTTTCGGCAATCAGAGGAATTAAACTNTTCGGCAATCAGAGGAATTAAACTTGTGGTCAGGTTCGACCCGAGCAGCAACATCCGAGTGCTCAACGCCTTTCGGCAATCAGAGGAATTAAACTCCGGCGGAAGACCACCGGAAAATTCTAAGACTATGAGTGCTCAACGCCTTTCGGCAATCAGAGGAATTAAACTTCTCCTAAATGTGATATGCCACCGTATCGTGGTGGGTGCTCAACGCCTTTCGGCAATCAGAGGAATTAAACCTTTTTTGGTGTCTGGCACTATTCTCTCAAGAATGATCGTGCTCAACGCCTTTCGGCAATCAGAGGAATTAAACT
>FSSI02000102.1:0-190 GCA_900149785.2 Phormidium lacuna HE10JO | reverse complement strand
ACAGGTGAGAGTGCTCAACGCCTTTCGGCAATCAGAGGAATTAAACAGGGACAGGAGGACCTCGATGTCGTCTCGGTTTTCCTGTGCTCAACGCCTTTCGGCAATCAGAGGAATTAAACTGTCAAATAAACGCTCTATAGTAAGAGTTAAGGTTGTGCTCAACGCCTTTCGGCAATCAGAGGAATTAAAC
>FSSI02000074.1:0-15039 GCA_900149785.2 Phormidium lacuna HE10JO | reverse complement strand
TAGAGTCCTCCAACTTTCAAACCCCTAAATCCTGGCGACGGGATTGAAACATGAAACCGATAAACAATTACGGATTTAAAAAGAGCTTTCAAACTCCAAATTACTGGTAGCGGTATTGAAAAACCCAGACAGAAATAAAGAGTATCTAATAAACCTTTAATCCATCATAAAATCTTGTAAATATTCAATCGTGATATTCAGATCTTGGGCAAACTCAGGAACGGGTAGTCGATCCGCCGGATTATCAAAGAATTGGGGTTGCTGTCCCGATTGATAACTGAGAACAGTTAAACTATCTGGGTCAATAATCCACCCTAACTCTGTGCCAGAATCTAAACAGTGCAAAATCTTCCCAGTTAGAATATTTTGCTGTTGCTTGGGGAAGAGAATTTCAATCATCCAAGGGGGAGGAAAGAGAATTCCGTTGGTGACTGAACCGGTTTCATCACGGGGAATTTTATCCCAAGTAATGACGACAATATCTGGAACAATGGATTTATTGCCAAAGGTACAACGTAACTCAGTTGCTGCTCGGGCGATTTTAGGCTTTCTTAAAGCCAGATCGAGGGTTGCAGCTAAACCGGACTGAATAAAACTATGCTTACATTGTGGCATGGGCTTCTGAATAATTTGTCCCTCGATATATTCACTTGCCGGCTTGGTTTCGGGTTGGGCGAGGAAGGTTTCCAGGGTGATGGCTTGAACTGGAGTTTGAACCATGGGGCTGAGTCTCCTGCGTGATAACTCCCCTTTTACTATAACGTTGACCCACTTTGACAGCCAGGGTGATGTGCGAATGGGCGATCGGTATTAAGATCAAAGCCAAGCTGCTCCTCATCGCCAAACGCCTGTGATTGTTGCTCAACCGATCGCCCCCTATCATCTAACCCCCACGCCACCCCCCTATGTGGAAGTTCTCGTGGACTGTCCAGGGTCTCACAAACTCTTTACCTACGCCATTCCTGAGGAATTAGAAGTCGAAGCAGGGGATATTCTCTCGGTTCCCTTTGGTTCGCAACAAGTGGGGGCGATCGCCATCGGATTTCGTAGCACACCCCCCCCAGACATTGACCGCGATCGCATCAAAGCCGTTGACGATATCATCACCCGAGGCTTCTTTCCCCCTCACTATTGGCAACTTCTCGAACAGGTGGCAGACTACTATTACACGCCCCTGATGCAAGTGATTCGCGTCGCCCTTCCCCCCGGACTTCTACAGCGATCGCAACGCCGGATTCGCCTCAACCCCGAGGCGATTCCCCCTGGGGCCGAACAGTTCCTTTCTCCCATCGCCCGGCGGGTTCTCGATCTCCTGCAAAATGGAAAATCAGACCACTATAGTGCTACCTATCTACAGCAAAAAATCCCTGGAGCCAGTCGAGGAATTCGAGATTTAGTCCAACGAAATTACGCCCAAAGTTACCTAGAAACCCCCCGCCCCGCTCAACCCAAACTCAAACAGGCGGTAATTCTTCTCGATGTTTCTCCAATTGTCTATACGGAACTCACCAAACGTCAAAAAGAGGTGCTGATTATCCTACAACGTCATGGAGGAGAACTCTGGCTAACGGATTTATTACAAATTGCGCGCACCACTCGCGCCACAATTAGCAATCTGGAACGTTGCGAGTGTCTGGTCGTAGAAGGGCGAGAAGTGTTGCGGCGAGAGAGGGGAGTGAGCGTCGCCGCTGATACGGACAAAGACCTCACCCCCGCGCAATCTCAGGCGTTGCAGCAGATTTTGCAACAGTCTAACTACTGTGAGATGTTGTTGCATGGAGTGACCGGTTCTGGGAAAACTGAAGTCTATTTGCAGGCGATCGCGCCCATTTTAGCCCAACAACAATCCGTCCTAATTCTCGTTCCCGAAATTGGCCTAACCCCCCAACTGACTGATCGCTTCCGCGCCCGTTTCGGCGATCGCGTCTCCGTCTATCACAGCGCCCTATCCGATGGTGAACGTTTCGATACCTGGCGACAGATGCTCACTGGAGAGCCGCAAGTGGTCATCGGAACCCGATCCGCCATTTTCTCCCCTCTACCCCGTCTAGGACTAATTGTGCTGGACGAGGAACATGATAGTAGTTTCAAACAAGACCGTCCCGCCCCCACCTATCATGGGCGAACGGTAGCAAAATGGCGAGCTGAATTAGAAGATTGCCCCTTAATTTTAGGCTCAGCAACCCCATCCTTAGCCACCTGGTTAGATTGTCGCCAAAATCACCCACAACGGCACTATCTTTCTCTCCCCGAGCGAGTCCAATCTCGCCCCATGCCTCCCATTGAAATTATCGACCTCCGGGGAGAACTCAAACGGGGCAATCGCTCCATTTTTAGCCTGGCTTTGCAACAGGCTCTCAGAGACCTCAGTGAAACCGGAAAACAGGGAATTTTATTTATCCATCGCCGTGGCCATAGTAGCTTTGTTTCCTGTCGCAGTTGCGGCTATGTCATTGAATGTCCCCATTGTGATGTCTCCTTGTCTTATCACCATACCCACGAAGGGGCAAATCAATTATTACGCTGTCACTATTGCGGTTACACCCGGCAACATCCCCGAAATTGTCCTGAATGTGGCTCCCCCTATCTCAAATTTTTTGGCAGTGGAACGCAACGAGTCATGCAGGAACTGACTCGTAATTTTCCTGAATTAAATGCCATTCGCTTTGACAGTGATACGACGCGAAATAAGGGCGCACATCGGGCATTGTTAACTCGTTTTTCTCAGGGAGATGCTCAGTTATTGGTGGGAACGCAGATGTTAACCAAGGGGTTAGATTTGCCCTCAGTGTCTTTAGTGGGAATTGTCGCCGCTGATGGACTGTTGAATCTCTCAGATTATTGGGCCGGGGAACGAGCGTTTCAGACCTTAACCCAGGTGGCGGGCCGCGCGGGACGGGGGGACGACCCCGGACGGGTAATTCTGCAAACCTATACCCCGGAACATCCGGTGGTGCAAGCCGTTCAGCGATACGATTATGGGGCCTTTGTTGAGGCGGAACTGGAACAGCGGGAGGCGTTGGATTATCCCCCTTATGGCCGCTTGCTGTTGGTGCGATTGAGTAGCTTGGATGGAGAGTTAGTCGAAGCCACGGCGATGCAGATGGGGGAGATGTTGCAGGAGGATGCAGCCAGTTGCGGTGGCTATGAGGTGCTTGGACCGGTTCCGGCGGCGGTGTTGCGGGTGTCGGACCGCTATCGTTGGCAGATTTTGTTGAAGTTCCCCAGTCAAGACCGGGTGGAGTTGCAGGGTCAGTTGAGGCGGTTGCGAGAGGTCTGTCCGCCGAAGGTTCGTTTGGCGGTGGATGTGGACCCGTTGAATTTTGGGTGAGGTCTAGCCCAAACTCTGGCCGAAAGATGTTGGCCAAGGGGAAAAATCTGCTACTGTGACAATCAGATTTGAGACATCCAGACGTGCAACCGAGGTAGATCATGCGAATTCTCTTTGTTGGGGCAGAAGCCGCACCACTCGCTAAAGTGGGTGGAATGGGCGATGTGGTGGGCGCACTCCCCCGGTATCTACGAAAACTGGGCCATGACGTGCGGGTGTTTATGCCCTATTACGGCTTTCTTCCTGACAAAATCGAGATTCCCGAAGACCCCGTTTGGTGGGGCCATGCGATGTTCCAAGACTTCGCCGTCTACGAAACTAAACTCCCCAAGAGTGATGTTCCACTCTATCTGTTTGGTCATCCGGCATTTATGCCCCGTCGCGTCTATCATGGCGATGATGAAGATTGGCGTTTTACTCTGTTCGCGAATGGCGCGGCGGAATTTGCCTGGAATTACTGGAAACCTGATATCATGCATTGTCATGATTGGCACACCGGCATGATTCCAGTCTGGATGAATCAATCGCCGGACATTACTACGGTCTTTACGATTCATAACTTGGCCTATCAAGGTCCCTGGCGGTGGTATCTCGATCGCATCACCTGGTGTCCTTGGTATATGCAGGGTCATAACACGATGGCCGCTGCGGTACAATTCGCCAACAAGGTGAATACGGTCTCTCCCACCTACGCTGAACAAATTAAAACTGCTGAATATGGAGAGAAAATTGAGGGCTTGCTCTCGTTCATTAGCGGTAAACTCAGCGGCATTCTCAACGGAATTGATACGGAGAGTTATGACCCAGAAACGGATACAGCCCTGAAGCAAAATTACACAGCAGACACGGTTGAAAAACGCGCCGCCAATAAAATTGCGCTTCAGGAAGAATTGGGCCTACAAGTCAATGCCGAGACCTTCATGATTGGCATGGTGACTCGGTTAGTGGAACAAAAGGGGATTGATTTACTCCTGCAAATCCTCGATCGCTTTATGGCCTATAGTGACTGTCAGTTTGTTCTCTTGGGAACAGGCGATCGCTACTACGAAACCCAAATGTGGCAACTCAGCACTCGTTATCCTGGACGCATGGCCAGTTATCTTCTCTATAACGACCAATTGGCCCGCCGCATCTACGCCGGAACCGATGCCTTTATGATGCCGAGTCGCTTTGAACCTTGTGGGATTAGCCAAATGTTAGCCATGCGGTATGGCTGTCTCCCCATTGTCCGCCGTACGGGAGGGTTAGTCGATACCGTCTCCCACCATGATCCCATGAAAGAGGCGGGAACTGGGTTCTGTTTTGACCGCTATGAGGCTCTCGATTTATACACCTGTTTGGCTCGCGCTTGGGAGTCGTTCCGCTATAAGAACGACTGGCGCAAGTTACAACAACGAGCCATGCGTCAAGACTTTAGTTGGCGCAAGTCGGCGGTGGCTTATGATAATCTCTATCGGGATCTCTATGGCCTGCCCCATCGGACCGATGAGGAATTGCCGAAGTTGTTTGAACAAGCTGAAGAGTTTACGACGGTTCAATAGTTACCGTATGGCGAAGGATGCCCCTAGGGATAAGTGCGTCACTAGGGGCATTTGGGTTAATGAATTTGGAAAGTTTGTCACTTTTAGAGGGTTAACCATGAATGTTAGAGCAATTATTGAGTGGGATGAAGTCTCTCAGTTATATTCGGCAACTTGTCCAGAGTTAAACTTTGTCTCGTCGTTTGGAGAAAGTCGTGACGAGGCGATCGCACAGCTTAAGGATGCGATCGCTCTCATGTTAGAGCCAATCCCAGATGAATTTTTGGAAACTCAAAACCCTCAAGATGTTGTAGAACTGGCGCTTTGAAAATTCCATGCCAAGATATCCTCGATTGACGGCAAAGCAGGTCATTAGAAAATTAAAAACAGCCGGGTTTCTTGAAGTTTCTCAGACTGGCTCTCACCTGAAGTTGTTCAACCCCAAAAGCCGACGGACAGCTATTATTCCACTTCATAGTAAAAAAAACATACCTATTGGAACATTGAAAGCCATTGAAAAACAAGCAGATATTAAATTAACAGAACTATAAATGTAGCGACTGTCCCAACAATTGAGACAGCCGCTACGGCAAGAATATCCCGGGGTCAACTCAAATCGCTAGTCTGGGTATTAACTTGCGACTTGTTCCGGTGTCTCTGAGACAGCTTTGGTTTTCTCCTCGATGGAACTCATCAAGGATTCATAGGGTTGAATAAACTTGTCAATCCCTTCCTCAATCAATTCTGCCATCACCGAGTCCAGGTTAATCTGGATATCCGGGTGGTTGAGATGTGCAATCACTTGATAGGCCGCTTTCACATCCCGATGAACCGTATCTGGTTGCGGTTGACCGTGGTCGGCGAAGGCCTCTAAGGTACTCGGGGGAATGGTGTTTACGGTGTTGTCCGCCACCAGTTCCTCAACGTACATGACATCGCTGTAGTCGGGGTTTTTGGTGCTAGTGCTGGCCCAGAGGAGGCGTTGGGGGCTGGCGCCTTTGTCGGCCAGGGCCTGCCAGCGATCGCTGCTGAAAATGTCTTCATAGGCTTGATAGGCAATCTTCGCATTGGCGATCGCCACCTTACCTTTGATGGAATGAACCAACTCAGCATCCGCACCAGCTTCGAGGCGTTTATCCAACGCATCATCGACTTTGCTATCAATGCGGCTGAGGAAGAAACTGGCCACCGAGGCGATGTTATCCACCGGCTGTCCGTTCTGAACACGGGTTTCTAAGCCACGGATATAGGCCCAGGCTGCTTGTTTGTAATCTTCTACCGCAAACAGCAGGGTGACATTGACATTGATTCCATCGGCGATCGCCTGTTCAATGGCCGCAAACCCCTCTAAGGTTCCGGGAATCTTAATCATCACATTGGGGCGATCGACAGCGGTATTAAACCGCCGCGCTTCAGCCAACGTGTCTTTCATATTCCGCGCCAGATGGGGCGACACCTCAATGCTGATATAACCGTCTTTGCCGTTAGTTTCATCATAAACAGGGCGGAAAATATCACAGGCGTTGCGGATATCTTCAAAAATCAAAGATTCATAAATCTGTTCCGGGGATTTCTCCGCCTCAACCCCAGCCCGGATGTCGCCATCATAGACTTGGTTGCCGATAATGGCTTTCTCAAAAATGCTGGGATTCGAGGTGATTCCCCGTAAATTTAAACTTTCAATCTGAGAGGTTAGCTCACCGGACTCGATCGCAGACCGGTTGAGATTGTCCATCCAGATGCTTTGACCGTAGTCGGCAAGTTTTTGTAGGTTTTCGTTACTCATGTGAGACTCTCCGTAAACGTCAGGTTAGCAGTTGCTTTTGCTTTTAGAACTACAAAAAACGGGTAAAAAGTTGACAAATATTATATTTTGTGTTAAGCAGGCTCTAGTTTGAAAAGCAAGCCGCTACAGTCATTCTAACCAAAACAATAAACCCCCGCACTCCCTCGCGAGAGGGAGATACAGGAGCGCAGATCAAAACCCGGTGAGTTCTCAGGGAGAAGCCTCACCGGGTTCAATCAAGCCACAAAGCCTCAGCCGAGACTAGAAGCCGCGACGACCCCAGACCACCAGAGCGATGGAAAAGGTAAAGGTCGCGAGAAGTCCCGCCCAGCCAGCACTTAAAATATCCATAGTTTTTGAATGACAGACAACCAGATTGCTAGGGTCTATCATAAAGCAAACTAGGGGTTTTCGGAAATCGAGAGTTGGTAAGGGGCCGACTCACCATTGAGATCTCCGACATAGATTTCATAGGTTCCCGCTTGCCAATAGCCCGACTGTTGCGGGAGACTACGAGCGCAAAAGCGATCGCCGCGATCAGGACCAATCACCAATAGGGTCGGATTCGCGTCCCCTAATACATCCAAGCGTAGATAGCTAAAGTCTTCCGTTAACGTCAGTTCATGGTTGGGAACCGCCGCCGTATAGCCACAATCCTGACTGTTGCTGCTTCCCCCCGAGTTTCCGTCCAAGACCATCTCCTCAAAACCCGGAGTCAGATCTAACACCTCATCGGGGGGAACCGTTTGGGCTAAAGTCGGAGTGGCGATAACCAGTCCCAGGGCGATCGCCGTTAGTGATCCTCGTGCATTGCCTTTCATCGCCATTAGCCTCCTCAAATCCCAAACCTCTACCTCAGTCTCTCTCAACATCGCTCTCAACATTGCTCTCAACATTGCTCTCAATATTGATGAATATCTTGACTGAAGCAATGATTTGGGTTTATAACCATTACTCTACTATTGTGACCGTCAACTCCCCAAGCCAACCTCATCCCTATGACAGTTCCCAACACGGTCATTCATCTCCCCAAAGGTCTGAGGTTCGGGCTTTTCACCTCTAACTCCCTTGGAAGCCGCAACCGCCATTCGCTACAATACGGACATCGATACGAAGATCGACAGCGAATCGCGATACTACTCTCTTGCCCAATCGTCCTATGGCTTCTCAATCCGACTGGCAACGTAAACTCCAAGAATTGGAACTCGACATCGATCGCAAACTCGGCGATCGCACTCAATCCCAAGATAGCCCCAACAGCAACCCTCTCCCCGAACAAACCCAAACCACCATCTCCTCGCTGTACAACCAAGCGAAAACCTGGTTCCAAACCCTCCCCACCATTGGCCAAGTGGCCGTGGGAATCGGGGCCGTGGTTCTCAGTCTCTCGGTTCTTCAAACCGTGATGCGTCTCGTCACCCTCGGCATCAGTGTAGCCGTCATCGCCGTGGTTGGCTACATTGCCTATCGCCTCTTTTTCGCCCCTGGCGACACCCCCCAAAGCTAACTTTCACCCATGATCGAACCTCCTGTTGAACGGGTGCGTCTCTCGCAAACGGCCAAAGATCAACTCAGCAAACTCAAACGTCAGACCCGGATCGATCGTTGGAACGTTCTCTGTCGTTGGGCCGTATGTCGATCGCTGGCCGAACCCAGTCCCCCATCCCCAGTTCAAATTACCACCGATAGTAACGTGGAGATGACCTGGCGCATCTTTGCCGGAGATGACGGCGATGCTTACGCGATCGCCCTCAAACAACGCTGTCATCAAGATAACCTCCCCACCGACCCCGAGACCCTAGCCCAACAATTTCTGCTGCATCTCCATCGAGGCATTGGCTATCTCGCCGGCGATCGTAATCTCAAGCAAATTGAGGATTTTGTGAGTTTAGTCAAGAGTTAATTCTGAGTTACGAATAACTCAGAATTAACCTCTAAAAAACCAATCAAAATCCCCTAAAAAGCTGACATCAAAAAAGTCAAAAATGGCTTTTCCCACCTTTGCCTATACCTCCATTTATTACCTTAAAAATCATGTTCAAACGTACCCTTAAAGCCGGATTATCTGGAGTTCTCAGTCTTATTTTATTCCTAGGAATAACTCCCGAACGTATCGCTGAAGCTGCCCCCCTACCGCCATTCCCCAGCCAGGGATTACACCTAGCCAGTCTTCTGCACTTTTCCGGCTCTCGACCCGATAACCTCGGTGTAACATCCGGGAAACTGGCCCCTTGTCCGAGTTCGCCCAACTGCGTCTCTAGCCAAAGTTCAGACCTCGAACACCAAACCGATCCCTTGCCCATCTCAGAAAACCCCAACCAGGCGATTCAACGTTTACAAGAGATTTTGGAAACTCAAGATAACGCCGAAATTATCACCGCTGAACCAGACTATCTCTATGCCGAATTCACCTCAAACATTATGGGTTTCGTCGATGACGTTGAGTTTTGGGCCGACAGCGACGAGAACGTGATTCAAGTTCGCTCAGCCTCACGACTCGGAGAATCAGATTTAGGCGTCAACCGTCAACGGGTTGAGTCGATTCGAGCCAAATTTGCCCCAGAATTGAGTTAAGGTCATCTTCCCTTGCGATCGCCCCTTTGGACCCAACTCTCACTCATCCTGGCCCAGCTTGAGCAGAACGGGATCTCCCCCCGCCTCTGTTTCTACCTAGCCATCGCCAGTAGTGGCCTGCTACTGCTTGGGCAAAGTTCCACCGTCCTGCTCAATCAACCCTCTCAACAGGATTACAGACCCCTCCTCTCCCAACAGCCACCTCAGATCACCTCTCCCGTATTACCCTCCCCCCAACTCCCCTCCCCCGCCACCGTTCTCAACCTGTCGCGGGCCGAACAGAGGGTATTAAACCAACTCAGCGATCGCCGTTGGGATGGCCGACAATGGTATCTCAGTAAATCTCGGCAGCTTCGGGACTATCTCAGTACCGAGGACTGGCAACGACGAGAAACCATCGCCGCCAACCCCCTACGGTATCCCAGCAAAGCCGACTATCTAGCCCTGAAACAGAGCCAATATCGTCAAGTTGTCGAACAAGAGTTCCCAATCCAACGGTTAATTCTAGGAAGTTCCATCGCCCTCGGGATTCCTGATGAATTTCTCAGTCCAGACGATCTCAACCTCGGCATCCCCGCCGCCTATCTACAAGATACGCTGCAACAGGTGCAAACCTTAGACGAGAACCGGCGGCCAGACCAAATTATCCTCTTCGGGGCCGCAACCCCAGAATTACTCAAACAGGCCTCAGTCTCCGAGATTCAAGAAGATGCCCGGGCTGTCCTCAATGCCTTAAGCCGCAAATATCCCCAGGTTCCCATTATCGTCGTCTCCGTCTTACCGCGATCGCCCTCAACCGAACTGACCCATCCCCATATGGAACGGGTAGACAACACCAAAGTTCGCCGCCTCAACCGCAACCTGGCCCACTTGTTCGCCCAACATCCTCAAATTCGCTTTTTGGATCTCAATCCCTACATCACCGACGACGACGGCTATCTCAAGCGAGACTTTTCCACCGATGGCCTTCATGCCAACGCCCTCACCGCCTTGGTTTTGATCAAACTCTTGCAGTTTAGCGATCGCCTCGATAGCACCTTCTATGACACATTCTAGCTATGACACATTCTAGGGGGTCATCGTTCAACCTTGACGCTCAACGACTAGCGGCCAACCGCCAAGCGATCGCGGGATAATTGCTCCTCCATTTGCGCTAAAAAGCTTTGCCAGAGCGCATAACCGCGATCGCTCAAGTGAATCCCATCCGTACTCAACGCTGAGATCATGCGGCCCGATTCATCACTAAAGTGGGGATAGAGATCCAGAAATATCGCACCCTGCTGACGGGCAATCTCCGCCAATTCCCGATTCACCGCGCGGATGTCTTGGTTACTCACCGCTTGATGGTCCGTCGGCAAAATCGACTGAACCACCACATCGGCCTGAGGATGATGCGATCGCAGTTGATAAATAATATCCTGATAATTAAAGAGAACTTCCTGAACCGAGCGGCCCGCAATCAAATCATTGACCCCCGCCATCACAAAAATCGTATTGGGGCGAGTTCCCTCTAACAGGCCAAGCCGCTGGCGAATCCGAGCCGTATTGTCGCCACTAATCCCCTGATTCAGCCAGAGGCGATCGCCCACAAAAATGCCCGGCGGGAGCCATTGCGTTAAAGAGTCGCCAATCGTTACACAGAGCCGATTCTGAGCCTGTCCCGCCGCCATCGCCCGGGCCTCTTCGCGAAATAAAGCGGTCCACTGATCATACGTGGGATTTTGCCGAGCCGTTTCCCAGATCTCTTGGAAACTATGACGTGGCAAGCGAGTATAGAGTCGGCCAGCATCGAGGGCCGCCAATCGTTGCTGATACAGTTGGCCCGTCGTATTGGGAACCCGGCGGGCGATCGCCATCGGCGTCGGCGTCGAGGATGGATTCTGAGCGGCCATCTCTGAGATCGCCTCCTCTCGATCCAGAAGACGGGGGAGCGAGGGGGGCATCACTTGAGCAAACAGGGGCAACGTCCCCAAAATTAAAGCCAGCGAGAGGGGATTCATGATCGACTTAATCCTGTAGAACACCTTGAGTTTCTGCACCGGTTGAGCGATCGGATCAGGAGACTTTTCCCGAGCTACCGGGCCAGGAGTCAGTTTAGCCTGCCGATTTTAATGAACTTTTCTAAAGTTATTTAACGCTTTCGGGACGAAATCGCCCACACTTCCCTAAAATGTTAGCTTAAAGTTCTTCATCAAGAATTTTAGAGAATAGGAGAAATTTCCATGACGACTTCCACCAGCAATCAGATGGTGAAGCCTTATCAGGGCGACCCTCAGATGGGTCATCTGTCCACCCCCATTAGCGACTCTGCCTTTACCCGCACCTTTATCGGCAACCTTCCCGCCTACCGGCCCGGGTTGTCCCCCCTGCTGCGCGGACTTGAGATCGGCATGGCTCACGGCTACTTCATCGGCGGCCCCTGGGTCAAACTCGGAACCCAACGCGGTACCGAGTTCGCCAACCTCAACGGCTTGATTTGTGGCGGAACCCTGTTGCTCATTGCAACGGCCTGTTTAGCCGCTTATGGATTAGTCAGCTTCCAAGGCAAACAATCCAACAGCCAAGATTCCCTGCAAAGTTCCGAGGGCTGGAGTCAGTTCACGGCTGGATTTTTCATCGGTGGCATGGGAAGTGCATTCTTGGCATTTTTCTTGTTAGAAAACTTTGGTGCTGTTGATGCCATTCTTCGTGGATTGGTTAACAACTAATTCCCGATGTTTGTGTGTATCTCGTTTGGCACGGTTAACCTGAATTTTTTTGAAATTGGAGCCTTATAGACATGACTGGTGATTACGCTGCTTCCTATCTTCCCTGGATTCTGATTCCGGTTGTCTGCTGGCTGATGCCGGTCGTCACCATGGGTCTGCTATTTATTTACATCGAAAAAGAAGCTTAGGACTCTGAAGCTTAGGACTCTGTCAGTTGTTCCTTGTCAATTCTCAATCGTCAAGCCTAAAATTGACGCGATTTAGCTAAGACAAGAAACAATCAGAATTTAACGTACAGTCCCTAAGACAACACGAAGACAACGAAAAAGAGAGAGTGACATTCAGTTGTCCTCTCTCTTTTTTAGCGACCAGGTTTTGGACGTAATGGCGTTTGGGTTAACCCTCGATTGTGAGCCAATCAAAAACTAGCCATCAACCCAGTCAGCGTGGAAAGACTCCCCTCGGGGTTTGTCCGTGCGTTCATAGGTATGCGCACCGAAGTAGTCCCGTTGAGCCTGGGTGAGATTTTGAGGAAGACGTTCACGGCGGTAGCTATCGAAATAGTCGAGAGAGGCACTAAAAGCCGGGATGGGAATCCCTAAACTATTAGCCGTCATCAGAACTTCACGCCAGGCACTTTGGCGATCGAGAATCGTCTGCTTAAACTCCG
Source organism: Phormidium lacuna HE10JO (assembly GCA_900149785.2). Classification (GTDB taxonomy): domain Bacteria; phylum Cyanobacteriota; class Cyanobacteriia; order Cyanobacteriales; family Geitlerinemataceae; genus Sodalinema; species Sodalinema lacuna_A. The sequence goes on along the minus strand of FSSI02000074.1, from coordinate 2,450 downwards.
GGGCCAAGAGTAAGTTAGGCAACGTTGGATTTTCATCAAAGGCCCGTTTGATTTTATTCAAGAATCCGGCTTTGATGATACAACCGCCCTTCCAAATACGAGCAATTTCCCCTAAATTGAGATCATAGCCAAATTCCTCAGAGGCTTTGCCCAACAGAGCCATCCCTTGAGCATAGGAACACATCTTCGAGCAGTAGAGTGCATCACGGACTTTGCCGATAAACGCCTCCGTATCACCATTAAACTTACCCATAGGAGCCGAAAGCTCTTTCGAGGCGGCGCTGCGTTCCTCCTTAATCGAGGATAAAATCCGTGCATTCACCGCCGCTGCGATCGTGGGAATTGCCACCCCCAACTCCAGAGAACTGACCACCGTCCAACGTCCCGTTCCCTTTTGTCCAGCAGCATCTAAGATTTTATCAATCAAGAAGCCATCCCCTTGATCATCCTGTTTTTTAAAGATGTCCGCCGTGATTTCAATGAGGAAGGAATCTAATTCCTCCGTTTGATTCCATTGTTTAAACACCTCATGGAGTTGCTCATTGCTCAGGCCCAGAACATTTTTGAGCAAGTCGTAGGCTTCCGCAATCAATTGCATATCGCCATACTCAATGCCGTTATGCACCATTTTCACATAGTGACCCGCGCCCTTGGGACCAATGTAGGTGACACAGGGGCCATCATCGACCTGGGCCGCAATTTTGGTGACGATCGCCTCGATTTCATCATAGGCGGCCTTCGTCCCTCCCGGCATGAGACTTGGACCATGGAGCGCCCCTTCTTCGCCACCACTGACGCCCATACCAATAAACCGCAAGTCAGCCGCTTCGAGATATTCCACCCGGCGATCGGTATCCTCATATAGAGAGTTACCGCCATCGATAATCATATCCCCAGGTTCGAGGAGAGGTTTGAGTTGTTCAATCACCGCATCAACCGGGCCACCCGCTTTGACCATCAACAGGATACGCCGAGGACGCTCTAACGCCCCGACAAACTCCTCGACGGAATACGCTGCTTTGATATTTTTACCCTGGGCGCGATTGTTCATAAAGGCTTCAGTCGTGCTGCTGGTGCGGTTATAGACCGCCACCGAAAAGCCCTTGCTTTCGACGTTGAGGGCTAGATTTTCCCCCATGACCGCCAGTCCAATCACACCAAACTTTTGTAATGCCATATCTCTATTCGTTGCGTTAAGGGTTTGCAGTGGTCTGCTTGAGAACCATTACGGCTCATCTGTTAGGGTAGCCTGATCCCCGAAAGATGGCCTGGAAGAAGACCTTAAGACCCCTGAGATCTAAAAACTGTGTTGCAACGCACCGACAAATCAGCCAAATCGCCAACGGGGGGCGGGAGAACTGTAGAATAGGTCAGTAGAACGATTCGGGGGATACCGAGGACATGCTTGCCTACTTTCTTGCCATCGCCGTTGGATTAGGGAGCTTCGTGCTGTTTATGGCGGCGTTCTTCTTTCCAGAGGTGTACCGTAAAGGAGATTTTATCTGGAGTGGCGTCGGCTTTTTCTATGCGTTAGTACTTTGGTTCTGTGCTGGACGCTTCACGGGTGCGATTTTACTGGGACAGTCGGCGAGTGTCGCACTGATTGGTTGGCTCGGCTGGCAAACCCTCCGCTTACGTCGAGATGTGACACCGCAACCGCAACAAACATCAACCGAGGCGATCGCCCAGAAAGGGGTTAGTGGCTGGTTTAAAGGTAAAACTCAAGGTAAAACAACTCAAACACCCCCCACACCCACTCCAGCCGAGGACGCTGACGACTCAACAGAAACAGCGATCGCAGACCCCACTACACCGCAAACTGAACCTGAACCGAACACTGACAGCCAAACTGACAGCCAAACTGACAGCCAAACAGATACCCCAGAGGACGTCCAAGACTCCCCAAACTCTGCCGATGAGCTAAATGAAGAGGTGGTGACCCCAGTCTCGGCTCCCAGCCCTGATAATATGGCTGCACCTGACTCCTCATCTGACTCCTCATCTGACTCCTCATCTGACTCCCCATCAGCTAAGGATGTTCAGGATAACCCCGCCACCTCAGCCGATGAACCCGAGGAAACCCAAACCCCGTCGCCAACCCCTGAGCCGGAATTAGAGGATACCACCGCTGAATCCCCGATTCAGACCCCTAAAGCCTCAACTAAATCCTCAACGGCTGACAAGCCGAAATTTTGGCAAACAGGTATTTTCGCGCAAGTAGGACGTTTGTTGCGTCGCCAGCCGAAGACAACAACACCAACTCCTCCCGCCACCTCAGACTCTCAAGGAAAACCAGACCGAGAGCCGGATTTTGATCCAGACTTTGATTTCGATAACGATTTCGATAACGATTTCGATGACATTGAGGATCAACCGGGGTCCGAGACTCCGGCTCAGTCAAACGCGAGTCCTGAACCCAAACCTGAACCCGAATCTGAGCCAGAATCTCA
>FSSI02000028.1:0-59114 GCA_900149785.2 Phormidium lacuna HE10JO | reverse complement strand
ACCACCATGGCACTTCAGACTCAGATTTGTCCACCCTTGGAAAACGGCGATCGCCTCAGCTACCGGGAATTTGAGCGACGTTACGCGGCGATGCCTCCTCATCAGAAAGCCGAATTAGTTGAAGGAGTTGTGTATATGGCCTCGCCGCTACGGTTTACCACTCATGCCGAACCCCATGGTCGTCTCATTACCTGGTTAGGAGTGTATCAGTCCGCCACTCCCAACGCAGCAATGGGGATTGAACCCACGGTTCGCCTCGATGCTGACAACGAATTTCAACCCGATGGCGTGTTGCTAATGCCTGGGGGGAGTTCTCAACTGAATCAAGAGGGCTATATTCAAGGTTCCCCGGAATTGGTGGTTGAAGTTGCGGCGAGTAGTGCGGCGATCGATTTGGGGGACAAAAAACGGGTGTATCGACGTAATGGGGTTCAGGAATATCTGGTTTGGCAAATCTTTGATGAAAAACTGGATTGGTTTTATCTCGAAGAAGGTGTTTATCAGTCTCTGACTCCTGATGAGGCGGGGATTCTCCGTAGTCGTGTTTTTCCGGGGTTATGGTTGAATGGGCCGCAACTGTTGCAAAATAACCTGGCGGCTGTGCTTAATACGCTACAACTGGGGCTGCAATCTTCGGAACATGAGGCGTTTGTGCGATCGCAATCTTAAAAATGTCATTTTTTAGGGTTCATGGCTAAAGGATATGTGTAAGACAGGCTAACTAGATATTGGCTTGTTTTTTTAGAGCTTATTTAAAGCTTGTGATCGCTTCTTCTGAAAGTTCTAGTATCCGGAGACAGGAACTATAAAAATGCGACTCTAGAGAGTTGGCAAGTTGAGATCCTAATATTTCATCAGACTTGGCAAGGGCTTCCTCCAAGCGTTTCAGTTTGATAAGACATAAATGACGCCCTAACAAAGCTGGATAATACGTAAGTTTATATTCTAAGGCTTTATCATAACTAGCAAGAGCCTCCTCCCAGTGCTTCAGTTCAATGAGACATAAACCACGATAATACCAAACTGGATCACTTTCAGATTCTTCATACTCTAAGGCTTTATCATAACTGGCAAGAGCTTCCCGCCAACGCTCCAGTCTCATGAGACACCAACCACGATAATACCAAACTGGATCACTTTCAGCTTCATACTCTAAGGCTTTGTCATAAGTGGCAAGAGCTTCCTGCCAGCGCTTCAGTGTCATGAGACACCAACCACGATAATACCAAGCAATATAGTTGTTAGGTTGACACTCTAAAGATTTATCATAACTAATAAGAGCCTCCTCTGCGCGTCCAAAACAAGCCAGACTATAGCCATGATTTAGCCATATTTCTGAATTGTCAGGATTTAATTTGACTGACATATTATGACAGGATAAAGCTAGATAATTATCATTATTACTTTGAAATAATCGCCCCTGTTCTTGTAATAGCTTTGCCTTTTGAAAATCAGTTAGGCTATCATCCTCCAAGGAATCTCGCAGCGCTAAAATTTTTGAAAGCCGTACAGGTTCTGCTAACTCCATATACTCCTTAAAACGAGAACTTCTCATCCAGTTATCTAATTGCTCCTGATACATCCCCTCATCTTTCGGCAATACAAACGTTCCCAACCGCCAATCATAAAAATCTGGACATCGCAAAATCAAATAGCGAATCACGAAGGGAGGAACGATAAACACCACGGCAGTTCGTAAATTATCCCGCCAACATTCGCGAACTTGATTAAAATGACTGAGAATTACCGGAAGATCTCGAGGATCGTATTGATGTAAATCATGAGTTTCCCAACCCAAAGCCCGTTTTGCATCTTCATAGCCTAAAATAGCTTGTTCTAAACCACGAACCACTAACACGTCAAACTTTTCCCGTTGCCAACGTTTCATGGCCTCGGGATATAATGACTGTGATTGGCGATCAAGATCTAATACTGAAACACGCCGAAACTGGGATTTAAGCCGCTGTAAAACCGTTTCCCCTTGCTGTGGTGAAGCTTGTACAAAACAAAAACCAGCTCCCTCATTATTGGCGATCGCCCGTAACAACAGCCTCAGAACCTCCTCCTGACTTTCAGGCTCAAGTTCTGTCTCATCCCAGCTAATAAACTTTTCAACATTCATTTCCTTAGCTCCCAGAATCACTCTTAGAAAATAACGCCCAACGCTCTCGAAATGGCTTCGATCCCCGAATCAGAGGATGTACATCGTACCAGCGGACTACATCCTCTTCAACTTCATCAAAAAAGCGATATTCCAGAATACAACGCCGTCCTAACAAATCTCGATATAATCCATCCAAATCATTCAGCCTAGTCTTGTTCTGATGAACCTGAAACAGGAGTTCCCATTCATGTTCCATCACCGCATCTAAATAAGCTGGCCGGAAATCGGCGATCGCCCGCTTAACTTGTTTCATCTTAATCGGCAGTTGAGAGGTGCGGTTAATGGCATTGCGGATGATGTGCATTAAATCCCGCAAATGCCCCCCGCAGCTTAGACAAAGCAACGCCACAACCTCGTCCGTTTCAAACACATCAGGAACCAGTGCTAATCCTTCCACTTGTTCCATCACCCGCCGTTCCATCGCTAAGCGTAATCGTTGGATTCCCTCAGCCATCGCATCCCCATCGCGATTTTGCACCATCACCATCGGTAAAATTTGGGGTTTGCCATAGATATCTTGTAAATTACTCGCTGAGCGAGAATAGAGCAGCGAAATTGGTGCAGTATAGACCATATGGCAATTCAGAGAGCGCATTAATTCAGAACGATTGATGAAGATTTCTTCTAAGTTCGTCATCTTGTCTGGCTCTTGAATTTGAGCAATTCGGTCTAAATTGTCAGCAATAATAACAATGCGATTATGTCCAGTTTCTAACTGTTGTTTAGCATTGCCAATAAACTCATTAAGTGCCTTGACCAAAGACTCAGTATTAGCTTCAACAAGCTTACGAATTTCATCCCGTTTATTGGGTTCTGTCCGTACTGCTGCGGTGATTTTTGAAAGTAAAGGAATCGCAACTTGTATGTTAATCTGATTCAGCGATACATCCGTCAACGCTAACTCTTTTAGAGTCTCCCATCTTGCCTCTAACCAATTCCAAATCGGGGCATAATCCACCTCACCCTGTAACTTCTCCAGTAACTGTCGGGTACAGGAGAGCAAAATATCCTGGTACTGGGTATCCTGAAAACTCAAATCTCCGGCATCTTCGGTTGCCGCTGCAAAATACACAACTACACAACCCTGCTGTTCTAAATAGGCTGCTAGTCGCTTAAGTTCTGTGGACTTACCACTACCACGATGTCCTGAATACAGTTGATAGGTATTATCCTCTTCTTTCAGGATATAGCCTCCTAACTCAGTCAAAATATCTTCATCCCCCCGTACCTCCTGAAAATCCACATAGCGAGGATCGCCCGCTTCTAGTGGCGAATCCGGCTTAAACGAATTAAACAAATCCTTAAGGATAGCGGCATCGGGATTGGGGGTGAACAGCATAAGACAGGACTCGCGAACTCCTACCGTCCATTATCTCTTATGGTGGGTGGATTGTCTGCGATCGCCACGGTTCAACCATACCGGATTTCGGGGAAAGGTCCGGATTCTCCTGGATGTCTTGGCAGACTCTCCCTTGGCCGGGATGATTCCGTTGCCATAATAGAAGAGTCCCCAGTCTAGGGTTGAACACCACCATGGCACTTCAGACTCAGATTTGTCCACCCTTAGAAAACGGCGATCGCCTCAGCTACCGGGAATTTGAGCGACGTTACGCGGCGATGCCCCAACATCAAAAAGCGGAATTAGTTGAAGGAGTTGTGTATATGGCCTCGCCGCTACGGTTTACCACTCATGCCGAACCCCATGGCCGTCTCATTACCTGGTTAGGAGTGTATCAGTCCGCCACTCCCAACGCAGCAATGGGGATTGAACCCACGGTTCGCCTCGATGCTGACAATGAGTTTCAACCCGATGGCGTGTTGTTGATTCCCGGTGGGAGTTCTCAACTGAGTCAAGAAGGGTATATTCAAGGTTCCCCGGAATTGGTGGTTGAAGTTGCGGCGAGTAGTGCGGCGATTGATTTGGGGGACAAAAAACAGGTGTATCGACGTAATGGGGTTCAGGAATATCTGGTTTGGTAAATCCTTGATGAACAACTCGATATTTTATTCGTTAAAAATAAGCGAAATTCGTGACAAATCAGGGGTTAGACTCGGCAAATTACTATTGCATTTTACCGATTTTATCTTCGATGCTAACCCATTTTCTCGGCATTGAGAGCATCAATAGCCTTCAACAGCGTCTCGACGCGTTGAGCAAAACTATGCTCTTGACGAATCCGCTGAGATAACGCCAGTCGTTGCGATACTGTACTGTCGCGGCGGCGTAAACAGTCTTGAACCAATACACCTAACTTCTCAGGCTCATCATAACAGGCGATCGCATCCCCAAATACCGCCTCTACGCCAACCACCGCATCCGAAACAATCATAGCCCCACAAGCCGCCGCATCAAAGAGACGATTCGAGAAAAACCCACCCTCACGCATCGTATCCCAATGGTCATTCAACACCACTCCCGCCGCCGTATAATACTGTCGCAACTGGTCATTAGCAATATGAGTTCCTCGCACATAATGCGACGGTAAAAAAGCCTCCCAACGGCTTCCATACACCGCCACATCTAACCCCGCCGCCACCGCATCTCGCACAATTGGACGATACACCTGGCGTGAATTGCCAACAAATAACACCTCCGGGATATCAGCATCTAAACTTGAGTCAGGATAGAAGCGAGAAGGGTCTGTACATTGCAATAGCGGTTGTACCTCAACCTGAACCTGGGATTGTAACTGTTTGGCATAAAGGTGTGAGGCAACAAATACTTGATCATATTGCTCATATTCCTCCAGAGAAACTTGTTCAGGATGACTAATGATCCAAAGAAGATTAAGCTGATGGGGTTGCGGTTTGTAATCACTCAATCCTCGCAAAACAATCGCCACATCATCGCCCAAACTTTGGGAACAGTGCCAATCTGGGAGAATATCAATCCGCACAGAATGTCCCAACTGCTCAAACCCTCGTTTCAAGCCTTGAGCCAGGTGATAATCTCCCCATTCTTGGACTTGATCTTGATGAGGAACCCCAATCTTAAGACTAATTCGATAGCGGTTTGTCATCGTCTCTTTGAGACTGGTAAACACCGTTTGAGCGCGATGACGATAGGTATGTTTGTCTTGGATTTGAGTCTGTAATTGAGCTACTTTCCTCTGTCGTAACGCCGCATCATCTAGATAAGTGTGTAACACGGATTCCAAGGATTCAGGAGAGTCAAAGGTGGGTAGTAAACCGCCAAACACTTCATCGTTGCCTAGTTTGCCATTGGTCACCACTAACGCTCCTGCTGCGATCGCATCAAAGACCCGAGAATTAACCGACCCCCAATTTTTGGTGACTGTATTCGCATCATCAATGACAATCTTAGTAGAACGATAAACCTGTGGGAGTTGCTCATAAGACACCGCTCCCCGGTAATAGTCTTGAAACTCGGGAAATTCCTGCCAATGATGACCATAAAGAGCAAAACAATAGGGAAGTTTTTTAGGACGTAAACAGGTCATAATCTCCCGAGGGACATTCCAGAAATTACCGGCAAAACAATAGTCAGACTCGAACGCCTCAAGCGGTGATACTTTACCCGAAAATCGCTCAGGATTGGTGGCAATTCGCAGTTGAGTTACGGCTTTAGAAAGCTGCTGGCTGAGATAGTCCACCCCAGCGTCAGAGGATGACCAAACTAAGTCATAGTCGGCAATTGATGGAGTTTTAGCCCAAGCCTCAAACCAATTGCGAATCCAAGCTACTTTAATCAAACGTGGTTTGGCGTTTTTGAGTTGGCTTAAATCATAATCCTGTCGCATCACAATTAGGACATCTAACTGATGCACATCATACCAAGACTCTCCTTGAGTTTTTGAGAGATAATAGATGCTCCAATTATGCTGTTTTCTGAGTTGTTCTCCTAACTCTAACGCCGTGAAATAATCCCCCGCTGCTGCGTCGAGTTTTGCCTCAGTCACCGCAAAGCCAACTCGTAGCGGATGTCCAGTCCAATAGCGATCGCAGTCAAAGAAATCCGCCAAATGACGACGGCGAAGATAATAGCCAAATTGGCGTTCTAAATACTGACGATTGTTGCCAATTTTGGCGAGAAACGAACCCGGAAGCTGACGACTAAAGCGAGAAATTCCCCGATGATGTTGAGCGGTTAAATGATTAGCACAAATAACGGTTTTTTGCAACTGTTTTTGATAGCGTAAACAGAGGTCAATATCCTCATAGCCATAAAAATAGGTCTCATCAAACCCCCCTAAGTCCAGAAAGTCTTGACGACGACAAAGCATCATCGCTCCCGTCACTCCAGGAACCCGCCAAGATTGATGAATATCATCTCTGAGATCAGGATTATCTCGCACTTCAAAAGGAGAAAAACTGGCAAAGGGATTATAAAAATCAAATTGTACCCCCAGATGTTGAGTTCCTGGGGACAAATGGGGCGAATCCGTGATTTTATCCAACAGTTTCACCCCCACGACTCCCACGGTCTCATCTTCCAAGATGGTCGCTAAATCTGCCAAAATATCTTGACAGAAACTGATGTCATTATTGGTAAACAGCACCAAACTGGCATTGGTCTGTTGAGCCGCCAGATTATTCGACTCGGAGAAACTATAGTTTTGGTCTCGGGACAAAACGTGAAGGGGGAGTTTATTTTGCCAACGTTGACAAACGGCTAAACTCTCATCGCTGGAGTCATGATCGACAACAATCAGTTCCAGGTTGGTATAACTATTGTGGATTTCAATCGAAGAAAAGAGGTCTTCGAGTAACGTCGCCCCATCGCGATTGAGGATAATTAGGGCAATCTTAGGGTTTGTGGTGAGGGCTTGTGGAGGAGTATAGACGAGGGTGGAACTCGACGTGGCTGGGGGAAGGGCTAACCGTTGTCCCTGGGGGCCGAGTTGTACCCAGATGGGGGAGTGGGGCAGATCGCGATCGCCGCCGTGGCCCGTCACACGGACCGCAACCGCCTCATGGCTGTTGATAGAAGGAGGAATCTTCAGTTCAAAACCATGTCGGCCCTGACTCTTGAGAAACTGAGCTACATCAGGGCGATGGCTTTGGGCGGGATACGTCCCCAGAAGTCTGTCGCCAATATAGACATCAACCCAGAGGGGTTTGTCGGGGTCTTGTTTGTGGTAAATCCAACCATAGATGAAGTCAGGAGTCACCAGTTGCAATTCCCCCTGAAGATCCTCTGGATTGTGAATTTCGGGTTGGGCTAGAGGAGTTGGGGTTACTTTATTTTTTTTTTGAGCAGATCTTGCAGTTTAGCTTTGATATCGGGGCGATCTTGCAGTTGTAGGGCCATTTGATAGAAGGTTATCGCCCCACTGTCTTGATTCTGACGGGCCAGTTCGTCGGCCAGTTGCACATAAAGGTCGATATCGTTGGATTTGAGATCCAATGCCCGGTGGTAGTTATCCAGGTCTTCGGGATGTTCGGCGATCGCCTGACGATACCAGCTGACCGCTTGCTCGATATCAGCCAACGCCCGACCCCGTAGAGCATCAGCCAGTTTCTTGGCTAACCAGGGCGTATCGGGGGCTAAGGCCTGAGCCTGTTGGAACGCCTCAACCGCCTTGTGATACATCTCCAATTGCATCCAAGCCTGGCCTAACTCCACATAGCCCCAATGGAACTCGGGATTGAGGGGCATTGCCCTGTCAAGGACATCGGCGGCGGTTTGCCATTGTTGCAAAGCCAGGAGGGATTTACCCCAGAAATACTGACTCCAGAAGAACTGAGGATCTAAGCTGACCGCCTGTTGAAGATGATTAGCCGCGTCTTGCCAACGTTCTTGGGCCACTTGGCAACGTCCGGCATAGTAATGAGCTTTAGCCACCTGGGGATTGAGGGCGATCGCCCGCCGGGCCGCCTCTAACCCTGCCTCCCATTGCTCGGACTGACAGAGAAGTTCCGTCAACCCTAACTGAAGTTCAAAGGCCTGGGGGGCAAATTGTAAGGCCCGCTCATAGACCGCGATCGCCTCGGAGTGCAATTCCGCTTCCGTGAGGCGTTGAGCAAAACGCTGTTGAGCCAAAACTTGGGTGGGGGCAACTTCGGCGAGATAGGAGTATTGGGCGATCGCTGCCGGCCAATCTTGCAACCCCGCTAAGACTCGGCCATAGCCGAGTTGAGACAGCACTCGCTGCGGATCTTGTTGTAAGAGAGTTTCATAGGTTTCACGAGCCGCTTGCCACTGTTGGTCATGGGCCAGAACTTCGGCTAAGTTATGCCAAGCATCGAGTAAATTGGCATCACAGGCGATCGCTCGTCGATAACAGCTCTGTGCCATATCCCATCGATCGAGTTTGACCCAACGATTGCCCAGAGCTAAATGGTCTTTCCCCTGAGCCCAGTCCGGTTCAATGGCCAGGGCTTGATGCCAACAGTCGAGGGCTTCGCGTTCGTTGCCCACCTGTTCCCAGACTTTCGCGAAATTCCGATAAGCCGCCGCCAGTTGCGGTTGTAGACGCAAAGCCCGTCGGAAACATTCGATCGCTTTGGGCCAATGTTTCTGTTGGGCGTAGAGGCTGCCGAGATTGGCGTAGACTTCAGCAAAATTGGGGTTGAGGCGTAGGGCCTGACGATAGCTGTCTTGGGCCTGAGTGGCTTGTCCTAGGGCTTGGAAGGCATTGCCGAGGAGTTTCTGGAGATGGGCATCATTTTGATGAGTGAGGGCCTGTTGACAGGCGGTGATACAGGCGGGCCATTGACGGCGATCGCCCGCCTCTTGGGCCACCTGCTTCAACTGCTCAAAGCTGGGCGGTTGAGGGCTAGACTCAACGGCTGAATTGTCCTCCGTTGGGGTCTCCCCAGCCGCTGAAGCGGTGTTATCTGGGGTGAATGCGGGTTTTGCCTTCTCGGCGGTTGAGGCGGTCTGAGGGCTATTCGAGGCGGGATAGGTTAGGGCCTGTTCATAGGCGGCGATCGCCTCGGGCCAACGTCCGTCTTTCTCACAATCTCGGGCGATCGCTAACCAGCCCTCGCGAGAGTCAGGTGATGAGGGAGCCTCGTCAGAACCAATCTCAGACACGAGATCAGGAGAGTGATCAGACACCGACTCACCCTCAGCAAGTGTTTCATCAGGGGTAATCTCATCCGGGGTAATCTCATCAGCTAGAGTTTCCGTGAAAGATTCAGTTTCCGGCAACTCCAGCAATTCCCCCATCGAAGGAGTGTCCGTCTCCTCCGCCGAGCCAGTTAAGTGACGTAAAAGCGTCTCAGGGGTCAAATGAGCCAATTGTTGCCGCTCAGACTGATGATTGCAATAAATCGTCCATAACAGCTCTTGTAACTCTCGCAATCTCTGGTCTCGGAACCCGTCCAACTCCTGAATTTCCGCGAGTTGCACTTCAACGGCTTGACTAACAGAGTCCACCTCATCAGGGATTGGGCCATTGTGTCTCTCAAGTCGGTGTTCGAGATCCCCGAGAAGCTGATCCGCCTGTTCAGCCCGCGATTCCAACTCCGTTTCCAAGTCTCCCAAACTCTGGAGTTCCTGACGCACTTCCTCACTGAGATACTGAACCATTCGCCGACGTAACACCGCAAACACCGTCATCGCCGCTAGGGGAGACAGAGCTATACTCAGCAGCAATACCTGATAGAAGCGGACATATTGAGTCAATAGAGACCCCGTGTCTGAGATTAGGGCGGGGGTGAGGTGAATTTCGGGTTGAGCGATCGCCCCAGAAGTCGCCAAGGCCATCTCTGGCTCAAACTCCGGTTGGGCCTCACTGACAGGCGGAGGGATAGTATCGGGTGGCATCAAGGCCAATTCCGTTGCATCGGCTTCGGGAACGAGGAGTGCTGTCAGGGCCAACAGGGCGGGGGAGGTACTCATAAACCGTAATCCGTCTTCTACAGAAGTGCTATTTGCATATACTGACGAATCCCATCCGATCCGGACTCCTCCGGATTCTTCCAGACTCGGCTGAAAGGATGAAAACACTATCCGGACGACTCCCTAACAATCCTGAATTGATTACTGGGGCATCATCTGGCCAAAGCCATAGTTAATCTCATTAACCGTTGACCGCTATCCCTAAAAGACCCGATGTCAGTTCAGGGGTTAGATGGAGATATCAATTTGGTCTAACTCTTCTGCTTGTCCAGATTAAAATTCGTGGCTTTTTATACGTTCTCATACACAACCTCGGAAACTTTTATTCGTGAAACACCATCTTTATAGTTGCAGGAGCCAGCAAAAAGTTTAAACACCTTCGCTCTGATAGTGGCTTAAATAGCTTCAGGTTTAGCAATATATTTTTTGCGAGACCTGAATTAAATCCCCCTGCTTGTTCGGCGTGAAAATTGGAGTAATAACCTAGTATGTCTTGTATTGAAAATCCCACAACTCCGATGAGTTCGGAACCCAATGAAGAAGGAGGATTTAACATTATCGGTCAAGCCGATGAAAGTAATCGCCTCCAAGGCGGTGATGGTAACGATATCATCCTCGGATCTGACCCCCAACTCGGGGCTAGTGTTGGTATGGCTGATACCGTATGTGGTGGTGATGGTAGCGATACGATCGCCGGTTTTGCCGGTGATGACAGTCTCGTCGGTGGGACAGGAAACAACCTCATCTTTGGCGGTGAAGGCAATGACACGGTTCTCGCAGGTCCCGGCAATGATACTCTCTATGGCGGCCAGGGAGACGACTACATCAGTGGTGGCGGCGGAGATGATGTTCTCTTGGGAGATGATGGCCACGATACCGTCGCTGGTGGTGATGGTGATGACCTGATTTTTGGTGGCAAGGGAGATGATTATCTCTTTGGTGGTCGTGGCAACGATACCATTTATGGCGGTCAGGATAATGACACCGTTGTGGGTGGAGAAGATAATGACTTACTCTTCGGAGATCTCGGAGATGACTATCTCTTTTCTGCTAGCGGTGATAATAGCTTAGTCGGTGGAGATGGTAATGATACGGCGGTCACCGCAGATGGCAATGACCTCATGTTTGGGAACAAAGGAAATGATTATCTGATGACCGGTGGCGGCAGTAATAGTCTCTATGGTGGACAGGGAGATGATACTGTCATTGGCGGGGATGGAGATGATATCCTATGGGGCGATTTCGATGATGACTACCTGTTTGACAGTGGGGGTAATAATACGCTCCTCGGTGGTGATGCCAATGACACCTTAGTCACGGGCAATGGTAATGACATCCTCGCGGGCCATTCTGGCAATGACTATCTCATGGCTGGTGGGGGGAGTAATAGCCTCTATGGTGGACAGGGAGATGACACCCTCATCGGTAGTGATAGCAATGACATCCTCTCGGGCGATCGCGGCAATAACTGGCTAACCGGCGGCGTGGGCGAGGATACCTTCTTGTTTAGTGGTCACGGCAACACAGCTATGACGTCCGATCAGATTGGTAATGACACCATTACTGACTTTATGTCTGGCCAAGATAAAATTGCTCTTGATCGCAGGGTTTATACCGCCTTAGGAGATAGTTTAGCGGCTTCGGACTTTACAGCCGTTGAGTTGAACGATGGAGCCAGTAACGCCAAACTGGTCTATGAACAGTCGAGCGGCCAACTCTTCTATAACCCCACCACTGAGATCGGTGATGAATCAACCATCGCCCGTTTAGACACCCTACCGGATCTGACCATCAATGATTTCGAGTTGCTCTAAAGGAGTCCCCTCGCCCATCTCCGGGGAGTCTGAGTTACACCAACTGCGTCAACGATTCCAAACGGGAGAGTTTCTGGAGATACTCAGGGATTGCGATCGCCGTCTCCAGAGAGTCCCCCATTGTGCGGCGACGCACCAACTGCGGGGGGAAACCCTAGCCGAACTCCAGCGTCTTGACGAGGCCATCACCGCCTATAAAACCTCCATTGACTGCGATCGCCAACGGCCTCAACCCTATGCCTATCTCGGGGAACTCTACGATCGCAGCGGCGACGCTCACCAAGCCGCTCACTACTATGAAACCGCCCTACAATTGCGGCCCCAATGGCAAGCGGTTCGCTATAACTTAGCCCGAACCTATCTCCATGACGGCCACGATGGCCAAGCTCATCATCACTACCGCATTGCCATCGAACAGAATCCCCAAGATGCCAAAGCCTACAACGATCTCGGGACGCTTTATGAACGTTGGGGACAATTCCAACAGGCTCAAACCTATTATCAACAGGCCATCGCCCGGCAACCCAACCGCCGCCAACCGCAACGTAATCTCGCGGCGTTACTCCTGAAACAAAATCGCCCCCAGGAGGCTCGTCTCATCTTAGAGGCGGCCCTAGCTCAAGATACCCATCGCGCGGATCTCCATCATCTTCAAGGCTGGTGCGATCGCCTCAGCGATCGCCTAGATCTGGCTCTCGCTCACTATCTCCGCAGTCTACAACTCGATGCCAACCAAGCAGAGGTTCATGAGGATTTAGGCAAACTCTTCGATCGCCTACAACAGCCCGCCGCTGCTCTCACCTGTTTTCAACGGGCCTTAGAACTGGCCCCCCAACGCTTAGATCTCTATGGCTATACCGCTCAGATGGCCTTGCAACTCGAACAACCCAGGGAGGCGATTCAGCAATTCGCTGAGGGCGTTGCCCGAATGCCCAACATCGCGCAAACCTGGCTGCAAACCTTAGCCTCAACGGACCTCTCTCGGGATCTTCTCCAAGATCTTCCCCCAGATCTCTATCATCAGGCCTTCCTAGCTCGACAAGAGGTGATCCAGACCTTGATGCAGGGCAGCCTCCAAGCTCGCCAGCAGGCTCTAGCTCATCTCTATCGTCGTTGGGGCGATGTTCGCTTAGCCTATGAGGCGGTGTTGGAGGCTCAAACCTACTATCAACTCTCACTCACCGTTGAGCCCAACAATCCCGAGGCGGAACGAGGCTTAGGGGCAGCTCTGCTGAGTCAGCAACGACTCGCCAAACTCCGACAATCCCCCACACGTCGCGAGTATCCCTATCCCCAGGGCCAGTTTCCTCAAACCCTCTCCTGGCTCGGGAATCCCTCGGATCATCGCTATTTTCCCCTCAGTCAACCCTTCAGCAAACCCTTCAGTAAACACCAGTCTGCCGCTACTCCCGATTCCCTCGTTCCCCTCCCGCCACCAACAGCCGAGACAGCCCAACCCTGTCAGGGGATTAACTGCCCTAGCTGTTTGCAACGGATTCAAGAACAGTTTGCCCCCATTGGGCTGCAACAAGATCACTATCACTGCCCGCCAGGAGCAAAACTCCCCCAGGTTGAGGGCGATCGCTTCACCGTCGAGATTCCCCAGGGGCGAGTCTGGACGATGGCTCAAGAGCAGTGGTGGAAGGTATGCGAGGCGATCGCCGTCATCACGCCGGATAACACCCTATTGGCCGATCTTTCCCGCGAGTATCCCGGAACCCTTCCGGGTTGCCCCCACGCCGCGAACCCGAACCGTCCCCATCGTATCTTTACAACGGCTCAACTGCCGCCAGTGAAGAGGATTGAGGGAACAGTCGCGGTGCTGACGGGCCTCTCGGCGAATGTCTATTTCCACTGGATGGTGGATATTTTGCCCCGGTTAGATATCTTGCGTCGCAGTGGCTTCCCCGAGCCAGACATTGACTGGTTTTATGTCAACAGCCTCGCTCAACCCTTTCAGCGGCAAACCCTAGAACAGTTGGGGATTCCCCGCGATCGCATCCTAGAGAGCGATCGCCATCCGCATCTGCAAGCCAGCCGCCTGGTGGTTCCCAGTTTTGCCAGTCCCATTGGTTGGGCCACGCCCGAGTCTATCGAGTTCCTGCGATCGCAATTCCTCTCTTCTCAATCAACACCCTCCACCACTCCTAAACGACTCTACCTCAGTCGCCAAACCGCTCGTTATCGCAAGGTGATTAACGAACCAGAGCTAATCCAATACTTACAAACACAAGGCTTTAGCGTCATCACCCTAGACGAATACACCGTCCGGGAACAGGCCCAACTTTTCGCCAATGCTGAAGTCATTGTTGCCCCCCACGGAGCCGCACTCACAAATCTAGTATTTTGTCAACCCAAAACCACCGTTTTAGAGTTATTTTCTCCCAACTATATTCGTTATTATTATTGGTCAATTTGTCAATACCTGAAGCTCAATCACTACTATGCGATTGGGACCGCCTTACCCTGTTCTGCATTACGCCGTCTCCTCTATCCAGATGCCCTTACGGAAGATTTTTGGGTTGATATTTCAGGGCTTGAGTCGTTAATCTCCACTCCAAAATTCCTGACCCAGTAACGCCGCTAAATCGGGTCTTCAGAGTTCAGAGTAATCAGGAAAAGTAATGGCGAATTATCTCCCCTCCTGGGAGGGGCTAGGGGTGGGTTCTCCGACAATTTCGTCTCAAATTAAACCCATTTCACCCTATATCCTAAATCCGTACAATATCTATTGAACTTTACCGTCACGAAACCAAATAATGCGCTCTGTTCGTTCAGCCACTTCTGGCTCGTGCGTCACCATAACAATGGTAATTCCGGCCTCATTGAGTTGAGCAAAAATTCCCATCACTTCATCGGTAGTATGAGTATCTAACGCCCCCGTTGGTTCATCGGCGAGGAGGAGAACCGGACGATTGACGATCGCCCGCGCAATCGCCACCCGTTGCTGTTGTCCGCCCGATAGTTGAGTGGGTTTATTGTTCATGCGATCGCCCAATCCAACCCGCACTAACGCCTCTTGCGCTCGTTCAACGCGTTCTGCATGAGGAACCCCAGCATAAATCATCGGTAACATCACATTATCCAAAGCCGTCATCTGAGACAACAGATGAAACTGTTGGAAGACAAAACCGAGTTTACGATTGCGAACTTGAGCCAGATGAGGTTCATCAAACCCCGCCACATCCACCCCATCAAGATAATAGCGTCCTTGAGTGGGGCGATCGAGACAACCTATCACATTCATCGCCGTAGATTTCCCCGATCCAGAGGGTCCCATAATCGAACAATACTCCCCCGGATAAATACAAAAATTGACGCCATCGAGAGCGCGAACTTCAGTATTTCCCGAACCATAAATTTTAGAGATCTCCTCAAAGCGAACCAAGGGGCGATCGCCCGACGGAGACAACGGCGACAGTTGAGGATCAACATCAGTAGAAGCCATAGGGAAAGCAACAGAAGACAAAAATGGACAACGAACTAATCGATAAATAACATCCGCAACACCGATGGCGTAAAGGGATTTTCATCGGCTTGTAACATCTCAATCCAGTTTTGCCGTTGAAACCGACGCCCCTCATGATCCGTCTGCTCAACAAAGACTCGGAAATCGGCGATCGCCCCCTCAAAATCACCCACCAAGGCCCGCGCCAAGCCACGACTATCGCGAATCTCGATATTATCCGGGGCCAGTTCCACCGCCCGTTCACAGGCTTCGAGAACCGCCTCAGGCTCTCCCCACAAACTGCCATACCAACACAGAAGATTCCACGATTGCGCCCCCACCTCTCCATGAAGACTCAGCGCATCAGCCTCCTCATAGAGAGACACCGCTTCCAAGACTTCCCCGCGCATAATATGCCGTTCCCCCTCTTCGAGTAACTCCGAAGCGCGACGACGGCGACTCAGTCTCATCGGATGAGACTCCGTTACCTCCATCGCCGCAACGGGAGGGCGAACCTCCATCGCCCCAAGCCACAACAGACATGAACTCGCCAAAACCGTCCCAAGTTTAACCGTCATCGTCAAGATTCTACTCGATCCAATCGTTGCAACCACTGTTGAATCTGTTGTTTCCAGATCCTCTCAGCGCCACTGTTGTCTAACACCAGCGTCGCCTGGCGGCATTTCTCCGCTAAGGGCATTTGTGCCATCAGGCGCGATCGCACCTGCTCTTCATCATAGCCATCACGCTGCCGCAGCCGTGCTTTCTGTTGCTCTAGGGTACAGTAAACGACCCAAATGTCCGTCACCAAATCCGTCATCTGCGCCTCAAACAGCAACGGAACCACCAACAACACCGGCGGCCAAGCCGCAGCAGCAGCGATGGCCTCCTGGAACTGCTGCCGGATGCGAGGATGAATCTGCGCTTCTAACCACTGTCGTTCTCGCTGCGCCTCGGCCGTGTCTTGGAAGACAATGGCCCCTAACTCAGCGCGATTAAGACGGCCATCGGGCTGTAGCACCGACTCCCCATAACGCTGTACAATCTCGTGCCAGGCCGCCGTTCCCGGCTGCACCACCTGGCGCGACAAGACATCGGCATCCAGCATCGGCCAGCCATAGTGCTGACTCAGATAGGCCGCCACGGTACTTTTGCCCGTGGCGATGCCTCCCGTTAAGCCAATCAGCGGCGGCGTTGCTGCTGCTGTCACGACACCACAACCGTTAGTTCATCGCCCACCTTTAACCCCAACCGTTCCTGGGCGCTGTGTTGATAGGCGGCTAACTCCAGCCAGCCGTGACGGGAGGCGATCGCCACCACCTCTTGCTCTTTGGCGTTCATATAACTCTCACCCTGGGGAATCTCGCGGGAGGCGGCTTCAACGTGCCAGGATTTGCCGATTAACTCATCTGAGGCAATGTTGCTGATTAAATTGCCGAAGCGATCGCAGTATTGAATCACTCCCGTCAGGCGATTCCCCTGCCATTCGGCATCACGGAGTGACAAGCGAGTCAGACTCTCAGGATCAATGGCTGTTCCCAGGCGATCAACCCGTACCCCCGTCGCCACATGAGCGCCGACGGTGGCAAAAATATCGCGAGCGTGGAACGTCTGACTCGGTTCGGGGGTGCGCCAATACTTGACTTCCGTTAACTCCACCGCCGCCAGGATTTTCTCCTGATGCTGCCGCAGAACCCCATCAAAAATGCCATTATCGGGGCCAATCAGAAAGCCATCTTCGAGTTGAATGGCAACGCCGCGCCGGGATGTACCGACACCGGGATCAACCACGGCGATATGAACCGTCTCTTTGGGAAAGAAGGGATAGGCGTTGGCTAGACAGAAGCGGGCTGCCAGGATATCTTGCGGGGGAATGTCATGGGTGATATCGGTGACGGCCAGGGACGGTTCAATTTTGGCGATCGCCCCTTTGAGAATGCCCACATAGCCATCCCGTTCACCAAAATCGGTCAATAAGGTTAAATGTCGTCGAGAAAACATAAAGGCTCCTGTATAACTCCGTATTCTCCCTCATCGTAACGGTAGATTTGCCGTCACTCTCCCTTGACAGGGCAAATCTAGGAAAATAACCCCCGTTTGCCATCGGGTAAAATGGTGCGCCAATTGGTTTTAGCGGCCGTCAACTGTTCCTGAGTCACCTTGGCGTTGCTTAAATTGGCTCCACAGAGATTGGCGTTGGTTAAGTTGGCATAGGTTAAATAGGCGTTCGTCAGATCCGCCCCGCGCAAATCGGCCCCGGCTAAGTTGCAATAACTCATAAAGGCATCGCTGAGATCGGCATCGCGCAAATTGGCGTGATTCATGCCCGTTTGACTTAAATCGGCTTTATGTAAGTTGGCGCCTCGTAAGTTGGTTTTGACGAGTTTACTTTCATTAAAATTAATGCCTTCGAGATTTAACTCTTGTAAATCGGCCCCGCTTAAATTACAGTTGGCAAAATCCCGCCGTCCTTTAAAATAATCCCGTTTGAGAATGGCTAAGGTTAAACGGCCTCGGGCTGTACTATTGCCACTGAGTTGAGTGGGGTTAAGTTGGCTGCGATCGCCCCGGTTCTTGGCCGCCTTAGACGCCGCCTTAGAAAAAGCACTGCGCGATCGTCGCGGCGATTGGCGATGGAGACGGGTATCGGCCAACCCCGTTGCATCGAGGGGATCACTATTCGATAAATGGGTGCGCCATTGGTCTTCCGAGGAGCTAAACTCCGTTTGCGAGGGGTTCAACTCCGTCTGAGAGGGGCCGAGGGCCGTTTCCCCCTCGGGTGCGTTGGCCCCCCAACGAGTAACATCCTCCTCGGCCTCTAAATTCCCTTCTAAGTAGGTATGCTCCCCGATTCCCTGAGGCTGGAGGGGAACCGAATTATCGCTTAACTCCGCCTCCGACGGCTGATAATGTAAATCCGCCAACACCTGATCCGGGGACTGATAGCGCTGGGACAACAGCGGCTGTAACATCTTATTCAGGACATAGGCTAGATTCTCGCTGACGGTGATGCGATCGCGCCAGGTAATAGCCCCAGTTAAGGGATCATAGCCCAGACGGCGGGGCGACTTCCCAGATAGTAAATAGAGACAGGTGGCCGCCAACGCATAGATATCACTAGAGAACACCGGGTGCATGGCCATCTGTTCTGGGGGAGCAAATCCCGGTGTACCAATGGCGAATGAGGTATTCGGTGCCTGATCATCATCGATTAACATCGCCGTATGGCTCACTTCATCTTTGACGGCCCCAAAATCAATAAACACCAGGCGGCCATCAATGCTACGGCGGATCACGTTGGCGGGTTTAATATCCCGGTGAATCACCGACTGGGTTTGAAAATACTTCAGCAGTTCTAGGGTTTCATCGAGAACCGCTCGCACTTTAAACTCGTCAAAGACACCATAGCGTTTGACTTCCTGCTTGAGAGTCAATCCCTTCACGTATTCTTGAACGAGATAAAATTGCCCACCAATTTCAAAGTAGTCTAGTAGGGAGGGAACTTGAGGGTGATTGCCAATTTTGCCTAAGGTGGCGGCTTCTCGCTCAAAGAGTTTACGGGCGCGATCGATGACATTGGGGCTATTGGAGGCGACTCGTAATTGTTTAATGGCACAAACCGGTTCACCCGGTAGGGCCACATTTCGAGCCGCAAAGGTTGCACCAAACCCGCCTTGTCCGAGGATTTTGACAGATCGGTATCGTCCGTTGAGTAGCAAGGGAGAGCCACAACTGACACATTGCTCAGCAGAGTCGTTATTTTCAGGACTCGGACAGGCTGGATTAACGCAATAACTCATGGACAGTTGCTAGAATTCGCGATGAGGAACTGTAGGGGAACTGGAGAAACGAAACTTTCCCTGATGTCTAATCAAACTCCTGCCTCTATTGTGACATCTCACTTGCCGGGCCAGGACAAGACGGCAAAAACCGGGTAGTTTCACGGATCATGTTTCACAGATTATGTTTCACAGATTATGTTTCACAGATCATGGTAGACGGCTAACGCGGCCCAATTGAGACACAAGGGTTACAGTAATGACATTGTCGTCTCCTCGGCGATCGCCAACTCTGAAATCTGTGACAGCCATGACTCTGACTCCCCGAAAGGCGTGTCTGCTTCGGGTAACGGAGGCGCTTCGAGGGATTGCAACTCGGTCAAACTCACGCGAGTAATCAGTTCGTAAGTTCGCGTCGAGGGGTGAATCTCGTCCCAAAAGAGATATTCTTCGGGATTCTCGACGACTTCTCCCGTGAGGGGATCTAAGGCTGGCTCGGTTGTCTGGCTAAACCCCAATTCTTGGGAGTTGTCTAAAATCTCCTCGAAGGCTCCGGCAATATCTAACTCTAAAATCTCAATGCCAAATTGCTGCTCTAAACTCTCGAAACGAGCGGCTAAGGCTTGATTGGTGGCCAAGACGGCCCCCGTCAGCAGATCCCCCTGACCTTGGCGCAATACCGCCGGAAGTTGACCGATATCCGGCAGATTCCCCACTAGAAACTGTTGCGCGCCGGCTTCGGCTAAGGTGGAGATATGGTCGGTTAAGTTATCGGCGATCGCCTCAGGAGAGCGCTGAGCAAAAATCAAATCATTGGCCCCAGCGAACAGATAAAAGAGATCCCCTGACTCGGGACGATCTTGGCTGAGATAGGACTCAATCTGTTGACCGACATTAGGAGCGCCATTGGGTAAGATTCCCGCTCCTGTTTGCGCCCCAGCTACGGCGTAGTTGCTTCCCCCAGCCAACGCGGGACGTGGCGCCGCAAACCCGAGTCGCTGCGCGATCCATTCCGGGAGAACTGGCCCGTTGGAGAAACGGCCCTGAAAATAAGGAGGAGAGGGGGGTTGCTGTTGACCTAGGGCTAAAAACAGATTCCCGGTATCACTGAGACTATCACCAAAAATCACAAAGTCCCCAGTTGCGGGGAGTCCCAAATCGACGAGGGTTTCAAAGCGCCCTTGCTCGGAGTTACCCTCAGCATCGGTCAGGCGATAATAATAGGTTTGATTCGGGAGTAATCCCGTTAGATTGATGGTTCGGCGATCGCCGGGGCCATCGGCCTGGGCCAGACGCACACCGGCGAGCGTCTCAAAGTCTGGTGTTCGAGAGTATTCAGCGGCGAGGAACGCTCTGGAGTCGGCGTCAAGTTGGGCGCTGGTGGTTGTCACCTCTGAGACGGTCACTTCAATCGAGAAGGTCTCGGAAGGGGAGGCGGTTTGACGTAACTGGTTTAGGGGAATGCTAACATCACGGTTGAATAGAGAGAGAAAGTTAAATTGGTTCATGATGACGCTGACGGTTTTGGGGGAGAGGGTTGAGTGATTATGGCGATCGCCGAGGTCTGCGTTGGCGAGGGCGATCGCTTGAGAGTCCCATTATCTCAGGTTGATCATGGCTCGCGGGTTTCTCCCAGTTTTTGACATCGTTCTAGGTAGATTTTAGCAGGATAATCTGCGGGGTTTTGAGCTAAACAGTCTAAAAATAAATCTTGAGCTTCTTGGATCTTTTGTCCTTGTAAGTACGCCAGTCCCAGCTCAAACTGGGTTCGAGTTGCCAGTTTGCCAGCACGAACCGGATCGGGGTCTGCGTCAAACACTTCAAAAATTGAAGTTTTCTGACTTTTTCCTTTGACTAACACTCGGTCAATTAGACGGATATTATAATCGCCAGTATTTTGCAATTTAATAAAAGTTTCTTCGGCAATTAACAAGGGAACGCCGTACACCTTGGTCAGTCCTTCCACCCGAGACGCCAGATTAACCGCATCACTGATCGCTGTACTATTCATGTGTTTTTTACCGCCGACGGTTCCTAACATCAGTTGTCCGGTATTGATACCAATGCCAATTTTAATGGGTCTGCGTCCGGGCCGTTGACGACTTTGGTTATAGTCTTCTAGGTTTTTCAACATGGCGATCGCCGCCTTAACGGCATCATCTGCGGTTCCGCCAAATAAGGCCATAATCGCATCACCAATATATTTATCAATGAAGCCATTGTTGTCTAAAATGGCGGGTTCCATTCGCGATAAATAGCCATTGATAAACCTAAAATTATCTTGGGGCTTCATCCCTTCACTTAGTTTTGTGAAATCTCGAATATCTGAAAAGAGAATTGACATTTCCCGCTCAACAGTATCCCCAAGTTGAACGTCAATAATACTCGACTTTTCCAGAAATTCTAAAAACTCTTTTGGCACAAACTTAGCATAGGCAAGACTCAATCGAGACAGTTTTAAGTGAGTTTTCAAGCGAGCTAACAGTTCCCGTTTATTGACGGGTTTTGTTAGATAGTCATTGGCTCCATTCTGAAGTCCAACCACGATATCTTCCGAGCGATTTTTGGCCGTTAGCAATAAAATTGGCAGTTCATGAGCCGAATAGGTTTCTCGTAGTTTTTGAGTGACCTCATAGCCCGTCATTTTGGGCATCATCACATCGAGGATGACTAAATCAGGCTTCAAGCCATTTCCGATCATATCCAGGGCTTCAATCCCATTCACCGCTTGGGTAATCACATAATTTTCCAGTGAGAGGTGATTGACCAACACCTGTAGATTGATCGCCTCATCATCAACAATCAAAATTGTGGCCACATCCTCCCGATTAGCCACTTGAATCTGGGCGATGACCTCTGACGTCGTTTGAGACACCGACAAATCTGACCGGATGGCGTCTTGGGGGTTAAGAGGAGTTATAGATGACGTTAAGTCCTGATCCTGAACCTCTCGGTTCACTCGGTTGTTATCAGAAGCGTTGTCAGAATCGTTGTCAGAATCGTTGTCAGAATACGATCCAGAAAAAGCCGTTCTATTCTCAACCACATCAGCTTCAGGATCCCAAGACCCCTCTTCAGCAAACACAGGTTTAACCTCCGTTGGTGAACCCATTTGAGACTCCGCCAGTTGCTCAGGAGTCACCACCGGTAAACTAAAGGTAAATTGCGATCCTTTACCTACAATCGATTGCACCGTCAACGTTCCACCATGTAATTCCACAAGCTGTTTGGTCACCGCTAACCCGAGTCCCGTTCCGCCATAATCTCGTGATGTGGACCCATCGGCTTGTTCAAAGGATTCAAAAATGGATTGGTGTTTGTCTGTTGGAATCCCAATTCCTGTATCGGAAACGGTGATCAATAAGTAGCCCCCCAATGTATCATCAGCAGCTAGAGTAGAATCCTGTTGAATGTTTAATTGTAAGCCGAGGCGATCGCTCCCCTCAGCCCTCTGGGGTTCTGAATGCTGGGAATAGACCGCCGAAATCCCCACAAAGCCTTCTTCAGTAAATTTAATGGCGTTTCCAACTAAGTTATATAAAATTTGTTGTAGGCGATTTTCATCGGCATATGCCCACGGAAGTTGAGGAGAAATAGCATTGATAAGTTGAACATTTTTTCGAGATACTAAGGTTTTGCACAAATTTAAAACCGATTCTACAATTTCTCGGACTCCAACAGGCTTGGGTTGCAAGTGGATTTGTTTGTGGCGCAATTTCGAGAAATCTAAAATATCATTGACTAACGTATTGAGCCGATAGCAACTTTGAATAATTAGACTTAAATTATTTTGCTGAGCCGAATTCAGGGGGCCAGCTACCCCATCAAGGAGTGATTCAGCAATGCCGATTGTTCCATTGAGGGGCGTTCGTAACTCATGGGAGGTATTGGCTAAAAACTCATCTTTGAGTTTATCAAGCCGTTGCATTTGCTCATTTTTGGCTTGTAAATCTTTGAAATACTCTTGCAGTTGCGTGGCCATGCGTCGAAACGAGCGGGCTAAATCGCCAATTTCATCTTGGCGATGTTCGGGAACCGGATGTTGCCATTGTCCTTGAGAGAGGGCCTGAGCCGACTCTTTGAGTTGTCGTAAGGGTAAGACCACCCAACGGGCCGTCACCACACCGATCGCCGTTGAAATGACCAACGCCAAGCCACAGAGCAACAGGGTATTGCGAGTGTTGGCGTGAATCCGCTCCATGAAATCTCGCTCTGGGATCACCACGATAATCGACCAATTGAGTCCTCCCGCCTCTTCAAAGGGTCTCACCTGGACTAAATGGGGTTCGCCCTCCAGGGTAAACCGCTCCTGTCGGGTCTCCTGGACCCGGAAGAACCCGCCCAACTCCGCTAATAGATAACTGGCGGTTCCTTGAATGAGGTCGTTGGTGCTTTCACTGGCGTAGAGGCGAGTGGGATTGGTGTCATCCTCAGAGAAAGGCGGCTCTGAGGTGGATGTGGCGATGAGTTGGCCCTGTTGGTCAACAATGAAGGTTTCCCCGGTTTTCCCCACCTCGAGCTTGCCGAGAAAGGTGCTGATATCGAGAAGCGATAAATCGACCGCAAAGACCCCCAACAACTCCCCTTGAGCGTTATAGACCGCTTCAGCGGCGGGAAGTGCGAGATTGTGGTAGGGAGCATCCCAGACATAGATCTCTCCCCATTGAGGCGATCGCCCCCGCACAGCTTCCACATACCAGGGCCGGGTCAGGGCATCATAGTTAGGAACTGCTGACAATTGCTCCGTCGGCCGTCCCCTCTCATCGGTGGCATAGGTGTAAAACTGATCATCCTCGGGGCCAGTACGTCCCGCTTGGCCAATGTTGACCGTTCCCCCCGGAACTTGCTCGGCCCCACTAAAAGCGCCCTGAGGATTGGCAAAATAAATATAACTGACGGCATCGAAGAGGCGAATCTGTTGGGTGAAATGGCGATCGAGTTGGTCGAGATTCGTCAGATCTAGGGTATTCAGACGAACCCCCATGACATTCGTTTGATTGATCAGATGAGCTTGGGATAAATAATTCTCAAGTCGTTCCTCAATCCGCAAACTGATTTCGGCTTGGAGTTGTTGGGCCAGTTCATCGACCGCTTTTTGGCCGTTGCGGAAAGATAAATATCCCGTCAGGCCAACGGCTGCAAAGATTTGCAGGGCGAAGGGGATGATTAAAACCGTTCGGAGGGGCAGTCGGTGGGACAAATCCTGTAAGAGGCGTTGGAGGACCATAAATTCAAGGGTACAAGGGGACCGATGTCACCGTCATCTGACATGAGTGCGTTGCCAAGAATATCCGAGCTTCGGGGGATAGGGGTAAAATTCCCCTAATCTAGTTGGCTGACGATCACACTGCCTTAAGAAATCCACAATGAATATTTCCCAGACTATTTCTCAACGAGTTGCTCAAGTTCCCGCCTCCATGACCCTAGTCATTGCGGCCAAGGGGAAAGCCATGAAAGCTGAGGGAATTGATGTCTGTAGTTTTAGTGCCGGGGAACCGGATTTTCCAACTCCTCAGCATATTGTTGAGGCAGCCAAACAGGCTCTGGATGAGGGGAAAACCCGCTATGGTCCAGCCGCTGGGGAATTGCGCCTACGGGAAGCCATCGCCCACAAGCTACAAACAGACAACCATCTGGATGTTAGCCCACAACAGATTCAAGTGACCAATGGTGGCAAACAGGCCATCTACAATGCGATCGCGGCTTTGATCAATCCCGGCGATGAGGTGATTATTCCGGCTCCGTACTGGGTGAGTTATCCCGAAATTGTCAAGCTGGCCGAGGGGGTTCCGGTGATGCTTCCCACCAACGCTGAGAGCGAGTACAAAATCACCCCGCAACAACTACAAGCGGCGATTCGCGATCGCACCAAGCTCGTGGTCCTCAACTCCCCGTCAAACCCCACGGGAGTCGTCTATAGCCCCGAGGAAATTCGCGCCTTGGCTCAGGTCATCCTCGACCATGATCTGTTGGTTCTCTCCGATGAGATTTATGAAAAGCTCCTCTACGACGATGCCGAACATCTCAGTATTGGCTCGGTTCCGGGACTCGGCGATCGCACCATCACCTGTAGCGGTTTCGCCAAAGCCTATTCCATGACCGGCTGGCGTTTAGGCTATCTCGCCGCTCCCCTGGAGGTGATCCAAGCCACCAGCACCCTGCAAAGTCATAGCACCTCTAACGTCTGTACCTTTGCCCAATTTGGCGCGATCGCCGCCCTAACGGACCCCCAATCCCCCCCTTGCATTGAAACAATGCGTCAAGCCTTCGATCAGCGACGACAGTATATGTACGATCGCCTCAGTCAACTCCCTAACACCAGTGTTGTCAAGCCCAAAGGTGCGTTTTATATGTACCTCAACATCGGCAAACTGGGGATTCCCTCCTATGACTTTTGCGAACGTCTCCTAGAAGAGCATCACGTGGCCACCGTTCCGGGGATCGCCTTTGGAACCGATGACTGTCTTCGTCTGTCATATGCCACAGACCTAGCATCAGTCGAAAAAGGACTCGATCGCCTAGAAACGTTTGTGCAGACGATCAGCAGTTAACGGTAGCCTGAAGCCGATGTTGTCGGGGTGAACTGGGTTGACCCTAGACAGTGACGAGTGACGGTGCAATTTAACGGGTTCTGCTGCTGGCTGCACTGGACTGTTGACCGTTAACGTTGACCGTTAGAAATAACTATGATGATCTCGTCTTTGTTTAGCCGCTCCGACCCCTCGGATTCCCCCAGTCTCAGGGGTGACCCGATTATTGATTCCCTCGAGGAGAACGATACGCTTATGCCAGACTCAACTCATGATCCGGTGCCATCGGATGATACCCCTGATAGCCCCATCGACGTTGAAGAAAACCCCACTGAGGTTGAAGAGGAGGAAGACCCAAATCAGGGCGATGATAGCCTCGATGATAGCCTCAGAGACCCCTCTGGTCTCGTCGCCCTAGGTACGGACGAGGATAATTTTATCTTTGGCTTCGAGGGCAATGATACGTTGCTCGGAGTCGGCGGTCATGATGTGATTCTCGGCGGTGATGGAGATAATGTCATCAGCGGCGGGTCTGGGGATGATGTCCTACGAGGTGGCCCCGGCCGTGACAGCCTCGTGGGAGACTCGGGGGACGATGTTCTCGGGGGGGATGGAGGTGGCGATCGCCTACGAGGTGGCGCTGGCCGTGATATTTTCT
Source organism: Phormidium lacuna HE10JO (assembly GCA_900149785.2). Taxonomy (GTDB): domain Bacteria; phylum Cyanobacteriota; class Cyanobacteriia; order Cyanobacteriales; family Geitlerinemataceae; genus Sodalinema; species Sodalinema lacuna_A. The sequence goes on along the minus strand of FSSI02000028.1, from coordinate 32,911 downwards.
TGCTACAACCGCAACGGCCACCGCAACTGAATTTAAGCCAATTCGTTGCCCGATTTGAGGACTTTGGTCCGGAAGCGTTCCCCCTCAATCGTCTCGATCAACTCATCAATAACCCTGATCAGGTTGATCCTGAGCAATTGGCGCGTTTTGAGGATCTCAATGTTCTCCTAGAGGGCAATGATTTAGAGGGCAATGAACTCGATGAAGATGACCCCGATGAGGATGACCCCGATGAGGATGACCCCGATGAGGATGACCCCGATGAGAGGTTAGACTCCGAGACGATCATCGAAGATTTTGACCCCACCGAAGATCGCTTGGGCCTCATCGGGTCCCTGAACTTTGACGACTTAGAGATTCGTCCAAGTGCTGAGGATGAGACGACGGTAGAGATTCGCCGACGAGACAGCGGTGAACTCTTGACCCGTCTGCTCTCGAATGACCCCCAGTTGGCTGAGAAGATCACAGAAGAGACCGTGGTGGCTCTCGATGTGGTGCAGTTTACCCAGGAGCGATTAGAACTCGATGACGCGGGGAACCCCGTTGAAACCGTGACCCTACGACGGAATCGCTCTAGTGGTAACACCATCGCCGTAGCCATTACGTCTCGGATAGCCACGGACTCTGAGGGGGACTCTGAGGGGGACTCTGATACCTCCGAGAGTGAGCCGTTTGATCAGCGTTGGGTCCTGTTTGGCCCAACGGAAGAAGAAAAGACCGTACAACTGATGGTGGATGAGTCTCTCGGCCAGACTGTCCCCGAGGTGAATTTACAATTGGAGACTCCCCTGGGGGGGGCGCGTTTAGGACCCCTCGATGAAGCGGTTTTAGAGCTGTTTGAGCCTGAACCCGTTGAACCGACCCCTAGGTTTGTCAATCTGCAACGGATTCGTCCTCTGTTGGGGGACGATGGGACGTCTCTCGTGGCGTTAGAGGTGGTGTTAGTGCGGGACGGGGATCTCAGCGATCCGGCGGCGGTTACGGTGCAACTGGCGGATGGGACAACCCCAACGTCAACGTCTCTGTTCGGCTCGTTACGAGCTGACTTTGAGGCCAATCGAGCGACAACAACGGTGCAGATTCCGTTGTCGGAGGAGACGGCCCGTTTAGAACAGGTGCGGCTGAGTTTGACTGAGCCGAGTCCAGGGTTACAGTTAGGAGATGATCGCCAAACCCTGTTTGAGTTGATGCCGATGCCGATGGACCCGGTGTTGTTATCCTTTGCTGAGTCGATTTTTCAGGTTGAAGAGGATGGCACGCCGATTATGGAGGTCGTCTTGGTGCGTTCGGGGAATCTCGAACAAGCCTCTCAAGCGACTATTACGGTCAGTGAGGGAACCTTAGCATTGCCCGAGAGTTTTGGCGATCGCCTGATTCCGGTGACGTTTGAGCCGGGCCAGGAGCGACAAACCATCACCATCACGGGGGTGCAGCAGTCGGAGTTAGCGGCTCCAGGAACGGTGAATTTGAGTTTGAGTAATCCCAGTCCGGGAACGGAGTTGATTCGTCCGCGATCGGCGATTTTAGAGGTCTTTGAGGTGGAACCCCCGCCGCCGGATGAACCGCCTCAACCGGAACCGCCGCCGCCGGGGTCTTTTGGTGAGATTGGCTTTACCTCGGCTAATTATGTGGTGGATGAGGATGGCACTCAGTTTGCTGAAATTGGCTTGGAGCGACGTAATGGCAGTACGGGAGAGGTGGCGGTGACGGTCATCCCCTTTAGTCAGACGGCTGTTGCTCCGGCGGATTTTGATGATACGCCGATTCAGGTCACGTTTGCTGAGGGACAGACGCAACAGGTCGTCCGCTTGCCGATTGTCGATGACAGTCTGATTGAACCGTCGGAAACTCTGGGGTTGGTCTTGGCGAATCCGACGAATGGTGCCAGTCTCGGGCCGGTGGGATCGGCCACGCTGACCATTGGCCCGAGTGATGTGCCGACAATGCTCTCGTTTGAGGGGGTCGGCCATCTTAACCCGGTGGGCGGGTTTTATGGGGCTGAAGGGGTGCAATTTTCGGAGAATGCTCTGGCCCTCCTGAGTGCGACGGGACTGCGCGAAATGGGCGTGCGAGAGGGCGTTGGCGGCAATTTTGAGACGGCACCGAGTGGGGAGACGGCGGTGTCTTATAATCAGGGCGATCGCCTCTTGCTGACGGTTCAGGAAGGCTTTACCAGTCAGCTCTCGTTTGCCTACGCCTCGCCGTTCCAAGAGCATCAGGTGACGGTATTCTCAGGACTCGAGGGGACTGGGGAGGTTTTGGCCCGCTTGAGTTTGGCACAAACCCCGGCTGGTGAGTTTCCCCGTGCTTATGATGTCTTTGAGACGGTGACGCTTCCCTTTGCGGGGGTGGCGCGATCGCTTAGCATTGGCAGTGTGGCCAATAAGATTCTCTTGGATGATATTGTCCTGGGTTGAGGCCGTCTTCAGACCTCGCTAGATGGCCCAATTGTCGGGCCATCTGTTCGCTGGAGACTGTAAGCCGAGATCTCAATGCTAAAATTCAGGAGGACGCGGGTTTTTTGGCGATGATGCCATAATGCCTCGTCCTCAATGTTTTGTAGATACCTGTTCTGGGTTTGTCGATTTGGGGGTTTCCTCCAACGGCGGCCTAGACAGCAACTTTCTTTAGACTGGCGATTTTCTCCCCAACTTTCATGCAAAGCGAAGCCTTCAGTGAGCTATTCCCTCTGTTTAATGCGGCAAATCCTGAAACAGTCGATTGGCTGTTATCCGTTGCAGATGAACATGAATATCCTCCCAATCGAGCGGTGTTAATGGAGGATGCCTGGGGGAATGCGGTGTATTTTCTGGTGTCAGGTTGGGTGAAAGTCCGACGACTCTCGGGCGATGATGCGGTCACTCTCGCCATTTTGGGCCGGGGTGATTTTTTTGGTGAAATGGCGATTTTGGATGAGTCGCCGCGCTCTAGTGATGCGATCGCCGTCAGTGATGTGACGTTATTAAGTGTTTCGGCGCAACGGTTTATTCAGACGCTATTTAAGGATGTGCAGTTGCATCATCGCATGTTGCAATTGATGGTTCGTCGTCTGCGTCAAACCAATGTTCGCTTTCAACTTCGCAATCGTCCCCCAGCGATTAAATTGGCGAAAACCTTGGTCTCATTGGGAGAAAACTATGGCGAAACGACGGATCGAGGAACCCGAATTTATAATTTAGAACCCAAAGATTTAGCGAACGTTTCTGATATTAGCCCAGAAGAAGCTCAGAAACTCCTGTCAAAATTGGTGAGCAAGAATTGGATTGAGATTAATGAGTCCGAAGAGAGTATGTATCTGCTCAATCTCAAGCAATTAGCCCATTTGGCTGGACATATGGGCTAGGTTGGGACAGTCCTGACCCGGTGGGGCGATCGCACCGGTTGGTTTCGAGGGAAGGAATCCGTTAAACTAGCGCTTAATCTCGGCGATCGCCTGAGTTCGGCTCGGGTCTGGCCGACCATCGACTGAAACCCCATCGACTGAAACCCCATCGACTGAAACCCCATCGACTGAAACCCCATCGACTGAAACCCCTGATTATGTCAAATGATTATGTCAAACGCTAATCTTTCTACGAGCATGGCAGAGGGCGCTCCCCCCTCCCGTCGAGGACGTAAACCTCTGATGGAACTGCTCGAAATCGCCTCTCTCGGGGCGTCGGGGGTGGGGATTGGTTTGTCGCTCGTGACGCAACAGGTGCTTCATGCGGCGGTCCCAATTACGCTGTCGATGTCATTGGGAGTCCTCAATCGCCAACGCTTCCACCGACAGATGCAGCAACAGTATCAAGACGCCGTTACCCAACTGCATGAGAGCTTACAAGTCCTACCAGACCCCCTAGAGTTAGATCCGGTTCTGCAACGAGTCACCCGACTCGAACAGAATCATCAGATCATGACTCAGCAGCTCGAAAGCGTCAATCGTGAGCTGCGCAATCAGCACAATCCGCAACAGATTCAGGTGCTACGAGAGACGGTGTCTGGCTTACAACAGGATTTGCAGGAAATGCAAGCCTATGTTCAGGAACAACGACAACGAGAACAGCAACTCCTGGCACAAATTCAGCAACTCCAACGCTGGTATGACAACCTCAGTACCCCTCAACAGGCGACGGAGTATAAACGGGCCGAAAATGCGATCGCCCTCCTCCATCGCGAACTGGCGGTCATTAAAGGACGCTTAGCCCCCCTCGAAACGCAGGATATCCAACAGGTTCAGGCCAATATCCGTCAGCTTCAAGGGTATCTCCAAGACCTCAACAATGGAGTTCGGCCCCTGCGACGGCGACAACGGGATATGGTTCGTCGTCTCTTCCCCCGCATGATTGGTTTGATCAATGATTTGCGTCAAGGCGAGACGGCTTCAGTGGCCACGGTTCGCCCCAGCCGTGACGATCTCGCTGAATCTTCTCTAGCCAAGGCGATCGCCCAGCGACCGAGTCCACCAACCCCGAATCATACCCTACGCAAGGGACCCCTGACTCATAAACCCGCCCCTCCCCCTCGTCCGGATTGGCAAACTCAAGCCGAAATCCTCCGCCAACGGGCGCATCAACGACAACAACAGCAACATCAAGGTGATTCTAAGATCCCTTGGTAATGGCGGCGGTGAACTCCTAGTGTCGGTGATGTCCAGTCAATTGATGTCACTTTGTCAGGGTGGCCGCGAATCTTGACCGAAATATGCGACAATAACCGGCCGTTTCGATTCACATCTGGGGGAGACTATGGCAGCGATTGTACAAAAATATGGCGGCACGTCGGTTGGCTCTGTTGAACGGTTGCAAGCCGTGGCTCAACGGGTGGCCAAGACAGCCAAGGGTGGACAACCCGTGGTAGTGGTGGTCTCGGCGATGGGCAAAACCACCGATACTCTGGTTCAGTTGGCCGCTGATATTTCCTCGAATCCCTGTCGCCGGGAAATGGATATGTTGCTGTCGACGGGAGAACAGGTTTCGATCGCCCTGTTAAGTCTAGCCCTCCAGGAACTTGGACAACCGGCCATCTCCATGACTGGGGCTCAGGTGGGAATTGTCACAGAAGCTGAACATAGTCGCGCTCGCATTCTTCAGATTCAAACCGATCGCCTACAACGTCATCTTCAAGATGGCAAAGTGGTTGTGGTGGCTGGATTTCAGGGCATTGCTCAAGGAAATGACCTAGAAATCACCACCCTAGGTCGCGGCGGCTCGGATACCTCGGCGGTGGCTCTAGCGGCGGCCCTCAATGCCGATCGCTGTGAAATCTATACGGATGTTCCTGGGATTTTAACCACAGACCCTCGTTTGGTTCCCGAGGCCCGATTGATGCCCGAAATTACCTGTGATGAAATGCTGGAGTTGGCCAGTTTGGGGGCCAAGGTTCTCCATCCTCGGGCCGTGGAAATTGCCCGCAATTACGGGGTGACGTTGGTGGTGCGATCGAGTTGGACGGATGACCCCGGAACGCGGGTGATTGCTCCTCCCCGTCAACCTCGACAATTGAAAGGTTTGGAATTGGTGCATCCGGTGGATGCGGTGGAGTTTGATGCGGATCAAGCCAAGGTGGCGTTGTTACGAGTTCCTGATCGCCCTGGTATCGCCGCGACGCTATTTGCTGAAATTGGTCGCCAACAGGTGGATGTGGATTTGATTGTCCAGTCGATTCATGAGGGTAATACGAATGATATTGCCTTTACGGTGACGAAAGAGATGTTAACGCGGGCTGAGTCGGTGTCTCAGGCGGTGATTCCGGCTTTGACTGGCCCTGACAATACTACGGACACGGATTTATTGATTGATCCTCAGATTGCGAAAGTTAGCATTGTGGGCGCGGGGATGATTGGCCGGCCAGGGGTGGCGGCTGAGATGTTCTCGGCCCTGGCGGCGGCGTCGGTCAATATTCAGATGATTTCGACGAGTGAGGTGAAGGTGAGTTGTGTGGTGGCGGCGGAAGACGGCGATCGCGCGATCGCCTCTCTGTGTGAGACCTTTGATGTCCATCCCTCGACGGTGCGGGAACAGGAGATGATGACCGCCACCGGGACGCCACGGCCAGCAACGCCCATTGTCCGAGGGGTTGCTCTCGATCGCAATCAGGCCCGTTTAGCTATTGTACAAGTCCCGGATCAAGCGGGTCGCGCTGCCAAAATTTTCCAATTGTTGGCGGATAAAAATATCAGTGTGGATATGATTATTCAGTCCCAACGCTGTCATATTATTGGCGATTATCCAACCCGAGATATTGCTTTTACGGTGGCTCAAACGGACGCTGAAGCGGCGCAAGCGTTATTAATGCCTCTGTTAACCACACTCAATTGTGGAGATTTGCGGGTTAATCCGGCGATCGCGAAAGTTAGCATTGTTGGCTCGGGAATGATTGGCCAGCCAGGGGTCGCGGCGAAAATGTTTGCTGCCTTAGCTCAGGATGGCATCAATATTGACACCATCGCAACTTCGGAAATTAAAATTAGTTGTGTGATTTCTGAGGCGGATGGTGTTAAGGCATTACAAGCGATTCACAATGCGTTTAATTTGGGGAAAACCGCAATAGATTAACTGCAATTAATGTCAGAGTTTGGCAAATTTGGTAGGGGCGAAAAAACTTTCGCCCCTACAGACAAGAAGATAATCCGCCCTGATTTTCCCGAATCACTCTTAATTGAGAATACCCTTTAGTTTTTATTGTTCATCAAGACTTGTTTTGACTGGTTTTTTAAATCTCAATAAACCCCTCGGTTGGACCTCTCATGATTGTGTCGCCAAGGTACGCGGCCTACTCAAGACTAAAAAGGTTGGCCATGGCGGAACTCTCGACCCCAAAGCCACAGGAGTCTTACCTCTAGCTGTCGGACGCGCAACCCGATTACTGCAATATCTACCCGAGAATAAAGCCTATCGGGCCACGGTTCGTTTTGGTATCACTACGACAACAGATGACTTGGAAGGGGAGGTGATGTCACAAACCGAGGTTCCTGAATTATCCCTAGCACAAATTGAGGCCGTTTTACCGCAATTTATCGGCAAAATTGAGCAAATTCCCCCGCAATATAGTGCAATTCAAATGGGAGGAAAACGCCTCTATGATCTCGCTCGTGCTGGGGTAGCCGTTGATGTTCCTTCCCGAGAGGTGGAGGTGATGGGCCTTGAGGTGCTTCACTGGCAGCCGGGAGACGCCCCAGAAGTGACGTTAGCCATCGCCTGTGGGGGGGGAACCTATATTCGGGCGATCGCTCGTGATTTGGGGGCAGTTCTCGGCTGTGGGGCAACTCTGGTGCAACTCGAACGCACTGAAAGTAGTGGCTTTCATCTGCGAGACAGTTGCACCCTTGAGGCGTTAATTGAACAGGTGGAACGGCCGCGGGAGAACTCGCCTGGAACGCGACTCGATGGGGGGTTGGCTGGGGGAGTGGTGTTGACACCGCCGGAGGTGGCGATCGCCCATTTACCGAGAGTTGTGTTACCTGAGGATTTGGCACAACGTTGGTGTATGGGGCAACGCTTTGAGCTAGAACTAGAGGCAACTTATTTGCAGGCTGAGTCGTTGGCGGTTTTTACGGAAGATCACCGTTTTTTGGGGATTGGAACCTGGAAACCGAGCCGAATTCAAGGGGAGTTAACGCCTCAGTTTGCACCGAAGTTTGTGTTTTCCCAAGTTTAGTATTTTTCCTATGACGAGCAAAGACCTTAATGCGTTGACGGGCTTAACGATCGCTCTGGTTATCGTCGGGTTAATTGCCTTTGCCATTTTGCGATGGTTGGGGGTGTACACCGGCAATTTTTTAGAGTGGAGTCTTGGGGTTGCGATCTTTTGGTGGTTGGCGGTGGTGGTGACGATTCCTTGGAATGTCCACTTTAAAGCTAAACAGGTGGCAATGGAGGGGAAGCAATCTCGGGAGAAGGGGATTCGTGTTAATCGTGAGAGTCTTGACTATGTGAACGTGATTGTACGTCGTTCGCTGGCGATCGCGATCGCTCTTCATGGAGTCTCAGCTTTGGCGTTTTATCTGTTGGCCGTGACGGGGGTCAGTGCGATCGGCTATATTGGGTCGGGAGCGGCTCTGTTACTGACGGGATTGCGCCCGGCGATCGCCTTTTATCAGTATCTCAGTGCGCGGTTGCAGGAGATTGATCAAGCGGTAAAATATCCCCGTGAGGATATCGCTGAGGTTCGCGATCGGCTACTCTCTCTTGAACAAGGCTTGCAACAGCTTTCGGATCAGGTAAATCCAGACAAACCGAATTCAGTTACCGCGTCTCAACAGCGCCAACTTGAAGCCATCCGTCAGGATTTGACGGGTTTATCGACGTCTCACAGGACGTTACAAGCTCAGAACACTGCCGATCACGATCGCCTGGCCCGAGAGGCTCAAGGGGCGATATCTAAGCTCAATGCGGATGCTGAGTTTCTCGATCGCGCCCGTGAACTCATCCGCTTTTTCAAGGAAGCCTAAGAAGACAAAGTATAATTAACCGTTAATCATGAATTATTAACAACCAGACAGCCTATTTTCTCTTGCCTCTTGCCATCCCCTCCTGGGAGGGGTTAGGGGTGGGTTATGCCTCTTGCCTCTTGCCTCTTGCCTCTTGCCATCCCCTCCTGGGAGGGGTTAGAGGTGGGTTATGCCTCTTGCCTTCTTCCCCCCTGTTCCCTGTTCCCTGTTCCCTGTTCCCTTCTTTTGCCTCTTGCCTCTTGCCTCTTGCCTCTTGCCTTCTTATGACTCAAAACCTTGACACTACCCGGACAATTCTACGAGCCTTTAGTGGCTCATTTATGTCTGCAACCATCTCCTTATTGCTCTATCGATTGACGCTCTCGATTATTCAAACTTTCGCCAATAAACCCCTGACAACAGATAATCAAACAGCCTTAAACATTGCGGCGGCTGTTCGGACATTAGTTATGGGGTTAAGTGCGTTGGCAACGTTTGTGTTTGCGTTTGCCGCCTTAGGGTTATTTTTGTTGGCTCTGCAAACGTTGGGCCGTCGGCTTTTTTCTAAGACAAATGAGGAGTCGATTGAGAATTGATGGGAGATCTTTAAGAAGGGCGGCGGAGCCACCCTTAGGCGTTCCCTGGCAGAGCCAAGGAACGAGGAAGACGAGGAAGGATGACCTAACGCAATCGGTTGAGAGTAAAGGATTTCAGGCTGTGGTCGTAAGCACCGCTGATGAGGGATTGACCGTCAGCGCTAAAGTCAAAACTGACCCAGCCTTGATGGGCCTTAATCTGACGGAGGCTGCCACTTTCGGTATGCAAAAGGGTGATATCTCCGTGAACATCGCCGCTGGCGAGTAGATATTCTGATCCTAGACTGGACAAGACCGGCAAGGGACTAAAGGCCAGGGAAACGACGGCATTGCGGTGTAGGCTATTTTCACGAAGTCGGCGACCACTGCGAAGACTCAACAATTGTACGGTTCCATCTTTGCTGCCAGTGGCAAGGGTTTCGCCGTCGGGGCTGATGGCCACTGACCAAATTTCCGAGGAACTCGACACGAGGCCTCGCAGGTATTGACCGGTTTTCCAATCCCAGAGGTGAACTTTGCCATCGGCCCCGGCGGTAATGAGAAAGCGCTGATTGGGACTGAAGGCTAAGCTGTGAACTTCGCCGTTGTGGGCGTTGAGGCTATGGCGGGGGGTGGAGTTGCGATCGCGCAGTGGGAGGTTAAATCGATCAATGACATCCCACAGTTTGACGCTGCCATCGCGGCTAGCACTGGCCAAGATCTCACCGTTAGGGCTAAATTCTAAATGATGGACATTGTCGTAATGGCCATGCCAAGTCGCTAGGAGGTTGCCTCGCTGCATATCCCAGATTTTAATGGCGTTGTCGTTGCCGGTGGTGGCCAGCAGACTGCCATCGGGGCTGATGGCGACGCTGAAGACGGCTTCGGGATGCGCTTGGAACTCGATAGGAACACTCCCATTGCTCGGACGAATTTCGATGCTCCCGTCTCCTCGTCCGCTGACGATAGACCCATCTCGACTCACGGCCAGACTCCAGATGGCATGGGTTCCTTGACTGAGGGTTTCGATGCGGGGACGGCCGCTGCCTTTGCGGGGCAGTGTTTTGTCTCGGGAGGGATTGGGGGCGCTGTTGAGGCTTGGACTGGCCGATTCACGATTGAGGCGCAGTTGCGGCGCTTGTTGTCCCCAAAATTGTAGAAGAGTCAGGGCGAATGAGGCGGCCAGGAGTCCCGAGAGGGGACGCAGGACGAGAAGAGCGTCCCAGTTGATCGGTAAGTCAAAGCGGTTGAGGTCTGCGAGGGCGGTGTCGGCGGTTGGGTAGCGTTGGTTGAGGTCTGGGTGCAGCAGACGGGTTAAGACCCGAGTCAGTTGGGGGGTGATGGAGACGCGACAGCGATCGCGCCAGTGCCAGGTTCCCTGACGGTCGTCATAGAGGTCAAAGGGAGATTGACCGGTGAGTAGATGGATACAGGTGACGCCGAGGCTATAGAGGTCGCTACTGGGGAGGGGATGGCCGTCAATTTGTTCGGGGGCGGCGTATTCGGCGGAACCGCTGAGGGCTTCGGCGTCGGGACCGCTGGGCGTGGCGGTGCAATGGAGGGCGCTGAGATCGACTAACATCCATTGTCCGTCTCGCTGAATTAGGTTTTGGGGTTTGATGTCCCGGTGCAGGAGTTGGCGATCGTGGAGATCTCGCAGAGTCGGTAAAATCTGATTGAGCAGTTGCCGAATTTGGTCTTCGGTCCAGGCGCCTTGCAGTTGCAGGTACTCTTCGGCGGTTTTGCCGTGGATGTATTCATGGACGAGGTATTGGCTGCTCTCGTCGTCAAAGGCGGCTAGTAGACTGGGTAGGTGAGGATGGTCGGCGAGTTGTTCCCACCGCATTAGCGCCGGATAGGGGAGGGGAAATTCGCCTCGGCGGCGATCGCGCGATCGCACCACACAGAAGGTCTGGGATGGGGTGTCTTCGTCTAGGGCCAGAACCGTTCGTCCATCATGGCTCAGTGATTTTAAAACTCGGTAGCGTCCTTTAATGGGCAAACTTGGAACCGCCGCGTCAGGATGGGAGGCTGGGGTAGACTGGGGGCGTGGGGAAAAGTTTTCGCTCATGGTTATGAAGGGGCTAACGGTGTGAGGAAGAAAAATCCTCTTTTCAGGTTAACGCTTTCTTCCCCATTCACCCGGATTTCCCGTGGCCCTCCTCCATCTCTGGAGGGTTCAGGAGACGATTTTGGGGTGTTGTGAGGTTTACCTCAGCCGTGGACATTCCCCCTTAATATTACGAAATGTTGCCGTTTTCCCCTAGGGGATTCGAGGGGTTTCTAGGTAAAAATACTGATATTACTGGGTTTTCCCCCTCGTTATCTCTGTCTCTGGTTCTTGTACAGTATTGCTTGAGATAACGAATTGTTGACTTCTGTAACATTAGCGACAATTCAGGTAGACGGGATCGGCGGGGGCTTTTAACCTGAGAGGGGTTAGCCCAGAGACGTTCATCCAGGTTCACTGGCCCTGACGAGATCCGATGAGTCGGGTTATCCCAGGACAACGACAGTCGAGCCGGGATGTAAAACTGGATCGTTTTGTAGAGTTTTGTAAAGTTTGCTGAGGTCATCTTCGTTACATAGGAGGCCCGCTGTCAGACCCCTCTTTGGCGGTGATGATCCGGGTTTTTCTTGCAGACGAAATCTGTGGGATTCCCCTTCAATCAAGGCTCGTTGGCATGGAGGCGATCGCCGCCTCGCAGGTCAGACCGAGAATCACTCAGGTGAAGAGTCAGAAGTTTGTCTCATCCAGCCGCTTAAAATCTTTACAAAACGTAACTCACAAATGCTCTGTGGCAGTGTATAAATTTATCGGAAGGGCATGAGCAATTCGACGGAAGTTGAGTTTCAGCGATTTTCGCGCTCTCTCATCTAAGACAAGAACTTTCTCAGTTTTGTCGGCTGTCGGGTTCTCGCCCAGGCTACCGTCTAGGAGCCAAACCGTTAAAATATCTCGTTTGAACTAGACCAGCCCATCTCAAGTTAAGTAGGAGATTAATTCATGTTCGACGCATTCACTAAAGTCGTCTCTCAAGCTGACGCTCGTGGCGAGTACCTCTCTGCCTCCCAGCTCGATGCACTGCAACAAATGGTTGCAGACAGCAACAAGCGCATGGACTCGGTTAACCGCATCACCAGCAACGCGTCCACCATCGTTGCCAACGCAGCTCGCGCTCTGTTCGCTGAGCAGCCCCAACTGATCACTCCCGGTGGAAACGCGTACACCAGCCGCCGCATGGCTGCTTGCTTGCGTGACATGGAAATCATCCTTCGTTATGTCACCTACGCCATCTTCTCTGGCGATGCTAGCGTCCTCGACGATCGCTGCTTGAACGGTCTACGTGAAACCTACGTGGCTCTGGGAACCCCCGGTGCTTCCGTTGCCGTCGGCGTTCAAAAAATGAAAGAAGCGGCTCTGCAAATCGCAGGCGATCCTTCTGGAATCACCCCCGGAGATTGCAGCAGCCTGATGTCTGAAATCGGCACCTACTTCGATCGCGCTGCCGCTGCTGTTGCGTAATTCGCACCCCTTGCAGTCTGGTCATCAGACGTCATCGATACCCCATATCGATTCCAACTTTCAAAATTAATTTGAAACTGTAACACAGGAGATTATTCAACAATGAAAACCCCGTTAACCGAAGCCGTCGCCGCAGCTGATTCTCAAGGTCGTTTCCTGAGCAGCACCGAAATCCAAACCGCGTTTGGTCGTTTCCGTCAGGCTAACGCCAGCCTGCAAGCTGCTCGCCAACTGACCGACAAAGCTCAGTCTCTCGTGGATGGCGCTGCTCAAGCGGTTTACAACAAGTTCCCCTACACCACCCAAATGCAGGGACCGAACTACGCTTCGACCGCCGAAGGTAAAGCCAAATGCGCGCGTGACATCGGTTACTATCTCCGCATGGTCACCTACTGCCTCGTGGCTGGTGGAACTGGTCCTATGGACGAGTACCTCGTTGCCGGTATCGACGAAATCAACCGTACCTTTGAGCTGTCTCCCAGCTGGTACGTTGAAGCTCTGAAATACATCAAAGCCAACCATGGTCTCTCCGGCGACTCTGCTGTTGAAGCCAACTCCTACCTCGACTACGCGATTAACGCTCTAAGCTAGATCGCCTTTCTAGCCCGGAACGGTAAGCAGCTACAGAGCATCCATGCTTGAAGTTGTTTTCTGTTCCGGGCTGTTTTTATATCCGTCGTTAAAAAATCAGGAGGATAGACTTTGGCTATTACTACCGCTGCAACCCGTCTCGGCACCTCGGCCTACGATGACACGAACCGAGTTGAACTGCGCCCCAACTGGACGGAAGACGAAGCTCAGATTGCCATCCGCGCCGTCTACCGTCAGCTTCTGGGGAACGACTACGTCATGGCATCGGAACGCCTGACGAGTGCTGAATCGCTGTTATGCGATGGCAGCATCACCCTGCGCGAGTTCGTTCGCTGCGTGGCTAAGTCTGAATTGTATAAGACAAAGTTCTTTTACACCAACTTTCAGACTCGCTTTACCGAGTTGAACTACAAACATCTGCTCGGACGCGCCCCCTACGACGAGAGCGAAGTAATCTTCCACTTGGACTTGTACCAAAACGAAGGCTACGACGCTGACATCGACTCCTATGTCGATTCCGTCGAGTATATCGAGAACTTCGGCGACAACATTGTCCCCTACTATCGTGGGTTTAACACCCAACGGGGTCAAAAAACCGTGGGCTTCACCCGTATGTTCCAGTTGTATCGCGGTTACGCTAACAGCGATCGCGCCCAACTACGAGGTTCAGAATCCCGTCTAGCCCAAGAACTCGGACGTAACAGCTCATCGACCGTTGTTGGCCCCTCCAACTCAAACGAAGGTTGGGCTTATCGTCCCTCGAAGGCTGGCGTGGCCCCGTCTCGGACCTACGGCTTGTCCGCCACCGGTGACGCCGATACTCGGATGTACCGCATTGAAGTGACGAAACTCTTGGGACGGAACTATCCCAATAACCTGCGTCGTGGTGGAACCCCCACCGTGCGTCGCAGCAGCCGTTCCTTCTTTGTTCCCTACAACCGCCTCTCCCAAACCTTACAACGCATCCAGCGTGAAGGTGGGAAAGTGGCCAGCATCGAACCCGCTAACTAAGACGGGTTAACACCGGAGAATCGAGGTTTTTAGGTTAACCTCGATTCTCCCTCAGGGTTTGGAGGTGAGGATAGCTAACCCCTGTCCCATCTCTAACCTAATCACAGTATGGATTCGGTACACCCAATACAGAGGAGTTGAGAAATCACGATGATGGGTTCTACAGCGCTCAATAGTAGCACTCCGTCGGGGAGTCGTATGTTCCGCTATGAAGTGCGTGGACTGCGTCAGTCTCCCGGCACTGATAAGAATGATTATCCCATTCGTAGCAGTGACAGTATTTTTATGACGGTTCCCTATAACCGCATGAATGAAGAAATGCGACGGATTACCCGGATGGGTGGAGAAATTGTCAGTATCCAGCCCCTTGAATTTGACCCGGAAGGCAGTTCTAACGGAAAATCCGAAGAGTAAGCGCAAGTCTCGTTTTTTCATGCAGCCGTCTGAAACCGAAGTCGCGATCGCAGCCGAGTCTTGGACAACGGAACAGGCGATCGCCAATTTACAACAAACCGACGACCCCAGCACTCGCTACTATGCAGCTTGGTGGCTGGGGCGTTTTCGTGTCCGTGACGATCGCGGTCTGGAGGCTCTCATTGAGGCTCTCGGCGATACCATAGACCGTTCCCCCGGTGGCGGCTATCCCCTACGTCGTAACGCCGCCAAAGCCCTCGGTAAACTCGGGGACCGACGAGCCGTTCCGGCTCTGATCGACAGTTTAACCTGTAGCGATTACTACGTTCGCGAGTCCGCCGCTCAAGCCTTAGAATCTCTCGGAGACCCTCGGGCCATTCCCGGTTTGCTGGCCCTTCTCGACGGAGGCGTAGAAGCCGCTGTCCGCGTCCCCGGCAAACCGCACCTGGTGCAGCCCTACGATGCGATCCTAGAGGCGTTAGGAGCCTTGAAGGCAGCCGATGCCATTGAGCCAGTGCGTCCCTTCCTAGACCACGATGTGCCTCGGGTTCGCTTTGCCGCCGCCCGCGCCCTCTATCAGTTAACCCGAGACGAGCAGTATGGCGATCGCCTCATCGCCGCCCTACGCTCCCCTGAATTACAACTACGGCGGGCAGCCCTGATGGATGTCGGGGCCATCGGCTATCTCAAGGCCGTCACCCCCGTCGCCGAAACCTTAGCCGAAAATAGCCTCAAACTCATTGCCCTCAAAGGCATCCTAGAAGATCACCTGGCCAAAATCGAGGATCTTGACGAGGCCGCCATTGAGATCATGACCCACATGGATCACCTGTTGTAACCACCTTGTAACCGCTAGAGTTTGTTTGATGACCCTCGACTCTCTCCTTGCTGACGTTGATCACGCCGATTCTGCGGTCAGTTTGCTGATGGCCGTGCGATCGCTGGCCCAAAGCGGCGATCCCCAAGCCATCCCCAAACTCATCGAAGTCTTAGGCTTCAACAATCCCGGCGCCGCCGTCGCCGCCGTTCAGGGATTAGTGACCATCGGCGAACCCGCCGTTGCTCCCTTATTAGAGCATCTCGACGGCTATAACTATGGGGCCAGAGCCTGGGCCATTCGCGCCTTAGCCGAAATTGGCGATCCTCGCGCCCTAGAGGTCTTGCTCAGCGCCGCCGCAGACTTTGCTCTCAGTGTACGACGAGCCGCCGCCCGAGGTCTCGGGACTCTACAATGGCAGGCCCTAGAGCCATCCGATCGCGTCATAGCCCAAAAACGAGTGCTTGAGCGATTACTCGAAACCAGTCAGGACCCGGAATGGGTGGTTCGATATGCGGCCATTGTCGGCTTAGAAGCCCTCGCCAAAGGACTCCATGATCCCGAATTACGGGACCCCATCGAGCAATGTTTGCAGCGGCTGCGTCAAAGCGATGCTGAAGTGGCCATTCGAGGGCGATCGCAGTTGGCGCACCACCAGTTAATGACGACCGGTTAGACCACCGGTTAAGACTTAACGCTGAGAGGGATCGATGTATCGTTCTCCCTCTCAGCAGATCTCGTCCAACTCCGATAGACCCCCCTTAAATCAGACGGGAACCATCGGCTTGAATCACCTGAGTGGCCTCAAATTCAGGAACTCCCAGGGAGGATAACTCATCGTCAAAACGGCCAATCACCGTCAGAGACTGACCCGGTTGAACCGGTAACACCCCTCGGCGCTCATCCCAGAGCGTTTCCACCTCAAAACGTCCGTTGGGCGTATCGATGAGAAAGTCCTCTTCATCCGTCAAGCGGACCACCGTTCCGGCTAGGGTTTGTCCCGAGAAATTGGTGAGGGGATCAGGCGTTGAGTCAGTTGAGTCAGGAGTGGGGTCCGAATCGACCATCGGAGATCCCGTGAGGGGGTCATTCGATGGGGGGGTAGGTGCGGGGTTTCCAAACCCAACCGCGATCGCCTGGTTAAATTCTAGCGATCCCGTCGCACTTCCCTGGCGTCCTTCCCGAGCGCCGTGATAGCGAAAATGCTCCCAGCCTGAGGAGACGCTATTGGCCGCCACAGCCGCCGCCACATCGGGATTGGCTTGCAGATAAAAGTTTTCGTCAAATAAGTCCGGAAGCCGTCCTTCGAGGGCGCCATGATTCCAGAAATGTTGAACCGGATCGACCCCAGCCGCCGCCACATCGGGGTTCTCTCGTAAATAGCGATCGCCGTCGAACCCATTGAGCGCAGATCCCGGTGTCGTGGTGGGAGCGCCTGGAGTCGCCGCTGCAACGCGAGTGATGCTGCTGCTGTCGATTTCGCGACCGTCAAATTCATCAACGCGCACTTCTAGGGTCTCCCCAGGAGAAAAGTTGAAATTACGAGCATCCGTTGACTGGGGATCGACAATGTACTGAGTTCCGTTCGCGTCGAGGATAAAGTCATCGCCGTTATCCCATAAATCGACGAAGGTTCCCGTGATAATTCCAGAGGCGGGGGTGTTTTGAGAGGAGTCGATAACGCTCATGATCGGTTGTTGAGTCTTGAAGTTGAAGGGTCAAATATCTGGCGGGTGTTCGCCTGATAGGTATGACTATAGGGAGTGATCATGACCTAAAAATGACGATTTAAAATTTCCTTGAACATTCGTGTAACCTTCAAGTTGACTTCAACTTAACTTCAACTTGAATTTAACTTGAATTTACGGATCGCCTTGTCTGTTACCCTTAACCAGACTCAGTAAAACTACTTAAATTGCCCATCGGTTTGACTCATCTTTTTGACTGAAGATCCACTGAAGCCCTGATTAACAAATGGAGGATCCTACTTAAGACTCGCGGCGATCGCCTGTTCCAACTCCCGTTTCGAGAGCGTTGTCAGCACAAAGACTTCCTGAACCGTTTTCCCCCCACGGGCGATCGCCTTATAGCCTCCTCGAATCGGCACCGATATCCGTAACTTTAACTTAGGAATATGACCGCGCGATCGCGAAATTACTCCCGGTGTAATCGTGCGAATGCCTTGCCAAAGCACCAAGCGCTCCAACACAGGAATCAAGCCATCAACATGAGTCGAATGATTCAGAACCAGACGGCCACTATCTTTAGAACCCATCAATCAAAATTCTCCCAAAAACTAAAAAACACTTGTATTCAAAAACAACAAAAACCCCGATTTTCAAATTTGAAAATCGGGGTTAACGGTCATTTACTCCGACCCAGGAGTCTGGCTATCTTGAACCTTTTTCGGACGAGGTGTCGGCCGATTTCCCTTAGCACCCGGTCCCGACTTACGGCGGCCCGGGCGACGATTCTGGGGAGACTTCGAGCGAGACTGACGTTTCGGAGGCATCACCCCCATATTATCTCCCGTCAAAATCACCAAATCTTGGCCGCGACGCTCGACCTCAAACGACCAAAAATGGCGTAACACTCGTCCCGAGACCGTCCCTTTCAGAGCAATCTTGAAAAACTTGGGCGGTTGTCCCGCCTTACGGGGGCCTTGACGAATTTTAACAATCACGCGGGCGTCTTCCTCCGAATAAAAGACGACCTCACCGCGAACCGAGAAATAGCCCTCATGAACCTCCTCAGACGACACTGGAGGAAGTTCAGGATCGCCATCTTCTTGAGTGAGGTTTTCGGGTTCCCAAACCCCCACAATTTGGAGATGGAGATTCCCATCGCGCTGGCCCGTTCTCGGATAAACCACCCAAAGATGGTCTTGGTTCAAGTCAATATGGTTTTTGACCAAACTCATGACTCGTCCCAACAAGACCGCCTCAACCAGGGTGTCATCACTGGTATGAAGCGCTCCTTGGGTCATTTGCTCCTCAGAGGGCATATAGCGGCCCCGAACCACACCAATGGCTCGATATTGTCGAGGTTCACTCGGGGGAGGAATGGGAACTGGGCGTTTCGGCGCTTCAGACTCCGGTTCAGGCTCAGAGGCGGCTGTTTCCGGAGTCGGTGACGGCTCAACTGGTGGGGGAACGGGGGGTTTTGGGCGTAACAAAGCATCCGCTCCCGATTCATGAGGAGCGTCAGAGACGGACTCTTTAGGGTCTTCTGGATTGGGAGGATGGAGTGGAGACGGCATCGTATCATTAAAATCGGAATTTGGACGAGAAGAGGAACTCATAAACCCTCCTAATAGCGGAGATACATCCATCAACAATCCTGCTGATTCATCGGCAACAGCTTAAAGTAAGACAGTTCAACGAGGACACCTTGCTGTGGCAAAAGCCTTTTACAGTAAGTGTTTTAGGTTTAACTGATGTACTATAATGTCTGTTAAATAATGACTCAGCAGAATAAAAAACAAGCTCACTAGCGCAGCCAACACCTGACAGGGCGAGGATGACCAGAAGCCAAGGAGAATGGCGATCGCAGTTGCGAAACCCGGTTCCACTAACCAATAGATATCACCATAGATATCACCATAGATATCACCAACGATCGCCAATCGATGAAGACCGCAAATCGTTGGAGCCATTGGTCAGCACACCGAGTTAGATCAACTATCTCACATTCCACCTTAACGATTGGTTTCAGGTCTGTTGTTAACAAATCGGGAACCAATCGTGAGTTAGAGTCAATCATCGATCATGACGAGCCAACCGGTGACCGCGATGAACCGACACCCGTGACGGGTTATCCTCGATGGACATTGATGGACATTAATATCCATTAACGGACATCAAACGCCTCAATCTTAGCCTTGGCATTGACCAACCGTGTTGAAGTGCGGTTGAGACTAACCAATTCCCGTACGGGTTTGACTCCGTTGAAGTTGTTCGAGGAGGGTGCTGCGATCGCCGGCCGCCGGCAAACAACTCAACCCCTGACAGACTAACCCCACCGCTCCTTCTGGGAGTTGATCAACCACCTTAAACACCGTCGCCGGCAAATAGCGCCGTTTCAACAACTCAAACTCAGCGGCCGTAGTCCGCACCAGCGTTGCATTCTGAAACCAATCGAGTCCCGCAAACAAACTCGGACAGGCTTGGGGCATCTTCTCCAAAATGGGCAAAAATGCCGTTAACACCGCCTCCGCTCGCTGCAAATAGAGCAATTCCTCACTGTAGAGAGACAACCGCAGCAAATTACACACCGCCACCCCATTCGCCCCCGGCGTGGCATTATCCGTATAAGACCGTTCTCGGACGATCGCCCCACCACGGGTATCTTGAGCCGCATTATAATAGCCGCCTAACTCATCACTCCAGAGATGCTGATCAAACTCCGCCTGCACATTAATCGCCGCATCGAGATAATCCTCAGCCCCGGCTTCGACTAAATCCAAAAGCGCCTTCACAAATAGGGCATAATCCTCCGATTGAGCCAACACAGAGGGAGTTCCATCATAATTAAGGCGATAGAAGCGGCCCTCAATCCATTGATGATCGAGAATAAAATCCGCCGTGCGACGGGCCATAGCCAAATACTCCGGCATCTCAAAGGCCACCGAGGCTCGGGCCAACCCAGAAATCACCAAACTATTCCAGGCCACAATCCCCTTGGTATCGGTGACTGGCGGAATGCGCCCCGGCCAGACTCGGGTTTTCGCCTCATGATTATCTCGGGCTGGGGTGATGGGGGTCTCTTGTGTTGCCTCCGCCCCATAGCGTTGGCTAAACAGCCGTTGAAGGGCTTGTTCGGCGATCGCACTCAAGGCCCCCCCCTGACGACGTTGCAAGACAATCTTGCCCTCAAAATTCCCGGCTTTAGAGATAGAAAAGGCCGCCTCCAAAGCCTGATACTCCTCATCCGTGAGATGCTCTTGTAACTCAGCGGCGGACCAGACATAAAACGCCCCCTCTTCCGGGTGGGCCTCGTGAGGAGTACTGAAATTATCGGCATCTTGAGCCGCATAGAAATAGCCCTCGGGAGCCATCATCTCCCGTTTGAGCCAAGACACCGTTAAGCGCACCGCCCGTTCGATCGCAGCATCCTCAGATCCCAAACAGTAAAGATTCGAGAGATACTCTAGGATTTGTCCATTGTCATAGAGCATCTTTTCAAAATGTGGCACCGTCCAGGTCGCATCAACGGTATAGCGGTGGAATCCTCCCGCCACATGATCGAAAATCCCCCCGAGAACCAAATCAAACCCCCGTTTCTCACAGCGCGGTTGAGCCACAAAGTCCTTATCTAACTCAAAGCGGGTTGCTCGTAGTGCGGTTTGGGCATAGGGCATCATGGGAAAACAGGGCGCTCCCTCGGGTTCGAGGATGCGAATGCTGGCTTCTAGCCCCTGTTGTAGGAGTCCATCGTCTGAGAGAGAGGATTGCCCCATAGCCTTGAGTTGCGGCGGAATCTCAGCCGCTTGTTGCAGGGCCGTGAGCATATCATGACTGATGTTGTCTAGTTTTTCCTTTTGGTTGTCATAGTAGTCCCGTAACTGGGTCAAGACTTGTAAGAAACTGGGACGACCATAACGGGGTTCTGCGGGGAAATAGGTTCCGCCATAGAAGGGAACGAGGCTATCGGGGAGGAGAAAGACGTTAAGGGGCCAGCCTCCTTGTCCTGACATCAATTGCAAGGCTTGCATATAGAGGCTGTCGATATCGGGGCGTTCCTCGCGATCGACTTTAATGGGGACAAACTGGCGGTTGAGATAGTCTGCAATCTCGCGATCGCAGAAGGCTTCTCCTTCCATGACCGTACACCAGTGACAACTGGAATAGCCCACGGAGAGAAAGATGGGTTTATCCTCTTGGCGGGCCAGTTCGATGGCTTCATCACACCAGTACCACCAATCGATGGGATTCTCAGCGTGTTTACGAAGATACAGACTTTGACTGCTCGCAAGACGATTGGTCATGATTCTATCGGGTGATTGAGTAGACAGGTAGTGGGCCAGAACGCAGCATCGAGTGGATGGCGATCGCCGATACGTCCATCGTGACGGATGAGCGGCAAATCCCAAAATTATCGAGCCAAATCATCGGGCCACCGGGAAGCGGTCAGGATTAAGGCGAGTTTATCGGAAGTGGGCCAGGGCGAACCTCTAAGGTGAGTCGCTCGTCTCCCCGGGCAATCTTGAGTTGCAGGGGGTCTCCGATGGCGGTATCTTCTACGATACGTTGCACCCGTTCAAAATCTATGACGGAGCGCTCATCGATGGCCAGGATGACATCGCCGAGTTGCAGGCCAGCGGTTTCAGCGGGGGAATTGGCGACGACATCGACGATTAAGACCCCTTGGCTGACGCTAATCTGAGGAGGATTCTCCTGTTGTGCCAATTGTGCCTGAAGTTCCGCATCGAGGGTTCTCAGGCGAACCCCGAGATAGGAATGTTGCGCGACACCGTTAGCGATGATTTGCTGACCCACTCGCAGGGCTGTTTTAATGGGAATGGCAAAGCCTAAGCCTTGAGCGCCATCGAGGATTGCGGTATTCATGCCAATGGCGGCCCCGGAAGCGTTGAGGAGGGGGCCGCCGGAGTTCCCAGGATTGATGGCGGCGTCAGTTTGAATGAACCCCACCCGACGCTCAGGAACGCCAATTTCGCGGCTACTGCGTCCTGTGGCGCTGATAATGCCCATGGTGACGGTACTATCGAGGCCGAGAGGGTTGCCGATGGCGATCGCCCATTCACCGGGTTTGAGGGCATCAGAATCGCCGATGGGAACGGGGACTAGGCTCACATCATCGAGTTTGACCACCGCCACATCAGTGATGCTATCTTGTCCGAGGACAGTTCCCCGTAGACTGCGGCCATTCTGGAGAACCACTCGCACTTGTTCGGCGTTATCGATGACATGAGCGTTCGTGAGAACATGGCCCTGGTCATCGATGACAAATCCTGTTCCTGCGCCTTGAGAATAGGGAGGATAGGGAATTGGCTCGGAGGGGGTTAAGGGTTGCAAATCTTCTTGGGAATAGAGGCGTTGGGGTTCGATGCGCACCACGGAGGCCTCGACTCGACGAACCGCGCGAACGATGAAGTTGGTTTGATCAAAGGGGACTTCTGGGGCGGCGTTATCCTGTGGGGAACTGACGGGAGGGTTGGGGAGGCGATCGCCGTCAGGTTGAAGCGGCGCAAGCTGTTGAGGGGGTGGCGAGGGTGAACCGAGAGGGTTCTGGTTTTGCCTGCGCCCGATGGCGATCGCGACCATTAGCCCCAGTAGGAATATCCCCAAGCCCATCGCCCATTGAGTCCTGGGATGTTTCGAGTTTTGGCGAGACAATGCCATTGACCTCTGTTGCGCTGTTGCTTGGATATCATGTTGATATTATAGAGGGTCTTGTGGAGATTTGTTGTTGAGATCTCGTTTTGCCGATGTTTTTCGGGTTAGGTCATCTCATCAAATTTGCTTTTTTACTGGTTCGATTATTATGACTTCTAATCATCCTGAATCCTTGGACTTAAAACCGTTAGCGCCCTATGAAGATCGGCTTCTCAATGCCCTGGCGTTCTTTCGCACCCAACGGGACAGCTCAACTCAAGCTCGTCACTGTTTAAGTATGTATTTGCGCCAATCGGAAGCGCGAATTATGTCGGAAGTGGGTTTTTATGCTCAAGAAGTTGGGTTGACGGCTCGGGAATTGTTGGAGTTAATTTATGAGGATCCCAATCAAGCACAATCGCTGATTCAGGACAAGTTAGGAATTGATATTTTTCAGGTTTTTCCCAGTGAACCGTAGGGGCGAAAAATCCCCTCCTGGGAGGGGCTAGGGGTGGGTTCCCCTATAATGTTGTCCCCAATGCAATCCACCCATAACACCTCAACCGTAGGGGCAATCCCTTGTGGTTGCTCTACTGGGGGGAGCGCGTCATACTGGGAAAGGTCTATGAGGAGAAGCAGCCATGTGGCGGCGACTGTGGCGTTGGCTGAAGCAACTGTGGGCGAAATGGTGGGGGACTTCCCCGCCAGTTGGTGAGTCTCCTCAGATGACCCCAGACTTGGTCTCCCTCAGTGATTCCCCGTACGAGACTCTGTTTTTCTAAGCTTTCGGGGGTAGAAGTTCGATTCTGAGCTGAAGGATGTGGCTGCTGCATTCTTGATAAAACTTCACTCTCCAATGATTGGGGGGAAAGCCTTTTAACGCCCATTCTTAGGGGTTTCCAACTTTGGCTTTTTATTAAGAAATAAAAAGATTTTCAAGGTGATTTTTATTGTTCCATTTATAAATACTAAAATCCTTAACATCTAATGATAAAATTCGTCCGGTTTGGTATTCTTCTGCCAACAGAACCAGAGATGCGTCGGCTAAATCCATGGGAACATCACAATATTTATTCATCGACACACCATGTTGTTATCAGTGGTTCATGATATTGACTAAACGTTTTTTTAGCTGCTTCATGGTAGTTATCATTTTTGTTTGCTAAAGCCACCCAAAACCCAGTATCAACAATAATCATGGTTCGCTATCAGTTTCTTGCATTAATATTGATTCGCAGTTTTCAGCTAGGTCAGGTTCAGCTTCAATACAACCAATAAAGCCAATTTTACTAAAGTTTTCCAGATGGTTAGTAGAATTAGTTGAGAGTTGTTGATAATAGTAATCAAGGGCGGCTCCTAAAATTTTATCGGGATTTTGTTGGGTTTTTTGTTGAATAAAAGCCAATTTTTGCGCTTGTTCGTCAGTGAGTTGGGTGGCAATTTCCATGATTTCCCTTTTCGGTTGAGCAAGTTATGGATATTCTAACCTAAAAAATGCTGATGATGAAGCTCACCCCACCTCGCCCAAAGCAAGTCGGGTGAGCTTCATGAGGAACAACTTTTGGAAATGCTAATTAGCGAAAAATTTTTCGCCCCTACGGCGGATTGGACAACCTCAAGACGGGGTGCTGGAACCCTTTGCTCCCGTGGTCATCAATGTTTTGCGAAGTTGGCTCAACTCCTAACGATTTAGGGTTTTCAGGAAATTGTGAAACCTTGACCGTCGGGGCAATTCCTTGTGGTTGCCCTCCTGGGGGGAGCGCGTCATACTGGGGAAAGGTCTATGAGGAGAAGCAGCCATGTGGCGGCGACTGTGGCGTTGGCTGAAGCAACTGTGGGCGAAATGGCGCGGGACTTCCCCGCCAGTTGGTGAGTCTCCCCAGATGACCCCAGACTTTGTCTCCCTCAGTGATTCCCGGTACGAAACCCTGTTTTTTGGACTGCTCGACGGCGTAGAGGCGGGATGGGCCGCGCAACAGGTGGCAGAACACCTGAAAGGACGGGCGCAAGACCCCTGGTTTCTCAATTGGTTACAGCGGTTTAGACATACGCTGATGTCGTCTCGGGTTCCGAATCAGGAACTAGCGCGGCGCATGGTGCGGTTGCGAGGCCAAAGTTGTGACCCCGTGGGGGAAACGGCGGCGGAGATTGGCGAGGCGTTGCTGGCGCGGGAGATACCGGAGGAGGTTGAGGGGGAGAGTGAGGAGACGGGAGAGGAGAAGTTGCCGGTTTTGAGTGAGAGTGAGGAGGAGGCGAAGGTTTGGGTTGAGCGTGGAGTTGATTCTTGGAGGGCTAGAGCCTATGAAGAGGCGCTGGAAAGTTTTGATCGCGCCCTAGCTCTCAATTCCAATGATGATAAGGCTTGGATCACCCGAGGGGCTATCCTATGCGACCATCTACACTTATATGGAGAAGCCATAGAAAGCTTTAATCGCGCCCTAGCTCTCAATTCCAACCTTTACCACGCTTGGCACAACCGAGGGATTGCGTTATCTCACTTAGAGAAGTACGAGCAGGCAGTGAAGAGTTATGATCGCGCCCTAGCTCTCAATCCCAATTACGACATGGCTTGGATCACCCGAGGGGCTATCCTATGCGACCATCTACACTTATATGGAGAAGCTCTAGAAAGCTTCAATCGCGCCCTAGCTCTCAATTCCAATAACGACCTGGCTTGGGTCAACCGAGGGATTGCGCTCGGTAAGTTAGGGCGGTACGAGGAGGAGCTGGAGAGTTACGATCGCGCCCTAGCTTTCAATCCCAATTACGACGCGGCTTGGAACAACCGAGGGGTTGCGCTCGGTAAGTTAGGGCGGTACGAGGAGGAGCTGGAGAGTTACGATCGCGCCCTAGCTTTCAATCCCAATTACGACGCGGCTTGGAACAACCGAGGGGTTGCGCTCGGTAAGTTAGGGCGGTACGAGGAGGAGCTGGAGAGTTACGATCGCGCCCTAGCTTTCAATCCCAATTACGACGGGTTTTGGCACAACCGAGGGAATGCGCTCGGTAACTTAGGGCGATACGAGGAGGCGCTGGAGAGTTTTGATCGCGCCCTAGCTCTCAATCCCAATAACGACCTGGCTTGGAACAGCCGAGGACTTGCTATCAGCAAACTCACGTATTCTGTGATGACTCCCCTCACCATTCAATATCCCAAACTCGCCCAACCGGGCTATCCCGGACAACTTGCCACCTACGACCAAGGACTCCAACACTGCACGCGCGAGACCCATCCCGAAGGTTGGGGTTTATTACACTACGCCACAGGACGATCGCACTACACCTACGCTCATCCCAACCTATATCTGCGAAATCGCCGCAATTACCTCATCAAAGCCCGAAGCGAATACCTCACCGCCCTAGAAACCCTCACCGCCCAAGACTTTCCCGAATCGCATCTCAACGTCTTACGGAATCTCGCCCGCGTCTACTCCCGCCTCGACGAGCCAGACTCCGCAGCAGAACTCATACGACAGGGGGCAGACGTACTGCACCAATACCTCGACAGCGTACCCAGTCCTGGCAAGAAACGCCAGCTACAATTCGAGTTTGCCGACTTCCAACAAGCCACTGTAGACCGTCTAGCACAGGAGGGCAACGACAGCGCCGCCTGGGAACTGGCAGAACGGGGAAAAAACACCTGCTTAAGCTGGTGGTTGCGCGGTTGGACCGATGAATTTGTCTCCGCCACCGCAGAAGCCGCGACGGCCTTCGCCAACCATGACCAGGCCGCCCTCGTAGACTGGCATTGTAGCCCCACCGCCCTCAATATCTTCCTCATTCAACCGGGACAACCGCCGCACCGGCTCGATGCTGCCACCTCCGCCAGAGAGCGTTACCGCGCCTTTCAGGACTGGTGGCAGGCTTGGAACCGGGACTATCTCGACTATCGAGACACTAAGGACAAATCCCACGGCAACCCCGACCATCCCTGGCGACAACAATTCCCCCAACGCCTCGATGAATTAAAGCAACTGCTCGATATCGATCGCATCGTCGCCCAACTCGCGCCCCCCGACACCGCCGCACCCCACAGCATCCCCCTCATTCTGCTCCCCCACAAAGAACTGCACCTGCTGCCCCTAGAAGCCCTATTTCCCGACTGTTTCGCCATCTCGCGCCTTCCCTCGGTGCAGACAGGACTCACCCTACAACAGAACCGCCAACCGGCCACCGCGTCCTTCCTCAGCATTGACCCCCAGGCCGAAGATTTGCCCATGGCAGATTTCGAGTCAGCGGCCATCAGCCATCTCTACGCCACCACTCGCCTCGAAAGCAACGCCGTCACCCCCGAGGCGGTTCTGAACCACCTGCAAACCCCCCATCGCCTGGCTCACTTCACCGGCCACAGTTGGCACGAGTTCCCCAATCCCCCCCAGTCGCGGCTCAGTCTGGCTCAAAACAGCGCCCTCACCCTCGGGCAGATGTTGCAGAAGCTGGAGAACCTCAGCAGTTACGATCTGGTGAGTTTGGGGGCCTGCGAAACGGGCATCGGGCGGGATTATGACCTGGTGACGGAATATGTGGGTTGGGCCAGTGGCTTGCTGGCGCTGGGGGCCAAGTCGGCCCTAACCTCTCTGTGGTTAGTGCAGTCTGACGCGAGTGCGCTGCTGATGGTGCGCTTTTACGAGTTGCTCAATCAGGGACAGTCTGCCGCTGTTGCCCGAAGTGGTGCGGTGGCCTGGTTGCGCCAACTGACTCAGGCTGAGTTGCAAGACTGGTATGAAGACTGGCTCGCAGGTTTGCAAGACTCCACGGCAAAAACCTGCCTCCGCCGAGCGTTAAGGCGACTGGCTAAGATGGAGGAGAGATACCCCTACGACGATCCCTATTTCTGGGCGGCGTTTGTGGTGTCTGGCCTCGATGAACCTCACACCCCTTCAACCTGATGAAAGCAACCTCTCGCATTACTCTAAAAGCGTTTCTCCTCAGCCTCGCCGAACGGGACGAACTCCCCCCTGAGTGGCACTCTCAACTGGCTCAGTTTGACTGGAACAGCGATGAGGGATTGGCGGCGGTGGATGAGTGGGCCAGTCAACATCTCAACCCCAGCTATGAGCGTTGGTGCGATGAGTTGGAAGAGC
Source organism: Phormidium lacuna HE10JO (assembly GCA_900149785.2). Classification (GTDB taxonomy): domain Bacteria; phylum Cyanobacteriota; class Cyanobacteriia; order Cyanobacteriales; family Geitlerinemataceae; genus Sodalinema; species Sodalinema lacuna_A. The sequence continues at coordinate 5,149 of FSSI02000028.1, read as the reverse complement.
CTCTGGCGCAGCGTTCTAAGGCAGATGCACCTGACCCCAATTGGGAGGAAGAAAACGAACGGACGCAGGATGAACTCGGTAATTTGCTACAACAACCCCAGGAACGCCTGCTCGAGACAGCGAAAGCAGTGTCGCAAGATCGCAAGGTTTGGCAGGAACTACGCGATCGCCTGTTCGGAACGTAAGCTAAGGGTTAATCTCTAGGAAACTCCCGGAAACTCCCACACCAGATTGCAGATGACTTCAACGGACGATCGCACTTCATCCTCTTGTGAGGAAAAACCCTTAATTTATCCCACGTTGGATTGTTTGCTGTACGATGTGCGCGAGATATTGGGAGAGTCAGAGGATGAAAAAAAGGCTCGCCGCCGCAAGTTCTGGGAAAAAGTTTATCAAGAAATTGAAGACAAACAGCTTGATATACTTCAGCAGCATGAGCGCTATGATGGAGCCAATAATCTTCTACCCAACAAGAGCGAAAAGCTATTTGGCTCGAACAGCGAACAGGATGAGAAGCTTGACGGCTTCATTTGGCCAGTCAATTTAGAGGACATTTATGGGCTGTATCTAGGAACATCAGGGCGCTATCTAAATTCAGCATCCAATCCACCCCAGAAAAACGACGAGCCGCGTCCTCTCGCCGCCATTAACGACCTCAAACAGCAAATTTTAGGTCAACTCGACCCAAAGGCTATATCTCTGGATAAGCGCCGTCGAGAGCGCCATGGGAGCTTGGGGGAAACCTGGTTGATTTGGGCAAAACAAACAGACGGGCGATTACCACAAGACCTGGCGCAAGACATTTATGCCCGTCTCCTTGGCTCAGTTCCCAAGGATATTCACCACCATTTAACCTTGACAGGACATGTAAAATATGGGGATCTGAATGCCCGTTTCTTTGAATTTGAAGCTACACCCACATTTTGGAATGTAGAATGGCACAAATTTTTAGATTTTTATCCCCACGTCTGCGTTCTCCTGTTTCCTGAATCGGAGAATCTCGATGACATTCGGACATGGATGGGTAAGGAAGGCTGTCTAAATTTCTTACGCTGGTTCGGTTTTCGCAACAAGGTGAGGTGGGCCAAATGGAACAGCCGACAACTCAAGGCGGAACTCAAGGGGAACTATGCAACGGTGAAACGCCGATATCAGCGAGTGCGCGATCGCCTCAACTCGAAACCCGTCAACCTAGCCGAACTTCAGAAGGATTTAACCCAATGTCTGAGCGATCGCGCGGAGTACGCCGAGAAACTGGTGCTGCTGGATGCACAACAACACGCGATCGCCATCAACGCCAGAAACTACGAACAACGCCAACGCCGCTTAGGGTTAGAACTCCAGCGGACGGAACATTGCAACTGGAACCCCGATCGCGATATCGAGCAAATCCAGTTTGATCGCGACAACCTGGAAACGGGCCTGACACTCCTAGATCATCTCATCCGCAACATTGAAGGGGTGATTCAGATTGAACAAACGAGAGGCGATCGCGCGTTGAATCAAACGGTGGGAATGGCGGGTGTGGGGTTGGCGACAGGTGCGATCGCCGTCGCGGTGGCCACCACTCACCCCCAGCAACCGCCTAAACCCCGAGATATCGTCACGGCCCCCGCGTTTTGGTGGAGTTTACTGGTAGGAATTGGGTTTAGTCTGTTGGTAGCGATTTTGCCGGCGATCGCGGTTTCCGCACGCTCCGCGATCGCACGGCGAGGACGGGGTTGAGATGTCGAGATCTAAAATTAAAAGCAAGTACACGAGAGCAAGAGTCAATGCAAATCACACTCATCCCCACAGCATTTAGCAAAAAAATCAAGGTGTATCGATTTCACCAACAAGCTGTAAAACACTTTTGCATAGAGGTTCTCCTACCCAAAATCCTGCCTCATTTATCAATGCTTTCAGTAAGGGCTTTACTTCAGTAATCAAGCCTTGACTTTTCGCTTCGACCAAAACTCCTAAAATACCCGTATAACGGAGATTAAACCGATTTGCGACTAGCCGGCCGCGCCGTTCATCAATTAAAACTTGCTCAGCTTGAACCTCGACGGCTAACGCGATCGCTTCTGCTTCTCCAACATCGAGTTCGTTACTCAGGACTTCGACGAGGGTGCGATCGCTAACGGGACGAGTTTGAAGCCAGTCAAAGGTTTGTACCTCGGTCGCACCAGACACAGGAAAATTGGGGTCAGTTAATTCTTGATAAACGGCTTCAGGAATAAGAACTGTTCCATAAAGCTGGTGAAGGAGATGGAGGTGATTGATTGCTGCAAGATTATTAATGGGCGATGTATCACTGACAAGAATCACAATCGACCCATCTCCCGCAAGTTTTGAATATCTTGCTCAAAATCCTCTACTCCATAATGTACGGGGATGTGGCGACTAGCGAGGAAGTGTTGAAAGGCGACACGGTGCATTTGGGCAAAGCGACTGGCTTGAGCAAGGGTCAGCTTTTCTTGTTGAAAGAGCATCACAGCAATTTCCTGACGCATTTCAGCCTCAGTCATGTGAGTGGCGGTCAAAATTTCGTCAGAGACAATAACACTCATGGCTAAATTCCTTGCTATCCCTCTTAATTTTACTCTCCTTTGACCACGGGTGCGTTGGTGAAGCGTGCGGGGGTGAAGCGTGCGGGAACCGCGATCGCCCGGCGAGGACGGGGTTAAGGTGCAAGATGCGAATCCACTGCGGGGGTTCGATGTTGGCTCGGTTGATCCGTTTGAGCCAAGTCGAACATCGAACCTATTAGCTCAAACCCCAATAACTCTTGTTTGAGCTTCAGATTCTAGCTCAGGTTTAGGAATGACACGAATTTCCACATCACTGCCGAGAGCATTTAAGAATTTAAAGAGTCGGTCAGTCGAGAAGCCGGAGAGCTTTCCATTCACTAAAGCGGAGACTTTAGGCTGGTCAATCCCAAGGATATTAGCGGATTCAGTTTGAGTTAACCCCTTGGCCTCAATCATGTTACTAATTTGTCGGACAAGTTCTGCTTTAATCAGTAAATCATCAGGATTGGCAAGTCCTAAATCTGCAAAAACATTACCACTGCTAGATTGCACCTTAATTTCATCGCTCATCTCTCTTCTCCTTTTAACTTTTCTTATAGTACCGATTGTGATGCTCTTCTGCACGTTTTAGGCGCGTCTCAATACGCTCAATCTCTTGCTTAGGAGTCGCAATTCCTCGCTTGGATTTTTTCTGAAAAACATGCAGTACATAGACAACTTCCTCAAATTTAACAGTATAAACTGCTCGATATGTGTCCCCATCAAAGTTCTCAATAACCTCCAAGACTGATGCTCCCCTAAAGCCTTTAAGCGGTTTAACCTTTGAATGTTTTTCGCCACATTGTGCTAGATACAAGGCATATCCAACAGCTTGTTTAACATCTTCAGGGAAGTCCTTTAAGTCATCAAGGGAACTGGCAATCCATTCGAGTGGTTTTGAAGTTGGATTCATAGTCCTAATTATGCTAGTTTTGGCATAATTAGTCAAGTTAAAGACAGGAGACTGGACAGAGTTTGATTCAAGGTGCGATCGCACCTTGAATCAAACGGTGAGAATGGCCCAAACCCCGAGATATCCTCGGATAAGCCCAAAGGTTGTCGTAGGACTTGGTCGCGAAGGGTTAAAGCTTGTTGATAGACTGGAGAAGAAACCGAGTAGTTCACCGCCTGGATTAGACCTAAATGGGGATGAAACCAGTGATTTAAGCCTTTGAACAAAATAGCGACGCATTCCCCCACCTCGCCGAACGGCAGGTGGGGGTCAAGGAGCTGCCGAGCTGACAAGCCTTGGGGTATCATACTGCTATGGTACAAACCACATCAATCATCCGTACAGACCGATGGACTCTTAACCCGACAGCCAGCCAGCCAGTGCTGCTGAGCCAAACGGTTGAGGTTTATCGTCGTGTCTGTCGGCATTTGATGGGGATTCTCTTCACCCATTGGCCGTCTCTAGCCGAGTTATCGAGTCCAAAACGGGTTCTAGCTGTCGAAAAACTCATTCACCAAACCGCCAAGAACCCTAACCCCAAATACCAGCAATTTGACCAGACCTTTTACAAATTCCCCAGCTACTACCGAAGAGCTGCCATCGTCTTCGCCGCTGGCCAAGTCAGTAGCTACATGACCCGGTATCAGGAATGGCAATCGGGAACCCGTCAACGACGGGATGCTAAACCTCCCGTCCTCAATCCCGACAGTGGCTGTTATCCGACCCTGTATAAGGGTGGTTGCTATAAACTCCATGGCTATGACCGCATCGAAATCAAGGTCTTTAACGGAACCGATTGGGTCTGGACGACCGTTGGGATAACCAGCTTACGAGAACGGCATACCGTAGATAGCAACAAGCTACGGTCGCCATCCCTTATTTTTGATGAGCCTACAAGGGCTTGTCACCTCTCAGTTCCCTTTGAGTGTCATCCACATAAACGGGAGGGAGAGGGTCGGGTTGTCAGTGTTGACCTGGGTATCAACACCACCGCTACTGTGGCAGTCGTGAATTTTGACGGCACTGTAATCCACCGGGAGTTTATTCACCCGGGGAGAGACATAGACGAAGTCGCCGCAGCCGCTGGAACCTGCGTCCAGCGGAACGGCGACCGTCGAGATAAACGACTGAAATCAGTATCTAAACGAGCTAGTAAGACGATGGGGAACGGTGGAAGTCTCCAGAAAGGGTTCTGCTCTCATACCTACCGCAAATGCCGTAATATCAACCGTCAAATTGGGCAGATTGTCTCGAAGCGTATCGTGCAGATTGCCCAACAGTTCAATGCCGATGCCATTGTCTTTGAGAACCTAAAAGGATGGAAGGCTAAGGGGGGGCGAAAACGCTCCAACCTGCGCCAACGCTTTCATGGATGGCTCAAGGGGATGATTCGAGACTTGACCGAGATGAAGTGGCAAGAGATAGGCGGTAAAGTCATTGATGTCGTGGCTGCTTATACTTCAAAGCTGGCTTATGACGGCAGTGGAGTCGTACGACGAGACTCCAACAACTATGCTCTGGCTAAATTTTCCTCGGGCAAGCGATACAATGCAGACCTTAATGGAGCACTTAATATTGCTGCCCGAGGGATTCTTCAGCTCACTCGCCGAAAGGACAGTGAGGAACGTTCGAGCCAATGTTCTCG
>FSSI02000073.1:0-15907 GCA_900149785.2 Phormidium lacuna HE10JO | reverse complement strand
TGAGCCGCATTTCCCCGCTCAAACAACTCATCCACCGACTGGGCCACCCCAACCTGAGGAATCAGCAGGAGAGACAAGCCCAACACCCATGCCATCACTGTGCGCGTCACCATCGACTGAGACCTCCAACAAACCTGATTCCAGTATAGTTTTTCTTTGTCTTGTTCGACTGTACAGGCATTTAAGTCTCTCCCCCTCTCTTTCTCTATGACCCCTGTGACAGGGACTTCCCTGGGGCGAGACGGAACTCAGTCCTTCCACCTCACCGATGACCTGACTGTGGACTGGCAGAATTGGGGAGAGCCAGGCTTAGCCAAAATGTCGATTTTGATTAGAATATAGCTAGGTTTTTTAAGGCAGGCGGAGGAGAAACCCGTGAGATATCAGAAACTGGGATTTTGGTTAACTTTAGTCACCATCATAGGGGGAGTTGTCCTGGAGGGAACTCCAATGGCCCTGGGGGACACTGGACTTCGGGAGAATCCTCAGCACTTCGTCAGCAATTTAGCTCAAGATGCTTATGATTTGGGGGTTGAGCTTTATGAGGCGGAAAAGTATGAGGAAGCTTTAGAGGCGTTTTCTGAGGCAATTCGCCAGAATGAACGGTTTGTTAATGCTTATGTTTATCGTGGCTTATGCTATAAAAATCTAGGGAATCATGAGGCGGCAATTGAGGATTACAGTGAAGCTATCTCTCTGAAAAATGACTATGGATTAGCTTATCAAAATCGAGGTTTGTCTTATCAAATAATGGGGAATCATGAGGAGGCGATCGCCGACTTCACCCAAGCGATTCGCCTCAATCCTGAAGACGCTTTCTCCTATCGAAATCGAGCTATTTCTTATGCAGAAATCGAGAGATATGAGGAGGCGATCGCCGATTTTACAGAAGCGATTCGCCTCAATTCTGATGATGAATTTTCTTATCGAACTCGAGGGTTTTCTTATGCAGAACTTGGCAGGTATGAGGATGCGATCGCCGATTATACAGAAGCGATTCGCATTAATCCTGAGTATGATTTAGCCTATCAAAACCGGGGCTGGTCTCATCAGCAACTTGAAAATCATGAAGAGGCGATTGATGATTTTACGGAAGCCAGCCGCCTCAATCCTGAAAATTATTTATCTTATCTAAACCGTGCTATATCCCACCGAGAACTTGGGAATCATGAGGAGGCGATCGCCGATTACAGTGAAGCCATTCGCCTCAATGATGAGGATTATATAGCCTATCAAAATCGAGGTTGGTCTTACCGAGAACTTGAAAAACATGAAGAGGCAATTGATGATTTTACCGAAGCCATTCGCCTCAATGATGAGGATTACTTAGCATACCAAAATCGAGGATTTTCTTATCGACAAATTGAAAAATATGAAGAGGCGATTGATGATTTTACGGAAGCCATTCGTCTCAATCCTCAAGATGTTTTCTCCCATCAAAATCGAGGATTTTCTTATCAGCAGATTGAAAAACATGAAGAGGCGATCGCCGACTTCACCCAAGCCATTCGTCTCAATCCTGATGATTATATATCCTATCAAAACCGAGGCTGGTCTCATCAGGAACTTGAAAATCACGAAGAGGCGATCGCCGACTTCACCCAAGCCATTCGTCTCAATCCTGATGATGTTTTCTCCTATCGAAATCGAGGTATTTCCTATCGAAATCTTGAAAAGTATGAAGAGGCGATCGCCGATTATACAGAAGCTATCCGCATTAATCCTGAAGATGCCAATTCCCACTATCTTAGAGGGCAATCTTATCGAACTTTAGGTGAAATCAATCAAGCCCGTAATGACTTTGAAAACGCGGCGGAACTCTATCAAAGTCAGGGGAATGAAACCTGGTATCAAAATTCTATCGACATCCTGAACTCCTTAGACTAGACCCCCAATCTCATCAACCGAACCGATTAACCTGGCTTAAGGCGTAATCCCCCAATCTTGTAACTGTTGCTCAATCACCTCTAACGGATAGGCAAAGCCAAACCCTCCTATCAAATCACCTTGACTTCCTGAACCGGTGACGGTTTGTTGATTGCTAATGGTCACCAGCAAGCCAACGACTTCTTGATTATAGAGAATTGGAGCGCCCCCCACCCCAACGGCCAGATTCATTCCCGCAACTTGCAGGTTTTGTTGGTCTGGGGCGGCGGTGATAGCAGAAATATAGCCCCGCTGTAGACTCCAAGGATTGCCGGTGACGGGATGACCGATGATTAAAATGTCAGAATTGAGAGGCGGACCCGAACTGGCGAGGGGCAAGGCTTCGATGTCCTCGGGGAGATTGCGAACTTCCAAAACTGCTAAGTCTAAGGCGTCACCGGGGGCGGTGATGTCACGAATTTGGGCGGGGAAGCGCAATCGATATTCGGGTTCGTTTTCACTATAGAGTTCGATTTGAATGGCGTCACTGGGGCGTTCGGTGTTGTGGTCGGAGACCACATAGCGAGGGGTGACAATGAGGGTGATGTCTCCCTCCCGTTGGATGACCCAGCCAGTTCCCCGTTTGGGGCCGGTGGGGGTTTCAGTGAAGATGAGGACGATAGACCGTTGCAGGGGGAAGAAGGGGTTTTCTTCTAGGCTGGGGAAACGTTCATCGGGAACTAGCGGAACTGGCATAACATCGGATTTGTGAGAGGGACGGCCCTTGTCCCATCCCCGTCCTTCATCAATCGATTGTGCGACTCCTTCTTGAGCCAGCAGCAGTAGCGATAGGGTCAATAGCCCTGCCATCCATCTACGAGTTATCATGTTGAGCGACCTCAGTTGTCGGGATAATGTGCCGTTGCTGTCCACTTTAGCGGTGAGTTTCAGTTTCATGGTCGGATGGGGAATCAGTGAATGAATAACTCGAGGTTTGCAATTTTTTCGATAACCTTATTCCTGTTTTAACTCCCAGTCCTCGATTTGTAAGCGTTTCACTCGTTGGAATTCTCTTGTATTATGACTGACTAAAATTAAGTGATGGGCGATCGCAATTGAGGCAATTTGCAAGTCATAAGCACCAATCGGAGTTCCCAGATTAGACAGATTTGCGCGAATTTCGCCATAAATTCTTGCAGATTCTCCATCAAAAGGAAGGCTAATATAGTGAGAAAAGAAAAATTCATATAATGCGAGATTATGCTCTTTCTTTTGACTGCGACAGGCTCCGTAGTATAACTCGGCTTTAACGACATCACAAAGGCAAATATTTTGACGAGGTATTGTTTTGAATTTATCCACGATGGATTGACTGCGACCCGTTAAGTACTGTATGCAGGTATTCGTATCTAGTAGGTAAATCATCCCTAGCTATCCCAAACTCTCGCATCACAGTCCTGAACGTCTTCCCTCGTCGGCGGTTCTCCTTGCCATTGACCAGCAGTTTTCTCGAAAAAGTCGGCGGGATAGCCTAATTCCTCTGGGCTGGAGTGGGGGTCATGGTCACAGAGGATAATGTCGAGTTCGTGATTGGCTAATTCGGGCGGAAGTTGTAGGGATAATGTGCCGTTGCTGTCCACTTTAGCGGTGAGTTTCAGTTTCATGGTCGGATGGGGAATCGGTGAATGAATAACCCGACGTCTGCAACGGGTTGGAGGCGGTGGCCGAAAGTTTCCTGAAACCCAGGGGTCGCTGAGGGCAGATTTCCCGGCATTGCATGGGAGGCGAGTCTCGAAACTTCCCAGTTTTCAAGGGGTTTAGCGGGTCTGAGGGGGTGAAATTTGGGGGAATGGCTACAAGAGGGGCAACCTATCACAATGCCATTTTTTTCGATTTTGGGGCAGTTGTCAACCCCTGAGGGGAGATTTTTGGCGGGTTTCTCTAAAATGCAGAGGGTGGCGGAAGCCGTGATTTTTGATGTTGTTTTTGCGGTTGTAAATATCTATAGTTGGTATCGTCTTTTGAGTCATGATTTGACTTTTAGGATACAGTTTTTGTTTTTTTAAGTATTAGAATAATTTGCCTAAATTCCGGCAATTGATAACAGTTGTTAGAAGCTACAACTTGCTTAATTCCTCAGGGTTTGATGACTGTCTTCTTTCTGTCCTGGTTTTACTGTAACCCTTATTCCACAAGGGTTTAACGCCTGTTCTCGGGAGGAAGAGCCTCCCCAAAAGCATGACTTGGCCCGAGCCAAGTCACGAGGTAGACAGCCAAGTTACGAGGTAGATGAGGGATAGGGGAGAGGGTGTATCACTTGCGGTTCGCCCCTAGGGCTATCGGTGGTACGAGTTTTTAAGAATTAGATTAACTTTCATAGTATCCAGGTTTTAAGAATAACTAACGTCCTGTTTCAAGACGTAAAGACGTCCCTAGGTTGGGGGGAGAGGAGGGGAGTGGCTGGCTGAGGGAGTCGCCTTCGGCCGGGGACGCGCTGGAGGGGAAGGGAGATGGCGAAATTGCCATTCTGTCGGAGGGGATTGGCGAGTTGTGGGGAAATGTCAGGGAATCTGGATTGAGTTTTGTAACAGCGGTGGGCCTGAGGGTGAGGCGGCTGGGATGGGGGGGGATGGTGACAGCTTCTAAAAGGGAATCCCCCAATCTTGTAATTGGTTCTGGAGAATGTCTAGGGGATAGGCAAAGCCAAAGCCGCCGGTGAAATCCCCTTCAGTTCCCGAACTGGTGGCGGTTTGTCGATTGCTAATGCTGGTGACCATGCCAATCACCTGGTTGTCATGGAAAATGGGACTGCCGGAGTTGCCCACGGCGAGATTGGGAACTGCCAATTGCAGGTTTTGCTGGTCTTGGGCGGCGGTGATGGCGGAGATGTGACCCGGCTGCCAACTCCAGGGATTGCCGGTGACGGGATGACCGATGACACTGATGTCAGCACCAAGAGGAGCGCGAGAATTGCTCAGGGTTAGGGGTTCGATGTCGTCGGGGAGGTCGCGAACTTCCAAAACTGCTAAGTCTAAGTCTAACGGGTCATCGAGGGCGGTGATATGACGGATACGGGCGGGGAAGCGCAATCGATGTTCGGGGTCGTTTTGGCTATAGAGTTCGATTTCAATGGAGTCACTGGGGCGTTGAGTGTGGTCATCGGAGACGACATGGCGATTGGTGACGATTAGGGTGATGTCTCCGTCCCGTTGGATGACCCAGCCGGTTCCCTGTTTGTGGCCGGTGGAGGTTTCAGTGAAGATGAGGACGATAGACCGTTGCAGGGGGAAGAAGGGGTTTTCTTCTAGGCTGGGGAAACGTTCTTCGGGGTCGTCGGGGAGAGGGTTGTCTCGTAGGGCTAGGAGACGTTGCGCTTCTCGCAGGTTGGTTATGGCGGGGGGATATTCTGGGTCAAGTTGGATGGCGGTTTGGTATTGGCGGATGGCTTCTTGGAGGTTTCCTTGTTGTTGTAGGGCGTAGCCGAGATTGTTGTGGGCGAGGGTATGGGCGCTGGCGGGTGTTCCTTGTTCATCGGGGAGTCTCAGGGCGGTGCGGTAGGCGGCGATGGCTTCGTCTAAGTTCCCTTGGTCATACAGGGCAAGTCCGAGATTGTTGTGAGCATAAGCATACTCAGGATTGAGTTCAAGGGCCCGGTTGTAGGCGGCGATGGCTTCGTCTAAGTTCCCTTGGTCATACAGGGCAAGTCCGAGATTGTTGTGAGCTATGGCAAACTCAGGATTGAGTTCAAGGGCCCGGTTGTAGGCGGCGACGGCTTCGTCTAAGTTCCCTTGGTCTCTCAGGGCAACTCCGAGATTGTTGTGAGCAATTGCAGACTCAGGATTGAGTTCAATGGCCCGGTTGAAGGCGGCGATGGCTTCGTCTAAGTTCCCTTGGTCACTCAGGGCAACTCCGAGATTGTTGTGAGCGTTAGCAGACTCAGGATTGAGTTCAATGGCCCGGTTGTAGGCGGCGATGGCTTCGTCTAAGTTCCCTTGGTCACTCAGGGCAACTCCGAGATTGTCGTAAGCCCAAGCATACTCAGGATTGAGTTCAATGGCCCGGTTGTAGGCGGCGATGGCTTCGTCTAAGTTCCCTTGGTCACTCAGGGCAACTCCGAGATTGTCGTAAGCCCAAGCATACTCAGGATTGAGTTCAATGGCCCGGTTGTAGGCGGCGATGGCTTCGTCTAATTTCCCTTGGTCATACAGGGCAACTCCGAGATTGTAGTAAGCCAAAGCATACTCAGGATTGAGTTCTATGGCCCGGTTGTAGGCGGCGATGGCTTCGTCTAACTTCCCTTGGTAATACAGGGCAAGTCCGAGATTGTAGTAAGCCCCAGAATTATTGGGGTCAATCTGCAACACTCGACGCCACGTCTGTTCCGCATCCTCATATCTCCCCTGACTTTGAGCCGCATTTCCCCGCTCAAACAACTCATCCACCGACTGGGCCACCCCAACCTGAGGAATCAGCAGGAGAGACAAGCCCAACACCCATGCCATCACTGTGCGCGTCACCATCGACTGAGACCTCCAACAAACCTGATTCCAGTATAGTAGGCAGTAGGGGGGAGGGCGACCACAAGGGTTCGCTCAAAAACATCGTTAGGGGGGAGGGCGACCACAAGGGTTCGCCCCTACTCGAAAATATCATTAACTGTTAACGCCAGTTCAGGAAATGCCCCTGACTCAACCCGGTCTTCTCCTCGAAATTGCCTCACGTCATACTCCCCATCAACCATGGTATAAATTGAAAGAGTCGGCGATTTGGGATTGCCAATAAACCGCCGTCCTCCCAATCCTAGATAATCGACAATCCAATATTCTGGTATCCCCATCACCTCATAATCGCCCAGCTTCCGTAGATAGTCATTTTGCCAATTTTGGCTCACGACTTCCACCACAAGCCGCACCGAACTCCCCAGGGTTACAATTGACTCTTTTTGCCAGCGAGGTTCCTTAGCCAACTCCTCCTTATCGAGTACAATCACGTCTGGCTGATACCCAGATTCTGTCTCCAGGGGTTTCAATAAACAGGCACCGGGAATCGAGTACGGTAATTTGAGCCGTCTGATTTCAACATGAAGTTCTCCGGTGATACATCCTGTGATGTTGGAGTGGGTTCCAGTGGCTAACGGCATTTCGATAATGGTTCCGTCGTAGAGTTCGTATTTGCCATCTGCATCCTCGGGATACCAGTCCACAAATTCATCGAAGGAGATGGGTTTTGTAATGGTCTGAATCATCGTTTTCCTAAACTTGTGGATTCATATTAGTCTAAAATAACATATGTTTTTGAACCACAGCGGCCCTAAGTACAGGACAAAATGGGTCGTGATGATCATCAGAAAATCATCATCGGTCTTCCTGGACTTCTGCTTCGGGTAGGCAATCTCGGCATCGGGAAACACCTCTTCAAAACGGTCGAGCAAGTCCATTGGCTCTGTACTGTCACTGTTGCCCTTCTTTTTATCGAGCATCGTCCACATCAGTCGATCGCCGGCGGCTTCATGGACTACGCACAGCATCAAGATGTTGAAGTGGGTGGTGTCGAAGGACCAGTTGGTGCGGTCTATGCTCAAAACCCAGGGTTGGGGGATGCTAGCAATACTCATGACCATCTTGGCGAGCTGCTCCATCTTGACTTCAAACGACCGGAAGAATCGCTGCATCCGTTTGTAATTTGAGGCTTCGGCGGTTTTGCCTCCCCAGACGGTGGCGAGCTCAGCGAGGTTAACGGTTTTGGCTTGAAATAGTGCCCTCAGGAACAGGGCGACGAATGACAGTCTGGCTCCATGCCATCCGAGGTGGGGTCGCAATTGGGCTCAAATTTCGCTAATCTGGCTCATCAGGGTTTAATTTGGGTTGTGCTAACTTCTATCAAACCCTCTCTCTACATCCTTTTCAAGCTTTTTGTCCCGTACTGAGATAACGTCTTGTTAATTTTGACTTAAGATCATCTTTATGTTACAATAATCGAGACAGTTTTTTAAACGAAGCCACAGCCTTACAGCGTATGCGATCGATAAAATATCGAATTAAATACGACTCAGGTTCAGGGCTGACATTGATTTAATTACCACCGAAAATCCATAACCCTAGATGGGCGGTCATTTCGCTCTCTCAAAAGTGTCCGGAGTATTGTGTTAGATAAAACAATGGAACACAAAACAATGGAACACAAAACAATGGAACACAAAAATCTATCTGATCAGAAGGTAAGACCCCAGACTAATGCGGAAGTTGTCTGCTTTGGCATAATTACCCCTGCCATGGTCTTGGTGATAGATAAATTACCTGAACAGAATAGTGGAACCTTAATTAAGGAATATATTGATTTTATTTCTGATGATGCAGCTATTATCGCCTGTTTGCTACGAAACTGGAAAATTCGCAGTGGTCTTATTGGCACAACCCTAGGGGATGATCATCGAGGGCAGTGGGTTGCCGAACAACTCAAATCTCTTGGTGTCCAGGGTGAAGTACGCCTAGATCCACAAGTCATCACTCCATTTGAAGTTAATCTTTCCGATGAAACAGGACATCGTACCTATTTCTGGCAACGTAAACCCGAAGTAATGGAAACACTAGATACTGCCGATCTTCATTTAATCAAAGGTAGTCGTCTTCTATACGTGGATTGGTATGATGGCGATCGCATTTTTCGACCGATAAAGGAAGCAAACCAGTTAGATATCCCAGTATTTCTCAATCTAGAATTCGGACATCAAGAACCTGAGATTTTAACTCGTTATGCTGGAGAAGCTACGATTTGCCAGGTCATCACAGATGTTGCTCAAAAGGAAAGTGAGTCTTCCGTAGTCGTTGCTCAAAAGTTGCTCCAAGCAGGTGTCAAGATTGCCATAGTTACTCTGGCAGGAGAAGGCTGTCTGGTGGCAAGTAACACAGAAATAATCAGGGTTTGGGCACCATCTATTGAACCCGTTGATGGATGTGGCGCTGGTGCTACCTTCTCGGCAGCTTTTATTTACGGCTATCTTCAGGAATGGTCTCTCCAGGAGATAGCACGTTTTGCTACTGCTGCTGCGTCCCTTAAATGTATTCAAGTAGGTCTTCAGCCTCCCAAAATAGCTCAATGCGTCCAACTCGGAGAGTCACTAAAAATTGAACAATTAACCCATAGTGTGTTCTAAGAATTAATTTAACAATATTCAACTGATTGAAGATATCCAATGAGCAAGTACGAAAATTACACCGCGACGAGCCAGCATTACGATCGAACTCGGCTCACCCCTGGAATTAATGAAATTAAACAGAGTCTTGAAACTTGTGCTAAAACTCACCATGTTCCTGCCGATCGACAGATTCTTCTGGATGCAGGATGTGGAACAGGCAACTACATTGAGAAGTTGAAGAGCTTTGTAGGGGAAGTTTATGGCCTGGAGTTAAATGAGGGTATGCTTGAGCAAGCAAAAGCAAAATTTGCTAATTGCACTAATGTTAATTTGGCTCAAGGTAGCATAACAAAAATGCCATTTACAGACAATTATTTTCATGGGGTAATTGTCAATCATGTGCTTCATCACCTCGACGATCCTAACGAGCAACCGATTGGTAAAAATGTTAACAAAACTTTGTCAGAGATTTACCGCGTGCTGAAACCTGGAGGTGTCTTTACCATTACGACAACCGATCCTCAGCAAATGGATGGTTTTTGGTGGGCAGAACTTATTCCCTCTGCCACCCAAATGATACGTTCGCGATTACCAAAAGTAGTATGGCTGCGAAATCAACTCGAAGCAATCGGTTTCCACAAGATTGAAACTATTGTGCCATCCGAAATGTATATGCCTCTTGATACTTATCTAGATATTGAAGGACCTTTCAGTCAAGAATATCGAAATGGTGACTCTACTTGGTCTCTAGTTACACCAGAAGAATTGAAACAAGGGCTAGATTTGTTGCGTAGGAAGATTGACAGCAATGAAGGAGAATCATACCTCAAACAACGGGAAGAGCTACGTCATAAATTTGGGCAGCTCACTTTACTGCTGGCATATAAATAGACTTCGATTAGCTTGAATCAAACCAAGTTTTATCCCCACTAAAGCTTGGCTAATATTAACTAGCATTTCTGCTTTAAGTTGATAGCTTAGCAACCCTTAGTTAATTGAATTCTCTTTGATTGATTAGGGGTGTACGAAAACCGAATTTAGCATAAGGAAAAAAGTACCCATGTTGACCGAACAAGAGAAGAATCGCTTATTATTGTCCTGGAATAAGACTGCGACAAAGTATCCAGATTCCCTGTGCATCCATCAGTTATTTGAATCCCAAGTGGAAAGGACTCCTGAGGCAGTAGCTGTGGTCTTTGAAGACCAACAGCTTACCTATCGTGAGTTGAACGCCAAAGCCAACCAACTGGCTCACTACTTACAAGGTTTGGGGGTAGAGCAAGAGGTGCTAGTGGGGCTTTGTATTGAGCGTTCTTTAGACATGGTTATCGCCATGCTGGGAATCCTGAAAGCAGGTGGTGCTTATGTGCCCTTAGATCCAGCTTATCCTACTGAGCGCTTGTCCTTCATGCTCCAAGATGCCGACCTGTCAATGGTAGTTACTCAAGAATTTCTGGCTTCAGAGCAGTTTGATTTCCCTACTACAGCTACAGAAGAGCAAGATCGCTTTCTGGTCTGTCTCGATCGCGATTGGGACAGCATCAACCAACAGGAGATAGTAAATCCTAACTCCGAAATTCATCCCCAAAATTTAGCCTATACTATCTACACTTCTGGCTCTACTGGTAAACCTAAAGGAGTGCAGATTGCCCATAGATCGGTAGTTAACTTATTAAATGCGATCGCAACTTGTCCGGGATTGAGCGATCGCGATAGGATGCTTGCCGTTACGACTATTTCTTTTGATGTTTCAGTCCCAGAAATCTATGGACTTTTAACTGTGGGAGGGAGCGTTGTTATTGCTAGTTGTAAAGCGACTAAAGATCCAGAACAGTTAATCGAATTGCTAACTCAAAAAAATCCTACCGTTATGTCAGCAACTCCTGCCACTTGGCGAATGTTGTTGGAGGCAGGTTGGGAAGGTAGCAAAGAACTGACAATTATTTCTACTGGAGAGAGCTTATCGAGAGACTTAGGGGATAAGTTATTAGAAAAATGTGTTTCCTTATGGAATCTCTACGGTCCTACAGAAATTACTGTTTGGGCGACTCTCTATCAGGTTAACAGGGGTGAAGGTGCGATCGGGATCGGACGACCAATTGCTAACACCCAGGTTTATATTTTAGATGCAAATCGAGAACCTGTTCCCATCGGCGAATCGGGAGAGTTGTATATCGGAGGGTTGGGTGTGGCAAGGGGATATCTGAACCGACGGAAACTAACGGAAGAAAAATTTATCCCCAATCCCTTTAGCCAAGATCCCAATTCCCGTCTTTATAAAACTGGAGATTTAGCTCGCTACCTTCCTGACGGCAATATTGAATGCTTGGGACGCATCGACCATCAAGTGAAAATTCGGGGCTATCGGATCGAACTTGGAGAAATCGAAGCCACCCTCAGTCAACACCCCGAAGTCAAGCAAGCTGTTGTTACAGCAAGGGAAGATGTGACTGACCAAAAACGCTTAGTAGGATACATCGTTCCCGATTCTACCGCTGAGAAAGCAGAAACTCAGGATACAGCCAAACAAACTGAGCAATGGCAGAAGATCTGGGATGAGGCTTATCTCCAACCCGATGAGGCGCAAGACGCGAGTTTCCATATTGGTGGCTGGAGCGATTCTTATACCGGGAAAGACCTCGAACCCAAACAGGTGCGAGAATGGGTAGAGCATACCGTAGACCGAATTCTCTCTTTGCAACCGAATCGATTGCTAGAAATAGGCTGTGGGACAGGTTTACTGCTGTTTCGGATTGCTCCTCAATGCCAACATTACTACGCTACCGATTTATCTGGGGAAGCGATTCATTACCTAGAAAAGCAAATCTATAATAGTGATGTAGAACAGGAATTTTCCCTGTTAGCTTCCTCGGTGACCCTACGTCAGACTCCGGCGGATGGGTTGGCAGACATTGTCAACGAACCCTTTGACACTGCTATCTCTAACTCGGTGATTCAGTTTTTCCCCAGTATTGATTATTTGGTACAGGTTATTGAAACAGCAGTGAAGTTAGTTGAACCGGGGGGGCAAATTTTTCTGGGGGATGTGTTGAGTTTGCCGTTGCTGGAAGCATTTCATACATCGGTGCAGTTATATCAAGCTCCTGACTCCTTATCCATCGCAGAATTAAGGCAGCGAATTAGCGATCGCCTTACCCGAGAACAAAGACTAATTATTGACCCCGAGTTCTTCATTGCCCTCAAAGACCATTTGCCCCAAATTAGCCATGTAGAAATTCAACTCAAGCGGGGGCATTACCAAAATGAACTGACTCGCTTCCGTTACGATGTGGTGTTGCATCTAGGCAAAAAAGTCTCTTCTCCCACAACTCCACCAGTATTTCTTAACTGGCAGCAAGATAATTTAACTTTAGCCGCCGTTCGTCAGCAACTGCAAGAAACCTCCCCAGAAATGCTCGTTGTCAGCAACGTTCCCAATGCCCGAACTTGGGCAGATCTGCGAGCAATAGAATTATTAACTAGTGCTGATTGTCCTCAAACGGTAGGAGAACTTCGCCAGCAGATTCCTACAGCAGGGATTGAACCAGAAGACTGGTGGGAATGGCAATCGGATATTCCTTACAATATAAACATTAACTGGTCAGCTAACAGCGGTGAAGATTACTACGATGTGATATTTGTCCGGCATGATACCCAGATCATTCCAGACAGCACTATCCAAAAAACAGCAATAGATTCGGTAGTTCCGTCAGTAAGTGTAGAATCCAAGGGCAAGCCTTGGAGTACCTATGCCAATCATCCGAGCCAAACTAAGGAAGCTCTAAGACCAAAACTGCGGCATTTTCTCCAGCAGAAACTGCCAGATTACATGGTTCCTGCGGCTTTTGTCTTTCTCGATGCCATGCCTTTAACACCCAATGGCAAGATTGACAAGCGATCGCTACCAGCGCCTCAAAAGGATAGACCTATTTTGTCCCAAGCCTTTGTCGCACCCAAGACAACCATCGAGGAAGAGTTGACAAATATCTGGACTAATGTACTAAATATTTTTCCCATTGGTGTGACCGACAACTTCTTTGAGTTGGGTGGGCATTCTCTACTCATCGTGCAGTTACTGTCCCAAGTAAAAGACCATTTTGGAGTCAAGTTACCCCTGAGTTGCCTGTTTGATGACCCTACAGTAGCAGGGATGGCTCGTTCCCTGGCAATCTGCCGTCAGACAGAAGAAGTTTCCTACCTCGAAGGAATGACTGTTGTAGATTTGCTCTCAGAGGCAGTTTTAGACCCCACAATCCGTCCTGCCTCAGATCATCTTGACCCCACAGGAGAGCCAGATGCTATTTTCTTAACAGGTGCAACGGGATTTCTAGGAGCATTTTTACTCCAAGAACTTTTCCAACAAACCCAAGCTCAGATTTATTGTCTCGTTCGTAACAGCAACAGCCCTGTTGAGGGAAAGCAAAAAATCCACAAAAACTTGGAACGTTATGGACTAGGACATTTACTAGAACAAGGAAATTTCAACTCTCGGATGATTCCTGTGCTTGGAGATTTATCCAAGCCCTTGTTGGGACTTGATGAGCAAAAGTTTTACCAGCTAGCTGGAGAAATAGATCGGATCTATCACGTTGGCGCTAACGTGAATTTACTTTATCCCTACACTGCCATGCGAGCTGCAAATGTAGGAGGGACTCAGGAAATATTGAGACTAGCCAGTCTGGTTAAGCTCAAGCCCTTACATTACATCTCGTCGTTGGGCGTGTTTGAGTCTACGGGTTATTCTAATTTGAAAAAGACCATTACCGAACGAGATAACCTTGAAGCTGGCGAAGTGGTTTATGGTGGTTACTGTCAGAGTAAATGGGTAGCGGAAAAATTGATAGAAATTGCTAAGTCAAGGGGCATTCCAGCAGTTATCTATCGCCCCGGAATGATTAGCTCTCATACCCAAACCGGTGCTTGTAACGTTGACGATCTGCTTTGTAGTTTAATCAAGCACTTTATCGAGTTCGGTAATGCACCAGAACTAGATATCAATGTAGATATTACACCTGTGGATTATATCAGCCAAGCCATCTTGCATTTGTCCAACCAAAAATCATCTCTGGGGCAAGTATTTCATCTGATGAATCCGGAATATTTACCTTTGCAAGAACTCATTGCAGAAATCAACACCCTAGGCTACTCTATCAAAGAAATAGAATATTCTCGGTGGCTATCTCAATTAGAAGATTTAGCGATGAATTCCCAAGAGACTGGTTTTGGAGGTCTGCTACCTCTGTTAGTTGAAAAAAATCCTAATAGTCAACTAACCTATTTAGAGATTACCTCCATGGGAATGTTTTTCGATTGCGAGAATACGCTCAAAGGACTTGCTAATAGTTCCATTATCTGTCCGCCAGTGAATAGTCAATTGCTTCGTACTCTCGTGGGTTATATGACCGATTGTGGTGTCCTGAAACCTCCAGCAACTGTCTAAGATCGCCTAACACCTGCAAAGACCAATAATGTAAATACAGATATGAGTCAAGAAAAATTTCTGCAAGGTCGTGCAGCTATAGTAACAGGAGGTACTTCCGGGATTGGTAAGGCTATCGCTTTTGCTTTAGTCGAAGCCGGAGCTAATGTAGCAATCGGCTCTCGTTCGGCTTCAACCAGCCCGTGCCAAAGTGAAATTGAGGCGCGAGGAGTTAAAGCGTTGGCAATGGAACTAAATGTGACCTCAACTAACTCGGTACAAGCTTTTGTTGATGCTGTCATTACAGCTTTTGGTCAAGTAGATATTCTGGTTAATGCGGCTGGTATCATGCCAGAACAGACAATTTGCGGTCATTCTGACGAACTCTGGCATAATACTATTGATGTCAACCTCAATGGTATCTATCGCACTATCAAGTTTTGCTTGCCCCAAATGATTGAGGGCAAGTGGGGTCGTATTATCAATATTGCCTCTACTGCTGCATCAGTGGGGAGTGCTGGATGGGGAGCTTACTGCGCTTCTAAAGCCGGAGTAGTAGGGCTAAGTCGCTGCGTAGCCTTAGAAGGGGCACCTCATGGTATATCCTGTAATACGATTAGTCCTGGCTGGGTTGAGACTGACTTAGCGAAAAACTACCTCACTCAGGTGGCACAAACCGAAGGTGTAAGCTTGGCTGAATGCTTGGATGAGGTAAAACAGGCAAATCCGCAGCAGAGAATGATCCAACCAGAAGAAATTGGTGAACTGGCTGTCTTTCTCTGTAGAGAGCAAGCTGTGGGGATAACTATGCAGGATCTTACCGTGTCAGCCGGAGCGTTTTGGTAGATTTTACACTGCATCTCTACCCCCGAACCTACACGGCACGGAAAGGATATGAATATTCAGAGACAAACCCTAAGTACAGGACAAAAGTTGTATGGGACGGAAATTAGGCTGAAACAGGGATTGAGGATGAATGAAAAAGCGGCGGAGCAGGTCAAAACCATAGCGAAACAGACTACGAGCTCGGCGACCATGAGCCTTGATGAGGCGAATCAGCTGCTGCGTATGTCGCCACAAACCCGCTTTCATTGCCCAGACAAACGCCAAAGCCAAGAGCGCGAGCAGCTTTGATAGACGAGTTTCATCGGTGAAATGGGTCGATTCGAGGCAAAACCCTCGGGTCTTGAGAGCGCCAAACAGCGTTTCAATCCCCCAACGCTTCCCATAGTCAGCCAAAGCGGTCTGGGGGTCATGGGTCGTGATCAAAATCAGAAAATCATCATCGGTCTTCCTGGACTTCTGCTTCGGGTAGGCAATCTCGGCATCGGGAAACACCTCTTCAAAACGGTCGAGCAAGTCCATTGGCTCTGTACTGTCACTGTTGCCCTTCTTTTTATCGAGCATCGTCCACATCAGTCGATCGCCGGCGGCTTCATGGACTACGCACAGCATCAAGATGTTGAAGTGGGTGGTGTCGAAGGACC
>FSSI02000094.1:0-3707 GCA_900149785.2 Phormidium lacuna HE10JO | reverse complement strand
CATAGCGGTAGGTGGTGGTGCGGTTCAGCGCGTCGGTGACGGTGTCCTGGCGTCCGGCTTTGTCGTAGGTGACCCTTTCACGGGGGTTGTCGTCGAGGGTTTCGGGAGTCTTATCGGGATAAATGGTTTCGGTACGGCGACCCAGTGTGTCGTAACGGTATTCGGTACGATGTCCCCGTTCGTCGATGTGTGCTTTGACCTCTCCCGTGGCGTAGTATTCAGTGGTGGTACGGGGATAGCGACTGTCGTTGAGATACTCTGGCGTTTCGTCGGGATAGACCACCTGTGTCCAATCCACATCGGAAACGGTGCTTCCCGTCAGTCCCAACGCCTCGAAGAAGGGGGTCAAACCGTTGTCGTCGGCGTTCGGTGCGATGGTTTCGATGATTTGTCCGACGGCGTTGTAGCGGAAATGGGTGATTCGTCCGGCTTCGTCGATGGTGGCGCGACGGCGTCCACCTCGGTCGTAGACGGTGATGCTGCGRGGGTTGTCGTCAAGGGTATCGGGGGTGTCGTCGGGATAAATGGTTTCGACGGGTTGGTTTTTGGCGTCGTAGATTGAGTGGGTGGTGGTGCCTCGGGGGTCGGTGACGGCGATTTGATTGCCGTTATCGTCGTATTGGTAGTCCGTGCGCTGGTCTTCGGCATCGAGATGATAGTTAAGGCGACCTTCGGCGTCGTAATGCCATTGGGTGACGACGTCTTCGATGCCGTCTGGTGTGGTGACGGTTTGGGTTTCTTCCGTTCTCAAGCCGCTGGGATTGTAGCGGTAAACAGTTTCTCCGTCGAGGGCGTCGGTGACTTGACGAACGTTACCTTTATTGTCGTACTCGAACTCAGTGGGATTGTCTTCAGCATCGCTCAAGAACCGTAACTGTCCACGATGGTCGTACTCAAACTTCGTAACATTGCCTAGTGCATCTGTCGTTGAGAGTAAATTACCGCGTTCATCGTAGTCATAGGTTGTCGTATTCCCCAGGGGGTCGGTTTCCGTCAGCAGGCGGTTGTTGTCGTCGTAAGAGGAACGAGTGACCCGACCAAGGCTGTCGGTTTCGGTTAAAACGTTGCCATTGTCGTCGTAAGTCCAAGTCGTCGTGCGTCGCTGTTCGACCCCATCTTCGACGGTGACGAGGGTTTCAGTTAAGACATTATTATCCTCATCATACGTCCGCTCAGTTTTCTTCCCTAACGGGTCAACTTCCGTGACCACATTGCCCCGTCCGTCGTAAACGTAAGTGGTGGGATTGCCAAAAACATCCTCAACCGTTTGCAGGGAATTGTCAGGGTCATAATCAACCTCAACCGCTTCCCCATTCACATCCAACGTCCGTTTCAACCGACCCTTCTCGTCATACTCCGTGCGCACCGCCGGACACTCTTGGTTCCTCGTTGGAAACTTTACCAAAGCTTATTTTCTTTTAGGATGTCTCTAGCTATCTTTCGAAGCTCGGGTGAAGTCAATGCCTCCAAATAATAAAAAATATTTTTGTTACCACTGTATGCCGCTAAGCTTAAAGCAAATTCATCTGGATCGAAAACTCCTCTATAGTTAACATCTGCTCCTGCTTTTACTAATGCCTTGACCATCTCTATAGATTCTTCATGAACGGCGCACATCAAAGGAGTCCAATCGCCTTCCCTGTCCGTTGCATTTACATTTTTCTGTACAGATAATAACACTGTAAACGCTTTCCAATCCCCAAATTGAATAGCGTTAATTAAAGCCCATGCTGGATCGCCATCTGCCAATTGATAGTAGTATTCCACGCACATTTTTGCTCTCACTTTTTTTAAGTTTCAACAGATGTTTCTACTTCTTCCAACCTTTAATATTGGGAAATAGAGTTAAAAATTGAGGATAAACAGCATGCTCTTGAATGGCTTTTTTTGTTACTTTATGAAGTCCTAATGTACTATCACCACCAATCATTGTAATGTAAAGAGCAATAGGTACAACTTGATGCCTGTTACTAAAGCTAGCATAGTTCATCATTGCTTTAAACTGAGCTTTATTCTTGTCTTTTTCAACTCGATGCCAACTCAATTTGAAATCACCAATGAGATATGATTTTTCGCCCTTTCCTTGAGCAAAGTCAGTTGAGTTAGGTCCTCCATCTGTTTTTATAATAAAGTCAGGATTTGGATTGTTTTTTCCATTCTTACTTTTTAAATCAAAAGACTGTAAGCTTAATCCATCACTTTGAGGGGTTCCATCTGTTGACACTTCTGCTTCAAACCAAACAGCATTTAGATATTCTGGAAAGGATTCCTCTATAATTTTTTTAAACTCTCCTTTTAATAACCTTTCCCATGCTGGACCTAGTCTATTTCTTTGTTTGTTAGATAGTACTTCGTTGAGAGCTGAATTTAATAGAGGATTTAACTGAGCTAGTTCGGTTATTACTGTCTCGGCCACACCTGCAAATATATTAGTTGCAACACCTTTTGCTTTATCTATTAAATATTGTCTTGCATGGTTTGTTAATTGTAACTGAATACTATTCAATGCTTTTTCTGTGGCAAATCCCGACTGTAATTCAACCATTGTAAACTCCCCAGTCGGATCGCTATAAACCAGAGGATTATTATAAACAAACTGATAAGGATTACTACTCTCCGGCACCGTCTCAATCACCTCAACCGGGTCGCGACTGACAAAGCGTCCCGTCTCCGGGTCATAATACCGCGCTCGGAAATGGTACAAGTCCGTATTCGACTCCAACCACTGACCCTGGAAGCGGAAATCTCCTCCCAGTTCTAATGGTAACGCCTCCGGYGTCTGYAAATTGCCAAAACTATCGTAACGGAACTCCGCCACCTCCTGACCATTACCATCCACCAAACCAATGACACTACCCATCGCATCCGTCAGGTAATACACTGGATTACCCGCCTCATCCACCCGAGCCAGCGGCATATCCCCCGCATAAGCAAACGCCGCCTCAACGTCATTCTCTTTAACAATCAAAAACGGTGATTCAAGTCCTCCCGTCGTCGGAGCCACCACCACATCCCGTTTCCCTTGCGCATCCGTCACTTCAACCCGACGACCCTCGCTGTCGTACGTATACTCAACAACCGTATTGCCATTAACATCCAAAACCTTCGTCAACTGGTCATTCTCGTCGTACTCGAACTGTAACATCTCCCCATCGCGACTGACCGTTTCGACCCGACCCCCCTCATCGTAACTGTACGTCTCAATACCCTGTGCCGTCTCAATTTCTGTGAGTTGGTGAACGTTCTCGTAGCGGTAGGTTCCCTGAGCTTCCCCACCCGAAACCATCTGACGGTTGCCATCGGCATCGTACCTATAGACCACCTCGTCTAACAAGGTGCCAGCAGCATCGTAGAACGACTCTTTCTCCACCCGCAGCGAAGCATCGTAATCGATTTGGCGATAGGAACCATTTTCGCGTGTAATTTTGGTCGGTTCGCCACTGGGAGAACGCTCATAACTCACCGACGATAATACCGTTGTTCCATCCGTTGCCAAATGAGTCATCGATTCAACGAAATCGGTGTTCTCCTTGTAGGTATAAACCGTCCTCACCCCGTTCGGCAACCGCCGYRAAGTCATACGATTGACTTCATCGTACTCATACACKGTCGTTCCCTGGGTCGGGTCAGTCACCTCCGTTAGATTTCCCACCCCATCGTATTGATAGCGAGTTTCATAAGCTTGCGCATCCGCATCAGCTTTTACC
>FSSI02000069.1:0-17814 GCA_900149785.2 Phormidium lacuna HE10JO | reverse complement strand
CTGTCGATTTCACCCGATGTGATTAACCTCAGAAGACGCTTTAACCCACGCTTACTGTAATTCATCCCAGAGCCTAAGTCTTGGATAATCTCATGYTCCCAACCATTTTGAGCGCAGAACAATTCAATAATTTCCTTTTGACGTTCTAGGTCTTGTTTTTGGTCGTGGCTACTGACTCGTGCATAACCGATTGTGTACGCTCTGTGAGATTCAACACCGAGCAATTGAGACATAGAGTATCTCCGGTGTCCCGACGCTGTGCGCTCAGGGATTAATTTCCCTTCTGATTCCCAACGTCTTAACGTCGATGGTGAGACTCCTTTGATTTTTGCGGCTTCAGAAATGCTAAACTTACTCATGATTTGATTATAGCTTAAAGCTTGAGTAAGTTTAAACAATTTTAGTGAGAAATTTAAACTCTGTCTCCAGCCCCTAAACGGTGACGGCTTGACGCTCTAGGACACGATTGAGTTTGCCACTTTGATACCCTTCGAGATCGAGGGTGACAAAAAGAAATCCTAATGCTTGTAGATGAGCCACGATTTGGGCTAAATCACTCTTGAGGACGAAATCTTGAATCAACTCAGGGGGGAGTTCGATACGGGCGGTATCCCCTTGAGAGCGAACTCGCAAGTTTTGCCATCCGAGTCCTCGCAGATAGACTTCTGCACGTCCCACGCGCCGTAGTTTCTCGATGGTGATTTCTTCACCATAGGGGAAACGGGAGGAGAGACAGGGTTGGGAGGGTTTATCCCACCAGGGAAGTCCGAGATGTTGGGAGAGTTGACGCACTTCGGCTTTGCTAATTCCCACTTCCGCGAGGGGCGATCGCGCACCCCGTTCTTTGGCGGCCTGGATTCCGGGGCGATAATCCTGCAAGTCATCGGCGTTGACACCATCAACCACGTAGGGATAGCCCCGTTGGAGGGCGAGGGGTTTGAGGGTATCATGGAGTTCACTTTTGCAGAAGTAGCAACGATTGACGGGGTTGCTGGTGTAGTTGGGGTTCTCCATCTCCTGGGTGTACACCTCCTCATGGGCGATACCGATGGTCGCCGCCTGAATCCTCGCATCTTCGAGGTCTTCGGGGAGAAGGGAGGGGGAAACGGCGGTGATGGCTAGGGCGCGATCGCCGAGTACGTCATAGGCGACTTTAGCCACAAGGGTCGAATCAATCCCGCCGGAATAGGCAATTAAGGCCCGATCCATGGTTTGAAAGAGGTCTTGAAGGCGATCGAGTTTTTGCAGTGCCATGGGAGCGATAATTAGCAAACTGAGTCTTTGAGATACCTGAGCCATGATGTCTAGCCAATAGTTTCAGTTTAACATTGGCTGAGTTGTTTGCTTGAGGAAAACTCCCCTTTATCTATTGTTGGGTAGCCACTCGCCGTCGTCTGTCTTACAGTTCCTCCAATTCTCCAACTCCAGTGGGAAGCGTAATCTGAAACTCAGTTCCCTCTCCGAACTGGCTATGACACTCTAAGGTTCCTGAATGTTTCTCCATGACGATTTGTCGTGAGATGGGTAAACCCAATCCCGTTCCTTTACCCACTTCTTTGGTTGTAAACAACTTATCAAACATATTCTTTTTAACCATGTCAGTCATTCCGGTTCCATTATCCTGAATGCTAATCATGACCTGGTTTTCCGCTTCCAAATAGCGAGTTTTCACCACCAGCCGATTGTCAATCTCGTGATAACTGCGATCGCGGCTATTTTCCTCAACCGCATCAATAGCATTCCCGATCAGATTAGCAAAGACCTGATTCAGTTGTCCAGCATAAGCCTGAATGTTGGGCAACTCTCCATAGTCTTTAATAACATTGATAGCGGGGCGACAATCATTCGCTTTCAGTCGATGTTTGAGAATCAAGAGCGTGCTATCGAGTCCTTCATGAATATCATACGTAACCGGGAAGCGAGTATCACCACGAGAAAAACTCCGCAAACTATGACTAATATTCTGAATGCGTTTAACTCCTTCTCGCATTGAACTCAAAGATTTCGGAAAATCCTCCCGAATATAGTCTAATTCTATCGCCTCTATTTCCTCCAGAATCTCCTCATCTGCATCAGGATATTTCTCTTTATACAAATCAATCAATCCCAACAAATCCTGGATATAGTCCAAGCAGGGGTCAATATTCCCCTTCAAGAACCCCACAGGATTATTGATTTCGTGAGCCACCCCCGCCACCAAATTTCCTAAAGTGGACATTTTTTCACTTTGAACAATATGCAGCTGAGCTTCCTGTAAATCTGTAAAAGCCTTCTGAGCCGATTCATAAAGCCGAGCATTTTCCAAAGAAATCGCCGCTTGGGAACAAATGAGATTAAGGAGTTTAATGCGATCGCCCGTAAACGCCCCAAATGTTAGATTGTTTTCGAGGTATAAAATGCCTCGCAACTTCCCTTGATAAATAATCGGAGTTGCCAAAATACTTTTAGGATAATGTGTTTGGAAGTATTTATCTTTGAGTAAGCCAATTTCTAGGGTTACATCAGCAATAATTCGAGGTTGCAACGTCCGTTTAACTCGATTAATCAAAGACATTGGCAGTTCGTCACAGTTATTTGCATATTGGGACAAGAACAGCGGGTGTGAGTCGTGCAAATTTGCCAAAGTAAATAGTTTTAAGTCTTGTTGTTCTTGCAATAAAAATAGGCAATTATCCGCCCCCGCATGAGTCACCACAATCGTTAAGAGGGTATGAATCAGCTTATTCAGTTCAATCTCTTCAGAAATGGTTTGAGAGACTTTAAGAATCACCTCTAAATCCATCGCCTCAGAAATACTGCTCGACGAACCTCCAGACGTATGATGAGATGTCTTGGTCGTGCGTGATGATACCTCTCCTGAATCTAAGGCTGAGGGGTGCAGAATCTCATCGAGGGATTCCGAAAAACGCCGTTCTAGATCCAGAACCTTGGCTTTCGCACCCCAGCGAGCATAGCCATAATAGGCTTCTTGCAAGTACGCCTCCGCTAGTTTAGTTTTACCCCACTCCCGATAAAACTGGGCGGCTCGTTCATTCGCTAAGGCTTCCTCATGCAGATATTGAGAGGTTTTCGCCTGGGCGATCGCCCGATCATAATAGTCAAGTGCTTCAGCTTTATACAACAACACCCGAGCCATTTCCGCATCCAACAACAGCAGGCGATGTTGATGATTCATCGGTGCATAATGACTCCAATCCGCCAGCCGTTTCCGGTAGCGTTGCACCCGTTCCCAACATTGAGCCTGTTCCTGTATGGTTAACTCAGAATAAAAAGCCAACTCACTCAAGGCTGCATAAAACTCAAACACCGGTGCAAAAAACGTCCCCGACAACGCCATCAAACACCCTTGAGCCTGATTGACATACTCCAGGGCATTGCGATACTTGCCAAACCAATAGGCAAGCATTATTTTGTAAGTATAAAGATAGGCAAGTCCTGACAACTCGTTATTTTGCTGATACTTGGGAATCACCTGTGTTTCGTCATAAGCCGGCCCCTTAAACACATCAGGTTCCTCAAGGGATTCCTTCAAATGATATGCCATTTGTTGGCACATCTTCAAATAGGTAAGGGGTGACTCTTGTTTGATAGATTCCAAGACATCCGTATAATCTTGTATTTCCCGTTCCCAATCCTCCAAAATTACCCCAGAAAAAACACTATCATAAAAATAGTTAATGAGATTGTAGCCAGCACTGAGAAAATCTCCACTATCCATCCCCGCGAGATAGCCATCTCTCATCGTCAAGCGAGTGGAGCGCAGAGACTCTTTACGATGCTGAAGAAAGCCTCCAAACCAGAGTAAATTCAGAGATTTAAATTCCGAGACCTTCAATGAATCCACCAAATTCAACGCCAATTTACCAAAGCGATAGCCCTGTTCTACATCCCCGAGAAAAGCCGATAAAACCATCCCATAACTTCCATAACCGAGGGTGGAGGCTGGACTATTTCCAAACTCTAACGACAGGCTCACCATCGTAGCACAGAGCAAGGGTTGCAACTGGGGACTCCCCTGATAGACAGCGGGAAATAATAACGCACATAAATCCATGGCCGCTTTCATAGGAGCATCGGTCATTTTAGGCTCATGAACCAGGTCTTCAATGGTTTTACCACCCAGTTTCTCAGAGACCCTCTCTACAGCCTGATTGAGGTTCATTTCCATCGATTGAGAGTCTCCCTCCTCTAACCCGTGAACACCCAACTCCAGCAGAGCGTTTTGACCCAACTCAATCGCCTCTAACATCTGACCTTGAGCCGTCAGAGAACTGATTTGAATTTGATAGATTTTGACCCGGTCAAGGACCGTCTCACTCGCGGCTAACACCTCATCCGCTCTCTGGTTCATCAGCTCAAAGTTTCCCGTCAGATAGGCGGTTTCCACTGCTAGGGTTTTGAGTGCTAGGCTGAGGGAATACTGGATTTCCCAAGGGTTTTTTTCTAGCCAAGAGAGTCCCGTTTCAACGAACTGTTGCGCTAAGGGATAGGCTGTGGACTTGAGAGCTTTTTGACTCGCCACTAAATTCAACTGCGCCACCGCCTCTTTATCCCGACGCTCTTGGATGAGATCTAGGGCTAAATTCAAATGACCGACAATCTCAAAACATCGTTCCTCTCGCTCTTGTTCCCCCAACTTTTCTTGCAGTAAACGCCCCACTTGCAGATGTGTGGCTTGCTTATGCTCTTCAGGAATCAGAGAATAGGCGGCTTGTTGAATTCGGTCATGGACAAAGCGATAGCGAGGATTAAGATTACCTTCGAACGTCTCGTTGGGTTCAAAATCCGTAAAAAATTTGTAGATTTGATTGGTGGGAATTACAAACTCTTGCTCGATAGCATTCCACAATCCAATCGCAACGTCTGATATCGAGGTTTGACTAATTACCTCTAAGGTGTTGAAATCAAATTCAGCCCCCACACAGGCGGCTAATTGAAGCAGATTTTGGCTGGATGCGGGGAGTTTCCTTAATTGTAAAGCCATAAACTCCACGACGTCATCGGTCATTGCTAAAACTTTGATTTTAGCTAAATCAGCTTGCCAAAGACCCGTTTGCCAGTCAAAACTCAGTAACTGTTCCTCATGGAGAAACTTGATAAACTGGGTTGTAAAAAAGGGATTTCCTTGCGTTTTTTGAGCAATCAGTTCCGTGAGAGGATTAGCTCGGGATAGGTCACATTGAAGGGTGTCAGCCACGAGCTGATTGAGGTCAGACGTATCCAGAGGCGATAAGGTGAGAGTTGTGACTGGGGTAGTGTTTTGAGTTAAGTCATCTAGGGTTAGGATGAGAGGATGGACTGGAGAGACTTCGTTATCGCGATAGGCTCCTAACATCAGAAGATAATCCTGATCGTCGAGCAAGATCTTCAGGAACTTTAAGGAGGTCCAATCGGCCCATTGTAAGTCATCTAAGAAAATCACCAAAGAATGATCAGCACTCGCGAAGACTTTGATGAGTTTTGTAAAGAGGAGATTCAAACGAGTTTCCGCTGCAACGCCTGAGAGTTCAGGAACTGGGGGAGGTGTTCCGATGAGGAGTTCTAATTCTGGGATGACCTCGACTAAAACTTGTCCCTGATCACCAATGGCTTCGAAAATGTTTTCCCCCCAGATTTGCACATTTTCCTCAGATTCTGAGAGGATTTGATCCACTAAATCCCGCAAGGCTTGCACTAAGCCACTCAACGGGATATTCCGATTAAATTGGTCATATTTACCCTTGATAAAATAGCCCCGTTGGCGTATAATCGGTTTATGGACTTCTTGAATTACAGAGGTTTTGCCAATTCCCGAAAATCCTGCAACTAGCATTAACTCGCGATCGCCTTGACTAACGCGCTCAAAAGCCCTTAAAAGTTCTTTCACTTCTTCAGCGCGACCATAGAGTTTTTCGGGAATCATTAGGCGATCGCTAATATCTCGTTTCCCCAGCGTAAACTCGCCAATCTGGCCGCTTGTTTGCAGTGCATCTAAACAGACTTGTAAATCCGCTTTAATCCCCAACGCCGTTTGATAGCGATCCTCAGCATTTTTGGCCATTAATTGACTAACCAACTGCGATAACGGAAGGGGAATCGCAGGATTGAGGTGATGAGCCGGCGGTGGGTTGACGGCGAGATGGCTATGGATGAGATCTAAAGTATCGTCTGAGTTAAACGGGAGCGTTCCCGTTAGCAGTTCATAAAACGTCACCCCGAGAGAATAAAAGTCACTGCGATAGTCAATTCCACGATTCATCCGTCCAGTTTGTTCCGGGGAAAGATAGGCCAACGTTCCTTCGAGTGCATTAATATTATCCAGTTCTTGGCTTTCTCGGGGAAGTTGCGAGGCGATGCTAAAATCAATGCACTTCACCTCATGAGTCTGAGGATTAATCAGAATGTTCGCGGGTTTAATATCTTTATGGATAATGCGTTTTTGATAGAGATAGTTGAGAGCCTGCGTCAGTTGAATGGCGATTTTCAGAAATTCCTCTAGGGGAATCTCGGGGATTGGGGTAGATTGGTACTGTAACCAATAGTTGGCCAAGGAGATTCCGCCAAAATCGTCCAAAATTAGAGCGTAACCGTGACCATAGGATTCTAGGCTTAGGCTTTTGAGGATTTGGGGATGATCCAGGTTTTTGGTTAAGGTGTATTGGTTGCGAAACTTGAGAAGATCATTAAAATCAGGGGTCTCATTTTGCAAGACTTTGATGGCCACCGGGTGCTGGTCTCTCTCTCGTCGCCCTCGATAGACTCGAGTTCGACTGCCATGATACACTAGCTCGGTAATCTCATAACCTGGAAGCTGTAAGGTCTGAGTCATCTGAGTCATGGTTGGTTCTCGTACTGTTACGCAAGGCTGATTGAATCCGTTATAGCAGATTTTTCAAGATAATTTCCTCTGCATATAGATTCATACTCGGACAATGCACTCACCGTTACGGCTAAAAGCTTAATATATCAATCAATTTAAAACTATTAAAAATTTTATATATTACAGTTTATCTTTTTTGATGTGTAATAAAATACAGATTCTTGAGTCACGATATGTTAGAGGGTTTGCTGTTTAGGGTCAACTCAATCCTGATTTGACACAACATCTTCCAGACAACTCAGCCATTACGATCACCATGACTTCGAAAGTCGTCTTTATCTCAAAAGTCATCTTGGCCTCACTTCTAGGGTCATTGGCTATTAAATATATTGCCCCAGAAATACCCATTCCAGTTAACGGACTGTCGGCGTTGACGATTATTTTCACCCCAGTTATTGTCATGAGTGGGGTATTTATCCTGCGGGGACGGCGCCCCCAGAATACCCCCTAACCCCCATTAGGTGCTAATCTGAACATCAGCATAGATCTCCTCCCCATTGAGGGTTATCCCTAGACTTGGCAACAAAATCTCACAATTTCGGTTGAGGTAATCGTCAAATAACCATTGGCTGGTACTGGTGCGGCGATAATGTTCTAAATGATAGTCCGATTGGCTAATTAACAGGTAGTCTTGAAATTGGGGAATTGAGCGGTAAAAAAGGAATTTGTCCCCTCGGTCAAATGTAGCCGTTGAGGGCGATAGAACTTCGATAATCAGGCTGGGATTGAGAATTTCATCATCGCGATCGCCATTGAGCAAAACATCCCCCAAAACTACCATAATATCGGGATATAAGCCTCGGCGATATTGAGGAATCCACAATCGCATATCACTCGAAAACAGTCGTAGAGGTGGGTTCGTCTGACACGATTTGAGTCGAGCAATGAGGTTGACGACAATCGTATTATGATTGAGGCTAGCGCCGGCCATGTCCCAAACCTCTCCATCGTGGTATTCATGGCGAGATTCACAGACTTGTTCCATCTGGCGATAGTCATCGAGAGAAACGGATTGAGCAGTCCTAATCATGATATCTGTGATCTCAGGAGTTGCGATCGCCCCTAGTATAACCCTCTACAAGCCTCAACAAACTGTTTGGCAAACGCCGGGTTACTGCGGAAATGCAAATGAACATAGCTGGCGAGGCTATTTCCCAACACATAGCCTTCAGAAAACGCACCAATACGCCAACTGTGGGCCTGATAACAGGTGGGAATCTCGGGAGGAACCGTCTCAGGAATCAGTTGAGAATAATGGAAACGATGGCCATTGACAGTCAGAGGCTGTGGGCAAAAGGGATACTTGGCACTGGTTTCGATTTTCGTATAGCCTAAGTTGGGGCGATCGCCCAATCGCGTCCAAAAGGGAAAAATCCCCGCAAACCGATAGCGAACCTCTTTAACTTCAATCCCCTGAGACAGATAAATCAAGCCGCCACATTCCCCATAAATGGGACGATTTTCTGCCGCAAACCGTCGTAACCCCTCTAAAAACCCCTGATTCTGACTCAGGCGTTCCCCATGAAGTTCTGGATAGCCGCCACCGAAGTAAAACCCATCAATTCCCTGGGGAAACTCATCTTGTAGCGGCGACACCTCAATCAGCGTTGCACCAGCCTCTCGCAACAAACGTAGGTTTTCCTCATAGTAGAAACAAAACGCCGCATCACGGGCGATCGCAATCCGCACGGACGACTTTCCTGACGGCTTTTCTGACGGGTTTTGCGGCAAACTCCCCGAAACATCCCCCTCAACCGCCAACTCTCCTCGCCAATCAGGCAAACTCGCCAACAGATTATCCAAATCCACATAGGTTTCCGTCGCTTGCGCCAACCTCTCAATATAGGAATTTCCCAGATTATCCTCCTGGGCCATCCATAACCCCAGATGACGAGAGGGGATTTCCGGGACGCTATTTTTAGGAATTTCTCCCCAGATGGGAATCGAAGTTACCGAAGCGATGGCCTCTCCCAAGCGACTTAATGGGTGTGTAGTACGATATATATTGCGCGTATTACCGACTTTGTTTAGGGCAATTCCCGTAATTGACAAATCGGCATCAAAGTGTATATACCCAGAGACTAACGCCGCCACACTGCGAGACATCCGCGACGCATCCACCACCAGCAACACCGGAACCCCTAGCCACTTGGCGATTTGAGCGGTACTCCCATCCTCAGACGTAGCCCCATAACCGTCAAAAACTCCCATCACTCCTTCAATAATCGCCACATCACAATCGCGGCTATAGTGACGAAATAGGGCTAAATTGTCATGTTTTGATAACATCCAGCCATCTAAATTGTGGGAAATGCGGCCCGTCGCCAGGCGATGATGTCCAGGATCGATGAAATCCGGCCCGACTTTAAACGACTGAACTCGTAGCCCCCGACGACGAAGGGCGGCCATAATTCCCAGAGATAAAGAGGTTTTGCCGACACCGCTACGAGTTCCGGCAATGACGAGGGCTTTCATGGGGTAGACTCTCCTTGTACGGCCGTTCGGATGATGGCTTCATCCAATTGAGGCGTTCCCTGTTCATGGAGCCAGAGTAGATATTCCACATTGCCCGCCGGTCCTTGGATGGGGGAGGTCACCAGTCCGCGATCGCACCACCCCAAACCTCGCGCCGCATCCCGAACTTGAATAATGGCATCGGCGCGATCGCCCAAATTGCGGACAACGCCTTTCTTGCCGACGCGCGATCGGCCCACCTCGAACTGAGGTTTCACCAAAACAATGGTTTCCCGAGGCGACACCAACAAATTCCAAATGGCCGGAAACACCTTCTCCAGAGAAATAAACGAAACATCCGCCACCGCCAAATCTGGGCGCGGGTCATCAGCCTGATACAATTGCTCCGGGGTCAGATAGCGTAAATTCGTGCGTTCCTTGAGAACCACCCGGTCATCCTGGCGCAGCTTCCAATCCACCTGACCATAGCCCACATCCACGCCATAGACCCGTTGCGCCCCTCGTTGCAACAAACAGTCCGTAAAACCTCCCGTGGAAATCCCACCATCGAGACAAACCCGATTCCCCACCGAAACAGGAAACACCTGTAACGCCTTGTCCAGCTTTTCCCCACCCCGAGACACAAACGGCGATCGCGGTTTCACAGAAATCTCCGCATCCACCGCCACCGCCGTCCCCGGCTTATCCACCAACTGCTGATTCACCCGCACTTCACCAGCCCGAATCCAGCGCTGGGCCAACTGACGCGACGAACAGAGTTGTCGCTCGACTAACAGCGTATCCAAACGTTGCTTCACCAAAATCTCTCTCCCCCCTGTTCCCTGTTCCCTGTTCCCTGTTCCCTGTTCCCTGTTCCCTGTTCCCTGTTCCCTGTTCCCTATTCCCTATTCCCTATTCCCTGTTCCCTTCCTCTTCTCATGCTTCTCATAGGCCGTGACAATCTTCTGAACCAGAGAATGACGCACCACATCCGCCGCCGTGAGCTGACAAAAGGCAATTCCATCGACGTTTTTGAGAATCTTCTGGGCCACCTGTAACCCCGACATCTGAGTTGAAGGTAAATCCGTTTGAGTGACATCTCCCGTCACCACCATGCGGGAATTAAAGCCCAAACGAGTTAAGACCATCTTCATCTGAGCCGATGTGGTATTCTGAGCTTCATCCAGGATGACAAAGGCATTATTGAGGGTTCGTCCGCGCATATAGGCGATCGGGGCAACCTCGACAATTCCCCGTTCCATCAAATCAGGAATCTTCTCCGCGTCGATGAGTTCATAGAGGGCATCATACAGCGGGCGCAAAAAAGGACTCACCTTTTGCTGCAAGTCTCCCGGAAGGAATCCCAACCGTTCCCCCGCTTCCACCGCCGGACGCGTCAAAATTAGCCGTTCATAGCGTTTGTCGAGTAACGCCTGCACCGCCAACATGGCCGCTAGATAGGTTTTTCCCGTTCCCGCTGGGCCAATGCAAAAGGTTAAATCATGGTTGCGAACCGCCTTGACATATTGACGCTGACGAAAGGTTTTCGCGCGAATATCCTCACCGCGACGGGTGCGGGTGAGAATATCATCTCGTAAATCTCTGAGTTCATCTTGTCGCCCCGTGTCTAGGGCATGAATCGCGGTGTTAATATCCACATCAGCCACCGGCTTGGCAACCTTCCAAATCGGTGAGAGAATTTGGATCAGTTGCTCACAGCGTCCGGTTTGGCTATCCGTTCCCGACACAAAGAGTTCTTGACCCCGTAAGACTAAGGTGGCGCCGGTTTGCTGTGCTAGGGTTTTGAGATTGACTTCCTGCTGTCCCACCAAGGCGAGGGCGCATTCAGGACTGTAAAGATCGATGGTGAGTCGGGGGGTCATATCCTAGGGATAGATATTTGGCAATTCGGAGTTGATACTTCTTTTAGACACTTAAAAATAGGCAATATATGCTAACAAAAACCCTATGAGGTAATGCCTTTGCTTATTTTGACTGTCTTGTTTAATATGACTTCTCGGCGGCTGGGGCAGGTGTGGAAACAGAGACTCGGCTTAGTTCTAGTTTAGAGCCATTTTCAGTATGGCATGAGTCTAACTTGAACAAAACCGAGTCTAGCCGAGAAACTTGGAGATAGTCGCCGCTATTAGGCGCTGGCTTCGCTGGTTTCAGCTTCAGTGGTTTCAGCTTCAGTGGTTTCAGCTTCAGTCGTTGCGGCGGGGGTTGCGGCGGGAGTTCCGGCGGGAGTTCCGGGTTTGGGGCCAACAAGCTCAGCGCGACGGAGGATGTCGCGAACGGTATCCGTGGGTTGTGCGCCATTGTTAAGCCATTTGAGCAGTTCTTGACTGTCGAGGCGCGTCTCGCCGCTACGGGGGTTGTAGAAACCGAGTTCTTGCAGAGGACGACCATCGCGACGAGCCGAACTCTCCATGGCTACGATACGATAACTGGCTTCTCTTTTTTTACCGAGGCGTTTGAGTCGAAGTTTAATCATGTGTGCAAAAGTTGGCTATTTCGGGTTTAACCTTCTGTACCAGGATAACTGCAAAAGGTCAGTCTTCTAGTATAGACTGTTTTTTCCCATTGAGCATCCCGGCGATCGCTCGGGACTGGGTTGAAATGATTCCTTGAGGCAGTATAATTGCCCCTAAAGTCGACGATAGCTATGGCACAGCGATATATCCGCGTCCGCACGGCTGAAGGACGAATTTATTATGGCTCTTTGCAAGTTGACCGCAGTGTCAAGATCTTCGATGCACCGCCCTGGCTGAATGGGAAACCGACCGAGATGACCTGTGCGGCGGAAACCTACGAGTTATTGGCCCCCTGTGCGCCCTCGAAAATTGTAGCGGTGGGGAGAAACTACCGCGCTCATGCCGAGGAGATGGCGGCGGAGGTTCCCACCGAACCTCTGTTGTTTCTCAAACCACCGACAACGATTGTGGCTCATGACACGGCGATCGTCTATCCTCCTCAATCTGAGCAAGTCGACTATGAAGGGGAGTTGGCCCTGGTGATGGGTGAAACCTGTCAGGACTGTTCCCCGGATACGGCTTCAGAGTATATTTGGGGATATACGATCGCCAACGATGTCACCGCCCGAGATTTACAACGACGCGATCGCCTCTGGACAAGAGCAAAAGGCTTCAACAGCTTCTGTCCTCTCGGCCCCTGGGTCGTCCGAGAAATCAACCCCGGCGCGAAACTGCAAACCTTTCTCAACGAGGAAGAGAAACCCCGCCAGTCAGCGCAATTAGATCGCATGGTCTATTCTCCCGATGAGTTGGTGTCCTATATTTCCCAAATCATGACCTTGTTACCGGGAGATGTGATCCTAACCGGAACGCCGAAAGGGGTGGGTTCCTTGCACGTCGGCGATCGCGTGCGCGTGGAAATTGAGGGAATCGGTGCTTTGGAGAATCCCGTGATTCCCAAGCCAACTCCCCCAGTGGAGATCTCAGAGTGAACCTCAGTCAGCCTAAAACACCTGAGAATTGGCCGCATCAGAGAGTCCCGGAAGTTCGGGATATTGTCCCCGCAGACATTGCACCAGACTAAAGCCAACAGCGGCGACGGTTGCCAAGAATAGGGTATTGACGAGGGTTTCTAATAGCAATGGCGCACCGGATTGTAACCCAGATCCGAACAGACTCAGAATGAGGCTGCTAATCGAGAGAATAATCGTCAGCAGAACCGCCTGCATCCCATTAAAACGGACAAAGCGGTTGAGACTATCATTGCGAACCACCGCAAAGAAGAGGACAAAGAAGAGAATCAGCCGCCCGAAAGGGATAGCATTATAGAGCTGGATGACCGGAATCAGGGGGATAAAGAGAACCTGGAGGATGGGAAACTGGCGAAACAGGAAGCTACCAAAGCTGAGGCCTTCCATCAGGGGAACCAGATACACGGCGGCCGCGCCGAGGCGATCGCGCCAGCTAAAATTAGAAGGGCTGTTCATAAAACACTCAAAAATCGATATAGTAGTCGTTAAGCTAGTCTCTCCATCCTATAAGAATTTAGTGGTCTAGGTGTTGGTAAGCCGCATCCGAGACAACCGGGAGATCCGGATATCGCCCAAACGCCGTTTGGATAATCGCGTAGAGCGATCCCCCAAAAACGGCTAAGAAAACCATATTCGCAATCACCGCCACGAGAAGATTTCCGGATACCGCCGCCGCTTGCAGAGGAAGTCCGATGAGTTGGCTAACAATGGCGATGAGAGACAAGCCGATTTTGATAATCAGGGCCTGCATCGTATTGAAGCGCAAAAAATGACTGAGATTGCGGTTGCGAACCACCAGCAGGAACAACGCAAAGAAAATAATCAGTCCACCGAAGGGAACGCCTTGGACAAATCCCCCGTAAAGCCTCAGCAGGGGAGAGAGGGGAATTAAGATGAGGTTAGCCAGCAGTGGCATCAGATCGAACAAGTAGCCACCATAGCGTATCGATTCGAGTAGGGGTAACAGATAGATGACACAGGCTAGGATGCGATCGCCCGGAGTCTGTGAACCTCGCCGAGTCATAAGAATGTCTCCAATGGGGGGTAAGTTTCTTACTATGGTAATCGATATGCCATCTGACCCGATTAGCCGCCTAGAACTTCATCAAACTCAGGATCATGCAACCCCTCACCCCTATCACGAGATACCTGGCCAACTCAGCCTTGGCCCTATTACTCATCACTAGCTGTTCCACACCAGAACCTCCCCCAGACACCCGTTCAGACATCACCCCAGACGCAGACAGAACCGATCTCGCAGCAACCCCCACCCCCGACTCATCCTCCCCGAACTCAGATCAATCCCTGTCCTTAGATCGAGATTGGCAGCAAACCACTATCATTGACAACTTAGAACATCCCTGGGGACTAGCCTGGCTTCCGGACGGAACCCTGTTGATTACGGAACGGCCTGGACGTTTACGCATCGTCCGCGACGGCGTATTAGATCCCACCCCAGTCTCGGGGGTTCCTGAGGTTTTGGCCCTCAATCAAGGGGGATTACTCGATATTGCGGTCCATCCCCGTTTTGAGGAAAACGCCTTAATTTACCTCACCTATTCTCATGGAACACCGGATGCAAACCAAGTCCAAGTGGCGCGAGGGGAGTTGCAGGAAAACCGGTTAGAGAATGTCGAGGTTATTTTTGAGGTCTCTTCTTCCAAAACAGAGGGACAACATTTTGGGTCCCGCATCATCTGGCTTCCTGACGAAACCCTACTGGTGAGTATTGGTGATGGGGGAAATCCACCGCTGGAACTCGATGGAGAGTTGATTCGCACCCAGGCCCAAAATCGCGATAGTCATTTGGGGTCAATTGTACGCCTCAACGATGATGGGTCAATTCCTGAGGATAATCCCTGGGTTGGAGACGCTGAGAGTGACCCAGCGATTTGGAGTTACGGCCATCGCAACATCCAAGGCTTAGCCGTCGATTCGCAAACGGGTGAGATTTGGTCAACGGAACATGGGGCCAGGGGGGGTGACGAGTTGAATCGGATTCAAAAAGGCGAGAATTACGGTTGGCCGTTGGTGACGCACAGTGACGAATATACAGGAGGTGCGATTTCAGATCGCCAAACCCATCCCGATATGGTTGACCCAGAGGTGGTGTGGACGCCGGCGATCGCCCCCTCAGGGTTAGCGATCTATCATGGAGATCTCTTTGCTGGCGGGTTAGTCTCCCGCGCCGTGCATCATATCCAGTTAGATGAGTCGGGTCAGGTGACGGACCAACGGGCGATCGCGATCGGTCAGCGGGTTCGGGATGTCCGCGACGGCCCGGATGGTCATCTCTATGTGTTAACGGATGCGCCGCAAGGCCAGTTAATTCGACTTGATTAAGTCTGGAATACACCCAGTTGGAGGAGTCTTTTTAATGAGGGTCATTGCACGGCGACGGTTGCGGGAGTTTTGGGAAAATCATGCCGATGCAGAACAGCCATTAAAAGCATGGTTTCATGATGTGGTTCGGATGAACTGGCAGAGTCCAAACGATATCAAGCAGATTTATGCAAATGCAAGTATTATTGCGAACAATCGGGTAGTCTTTAATATAAAGGGTAACGATTACCGTTTAATCGTCCATGTTCGTTACGACCTCGCAATCATTTTTATTCGCTTTATCGGGACTCATGCTGAGTATGATCGTGTTGATTCTGCAACAATTTAAGGATATCGATTAATGTTGAATTTAAAACCCATCAAAACCAAGGCTGATTACGAGCAAGCGTTATTAGAAATAGAAAGCTTGTTTAATGCTCCTTTGGGAACACCGGAGGGCGATAAGTTGGAAATCTTAGTCACCTTGGTAGAAGCCTATGAAGAAAAAATGGAGGCGATCGCCTTGCCAGAAGCCAGTGAGCAGACTTTGTATTTTCTAGAATCACGAAATCTTGAGGCTTCACCATTTATTGCCGGTTTGAAGCGCCGAGGTGTGAGTGATCAGGTGATTCAAGAAGCATTGAGTGAATCACTCTCTCAACGTTAAATAACTAGGAATAAACCAATTATCTCAACTCGATTAAGTCTTAACCTGTTGCCACCTCGACTTAACGGAACATGAGCAAATCCTCTCAACTTCCCCAATATGTCAGTGATTTGATCGCCCTCTACGGCAATGACTACGGAATCTTACTCGGATCAGCGGTGTTCTACGACATCGTAGATCCTGACACAGACTTAGAACAAGTCGCACTGCGCTGTCAACGCCAGTTTCTCGGACCTGAGTGGTTCGACTCCAAACAAGAAGACTGGCTGGGGGGATGGCTTCTACTCTATCGCCGCCCTGATGGGCAAACTGGCGATATTGTCAAGGAATTTGAAGCCGTCTATGACATCTTCGAGAGGATTTTACACCGGTTCCTGGATCCATTAAACAGTAGTGATGAGGCGATCGCCCGCCAAAAACTGGCGATCGCCTTCGATGACCCGGATGTCAGCGATCTACACATCTATGAAATGCACGACCAAGACATCCTCACCGGACGCTTGGTGATTGGCCGTCGTCGTAACGGCGAAACCACCACCCTGATTATTGTCTGTGACTAGATAGGTGACAGACTGACCCGTCCCGAGCCTCTCACATAAGCTAAACTTATACCTATCATCAGGAATAGTTTTGTAACAAACCCTTTACAAAGCGTTACAAATTCGTTAAGGTAGTACCAGATTCATACCAATCATATTCACCCAACTACAACTTCTGTAGTTACACAGCAATCATTTAACTATGACAACCACACTTCAACAACAGCAATCCGCCTCCCTCTGGGAACGGTTTTGCAGTTGGGTCACCAGCACCGACAACCGCCTTTACATCGGCTGGTTTGGTGTACTAATGATCCCAACCCTGCTCACCGCCACCACCTGCTTCATCATCGCCTTCATCGCCGCTCCCCCCGTGGACATCGATGGTATCCGCGAACCGGTGGCTGGTTCTCTACTCTACGGAAACAACATCATCTCGGGTGCCGTTGTTCCGTCTTCTAATGCGATCGGACTTCACTTGTACCCCATCTGGGAAGCTGCCAGCCTCGACGAATGGCTCTATAACGGCGGTCCTTACCAGCTCGTGATTCTTCACTTCCTCATCGGCGTCTTCTGCTACATGGGTCGTGAATGGGAACTGTCCTTCCGTCTCGGAATGCGTCCCTGGATTTGCGTAGCCTACTCCGCACCCGTTGCCGCTGCCACCGCTGTCTTTCTGATTTACCCCATCGGTCAAGGTTCTTTCTCTGATGGTATGCCTCTCGGCATCTCGGGAACCTTCAACTTCATGTTGGTGTTCCAAGCTGAACACAACATCCTGATGCACCCCTTCCATATGCTCGGTGTGGCGGGTGTCTTCGGTGGTGCCTTGTTCTCCGCCATGCACGGTTCTCTCGTGACCTCCTCCTTGGTTCGTGAAACCACCGAGAGCGAATCTCAGAACTACGGCTACAAATTCGGTCAAGAAGAAGAAACCTACAACATTGTCGCCGCTCACGGTTACTTTGGTCGTCTCATCTTCCAATACGCTTCCTTCAACAACAGCCGCTCCTTGCACTTCTT
Source organism: Phormidium lacuna HE10JO (assembly GCA_900149785.2). Classification (GTDB taxonomy): domain Bacteria; phylum Cyanobacteriota; class Cyanobacteriia; order Cyanobacteriales; family Geitlerinemataceae; genus Sodalinema; species Sodalinema lacuna_A. Next base: position 445 of record FSSI02000069.1, on the reverse strand, counting down.
CTTAGGTGCATGGCCGGTAGTTGGCATCTGGTTCACCGCCTTAGGTATCAGCACCATGGCGTTCAACCTCAACGGCTTCAACTTCAACCAATCCGTGTTGGATAGCCAAGGTCGCGTCATCAACACCTGGGCTGATGTCATCAACCGTGCCAACCTGGGTATGGAAGTGATGCACGAGCGCAACGCTCACAACTTCCCCCTCGACTTGGCAGCCACTGAAGCGCCTTCGATTAACGGCTAGACCCCTCTCTCTCTAGCCTAGTAACTCAAGCGCCTCCTACGGGGGGCGCTTTTGGCGTTGGGGCCTACGATATAGGATGAGACGTGATCACCTTCTAGGAGGGAACATCTTGGCATCTCCGCTCAAACCACGTGAACTAACCCCGAAAGCACAACTTAGATCAGCCAATCAATCTCAATTCAGTCAATTCTTCACCTCGCCCAA
>FSSI02000017.1:89816-89922 GCA_900149785.2 Phormidium lacuna HE10JO | reverse complement strand
GTTTAATTCCTCTGATTGCCGAAAGGCGTTGAGCACTAAGTAGGAATATAAATACCCCCCTAGTCCCCCCGTTTAATTCCTCTGATTGCCGAAAGGCGTTGAGCAC
>FSSI02000017.1:0-89476 GCA_900149785.2 Phormidium lacuna HE10JO | reverse complement strand
CGTTTAATTCCTCTGATTGCCGAAAGGCGTTGAGCACATTACTCGTTGGAGAAACAATTGGTATTGTATTTTTCTTTATGTCTCAAGTGCGGAGAATTGGAGACATAGAAATTGATTAAGTCCAGGTTCTAGTATCATCATAAATAGGAGTTTAAGAAAACTAGAAGCAGAATAACCCAACCTAACATTAAGATTCTACCCGGAAAGGATTCACAATCCTTAGACCATCAATCTCTGGGTAGCCAAAGTCTTCTGTATAAATCGTTTGAACCTGAACATCTAGACAGGCAGCGATGAGCATTGCATCCCAGTGAGACAAACTATAGCGGCTCATTAAGCTCTCTGTTCGATTCAGAATGTCCCAGGTGGGAATTGCGGTGTACCAAACCTGTTGTAAGCTTCGGATGTACTGATAGGCTTGTCCTCGATCATATCCCAACGGCTCTAGTTTGCGACTCGCTGCCAGATACTCACAAGCAACTTGCCAGAGGAGAACAGCATCGCTTAAAGTCGCTACAAGAGAACTAGCGATTCACTGTTTCATGGGGTCCCGTGGGTCGTTCACATAAATCAGGACATTCGTATCAACGGCGTTCATGCAAACTCTCGCGGGTTAACTCAGGTGCTGTGGCGGGGATTGGATATTGCTGCATCTTCTCAACCAGTGACCTGAGAAAGATGGCTTTCTCACGCGGATCTGAGATTTTAGGCGCAATGAGCTGGGAGGAATTGACCCATAGCTCAACTTCCGCGCCTTCGGGTAAATGACAATCTGTTTTCAGGACAAAAGTTCCGTTGTGATAAACCGCTTTTAAGGGGTGAGGCATGACAAGAGGACTCCTTTGGCGTGAAACCTAGGGCGGTGAAAAACGCCTAGAGAAACAGGGACAAGTTGTGTCTATAATATAACAACCATTGGTCTAAGTCAGACCAAAAACGGGGTAAAAAAAGGCAACAGGTGGCGGATTCTCTCTCAATTTAGGGTGTCCTAAGACAATCAAGGACACCAAGACCCTCACTAACATAGGCGTTGAGCTGTGGGACTGGGACCAGAAACCGGGTGTCTTGGGAGACACTCGGTTTCTTAATCTCGCAGTTATGGTACTGGGCCAGAAACCGGGTGTCTTGGGAGACACTCGGTTTCTCAATCTGGACATCCCCTCAGCCCACACCCAATCCCCGTAGCGTCTCACCCGGATGCACAAACCCCGGCGAAGAAGACTACAATATCGCTCGATTAACATTTATTTCATGACCGACGAGCTTCTATGACTCTGACTCGCTCCTCTGGCATCCCCAAACGACGCCGACTCATACGGCGGCTTTGGGTTGCTCTCACCCTTACCACCCTCCTACTCACCCAACTCCCGAGCCTGGCCCGACAAGACCTAGCCAGCGCCCCTGAGTACGAATTTCGTGGCGTTTGGGCCGCCTCCGTCGTGAACATCGACTGGCCCTCTAGCCCTAACCTCAGCACCCAACAACAACAAGCAGAACTCATCGGCATCCTCAACCGGATGCAACAACTCAACCTCAACGCCCTCATCCTGCAAATCCGCCCCGCTGGGGATGCCCTCTACTACTCCGACACCGAACCTTGGAGTTATTGGCTCACCGGGCAACAGGGACGACCCCCTAGCCCTTTCTATGACCCCCTAGAATTTGCCATTGAGGAAGCTCACGATCGCAACATCGAACTGCACGCCTGGTTTAACCCCTATCGCGCTAAACTCGGCGGTAGCTATGACCTGGCCGCCAATAACATGGCTCGCCAGTACCCTCAATACGCCTATTCCTATCGCAACTTGATTTGGATGGACCCAGGGGCCAAAGTCATTCAAGATCGCGCCTATGACGTGATCCTCGATGTCGTCAACCGCTACAGTATCGATGGCGTTCACCTCGATGACTACTTCTATCCCTATCCAGAACCCGGCGTTGAGTTCCCCGACGATAACACCTATGGGGAATACCGTAAAAATGGCGGCAGCTTAAGCCGAGATGATTGGCGGCGGGATAACGTCAATCGCCTGGTGCGTCGCCTCTACGACGGCATCAAAGCCGCGAAACCGCAGGTTAAATTCGGGATTAGTCCCTTTGGGATCTATCGCCCTGGCCAGCCGGCAGGGATTCGGGGAATGGATCAGTTTGCACAAATCTATGCTGACCCCAAACTCTGGCTAGAACAAGGTTGGGTCGATTATATGGCGCCACAACTCTACTGGCGTATCGATCCCCCCCAACAAAGTTATCCTCGTTTGCTCGACTGGTGGCTCAGTCACAACCCCTACCGTCGTCATATCTATACCGGCAATTATCTCAGTCGTCTCAATGATAGTGATTGGCCCGTGACGGAATTTCTGCGTCAAGTGGATATCTCCCGCCGCTCTCGCTCTCGGGATTCCCTGGGGAATATCTTTTTTAGCGTTAAAGTCTTTATGGAGGATCGCTTAGGGGTGAATGGACAGTTCCGATCGCGCCTCTACCCCACACCCGCTCTAATTCCCCCCATGCCTTGGCTCGATAGCCAAGCCCCCGACGCACCCCAAGGCGTCGAAACCACCGCCAATGGCATTCATTGGCAACCCCAGTACTCCGAGGACGTGCGATCGCTGGCCCTCTACAAACGCCAAAACCGTCATTGGCAGCTCGAACAACTCCTGCCGCGTCAGGAAACCCAGGTGCAGGTTAGCCCCGGACGCTACGCCCTGCGAACCGTCGATGCCCTCTCGAATCAAAGTGAGGCGGTGGAAATCTCTGTCAGACGCTAACGAAGACCCGAACGAAGACCCTAMCCCMCCCCGCCATACTCCCACCCGGTGTCAGCCTCTGAGTCGCGATCCCAGAGCCGACACCGGGTTTTGTATGGCGCTCCTAGGCCGTTTCATCACAGACATCGAGATCCCGATTAAAGATATCGATCGCCTCGCGGCAACAGCGTTTCAACTTCTCTTGCATCTCTGGAACTGGCTCCTTCCGACCCACAAAGTGCCAGTGTTCCACTGTCGACAAGCGCCAGAGACGACCCAAACCACTAAACCCAGCCGCTTCCAAACCGATCGCCCGCACATCAGAGTCCACCGCGTGAAAACGGATCTGAATCAAAATACTGCGACAATGACAGCGGAAGCTATAGCCGGGAAAATGGAAACTGATATCAATCGAATCGGGATCTAACATCTCCCGCGTTTCCACATCATCCGTCCAAGGCTTGAGATCCGAGCGTAAATCAGGAAACTCCGTCTTAAACAGGTTGACAACTGCCGCAATCTTGCTGGCAATGCGGAAATCCTTGGCTTGTTCTGCTGCGTTCAAGGTCAATCCCCCTTTTTCAACGTTATGCCGTCGTACCCACCTGGGATCAGTGGTGACTCCATTGGCTTAACTTTATTGTACTTAACCGATTTGGGTCAGGTGTCTCACGCCGCTGAACCCTGGGCAAACGTCGGGGAATTGAACCATTGAAGCCTTAGCCGATCGAAGCCTTAGCCGATCGCCTCCGAGCCAGCCTGAGCGTGCCAACGCACCGTTTCATCAGGATCATCGAGGAGCGATCGCACCACCGCCATGGCCTCAGGCTGCCCGAAATTCCCTAACCCCAACGCGATCGCCTGGCGAACCCGAGCCAGTTCCCGGTGAGGCGGTTCACTGCACCACCAGCGAATCAACGCCTGGCCCGCCTCAGCCTTCAACGGCGGCGAACTCACCTGAGACAGAACCCGGATCGCTTCGAGACAAACCTGAGAACTCGGTAAACTCAAAGCTGTTGCTAAATCATCAATCGTGCGAGGATGATTGATCCACCCCAAGGCGCGGACGAGTTCCAACTTAAGCGGAATTGGCGTGTGCGGCGATCGCAGACAGCGGCCTAACGCCTCAATGGCCTCAACCGTTCCCAGTCGAGACAGCGCGATCGCCGCCTGCTGACTCACCGCCAGATCCAAATCCAGGAGTCGTTCCCGAAGCAACGCCACCACATCCACCTCCGGGGCCAATTCCTCAATCAAACCATGCTGTAACCCCAACGCAATCGTTGCGAAGCGGCGCACCGGCGCCGACAAATCCGTCACACCGGCTAACACCGGCGTCAGGATGCGGGGATGGCGATCGCAGCTTAACACCGCCAACACCTGAGCGCGAACCTCCGCATCGGGATCATCCCAAAACTCAACCACCCGTTCAATCGCATCCCGATGACGGATTTGAGCCAGAGTCCGAATCGCCAACACCCGCCAGCGTTCCTCCTGCAACAACTGATTCAGCGGTGCGATCGCCGCCTCCCCCAAATTCGCCAACGTACGAGCCGCCATTCCCTTAACATCCTCATCCGTCGTCGCACTCGTCACCAAATCCACCAACACCGTCAACGCCTCCTCAGAGGGGAACTGGCCAATAATCTGAGCCGCGAACCAAGCCAGTTCATCATCCTCAGGGTGCGATCGTAACAACGCCAACGTCCCCTGTAACGCCGGCCAACCATAACTCGGTAACCGCTTCGCCGCATCCCAACGTTCCTGAAAATCTCCGATCTCCAGCAACTCCAAAAAAGCCCTCAGCGTTGGCGAGACCCCAACCATCTGGCCCGAGTCGTGCTGGTCTAAGTCTGACATCGAGTCTGACATAGAGTCTGACATAGCCGAGTTATTGATACCCGAGTGACGAGACGAAAGAAAAGTCATAAAACTGGGGAAATCCAAACAGTGAACCGAACAGGTGAATCACCTAACACTACCTTGACGCAAACCCAGCAGACCTGCCAGAGCAATTTCAGGCAATTTTCACCATTTCATGTATAAAGCGCATCACTCCAATGCACAAATCAAAATAAATACCGTTTTTTGTAGCTAAACATACGAAACCTTAACAAAACCTCTTCTAACGTTAGACCCAATCACAGCTATACCGACCCCTAAATCTCTCCTCCTCGATCTAAAAAATGCCACCCTAGCTTAACCATTGACCAAGACATAATCGCCTCTAAAAACGAAATACTCCTTTTAAGCCCCAAATCCATGCCAAAGCCTTAACCCTCACTCCAGCTTCAATTTACCCCTTGTTTTCCCTAAGGCTATCCGCAAATATTCCCTAAAAAAACACCATGACCCCTTCCGCACCCGCACCGACCAAACTCAACAAATTCGAGAAATATAAAGTCGAAAAAGATGGCTTAGCCGTCAAAGACGAACTCAAACAGTTTAGCGAACTCGGCTGGGAAGCCTTAGACGAAACCGACCTTGTTCATCGTCTCAAATGGTTAGGCATCTTCTTCCGGCCCGTCACCCCCGGTCAATTCATGTTGCGGCTGCGCATTGCCAACGGCATCCTCAACGCCGAACAACTGCGTGTCCTAGCCAGCATTGTCCAACGCTATGGCGACGACGGCAGTGCCGACATTACCACCCGGCAAAACCTGCAACTGCGCGGCATTCGCTTCGAAGACTTCCCCAACATCTTCGAGCAACTCCAACAAGCCGGCCTCACCAGCATTCAGTCCGGTATGGACAACGTCCGTAACATCACCGGTTCCCCCGTCGCCGGCATCGATGGCGCCGAATTTATCGATACCATCCCCCTCTGTCAAGCCATCCAAGATGCCATCACCAACCACGGAACCGGCAACCCCGAGTACACCAACCTACCCCGTAAATTCAACATTGCCGTTGCCGGAGGCCCCGATAACTCCGTCCACGCCGAAATCAACGACATCGCCTACGTTCCCGCCTTTAAAGACGGTCACTTTGGCTTCAATGTCCTCGTTGGGGGGTTCTTCTCCGCCAAACGTTGCGAAGCCGCCATTCCCCTCAACGCTTGGGTCACAGGAAATCAACTAGCCGATCTCAGTTGTGCCATCCTGCGAGTCTTCCGCGACCATGGTTCCCGGGCCAACCGGCAAAAATCACGGTTAATGTGGCTCATCGATGACTGGGGACTCGACCAATTCCGGGCCGCCGTCGAAGCCGAATTCGGGCAATCCTTAGCCGACGCCGCCCCCAACGACGAAATCGCTTGGGATAAACGAGATCACATCGGCATTCATCCTCAAAAACAAGAAGGACTCCACTATGCCGGACTTCATGTTCCCGTCGGTCGTCTCAACGCTGACGAGATGTTTGAAATCGCCCGCCTGGCTCAAGTTTACGGAAACGGCGATATCCGTCTCACCGTCGAGCAAAACCTGATTCTAACGGGTCTGGAAACCGCCAAACTCGACGCCTTCAGACAAGAACCCCTACTTAAGACATTTTCCCTCAGCCCAGCGCCCCTGGTGCGAGAACTGGTTTCCTGTACCGGGTCCAGATTCTGTAACTTTGCCCTCGTTGAAACCAAACAACGAGCCTTAGCCCTCGCCCAAGACCTCACCGAAGAACTCAACCTGACCCAAGCCGTACGTATCCACTGGACGGGATGTCCGAACTCTTGCGGACAGCCCCAAGTCGCCGACATTGGCCTGATGGGAACCAAAACCCGCAAAGATGGGAAAACCGTCGAAGCCGTGGATGTTTACATGGGCGGAAAAGTCGGCAAAGATGCCCAACTCGGAGAGCGAGTTCTCAAATCTATCCCCTGCGATGACCTCAAACCCGTGCTGCGAGACTTGCTGCTAGAGAAGTTTGGCGCCACCGCCCGAACTTAACCTATTCTCATTCATGCTTGATGGCCCCGATCACTTGTCTTATTAACCTAAATCTCTAGGACATTCTGACTCATGTTGACCAAACTCCTTTCCTTTAGCGGTCGCTACCGCATTTTGCACCTGACCTGGTTTGCCTTTTTCCTCTCCTTTGTCGTCTGGTTTAACTTTGCCCCCTTTGCCACCACCATCCAACAAGATTTTGGCTTAGATGTTGGGCAAATTCGCACCATTGGTATTTGTAACGTTGCCTTGACGGTTCCGGCCCGGATTCTGATTGGGATGTTACTCGATCGCTTCGGTCCCCGTGTCACCTATTCCCTACTACTGATTTACGCCGCCGTTCCCTGCCTCCTGTTTGCGACCGCCCAGGACTTCAACACCCTGGTCATTAGCCGCTTGATGCTGAGCATTGTTGGTGCGGGCTTTGTAATCGGCATCCGCATGGTCGCCGAATGGTTCCCCCCCAAAGAAATTGGCATCGCCGAAGGCATTTACGGAGGTTGGGGCAACTTTGGGTCCGCCGCCGCCGCCTTTAGCCTGCCTTCTGTCGCCCTAGGACTCTCGGTGTTTGCCGGAGGCGAGATGAACTGGCGTCTCGCCATTGCCCTCACCGGCATTGCCGCCGCCCTCTATGGTGTGATGTACTTCTTCAATGTCGAAGACACTCCCCCTGGCAAAGAATACCGACGACCCAGCCGTAACGGAGGCTTAGAAGTCACCAGCCGCAAAGATTTCGCCTTCTTGATGCTGATGAACATTCCCCTAGTGGGCATTCTCGCGGTTTTGGCTTGGCGTTTGAGCAAAGTAGGCTTCCTCACTGAAACCGGACTGTTAATTGTTTGGGCTGCATTATTTGGACTCTATCTATTTCAGGCCTATGGCTGCTGGACGACGAACGCCGACTTGCTACAAGGTAAAAAACACTATCCTCCCGAAGACCGCTATAAATTCAATCAGGTTGCCATCTTGGAACTGACCTATGTGGTTAACTTTGGCTCTGAGTTAGCCGTCGTCTCGATGTTGCCGGCCTTCTTTGAATTGACCTTTGGCTTGAATCCCGCCCAAGCGGGGATGATTGCCGCCAGTTATGCCTTTATGAACCTCATGTCTCGTCCCGGAGGCGGCTTGATTTCTGACTCCCTCGGTAGTCGCAAATGGACGATGACGGTCTTAACCGGCGCGATGGGCATTGGCTACCTCTGTATGGGAACCGTGTCCGAGGGCTGGTGGCTGCCTGGGGCGATTCTGCTGACGATGGCCTGTTCCTTCTTTGTCCAAGCTGGGGAAGGGTCAACCTATGCCATTGTGCCGCTGATTAAACGACGGGTGACGGGACAAATTGCTGGGAATGTCGGGGCGTACGGAAATGTCGGTGCAGTGGCCTATCTGACCCTCTATAGTCTCTTGCCGGAAGGAGCTGCTGGAAATCTCATCTTTTTCCAAACCTTGGGGGTGGCTTCGATGGTGGTAGCCTTCCTCTGTGGCTTCTTCCTGCGGGAACCTCAAGGGTCTTTTGCTGAGTTCCATGAGGGGGAGGAAGAAGCGGTCCAACCGGTGGTTCCGGCGTTGAGTCATGAGTCATACCCAGACTAATTCTCCCTAATTCCCTAAGGAATTTACGCCCATTGCTATTCATTTGATGACTGGAGGACTGACTATGATCGCGCCGACAAAAACCCTATGTCCCTATTGTGGTGTTGGCTGTGGCTTGGAGGTGCAACCTCCGGCTTTGCCCGGAAAAACCACCCATCGCGATGCCGCAGGAACTCCCATGTGGCGCGTCAGGGGCGATCGCCAACATCCCTCCAGTCGCGGCCGGGTTTGTGTCAAAGGAGCCACGGTGGCCGAATCCCTGGATAAAAACCGGCTCAAATACCCCATGATGCGACATTCCCTAGATGAGCCGTTTCAGCGGGTGAGTTGGGATGAGGCGCTCGATCGCATCGTCACTCATATCCATCAAGTCCGCCAGGACTCTGGCAGTCATGCCATTTGTATGTATGGGTCGGGCCAATTCCAAACGGAAGATTATTATGTAGCCCAAAAGCTCATGAAAGGCTGTTTGGGAACCAATAATTTTGATGCCAACTCCCGTCTCTGTATGTCCTCGGCGGTGGCTGGCTATATCCAGAGTTTAGGCTCGGACGGCCCCCCCTGTTGCTATGACGATTTGGAACGCACTGATTGTGCTTTTCTCATTGGCACCAATGCGGCTGAATGTCATCCCATCGCCTTTAACCGCCTGCGGGACTATCACAAGAAAAACCGCAAGGTGAAATTGGTGGTGGTCGATCCTCGCGAAACCCCCACGGCGAAAGCGGCCGACTTGCATCTAGCCATTCGCCCCGGTACGGATATTGATTTGTTGCATGGGATTGGCCATCTCTTGTTACGCTGGCAAGCCTTTGATGCGCTGTTTATCGAGGATTGCACCCAAGGCTTTTCAGAGTACACCCAGACCCTTCAGAGTTATCCGCCCGAGTTGGTGGCCCGTCGTTGTAACATTCGTCTCGATGAGTTGGAACTGGCCGCTCGTTATTGGGCGGAGAATGAGCGGGTGCTGTCGATGTGGTCTATGGGGTTAAATCAGTCCTCGGAAGGGACCGCTAAGGTGCGATCGCTCATCAACCTCCATCTCATGACCGGTTCGATTGGGAAACCGGGGGCGGGACCGTTTTCGCTGACGGGACAACCCAATGCGATGGGAGGACGGGAAGCCGGGGGCTTATCTCATCTTCTCCCTGGCTATCGGCTGGTGAAAAACCCTCAACATCGGGCTGAGGTGGAACGCCATTGGCAACTTCCCCCCGGCCAAATTGACCCCACCCCTGGTTTAGCCGCCTGGGATATGATGCTGGGACTCGAAGCGGGACTGGTGCAATTGTTTTGGGTGGCCGCAACCAATCCGGCGGTGAGTATGCCCGATATTGGCCGCACGAAGGCGGCGCTGCGACGCTCTCCTCTGACGGTGTATCAGGATGCTTACTATCCTACGGAAACCGCTGAATATGCTCATATTTTGCTGCCGGCGGCCCAGTGGAGTGAGAAAACGGGAACCATGACCAACTCGGAACGGGTGGTCACCCTTTGCCCGCAATTCCGCGAGGCCCCCGGTGAGGCTCGTCCCGATTGGGAAATTTTTGCGGAAGTGGGGCGACGACTCGGGTTTGAGGCTCAGTTTGAGTTCTCCGATGCGGCGGCGGTGCATCGTGAGTTTGTTGCCTTGACAAAATCCCGGATTTGTGATATGAGCGGCATAAGTCATGAGGGGTTGCAGGAGCGGACGCTGCAATGGCCGCACCCCGAGGGAGCCGAGGATGTCCCTGAGGGCCGGTATAGCAAGCGGCTGTATGAGGATTTGCGCTTTCCCACGGCTGATGGCCGCGCCCGCTTCTGTGCCAGCCATACTCGCGGTTTGGCCGAAGCCCCCGATCCGGAGTATCCTTTTGTGTTAACGACGGGACGTGTTTATGAACATTGGCATACTCAAACCCGAACCGGACGCATTCCTAAAATTAGTCAGAAGTATCCTCATCCCTTTATTGAGATTCATCCGCGAGATGCCAAAAAGTTAGAGATTCTCGATGAAATGTGGGTGTTGATTCGCGGACGGCGGGGTGAGGGGAGATTTAAGGCGACGGTGACGACGGCGATCGCCCCCGGAACCCTCTTTATCCCCATGCACTGGGGTTTCCTCTGGGCGGACAATTCTGAAGCGAATGCCCTCACTCACCCGGAAACCTGCCCGGATTCCCTACAACCGGAACTCAAGGCCTGTGCGGTGCAATTACTGCCGTTGCCCATCGCCAGCGACGCTTTAAACCAGCAACAGCAAGACGTGATGGCCTCGAACCGCTCATCAGCATAAACGCCTCTAGTCTGGCACTTCTGAGGACCAAAGGGTGGCTTCACTGGGAACCACAAATGAGGGTTCGGGCCGGTTGGAGAGGGACTCTAACTGGAAAATGGGAATCGCCCCCACCGTTAAGGATGCAATCAAGACGCCCACGATGATTTCGTGGATGTTCTCAGAAGCCTGGCTGTGGTTGGGATCTCGCTGTTGGACAGCGCGATCGCGGTGATGAGCATTCATCGATGACTCCCCCATTTTTTTCGCGAGTTCCTAGGTTTATTGTAGGAGTCTTTTCCCAGAAATCTCAAAAACGGTAACTAAATTAACAGAAGATAACGAAGGGTCATGCAATCAGTGATGAGATTTTTTCAATTTGAAGCGGATTTTGTGGAATCCCTCCGCTGTATTCCCATGCAGGTTCGCTACAAACTCGATACCTGTGGGGTGAAGTTGAAACTGAACCATTGGCATCAGTTGGAGGCCATCGAACGGCAAGTTCTGGTGGATTCGCCTTGTCAGACGGCGCAAGAGATTGCCGAGTATCGGCAGGTGTTACAGCGCTTAGTCCGCGATCGCACCGGGGAGATTCCCAAAGATCTCCCGGTGGACGAGAATCCCCCTTGGCTGGGGGAGACGGTTCCTGAGACGGTTCAGGAGAAGGCGCGATCGCTGTCCATCGAGATTGGCGAGAACCGCTGGGCGGCCCTGACTCCCCTACAGCGGTTTACCCTGCTGAAACTGAGTCGCCCCAGTCATGAAAACCGCAATTTCTATCCCGCTTTACAAGAGTTTGGGCTAGTCTGAGAAGTTTAAGAGGAATTTAAGAGGAGTTTCCTGTGAGGAGTTTGAAAACCATGACCCATTCTACGTCGTGGGCGATCGCGCCCCTATTGGGATTCGCCGGCCTGATGGCAACCGCCAGCCCCCTAAACAGCGCCCCCATCCCGAATGTCCCCACCTCGTCTGAGACACCGCAGCAGTTAGCCCAAGTGACCTCAGTCTCTCAACTCTCGGACGTGCAACCGACGGATTGGGCCTTTCAGGCCCTGCAATCTCTCGTCGAACGCTATGGCTGTATCGCCGGCTATCCCGACGGAACCTTTCGCGGCAACAACTTCATGACGCGCTATGAGTTCGCCGCCGGCTTAAACGCCTGTTTGGATCAGATTGTGGCCATTGTAGGCGGCGGCGACGGACTCGATGCCGGGGATTTAGCTACAATTCGCCGTTTACAAGAGGAATTTGCCGCTGAATTGGCGACGTTGCGAGGACGAGTCGACGGCCTCGAAGCCCGTACCTCGGAACTCGAAGCCAATCAATTCTCGGCGACGACTCAACTGCGAGGGGAAGTAGCCTTTGTTTTGGCCGACGCTTGGGGCGGTGATGGCATCTCTGACAACGACTCTGACAATGATGTTCAAACCATCTTTGCCAATCGGGGGCGACTCAATCTCGTTAGTAGTTTCACCGGGCGCGATCGCCTCCATACCCGTCTGCAATTCGGCAATTTGGGCAATAGCTTTGCTGATGAGATTAACACCAACGAGGGGCGCTTTGCCTTTGACGGAGACAGCGGTAACACACTCAACTTAAATCGCTTACATTACGTTTTCCCCGCCACAGACACTCTACAAGTGACTCTGATGGCCAATGCGGGCGGCCATCAGTTCTACAACGATACCTTTAACCCTGGCTTAGAAGCCGGAGGCGGGGCGACTGGGGCCTTGTCTCGCTTTGGGGAACGCAATCCCATTTATCGCAGTGGGTTAGGCGGTGTGGGGATTGGCCTGCGGCAACGGCTGGGGGACAGTCTGGAACTGTCTCTGGGCTATTTGGCGCGAGGGGGCAACACTCCCGAGGAAGGGGCGGGCCTGTTTAATGGCAACTATTCGGCCTTGGGCCAGTTGGTGGTTGAACCGAGCGATCGCCTCAAGTTTGGCCTAACCTATATTCGTGCCTACGATGTCTCTCAGGGACGGCGTTTTGGCTTCGGCGGAACGGGAACCCAACTCAGTAACCTCTCCCCGGCTGCTTTAGCCGCGAGTTCCAATCTCTCTCAAGGGCAACTCACGACTCCTGTCGCGAGTAATCATTATGGGGTTCAGGCCCTCTGGGATCTCTCCCCTCGCTTGCGGGTGGGGGCTTGGGGTGGCTTCACTGATGCCCGTCTCATTGGCCTAGGGGATGCGGAAATCTGGAACTATGCCCTAACCTTAAGTTTCCCGGATTTACTGCTACCGGGGAATTTCGGGGCTTTGATTGTGGGGGCAGAACCCTATTTGGGTAGCGTTGATATTCCCGGAACTCAAGATATGGAGAATGAAACCCCCTTCCATATTGAAGGACTTTATAAAGTCCAGTTGTCGGAGAATATCACCATCACTCCTGGCTTTATCTGGTTGTTGAATCCGAACCAGGACGCCGATCACGATGGGGCCTTTATCGGCACTCTGCGCACCACCTTCTCGTTTTAAACGGCAAATTGGGTTTTTTGTGCCGTATCAAGGCTTACTTTTTACGGGGTTCCTGCCTCTGTAGAGTAGGTACGGCACAACCATCACGACGACTTGAATGCGATTAGAGCAGGTAGAGGCCTTTTTAGCCGTTGTTGAAACGGGCAGTTTTCAGAAAGCTGCCCGTTTATGTCAGGTCACGCAATCGACGGTGAGTCGTCAGGTACAGGCGTTGGAGACTGAATTGGGATTGCCGTTATTGCATCGTCAGACTACGGCGACGTTGACGGTGGCCGGCGATCGCTTTCTCCCCCACGCCAGTCGCATCTGTCGCGAGTGGCGAACGGCGATGATGGAAATTCGCGAGTTGGCGGAGGGGAAACAAACGGAGTTGTGTGTGGCTGCGATTCATTCCGTCTGTGCCTATTTTTTGCCACCCATTTTGCAGCGGTTCTGTTCCCGTCGCCCTCAGGTGCAGTTACGCGTCACCTCGTTGGGGAGCGATCGCTCGTTGAAGGTGTTACGGGATGGCTTGGTGGATGTGGCGATCGTCATGAACAATCCTCGTCTGACGCTGAGTTCGGAAATGGTGGTGCGATCGCTCTACTGGGAAACGGTAGATGTCTTGATGGCCGCCGATCACCCTCTCACTCAATACGACGAAATTCCCTGGGAAGCCCTCAGCCACTATCCTCATGTGGTGTTCAAAGATGGCTATGGAATGCAGCGGCTGGTTCAAGATGCCTTTGCCCAATTGGGTAAAACCTTTCATGCCGCTCTGGAATTAAATACCTTGGATGCTTTTCGGGGTATGGTGCGACAGGGACGCATGATCTCGATTTTGCCCAAATCCGCTCTCTTAGATGCCGATGAAACCCTAGCCGTGCGCCCCATTGCCCCCGATCCCTGTTTCCCCAATCTGCAACGGGAAGTCGTCGCCGTCACCAGTGAGGATCGACTGGAGATTCCCCCCATCGCTGAGTTTTTTGAATTAGTCTGTCAGGAGATTCCTCCCCTCGTCGTCAAGCTATTTCCCCTCTCTTCCCCCAAATCTATCGAAAATATTAAGAAAATATAATATGATGCTTACTCAAATTTAATTTTATCGAAAATTTTGGGTCTAAAACCCCGTCCTTCTAGGACGGCTTTTGACAATCCTGCTTTTTTGTGCCAGGATTGTCCGCACAACCGATGCTAACGGTGCGATGCTTGTTCTTGAGTTCAAAATCAAAGGGAAGCCCCACCAATACGCGGCGATTGACGAAGCGATCCGAACCGCACAGTTCGTTCGTAACAAGGCACTGCGCTATTGGATGGATACCCCTGGGGTCAACAAATACGACCTCAATAAGTATTGTCGGGTACTCGCCCGAGAGTACGATTTTGCTCGGGAACTCAACAGCACGGCCCGTCAAGCCTCAGCCGAACGCGCTTGGTCGGCAATTGCTCGATTTTTCGAGAACTGTCGCCAGTCGGCTCCTGGCAAGAAGCGGTGCGACCCCGCGCCGTCGTACGGCGCCAGGGAACGCGCACCAAGAGAAGGATATCCCAGGTTCAAAAAGAACAGTCGTTCCGTCGAGTACAAAACTTCCGGTTGGAAGTTAATCGACCCCAAGCATATTGTCTTTACCGACAAGAAAGAGATTGGGAGACTGAAGCTAGTTGGAACCTGGGACGCACGCGTTTTACGGTACCGAACAAATCAAACGGGTTCGACTGGTTTGTAGAGCCGATGGCTATTACGCTCAGTTCTGCGTCAAAGTAGAGGTTCGAGAAACACTCGAACCGTCAGGAAATACTGTGGGTTTAGATGTCGGACTCCTTGAGTTCTACACCAACTCCAACGGACAGACTGAACCGAACCTGAGGTTTGACCGAAACGCTGAGAAAAAGCTCAAACGCGCTCACCGAAGGGTGAGTAAAAAACAGAAAGGCTCTGCCAACCGGAAAAAAGCCGTTAATCGACTCGGACAAGTACACCTCAAAATAAGTCGGCAACGTGCTGGCGAAGCCTGCGCCTAAGCGCATAGAACACGCCAAGAGACTGGCGCGTTGCGTAATCCAATCTAACGATTTGGTAGCCTACGTTGGCGAAGCCTGCACGAAGTGCATAGATTTGAGGATACAGAATCTGGTGAGAAACCACTGTCTCGCCAAGTCGATTCACGATGCGGGTTGGTATCAATTTAGGAAATGGTTGGAGTATTTTGGGGTAAAATTTGGCAAGATTACCGTGGCGGTGAACCCTGCCTATACCTCTCAAAAATGCTCGAGTTGCGGCACGGTGGTTAAGAAAAGTCTCTCGACTCGAACTCACGTTTGTCAGTGTGGGTGCGAGTTGGATAGAGACCACAACGCAGCCATCAACATTCTGAATGCTACCTTAAGTACGGTAGGGCATACCGGAACTTGGGTCGATGACCCACACGCTTCTGGAGATTTGACCGCTACTTTGGCTGGTGCCAACCTGTCAGGGCAAGTCGGATCGTTGAATGAAGAATCCCCACGCCGTGATAGCTGGGGAGTGTCAACCCCCCAAACTTGGCCCCAGTCTGGGTCTGAAAAACGATATATTAGGACTAATAGCGTAACAATCCGTAACAGCGATCGCAAAGCTTCCTAAACAATCCTCAGAATCCATAGGGGTCTCGGATAGCCTAGATCGAGTCTGTAACGGCATAAAAAATACACCAACATCAGAGGTTTTATGGGTCGTACCGTACTTGCCAAACTCAAACCAATTTTAAAATCTATTTTCCTCGTCGGCGTCATCGCCATTCTCTTCTTCTCCCAAGCTGACGGCGCTTTGGCCGCCCGTAGTGGAGGACGGATGGGGGGCGGATCCTTCCGCGCTCCGAGTCGCTCCTATAGCTCTCCGGGCCGGTCCTATGCCCCCAATCGCGGTTATGGTGGCGGTGGCTTTGGCTTTCCCTTCCTGATTCCCTTCTTCGGTTTTGGCGGCGGCTTTGGAGGACTGTTCTCGATTTTGATCGTGATTAGTCTTGCCAACTTCCTGGTTCGCAGTTTCCGAGGCGCTAGCGGTGATGGAGACGGCGGCGAACCTCAAAGTCTTAACCCCGCTGTCTCAGTGGCGAAGCTACAAGTGGGACTGTTGGCCCAGGCCCGAGAATTGCAAACCGATCTCGATCGCATCGCCCTCAGTGCCGATACCCGTTCAGGCCAAGGTCGCGCCCAGGTGTTGCAAGAGTCGACGTTAGCTCTGTTGCGTCACCCGGAATACTTTGCTTACGCCAGTTCTGATACGGAACAAACTCGTCTAAACAGTGCTGAGGCCCAATTTAATCGTTGGTCTTTGTCTGAACGGAGTAAGTTCTCCGAAGAAACTCTCAGCAACTATGACAACCAACTCAAGCAAAGCCCGGATAAAGCCCTCACCGGAGACTCAGAATCCGGGGCGCTGGCGGAGTCTCAGGAGCCGAGTGAATATATTGTTGTCACCCTCTTGGTTGGGGTTCAGGGCAAACTGAAGCTGCCGGCTATTCAGGATGCGGAGAGTCTCAATCAGGCTCTGCGACAACTCGGCGGCGTTGGTGGTGAACAACTACTGGCCGTCGAAGTTCTCTGGACTCCTCAAGCGACTGGCGATACCCTAACCTCGGATGATTTGCTCGCGGGATATCCCGATTTGCAATTAGTCTAGTGTTCGTCTCGTGCCACTCAAGAGTCGGCCTGGGGGGAGTGATGTCACGTCACTCCCCCCTAAATATTTCAAACTAATACCGAGTTCAAATAAATATTACAACCTTGAAGACAATGGGAAATCTTCGCTATCCTGATAGGTAGAAGGGGTTGTGTTTTAAACCACCTCTAAGATCTGATGTTATTTTCAAGTGGGGTCATAATTATGAAACTCTGGAAATTGATGAAAGACTCGGTACAGTACGTTTCAGAAGGCTTTTTACGCATTTTCTCTCCCAGCAAGGACGAGTATCCTGATAGTGGGTTGCAGCCCTTTGAAGGTCGTCCTAACAAGAAGTCGGCTTAGAGCTTAAGTCTTTTTTGTTGTTTGGGATGAGGGTTAGGGCATGGCATCAACCGAACTTGTACATCTGTCCTAATGCGACCTAATGCGAGTCCCCTAATCATGAAAGAACAATGTCGAATCACACCTGTCACGGGCAATCCTTCGGGGTTGTCCGTTTTGCTTCCGTTTTGCTGTGGGGATGGATGGCTCCCTAAGGCCATCGTCTTCTGACTCAGCTTCTGTCTGAGTCCCCTAAGAATTGTCGTTTATGGGGACAATAGACTAAGCTGCTAACTATAGTCACCTATCAGCTACCTCGACGGGATACCGTGCCAAAACGTCATTTCTGGATTTCTCTACTGGTCACCCTTGGCTTAGCCACCGCTGTTCAACCCGCTCGTGGCCAGGCGCAGCTTCCCCATGCGCCGGACCTCGATCGCCAACAGCTCGAAGAACTCGGATCAAGTATTCTCCAGGAGGCCGATCGCTGGGCTCGTTTCCAGCAGTACGATCGCGCCATTCCCCGAGCCGAGTTAGGGGTAGAGTTGCTACCGTCAAGTCCTCAGGCTTGGGGGATTTTGGGCAGCCTATATTTACAAGTTGATCGCGTTGATGATGGGATTGCGGCCCTGCAAACGGCGCGTTCCCTAGAACCTGAGAATGCTCTGGTTCGCTTTGCGCTGGGTTCGGCGTATTTCCAAGCGGAAGACTATACTGGCGCGATTCGTGAGTTAGAGGCGGGGTTGGAGCGACAACCTCAAGAACTCGGGGCGTTATTTGACTTGGGGAACGCCTACTACATGAGAGGCGAGTTTGAGCAGGCCATTGAGCGGTATGAAATTGCCTTTGAACAAAATAATAGTTTCTGGCCGGCCATCAACAATATTGGCCTAATTCGCTATGAGATGGGAGAGATTGACGAGGCCGTGGAACTGTGGGAAAACTCTCAGGCGATCGCACCCCGTGAAGCCGAACCCCAGTTAGCCATCGCGGTGGCTCGTTATGCTCAAGGCGATCGCGAGGAAGCCGTGAGCTTAGCCGAGACCGCGCTGGAGTTGGATGTTCGCTATGCTGAGATTGATTTCTTGGAAATGAATCTCTGGGGCGATCGCCTCATTACGGCGGCTCGCGATCTGTTAAGTACCCCCCAGATTCAGGAGATTGTCACGAGCGTTCGTGATGAGCGACAACCGCTGTCGATCGAGATGGCGCCCTAGGGATCTCGGATAAGGGTTCATCTGGTGAGTGGTTTTGGGCGGGGCCTTGACGGCGATCGCCCCCATCTACGCCCCATCTACGCCCCATCTACGCCCCCGATCTCGGCCGGTGAGCCAAGCCCTGGCTTACTCCTCGGCGGGGATCAGGGCGCGGATTTTGTCGACAAACTCTTGGTGATCGACGACGGGTTTAGAAATATAGCCATCGGCGCCACTTTGGGAGAGAAATGTCTCGCGATCGCCGGCCATGGCATGAGCCGTCACTAAAATGATGGGTAACTTAGCCGTCACCGGATCGGATTTGAGAATTTGGGTAATTTTAATCCCATCTACGGATTGTCCCTGATAGACGCTGTGAGCGAGGGAGACATCCATCAAGATGATATCGGCATCTCCGGCCTGGGCAATCTCCATCACCTCTTCAACATTTTCGGTATGTTTGACGGCCATGCCGCCTCGTTTCGTCAAAATCTTTGAGAACACCCGCGCGTTAACTAAATCGTCCTCTACAATCAGAACGGTCTTCATCTGCTGTTTTAACCTAAACTTTGTTTGACCCTAACGGTGGACATTCGACCTGTTCTCGATCGTACTCCGAAACGCTGAGCAAATCTAGCCAAGGAACCTGGCTAAACTCCCATTTGGAGACGAGAGCGGAACTAGGAGGACAAACCCGACACACGGTACACTATCCTACGCAATCTGACCTTTACCCCATCATTGTAGCGGATTGCGAGGGCCGACCTCTCGGTCAACGCACTGTTCTTCACGCCGTCGTTGCGCTTAAATGTTAAAAATGTCGGCGTTTGGGAAACTCGGTACGTCGCTCCCGTTGCACCAACCCCGTT
This sequence comes from Phormidium lacuna HE10JO, assembly GCA_900149785.2. Classification (GTDB taxonomy): domain Bacteria; phylum Cyanobacteriota; class Cyanobacteriia; order Cyanobacteriales; family Geitlerinemataceae; genus Sodalinema; species Sodalinema lacuna_A. Next base: position 70,486 of record FSSI02000017.1, on the reverse strand, counting down.
GCACCAACACTGTCAGACCTTAAGGAAACGAACTTCATGGCTAAGCAGTTAAACCTCCTCTCCGGCGGACAAATCGTCCCAACCGCTTTGCACCAGGAGATGCAGCAGTCCTACCTTGAATACGCCATGAGTGTGATCGTGGGGCGGGCGCTTCCGGATGTGCGAGATGGACTCAAACCGGTTCACCGGCGGATTATTTACGCGATGCACGAGCTGGGATTGACGCCGGATCGTCCCTATCGTAAATGCGCTCGGGTTGTCGGGGATGTGTTGGGGAAATATCACCCCCACGGCGATCAGTCGGTCTATGATGCTCTGGTGCGCCTGGTGCAAGAGTTTTCGAGTCGTTATCCCCTGTTGGCGGGCCATGGTAACTTCGGCTCGATTGATAATGATCCACCGGCGGCGATGCGGTATACCGAAACCCGCTTGGGTGAACTGGGAAATCAGGCGCTGCTGAGTGAAATTGGCACGGCAACGGTCGATTTTACGGGCAATTTCGATAATTCCCAACAGGAACCGGTGGTTCTGCCGGCTCAACTGCCGATTCTCTTGCTCAATGGCAGTTCTGGGATTGCGGTGGGGATGGCGACGAATATCCCGCCTCATAATCTCGGGGAACTCGTCGATGGCCTGATTGCTCTGATCGATCGCCCAACGCTGTCAGATGAGAAACTTTTGGAACTCATCCCGGGGCCAGACTTTCCCACAGGCGGCGAGATTGTGGGGATTCAGGGGATTCATGATGCGTATCTCAAGGGACGCGGTAGTCTGACGGTGCGCGGGGTGGTGAGTGTTGAGACGGTGCAAACGGGCAAAACGCGGCGATCGCAGCGGCCGGCTTTAATCGTCAGTGAGTTTCCCTTCCAGGTGAGTAAATCCAGTTGGATTGAAAAGTTAGCTCATTTGGTGAATCAGGGTAAACTCGATGGCATCTCGGATATTCGCGATGAGAGCGATCGCTCTGGGATTCGGGTGGTGATTGAACTCAAACGAGAAGCCAGTCCCCAAAAGGTTCTCAAGCAAATCTATCGTCTCACGGCGCTGCAAAATACCTTTGGGGTGATCATGTTGTCTCTGGTGGACAACCAACCCCGCCAGTTGAGCCTCCGGGAGACACTCCAGGCTTTTCTGGATTTCCGCGAGGAAACTCTAACCCGTCAGTATCAAGATGAACTCAATAAAATTGAAAGTCGCTTACATCTGTTGTCTGGGTTGTTGGCTGCTTTAGATCATCTCGATGCGGTGATTGATATTTTGCGCAACGCTCCCGATGGAACGACGGCGAAAGTCCAGTTTCAGGAGCGGTTAGACTTCAGTGAGGCTCAGGCTAATGCGATTTTGGCGATGCCGATGCGTCGGTTGACGGGGATGGAACGGGACAATCTCAATGCTGAGTTGACTCAACTGAGTCAACGTCGGGAGGTGTTACAGGGCCTGTTGGGCGATCGCCATGAGTTGCTTAAATCCCTGAAAAAAGAACTGCGTCATCTCAAGCGCAAGTTTGCTGATGAGCGACGCACTCGCATTGTGACGGCGGATGGAACGGTGAAGTCGGACGTGACGCAGTTTGAGGAGGCTCAGGATCAGCCTCTGAGTGTCTCGTTGCCGCTGGATCTCCAGCCTCAAGCGGAAGAGACGGTTTTGGAGATTACGCAACGGGGTTATGGCCGTCGCCTACCGCCTAAGAGCGTCACCCCCATTGAACCGGTATCGCCTCAGGGGGAATTGCTCGATATTACGGAGGATTTTCCGTTACGACAGGTGGCGACGCAAACCGATCGCCCGTTGTGGATGTTTGTCCGGGATGGCAAGCTGTATTCGGCGGCGGTGGGTGATATTGCTAAACTCAGTGGCCGCAACGATCGCGGCCAGCCTTTGGTGGGGTTGTTACCGCCGGCGGCTCAGGGGGATCCTGAGGCGATCGTGGCTCAGTTTGTGGCCGATGAAGGCTTTGAGCAGCAACAGGTGGTGTTTTTGACGCAAGGGGGACGGATTAAACGCCTGGCGGTGAGTGAGATCGGCCAGATTACGGCTCGGGGCTTAACGGTGTTGAAGTTCAAGCAAGATGATGGACTCTATGGGATTGAACTGGCTCGGGAGGGACTCGATGCGATCGTGGCGTCGAGTGGGGGCCGCTTGTTACGAATGCCGGTGGATGATGAGCAATTGCCGCTGTTGGGGCGCACGGCTCAAGGCTATCAGGCGGTAAGGCTACGGAAGACGGAAACGATCGCCGGTTTAGGGATTGTTGAGGCGTCTGATGAGTTGGTGTTGGTGACTGAGCGGGGTTATTGTAAACGCTTGCCGGTTGAGGAGTTACGGCTCGGGGAACGGGGGGCGATCGGCACTCAGGGCTTACGCTTTGCCAATCGCAGCGATCGCCTGATGGCGATTGTACGGGCGGTTCCGGGGGCGGAGTTGGTGCTGCAACTCAATGGCGATCGCCTGTTGCGGTTGCCGATCGCGTCGCTGAAGACTCAGGGTAAGGATGGAACGGGCCAGCGTCCGAAACTGTTGAAATCTAAAGACTCCGTGATCTCTACCCGCCTCTGTTTGCCGACGGGGGGAGAATAAAGACTGTTGTCCTGATTCTATTGTTCGAGAGGTCTTGATACGATGAGTGATTTCATGGATTTTTTACGCCACAAGTATGCTTATGTGGCTCAGGGGGAGTTTAAGCCTGGATGTTTTGAGGAGGCGAAACGCCTGTTTGATGAGGCGGTTCGCAATTATCATGATGGGTTTGAGGGAGCGTATCTGTTACAGGAACCGGGGACGGATCGCGGCATTGCGGTGGTGTTCTGGGATGATCCTGAGGATATGGACAATAATCGCAATGCTAAGGTGGATGCGGTTTTAGAGGAGATGTCTCATTTGTTTTTGTCGCCGCCGAAAACGGGCTTTTATGAGGTCAGCAGTGAGATTGAGAAGGGGGTTCCGGTGGCGAATTAGCGGTTCTCAATTGCATCTCAACGATTGATCTAACGTGCAACGAATTACGGTTGAGTCGAGCCAACTTTGCGATCGCACTCTCACTCTCAATCGCCAGCAGCTTCATTATTTGATGCGGGTGTTGCGGTTGCAGGGGGGCGATCGCTTTGTGGCGATGGATGGTTCGGGGAGTTGCTGGGAAACGGAGTTGGTTGAGGGGGAGGAAGGCCCTTATGGACGGGTGTTACAGCCGTTGGACTTCAATCGGGAACTGCCTATCTCTGTGACGTTGTTGGCTGGGTTGCCGAAGGGGCAAGGGTTTGATGAGGTGGTTCGTCAGACGACGGAGTTGGGGGTGGCTCGGGTGATTCCGGTGTTGAGCGATCGCACGCTCTTGAAACCCAGTCCGAATAAGTTGCAACGCTGGCAACGGATTGCGACGGAGGCGGCGGAACAGTCGGAACGACAATGGGTTCCCAGGATTGAGAGGCCCATGTCTCTGGCTGAGGCGATCGCGGCGGTTGGCCTGGCTCGGACCTATTTCTGTGTGGCTCGGGGAGATCGGCCTCATTTGTTGAGGCAAGTCCGCCAGGATGTCGCGTCTTGGGGTCTTGAGATGGCTGAGATGGCGATCGCGATTGGCCCGGAAGGAGGCTGGACGACGGCTGAGGTTGAGGTTGCGATCGCGGCCGGTTGGCAGGAGGTTTCTCTGGGACAACGGATTTTACGGGCGGTTACGGCTCCGACGGTAGCTCTGGCTCTGGTGGCGGCGGCTCTTGAGTCTGGACTGGATTGAGAATTTTTGGGGCTGCTTTTGGGGCTGCTTTTGGGGCTACTTTCTGTACGAAAATCTAAAACAACGTAACTTAAAAAAATTGCGCTGCTTAGATGTTTGGCTTTGCGCGGCCCGCACCGGAGCCGCGAAGCCTTGCCAACCTTAAGCAAAAATTTGGTGCGCTTTGATTAAGGGGTGAAGCTTTATTTATGGTTCTATTGTAAAAAAATTGTACTTGAATGTCAAGGGCAATTTGTGAATTTTCCAGATTTGCTGCCCAGATTTGCTGCCCAGATTTGCTGGTGGAGGATGGGATGTCGAAGGATTTGACTTATATCAAGGTCATTTTGCTGCGCAGGCGTTTAACTGGAAATAACGACTCAGGAGCAATAGCCATGACGTCCAAACTTTTCAATCCCAAAACCGCCCCAGGCCATGAGGTTCTGGCGGCGGCGGGTAAAACGATTCTGCGGCCTGGGGGTCAGGCCGCCAGCCAACAGTTATTCACGTGGGCGAATTTTCAGCCGGGGGATACGGTGTTAGAACTGGCGTCGAGTTTTGGGGTGAGTGCGATCGCCTTGGCGCGTCAGTTTGACGTTAAGGTGGTGGGAGTCGAACAAAACCCTGAGAGTGTTGAGCGATCGCGGGCGGCGGTGGAGGCGGCGGGGTTGAGCGATCGCATTCGTTTTATCGAGGCCAGCATTTTCAATCTCGATGAGATTCCCGAACAGTTCGATTTTGTCCTAGCCGAAGCGATCGTGACGATGCAAGCGGCGGCTGGTAAGGTGAAACTGTTTCACTTGATTCGCGATCGCCTCAAACCCGGTGGTGTCTTTCTCTCCCATGAGATGAAAACGACCACCCGAGAAGTCTCCCAGTCTTTAGCGAGTAGCTTGCGTGTCAACGCTCAACCTCTGACGGTTGAAGATTGGCAAAAATTGGCTCAGGAGGCGGGATTGACGATACAACACCAGACTTCAGGGCCAATGGATTTGCTCGATGTCTCTCGTCTGATCCAAGATGAGGGGGTACTCGGGACGATGAAGTTTGCGGTGAATCTAGTGCGACATCCCGAGTTACGCGATCGCATCTTGGGAATGCGTCAGGTGTTCAATCACTATCGTTCCAGTTTAGGCTATTGGCTCATGGCGGCTCAACGGAGTCAATAGAGAACGCTGACAAGGGTTCGCCCCGACGTTGTTTTATCATTTACCGAGGACATTTCTATTATGGCGACGATTACCACTCCCGACGTTCCCTTTGACACGGAATTAGCCGATTTGATTGAATATCGCGATCGCGCGGTTCTCAGTCAAGTGATTGTCAAAGATGACGTGTCTCAACATACTCTTTTCTGTCTCGGGAAAGATACCGATATTGAAGAACATACGGCCACCCGTAACGCCTCAGTGACCGTCATTGAGGGGACAGGAACCCTCACGTTAAACGGAAAACCTATCGCCCTCAAACCCGGTGTTTTCGTCTTTATGCCGGCGAACGCCCCCCATGCGTTGGTGGCGTCGGAAAACCTAGCGTTTTTGCTAACTCTCACGGCTTAACCGGTAAAACGGGCTATTATAATAGTGGTCGAACTCAGTTCAGTCGTTGAGTTTGACGATCACTATTAATCGTTGACGGTTAACGATTAACACGTCATTGACACTATGCCTTCTCTCGAAGATGCGATCGCGGCTTTGGAGACAGGAGACTATCGTAGCGCCTCCCGACATCTCAAAGTTTTATATCGAACAATGCCCGAAAATCCCTGGGTGCGGTTTTATATTGCTCGCCTCTACGAAGAGACTCAACGACTCGATGAGGCCGAACAGGCCTATCGAGTTTTGTTACGAGATAACAGTTCGCCTCGACTCCTGAGTCAAGCCAGACAGGGAATGCAGCGGCTGGAGACGAAACGCAAAACACAGCGAGAGAAGGCGATCGCCGCCGCCAAAGCCGAGTCAGATCCCGAGGAGGTGGGGGTTTTGGTGCTAGAAGCGACGCCCAAGGAACGCCGTAAACAGGCGGCGCAACAATTGGCGCGGGTGTTTGACGTTGAGGCCTATGCGGCGCGTCTGATGTTGCAGGTTCGGGGTTGGCGGCTGTATCGTACGGGTCCCCTGGCGGAGTTGCAGGTGTATGAACAGGAGTTGGCCGCAACGGATATCTGCGCGTTTACCGCGTCGTTAACGGAGATCGCCAAGTTAAATGTCTGGCGCGTTGATTATGTGCAATCTTTGACACCGAAACCGGTGGTCATCTGTCGCGATCGCGAAAATCGTCAGGGAAAGTTTAGTTTTGACTGGGCCGAGGTGCGTCAACAGGTGCGGGGAGGAATCCCTCTGTTTATTAATGCGGTGAGTTATGACATCAGCCGCCGCACGAAGGATCAGATCAAACGTAAACCCGAAACTCAAGATTTTGTGCAAATGTGCGATTTGCATCTCCCGAAGCGGGGGGTGATTTTGCGTTTTTGCGATCGCTCCTACGAGTTTGACAAGGGGGTGATTTTTTCCCCGGAACAACAGCAGCAAATTGGTAAACTACGAGCGGCCACCTTGCGAATTAACTGGAATGGCATTATCAAGGTGTTTGATCATCAACTCAGTGATGGTCTGATCTGGTCGGACTTCATGCAATTTGCTGAAACGGCGATCGACTTCCATTTTCTCATGGAGGGCATTCAACCGTATATTGACATTGAACGCAACGAAGCAAGTCATTGGGACCCTGCTTTTCAACTGTATAGTGGTGCGGCTTGGATGCGTTACCGTCGTCGGAGACCGCAGGGGTCTTAAAGGGTGGCTTAAGTCTTGTGAATTGCGCTTGAATTGCCCTAATGCTGGCGACGCTGAAAGAAAAGAAAGACCAATCAAATGATCCGGGTTCTGGGGCCTCCCATCTGTGATACAAAGGAGCAAGTCATAAGGGGGAGATGTCAGCGCGGTGGAAGCTTACCCACAAGGCCATAATGACCCAACAACTGAGCTACGGTCAATTGTTCAAGGAATTGACCAAGCCTTACTGTCTGATGAGATTTCGGTACGGCTGCAACAACGCAATCCCTGGTTACAGGTGTTATTTGAGGCTCGCGTTATTCCTGACCGAACAGTCTGTATTCCCTTAGCACGACGAGCGGTGCAACAGTGTCATCTGGCGGGGGTGCAGGCGATCGTGATTTATGGGCGACGCTGGGGACAGCATGAGCCGGATTGGACTTATAAATATCCTTTGAGGGAGTTTACACCGCGAGGGACCTCTCGGGTGCGATCGCCTCAATCGTCCGAGTCCCCCCAGACTCCAGCGGCGGCCCCATCGTCTCAGTCCCGCTCGAATCGCCTGGTGATGCGGGTTTCAGCCCTGAGTCTGCTAGGATTTAGCTTTGGGGGACTTTGGGGACTCCTCGATCACAGTCAGTTACAGGGTCAGAGTCGCCAACTTGGACAAACGGTTTTGGCGACGATCTCGCAAAACCTCGATCGCCTAACGCCATCGTCCTCACCCCAATCTCCCGCCGAAACCAATCTCAGCGAGGTTCTTCCAGAAACGCCTGAGATTCCCACTCCCAATCTTCCCAGTTCAATTCGCATCAAGGCGGTGGGAGATATGATTTTGGGAACCAACTATCCCAACAATCGCCTCCCGGCTGATCCGAGTCTTTTCTTTGCCAATGTGATGAAAGACTTACAGGGAGCAGATATTCTATTTGGGAATTATGAAAGTACGCTAACGGATCATCCCAATAGTCCCAAGGATACCAGTCGCGGCACCCAATTTGCCTTCCGATCGCCTCCGAGTTATCGCTATCTTTTACAAGATGCTGGTTTTGATATTGTCAGTTTGGCGAATAATCATTCGATGGACTTTGGCGAGATTGGTTTGCGGGATACGATTCGGAATTTCAATGATGTGGGTATTGCGACGGTTGGAGAACGCTATCAAATCACCTATTTGGATGTAGAGGATGTGACGATCGCGTTTATTGGCTTTAGTACTTACGATTTTCATAATGAGATTAATAATATCGAGTTGGCTCGACAATTGATTGCTGAAGCGGATAAACAAGCTGAAGTGATTGTGCTGTCGATTCACGCTGGGGCGGAAGGAACGGGGGCGATGCACGTGAGCGATCGCCAGGAATACTTCCTGGGGGAAGATCGCGGTAATATCGTGGGCTTTTCTCGCGAGGCGATTGACGCGGGGGCGGATTTAATTTTAGGTCATGGTCCCCATATTCCCCGAGCGATCAACTTGTATAATGACCGCTTAATTGCCTATTCTTTGGCTGATTTTGTGGGCTATCAGACCCTTTCAACGGAGGGAGCGTTAGCCTATTCTTTGATTTTAGAGGTTGAATTAAACTTAGAAGGCGAATTTATTTCGGGACAGATTATTCCGATTCATTTAGGGACGACGGGTATTCCGGTGCCGGACGGTCAATTTCGGACAGTCAACTTGATTCGCAATTTAACTCAGACTGATTTCCCAAATGCTCCCATCATGATTGATGAACAGGGACAAATCCTTGTAAAATAGGGTTGATCTCGCCTATTTAGGGCAACTTATATTATAAACTGATTGTGAGACGTTTTTTGACGCAACATTGTTTAACGCAACATTGTTTGATGCAACATTGTTTAACGCAACGGGTCTACAAAGGACTCTGTTTATTGGCAGTATTTTGGCTGTTGGGGATGCCGAGTGCTTGGGCTGATTCCTTGAGCGATCGCGTTGAGCGCTTTCCCTATTGGCAACAGAAACCCACGGTTACGGTGGTGAACAAAGAGGAGTTAGTCTATCCCGACTGGATGGCTGGAACCTGGGATGTGACGAGTACCCTGTTGCAGTTAGAGGCTCCCTTAGCGCCGGATTTAAAGAGTCCTGGATTTGAGGGAAATCGCCGTTATCTTAATCAACCGCTGACGTTTCAAGTCCGCTTTGAACCTCAGAAAAAGACGGGTTTAGTGGTCGGCGATCGCACCTTTAATAGTGAAAATATCAGTCAAGCCTATTTTGGTGAGGAGAGTGACATTCAGATTATCCGCGATTCGGAGAATCCTAACCGTCAGATTATCGATATGGCGGGAGGACAAGAATTAGTCTCGGTGGTGCGGGGACGCAATCGTGAACAACCCGAGAGCGATCGCTTTCTCTCGACCGAAATTATCTACCAAGTGTTTCGCAGTCCTGGACAAATCTATTTTAATGAAGTTGAAACCACGACCGACTATCAAAAACAGGATGCTGATCATCTCGAAGCTGAACAACTGACAGCCATTTATCTATCTCCTAAAGATCCCGCCTATTTTCGTGCTAACGGAAGTCCAGTTGCGCTCTATCGCTATCATTTAGACTTGCGGCGATCGTCGGGGTCGGCTTCACCTTAGATGAGGCTCAATTAGGAGGGTGACTCTGGAGACGAGTTCCCTAAGTTGGCAGCCGCAAACACCTGATCTACTGTCAAGTTTAAGTCTGCAAACTGTTGAGAAACAATGGGTTGCGTCTGTGTAAACTGACTCTCTTCATATAATCCTTCCTCCAGGCGCAACACCGAGATTTGATTGACCATTGGATCAACAATCCAATATTCAGGGATTTCAGCGGCGGCATATTCCGAGCGTTTGTAGCGATAATCGCGGTTCACCGATTCGGGACTAACAATTTCAATCACTAGCAACGGAGGGGTTTGGAACACCGCCGAGCGATCGAGTGCATCCATCACCTGGTCCCGAGAGACGACGCAAACATCCACTAAGCGGGACTTTCTCAAGCCGGTTCTGACTCCTGCTTCTTTAAAACAAAGCCAAGGTGAGTTCATCCGAGCAATTTCTGCCTTCAATACATCCTGAAGAAAATCAGCAATGAGCAAATGTCTAATCGTTGGGGGATTCATGGGTTCTAACTTTCCCTTGACTAATTCATAGCGATTGTCTGTTCCATCATCATACTGAAGATACTCTTCAAAACTGTGTAAGCGTTCAACCGTAGTTGCTGTCATCTCAGTTTTTTATCCTCCATTGATTGGCCATATTCTAGCGAAAGACGAGCGTATCGCCCCGACTTCGTACCAAAAACCCCCCTGAGAATTACAGGGGGGAAACGTCAAACTAGGCTAATGGGAACTAGGCATTGGCAAACGCTTTCGCTTCAGCCGCTTGGGGAGAGTCGGCCTCACTCGGAGGAACCACCTGCCAAAACTGAGGTAGATAGGTTGACCAGTTCTCCAGAATCCGTTGAGCCTTGGCACTGCCGCGATCGCCGTGAGCTTGAATCAGAGACTTCAACTGCTCTTCACCGGCTGGGGTCGAAACCCGCTGAATCTTGACAATTTCCGGGTTGACTTTGGCGGGGAACTTGCCATCTTCATCGAGGAAGTAGGCTAACCCACCGGTCATTCCGGCGCCGACGTTGCGGCCGACGGGGCCGAGTACGACGACGACACCACCGGTCATATATTCGCAACAGTGGTCACCAGCGCCTTCGATGACGGCTTGACCTTTCGAGTTGCGAACGGCAAATCGTTCTCCGGCCGAGCCTTGAGCGAACAAGATGCCACCCGTTGAGCCATAGAGACAGGTGTTGCCGAGGATGACGTTTTCGGCTGGGTCAAAGGTGGTTCCAGCGGCCGGTTTGATGCAAATTTCTCCGCCGTGCATTCCTTTACCCACATAGTCGTTGGCTTCCCCGGCTAGGGTTAAGACCATTCCGGGGAGGTTGAAGGCGGCAAAACTCTGGCCCGCACTACCGGTAAAGGTGAGATCTAATTGTCCTTCAAAGCCGCTGTTGCCATATTTCTTGGCGATGACTCCGGCGATGCGCGCTCCCACACAGCGATCGGTGTTGACAATCTCAATGGTTTTGCTGACGGAACCTTGGTTTTGAATGGCATTGGCGATGTCAGGATCGGCCAAAATCTGCTCATCCAACACGGGACCGTTGCTGTGAACGGGTTGGGGATTGGCCCAGTCATGATTCTCGGCTTGAGGTAAGTCGGTCAAGCATTTGAGGTCGATGGACTGAGGTTTGCTCAATTGCACCTCTTGACGAACTTTGAGCAAGTCAGAGCGGCCAATGAGGTCATTGAGAGAGCGATAGCCGAGGCGAGCCAGGAGCGATCGCACTTCTTCGGCAACAAACAGGAAGAAGTTGACCACGTTCTCGGGAATCCCGGGGAAGCGTTTGCGCAGGTCTTCCCGTTGCGTGGTCACACCCACGGGACAGCTATTCATGTGGCAAACCCGCGCCATAATGCAGCCTTCAGCAATCATAGCAATGGTTCCGAAGCCATATTCCTGAGCGCCCATGAGAGCGGCCATAACCACATCCCAACCGGAGCGGATTCCCCCATCAGTGCGCAGGGTGACTCGTTCTCGGAGTTGGTTTTCCATGAGGACGCGATGGACTTCCGTCAGGCCCAATTCCCAGGGACTACCGGCGTGTTTAATCGAACTCAGGGGAGAGGCGCCGGTTCCGCCGTCATGACCCGAAATTTGGATGACATCGGCGTTGGCTTTGGCCACCCCAGCGGCGATGGTTCCAATCCCGACGGAGGACACCAGTTTCACGGACACTCCAGCTTCGGGGTTAATTTGGTGCAGGTCAAAAATCAGTTGCGCCAAATCTTCAATGGAGTAGATGTCATGGTGGGGAGGGGGGGAGATGAGGGGGACGCCGGGTTTTGAGCGGCGCAACATGGCGATATATTCGCTGACTTTGCGGCCGGGAAGTTGTCCTCCTTCTCCGGGTTTTGCCCCCTGGGCGACTTTAATCTCGATTTGTTTGGCGTGCATGAGATATTCGGGAGTCACACCAAAGCGTCCTGAGGCCACTTGTTTGATGGCGGAGGAGGCGGTATCGCCGGATTTGAGGCCTTTGAGTTGGGGACGAATGTTGGAGAAGCCGTTTTCGTCTACGTCATCGATGATTTGGAAGCGTGCGGGATCTTCTCCCCCTTCGCCGGAGTTGGATTTGCCGCCGATGCGGTTCATGGCGATCGCCAAGGTTTCGTGGGCTTCTGGGGAGAGGGCGCCGAGGGACATTCCGCCGGTGCAGAAGCGTTTGAGGATGGCCTCGATGGGTTCGACCTCTTCGATGGGGATTGAGGGGCGATCGCCCTCCAAGTCTAAGAGGTCCCGCAGGGCGGTCACCGGACGGTTCATCAGGTGATTTTTATAGACCTCGTAATGGTCGTACTGCTGCTCGCGCACGGCTTTGTGCAGCACTTTTGTCATGTCGGGGTTGTTGCCGTGATATTCGCCCCCTTTGCGATATTGCACGAAGCCGTAGTTTTCCAACTTCGCGACATGGGGGAAGGCCCGTTTGTGGAAACTGAGGACTTCGCGACCTAAGTCAGCGACGGTCATGCCACCAATGCGCGAGGCGGTTCCCTTCATGCCCAAGTCCAGCAAGTCGGCGCCGATGCCAATGGCTTCAAAGATTTGCGCCCCTTGGTAACTGGTGAGTAGGGAAATTCCCATTTTGGAGAGAATTTTCAGCAATCCGGCTTCGGCGGCTTTGCGGTAGTTGGCTTGTACGTCAGCTAGGGTCAATTCCGGCAGTTTTCCGGATTTCATCATGGATTGGGTGCGATCGTTGTTGACCCATTGACGCAGGGTTTCCCAGGTCAGATAGGGACAAACGGCACTGGCGCCATAGCCAATGAGACAGGCGTACTGGTGGGTACTCCAGCATTGGGCGGTATCGACGACGAGGGAGGCTTTCATCCGTCGGCCTCGGGCGATGAGGGAGTGGTGAACGGCGCCGACGGCTAGGAGTGGGGGAATGTAGCTGTTGTCTTCGCCGACGAGGCTGGGGTTGCCGTTGCCGTCGGTGCGATCGCTGAGGATGAGGATTTCCGCCCCGTCTTCAATGGCGGCGGCGGCTTGCTCACAGAGGGCTTCTACTGCCGGTTTTAGCCCCTCTGCCCCGGTATTGAGGTCAAAGAAGGTCGAGAGGGTTACGGTCTTGAGAACGCTGTTACGGATGCCGCTGAGGTCATTTTCTCCGAGGACAGGACTCTCGATACGCAGCAGGCGATCGGGGCCGGGGGCGCGATCGAGGAGGTTGCCTCGTCGTCCGAGTTTCATTTCCAGGGACATGACCAAGCCTTCCCGCAGGGGGTCGATGGCGGGGTTGGTGACTTGAGCAAAGCGCTGTTTGAAGTAGTCGTAGAGGAGGCGGGGTTTGTCCGAGAGGACGGCCAGGGGAATGTCGTCTCCCATGCAGAAGGTGGGTTCTTTGGCATCTCGGGCCATGGGAACCACCACCATATCGACGTCTTCTTTGGTGTAGCCGAAGGCGGTTTGTTGTTGTACAAGGCTCTCGCCATCGACTTGGAAGGGGGAGTCGGTCTCGGCTTTCCCCAAAATGGGTCGAGCGGCAACCCACTCGCCGAAGGGATGTTTGGCAGCGACTTGCCGTTTGACATCCCAGTTTTTGAGGAGTTTGTGATGTTCGAGGTCAACGGCAAGGGTTTGTCCGGGTCCGAGACGGCCACTTTCGAGGATGTTGGCGGGGTCAATGGGGACGGTTCCGGCTTCAGACGAGACGATAACGAAGCCGTCTTTGGTGAGGATGTAGCGAGCGGGCCGTAAGCCGTTGCGATCGAGGGCTGCACCGACGACTTTACCATCACTGAAGGCTAACAGGGCGGGGCCATCCCAGGCTTCTTGAACGCCGCTGTAGTATTTGTAGAAGTCTAAGACTTCCGGATAGGCTTCGAGTTCCGGTTGGTTCATGTAGGCTTCGGGAACCATCAGCATTAAGGCTTCGAGGGGACTGCGCCCGGAACGCACTAACAGTTCCATGACGTTGTCTAGGTTGGCCGAGTCGCTGTTGTCGGCGTGAACGATGGGCAGCAGGGTGTCGATGCGATCGCCCCATACGTCATGGTCTAAGTCCTGGCTACGGGCTTTCATCCAGTTGATGTTCCCGAGGAGGGTATTGATTTCGCCGTTATGACCCAGTAGGCGCATGGGTTGCGCCAGGGGCCAGCGAGGCATGGTGTTGGTGCTGAAGCGGCGGTGATAGACGGCGAAGGAGCTGGTGCAGTCGGGGTTTGGCAGGTCGCGGTAGAAGTCTCCCAGGACGGCTGAGCGCACCATGGCTTTGTAGACGATGGTGCGGTTGGAGAGGGAGCAGATATAGAAGTTATAGCCCCATTGGATGGCAGGATGCTCGTTTAGGTTTTTGCCAATCAAACGCCGTCCGTAGAAGGTGGCCCGTTCAAGTTCGTCTCCGTCGAGTTCGTTATGGCTGACAATGACTTGCTCGATTTGCGGCTGGAGGGTTTTGGCTTGGGGACCGAGAACGTCAGGATTGACGGGAACTACACGCCAACCGATGATGTTAAATCCAGCTTTTTCTAGGTTTTCGTTGACGACGTCCCGGGCTTCTTGGGCGGTTTCTTCGTCTTGGGGCAAAAAGATCATGGCCACGGCCATGCGCTCACGAACCGCTGAAGTCAGGTTGTTCTCTTGACACCATTGTTCAATCAGGGTCCAAGGAATGGCCATAAGAATCCCGGCTCCGTCTCCGGAGTCGTCGTCGGCACTGCATCCACCCCGATGTTCGAGACAGGAGAGGGCGGCGAGGGCTTTACCGACGATGTCATGGTTGCCCTGTCCGTTCGGTGCGGCAATAAAGCCAACCCCACAAGCGTCTCGCTCTTCAACGAGCCAACGTTGTCCCTCCCGAGGCGCACTGGCTGCTCGGTTGGGGTCTGATTGCGGGGGGGTTTGCTGGTTTGCGTTGCGGTTGATGCCCATTCGATCCATGTTCGTTCCTCTACGTGATGGGTATTCTAGCTTTTTTGTGGGTGGGATAGTTCGAGAGACTCGGCGTCAGAGTTTGGGGTGGAGATCGACTCCCAGGGTTTAGGATGGCCATCCTGAAGATCGTCACGGAGATGATAACGTCCCACAGTTGCCGGTGGGACATTCTGAGTCGGGGATGTACGTGGGATTGTACGTGGGACTGGATGTGGGACTGGATGTGGGGGGATCTGCATCGGAAACGTTACGTTACAGCGTCAGCTTTGAGGTACGATTTGCCACGATCGCCTCGGGTAAAGCTGACCATCCCATTCGGGAGGGGGGTTTTAACAAGGACTTGCTTTGAACGTCAATTCGTTGGCAAAGCGGCTTTGGGTTAGGAACAATGCCTTGGATCTCGTTCTGACAACGGCCGATCTCGACTACCTATTTCGATTTTAAAGCATAAATTCTAGTTGAAAATCCCCCACTCTGGCAACGTGGGTAATGGTTTGTTGACGAATTGGCGATCGCGGCGGGGGCTGAGGGGTCTCTCTCTGGCCTGGGTTTGTGGGAAATTATGATAGTATCGTTGTTGAGTAAATCTTTGCTCAAGGTGTGGCCCAAGGTCTAGCCCAACTGTTGAGTCTGGCGGCGGTCGAGTCCAAGGTTGGATTCAAGGTTTGGCTTAAGGCAAGTTTGTTTTGAGTTTAGGCTAGGAACGGTTGTTTGAGGTCTCAATGGGCTTTTCTTTGTCAATTCTTTGTCAATTCTTTGTCAATTTTTCAGGAATCTGTAGAGAGTCAATCATGTTAAACAGTGCTATTGTTGCCTATTTTCACTATATTGCCTTTATGTTGGCGATCGCCGCTCTGGTAGTTGAACGAATCAGTCTTCGAGAACGTCTCAGTTTTGAAGAAGCGCAACGGATTGTGATTGCTGATTCTGTGTATGGACTGTCGGCGATTGTGGTTCTCGTGACTGGAATTTGGCGCGTCCTCTATTTTGGGAAAGGGGCAGCTTATTATATGAACAATCCCATTTTTTGGACAAAAATCGGTTTATTTTTGTTTGTGGGAGCGTTATCGATTTATCCGACGATCACCTTTATCCTCTGGATTAAGGAGTTGCGGGAGTCGGCGGCGCCGGTGTTGAGTCGCGTCAAGTTTCAGGTGCTATCGACCCTAGTCAGTGTGGAAATTGTAGGATTTTTGCTAATTCCTCTGTTTGCGAGTTTGATGGCCCGAGGATTTGGGAGTCGTTAAGAATGAACCTCTGAAATTCCATATCATCTTGTGTTTAATTCAGGTTAGATTCGGGGCGATCTACGAGGAGCGATCGCTCGTAGGGCGTGAAGTCTTCCGCCTGTTCAGCTTGCTTGGCGAGAAGGTCGGCGGTTGCATCAGCGATGTCCCCAGTTCGTTGCGTCAGACGGGCTTCTAAGACCGCTAACGGGGCTTGACAATGAACGATTTTTAGGGGGATATTCGCGGCTTGCGATCGCTCGTGAACCTTGTCTCGCCAGCGGCGGCGATCGTATTTAGCATCAAGAATGACGGTCCAGCCCAAATCCGCTAACATAACCCCCAAGTCTGCGAGTTGGCTATAGGTGCGATCGCTCATTTCGGGGCAATAAATCGCATCGGGTCCCCGTTGATTGAGAGGAACACCTGCTAGGTGTTTACGAACCGCATCAGAGCGAATTTGAATCCCGCTTTGGCTTTGAGCAATTTGTCGGCCTGTCGTACTTTTACCTGACCCCGATAACCCGGACATCATAATAATTTCCCCGGACTTGGATTGAGTATAGCTCCAGGCGAGATGATAATAGTCAGCGGCGGTCTGAGCGGCGGCTTCTTTCTCCTGGGGGGGGATGGAATTGTCGTCGAGGAGGAAGGAGGTCACTTTGGCGCGAACATAGGCCTGACGGCTGAGATAGAGGGGTAAAACGCGCAATCCTTGCCAATCTCCTGTCCATTCGAGGTAGGTGTTGAGGAAAGCGTTTCCTAAATCGGGCCGTCCCCTGGCTTGACAATCCATGACGGTAAAGGCGACATCGTACATGACATCGACATAGCGAAAAGATTGGTTAAATTCGATGCAGTCAAACAGAAGAATACGGTCGCCCCAAAGTGCAATGTTGCGTAGGTGTAAATCCCCGTGACAGTTGCGAATTTTGCCGTTGGCGATTCGTGCTTGAAACCAGTCGGGATGGTCTGTGAAGATGCGATCGCTATAGGCTTTTGTTTCCTGAAACTGTTTTTGGCTTTGAACTCGCCCAATATAGGCTTGAGTATAGTGATAGTTGTCGTCAATGGCTTCACGAATGGCGGCAATTTCTCCAAACTGAGAAATCTCCTCGCTCGTGGCTGCTTCAGCGTGATAGTCAGCCACCAGTCGCCCCAAGTCTTCCATCTGAGCGTGAGTGAGTTCCCCGCGATCGAGTAAGTCTACAAAGAGATTATCTTTGGGAAACTGTCGCATTTTTAGGGTATAGTCAACGGGGTCTTTATCGCTATTTTCGTTGCTATCTAAGAGAAAGCGATCGCCGTGCTGGATAATCGGTAAGACCGCCAAATAGATGCCCGGCGCACCTCGTTGATTTAAACGTAATTCCTCTTGACAAAAATGCTTCCGTTTCTCCACCGTTGAATAGTCAAAAAATCCTAAATCAACAGATTTTTTGACTTTGTAGACAAACTCTCCCGTCAATAGAACAAACGAGCCATGAGTTTGTTTGAGTTCAATCGGTTGCGTCACCGGATGGGGGTAAAACTCCGGTTGCTGCATCTGTTGAATCAGAGGGGGAAGGGAAGACATTGTTTATCGTTAAGGGTTGAGGGTGGACAGTTGAGGGGTCATGGTGCGCTCAACTGTCCACCGTTTACGGTTATAGGAGTGAACGAGTGTCTTGAGGTTCGAGGCGGGGACCAAGGCTGGAGACGACGCGGGCGGCGGCTTTAGATGCGAGTTTTCCGGCATCTGGGAGGCTCATACCATGGGTGATTCCATAGAGTAACGCTCCGGCGTACATATCTCCGGCGCCAACGGTGTCGATGGCGTTTACGGGGACGGCATCGAGTTCAATGATAGAGTCTCCGTCGAAAATTAGGGAGCCTTGGGGGCCTCGGGTAATGGCGAATTGTTTGGCGAGGGTTTGACAATGGGCGATCGCCTGGTTGAGATCATTCGTCTCGGCCAGTTTAAGGGCTTCGGTTTCGTTGGCAAAGAGGAAGTCGAGTCCGTCGCCAATCATCTCTAATAATCCCGGTTTGAAGAAACTCACCATGTTGGGATCGGAGAGAGACAGGGAGGTTTTGACGCCAGAGGTTTGGGCCAAGTTGCGGGCTTCGATGGCGGCGGCTTTACCGGTGGGGGAACTGACGAGATAGCCTTCGATGTAGAGATAGTCAGAGTCGGTGATGGCTTCGGGAACTAACTCCTGGCTGGAAAACTCGGCCGCAATCCCGAGGTGGGTGTTCATGGTGCGATCGGCGTCGGGCGTGACAAACACTAAGCATTTGCCAGTTACGCCGTCGGGGCGAGCGTTCGGGTTAATGTTGCTCTCAACGCCACATCGTTGTAAGTCTTCGAGATAAAACAGGCCACTGTCGTCGTTGGCGACGCGACAGGAGTAGAAACTACGGCCGCCAAACTGACTGACGGCGATCGCAGTATTCGCCGATGAACCGCCGCAAGCTTTCTTAACTTCATGGGGAGCCAGTTCACTGACAAGATGATGATGACGCTCTTCGTCAATGAGAGTCATCACCCCTTTATCAATTCCGAGGCTAGAGAGTTTGGCCTCATCTAACTCAAATTCAAAGTCAACGAGGGCATTACCGAGGGCATAAAGGTTGTATTTGGACATGATTTAGAAGAAGGGAATAGGGAATAGGGAACAGGGAACAGGGGGAAGAAGGCAAGAGGCATAACCCACCCCTAACCCCTCCCAAGAGGGGATGGCAAGAGGCATAACCCACCCCTAACCCCTCCCAAGAGGGGATGGCAAGAGNCAAGAGGCATAACCCACCCCTAACCCCTCCCAAGAGGGGATGGCAAGAGGCATAACCCACCCCTAACCCCTCCCAAGAGGGGATGGCAAGAGGCAGGAGGCAAGAGGGGGTGATATGGACATGAAAAAACCAGGGAATGACCCTGGTTTTTGGTGGGCAAATCTGCCGTCGAACCTTGAAACCAATTTAGTCTTCGCTGGCTTCTTCAAGAGCATCGAGGAGTTTGCTGGCTTCTGAGGTTGCACTTTCCTCGTCTTCCGTTTGAGCAACACGAGGTGCTTGAATGGTAACGAGGAGTAAGTCAGCATCCGTGACCGCTCGGACTCCTTCCGGGAAGGTGACTTCACTTAAGTGCATACTGCCTCCCATTTCTAGGGCGGAAACATCGATATCAATGGTTTCCGGGATATTGTCGGGGGCGCATTCGACGGCCACGTCGTTGACCTGAGTTTCCAGGATACCGCCATCACGGATGACGCCAACGGGTTCACCCACGAAGTTGAGGGGGAGATCGACTTGTACCGTGGCTTGGGAGGCGATGGAGAAGAAGCTGAGGTGATAGGGATAGCCTCTCCAGGGGTGCATTTGCACTTCCCGCAGCAGGGTTTGTCCGCTCCAGCCTCCATCGGCGATGGTGACTTTAATCAGACTATTGGATACGTTGGGATCTTTGAGAAGTTGTTGAACGGATTTCTCGTCAACAACCAATTCCAGGGAGTTGGTTCCATCATGTCCATAGAGGACGGCAGGAACAAATCCTTCTCGTCGTAAGGCTTTGGGTTTACTCCCTTCGGGGCGGGATTTACATTCTACAGTCAGTTGCATAGTCGTCTGTTGCGGTTATCTACAAACCTTAATTTTAAGCAGCCAAGCGTTTCATTTTGACATCCTCCCACGCTAATTCAAAGAATATAGCGTGGGATTCCCACCATCACTGATGAGGTTTCCTCTTTCTACGACTCGGCTTACCTTGAGGAGTTTCCCCACCAAAGCAGAGGTCGATGTCTCCGGAGGCGTGAGTTTCCGTATGCCCTACGGTACTTACTTCTTAACGGAAGGTTGTGATTTCTTAGCAGGTGTTACGCCTTCAAGTCCTCATAGGCTACCAAGTCGTTAGACTGGACTACACACAATGCCGTCTTTACCGCAAAGTCTTTACGTTACCTACTTACCTTGAAGTGTCTCCCTATTGTACTACAGTAGTTGCCGTGATTCATCTCAACGTTGAATCAAAGATTACAACGTGAGCATTCTCGCGAGTGTAGGTAACACGTGGGAGAGGAAGGCAAGAGGCAAGAGGGGGACTGGGCAGGGGTGTACCGGAGGTGGCGCACCCGTTTCCGGCAGGGACATCTGGGGGGATGCCTTGATATCTAGGTTATTTTTTCATCACCGGGTCGCCGTTGGCATCTAGGAGAGCGCGTTTGGGACCGTGAATGGGATCTTCGACGATGATGGTTTGGTGTCGGCCGGCGCCGAGGGAGACGATCGCGATGGGAACTTCCATGAGTTCGGCTAGGAACTTGAGGTAGTTCAAGGCCTGTGGGGGTAAATCCTCTAGGCTGCGACAGTCTTCGGTGTTCGATTGCCAACCGGGGAGGGTTTCGTAGATGGGTTTGCAGTTGGCGAATTGGCGGGCGCTGCTGGGGAAGTCGGTGGTGCGCACGCCGTCGATTTCGTAGGCGACACAGACTTTGAGTTCGCTGAGGGTGTCGAGAACGTCGAGTTTGGTGATGGCGAGACAGTCCATGCCGTTGATGCGGACGGCGTAGCGACCGATGACGGCATCAAACCAACCACAACGGCGTTTTCGGCCGGTGGTGGTTCCAAATTCGGCGCCGCGATCGCAGAGGGTTTCGCCAATTCCTTCTACCATTTCGGTGGGGAAGGGGCCTTCGCCGACGCGGGTGGTGTAGGCTTTGGCGACACCGATGACGCGATCGACGATGGTGGGGCCAACTCCGGCGCCGATGCAGGCGCCGCCGGCGATGGGGTTGGAGGAGGTGACGTAGGGATAGGTTCCATGATCGAGGTCAAGGAGGGTTCCCTGGGCGCCTTCAAAGAGGACGTTACGACGACGACGGACGGCATCGTTGACGCAGAGGGAGGCATCGACGACATGGGGCCGCAGACGCTCGGCGTATTGGAGATAGACTTGGGCGACCTCTTCGGGATCGAG
Organism: Phormidium lacuna HE10JO; assembly: GCA_900149785.2. Classification (GTDB taxonomy): domain Bacteria; phylum Cyanobacteriota; class Cyanobacteriia; order Cyanobacteriales; family Geitlerinemataceae; genus Sodalinema; species Sodalinema lacuna_A. Next base: position 49,834 of record FSSI02000017.1, on the reverse strand, counting down.
GGGAGGCAGGTTATAGAGTCGCTCTAGGATCTCGTTTTTGAGGGGAATCGTCCAGGCCAGGATGTCCCGCAGGCTGTCGGCATCCATCAGGTCTAAAATTCGGACTCCGGTTCGCTCAGATTTGTCGGCATAGGTTGGACCAATTCCCCGTTTGGTGGTGCCGATTTTGTGGGTTCCGCGCCGTTCTTCGGAGGCTTGGTCAATCATGCGATGATAGGGCATCGTCACATGAGCGGTCTGGGCGATTTTCAGGTTATCTGTGGGAATACCGAGGTCTTTGAGGCGATCGAGTTCTTCGATGAGAACCTGAGGATCAATGACGGTTCCTGAGCCGATAATACATTCGGTCTGGGGGTAGAGGATACCAGACGGGATTAAATGAAGTTTAAAGGTCTTGTCTTTGACGACAACGGTATGTCCAGCATTTACCCCTCCTTGGTAACGTACTACAACATCTGCCGATCGGCTGAGCAGGTCGGTTATTTTGCCTTTTCCTTCGTCGCCCCATTGGGCACCGATTACAACTACGTTAGCCAAGGGTCTTGATTAGGGTTAAGTTTACACAATCCAAAATTATGGATACTCCCCGTAACACTTGTCAACAGTTGGGGGGAAAACTTCGCAATACTTAGCATGATTTAAATTCCATGACTTTTGCCAATGACCCAACTGCGGCGGAAGTAACGGCCGAGGGAGGACTCGTTGAGGGGGAGGTAAATGGGGCGTCCATGGGGGCAGGTGTGGGGGTTGCGGGTCTGTTGCCAGCGATCGAGCAGTTGCTGCATTTCTTTGAGGGTGAGGAGGGTTCCGTTGCGAATGGCGCTGCGACAGGCGGTGGCGACTTGGGCTTCTTCTAGGCTGCCTTGGCTGAGTTCTCGTAGGGCTTCGGGGCAGTCATCTCGTTGGGCGAGGGGGATGGGGGCTTGGCGCAAGGCCCAAAGTCCGTCGCCGAAGGGGTCAACGGTGATGCCAATGTTCTGTAGGTTGTCGAGTTGGGCGGGGGTGAGACCCGAGAGAATGATGGGCGGGTCGAGGTCTTGTAAGGCCCAGTCTTGGCGCAGTTGTTCGTAGATGACCCGTTCATGGGCGATATGCTGTTCGACGAGCCAGACTCCGTCGGGGTGTTCTGCGACGATATAAGTGCGGTTGGCTTGGCCAATGGCTCGCAGGGGCATGAGGGGGCGTTCAGGGGTCTTCTTGGACTCCTGAGTGGGGTCTATGGCGGCTTCTTGGACGTGGTACTGGCCGGAGGATTCTTGGACTTGTAGCAGTTGACGGACGCGGGAATGGTCGCTGCCGTCGTGTCTGTCGAGGGTGAGGGTGCGATCGAGGGTTTCACGGAGTTGGCTTTGCCAGTGGTCGCTGTTTTGTAGGTAGATTTCCCGTTTGGCGGGATGGCGGTTCCAATCGATCTGTTGGGGGGGGATGTGGAGATGGAGGAAACAGAGGGGATAGCGGTGGCGAGGTAGCGATCGCGAGAGGGTACTCAGCAGGGTCTGTTCAAAGTTAGGGAGGTTGACGACTCGCCCGTTGACGGCGAATTTGAGCCAGTCGGGGCGGCCGCGATGACAGCGATCGGGCCGACCGAGTACGAGTTCTAAGGTCTCACTCTGGCTGTAATAGAGGTCGTTATGACTGACGCCTCGCAACAGTTGAGGGAGAATTTGCTGGGCATTTTGGCCAGGGCTGAGGCTAAACCAGGGTTTGTTACCTTTGCGGACTTGCCAGGAGACCTGGGGATGGCAAAGGGCCAGGTGATAAAGGGTGAGTTGGACGGCCCGCAGTTGTTGAGGGGGGTTGGGCAGGGCCTCTCGCCGTTGTTGCCAGCGTTGGAATACCTGATGCACTTCGACGACGGTTCCGGGGGCGACGGCGGCAGGGATGAGGCGGGTGATGCGGCCGTGACGGCTATAGGAGGCGTGCCAGCCGGGGTCCTCGCCCTGGCGACTGTAGATGTGGAGTTGGGCCAGTTGCGCGAGGCTATGGAGGGCTTCGCCGCGAAAGCCGAGACTGGTGATGCGTTCGAGGTCGTCGAGGTGGTTAATTTTACTGGTGCTGTGGGGGCGGGCGGCCTGTTCGAGGTCGTCGTGAGTCATGCCACAGCCGTTGTCGGCGACGCGGACGCGCCACTGTTGGGGGTCTACGGAGACGGCAATGCGGCTGGCTCCGGCGTCGAGGGCATTTTCTGCGAGTTCTCGGACGACGGCGGCCAGGGAGTCGATGACTTCTCCGGCGGCGATCGCATGAACCACATCATCAGGGAGGGTCGCGATCTTAGCGTGAACTGGAGACCGGTCGGAAGAGGTGTCGGAAGAGGTGTTGGCGGATCGCAGGGGAGAGGAAACAGGCATTAGGCTTGGCTCAGTGAGGTCAAGGGGTGTTCCGTGGAGATTGTTGCAGGAGCGACTTGCAATTTGGGCGGCTCTGCTTCAGCTAATTCCGCGAGAAGCCCCGCACTGTAAAACGAGACTGTAAAACGAGGTTGTAAAACGAGGTGAGGACAAGGCGATGTTTTCAGTATCGGGATGGACGCGGTGGTGACTTATGGTAAAATCCAGACAACCTTGCATGGAAGGTGACTTGGCGAAAACCAAGCCAGATCTATACAAGCATTGCTTTGTTCTCCATGTCATTGACCTGCGGGACGCGGGCTAACGCCTGTCGCCAGAAGGTAAGACTTGTCACTTCTCGCAGTGGAAAGCACTTCTTTGGGTAGGAAGCCGACACTGTAATCCTTGATGAGCGTGTTCGGTCGTTCACTCTCGTGGAGGTTTTGCATGGCATTCTGATGAAGGGTCAGGATGTGGTGTAGGATTGCGACTGTTCGGGACGCTCTAAGATTTAAGGTCGGAACGTTCTCAGATAAAATCAACGTTGTCATTCTAAGGGTTTTAATTATGACTTCAGAAACGACCCCCAACGGAGAACAAACCACAACCCCAGATCAGCCTGCCGCAGCAGTTGAATCGAAGGGAGGGGAACTTCAGATCTCCAACTCGGCGGGAAATACGGAGAACAAAGACCAGTTTAACGAAGTGAAGGCACAAGTCCTCTCGGTCTTGTCTGACCTATTTGGGATTGTGGGTCACTTTTTCTCAGAATACAAAAAGCCACTCATCAATGTGGCGTTGGTTGTGGGGGCGCTTGTCGCACTCTACTTAACCTTGTCTGTTATTGATGCCATTAACGATATCCCGCTGCTGTCTCCAATCTTTGAGTTGGTCGGCATCGGCTATTCGGGTTGGTTCATCTTCCGCTTTCTGCTTACTGCTGAGGCCCGTAAGGAGTTACAAAGCAAGATTGTCAATTTCACCAACCGAGTCACGGGTTCCTAGTCCTTGGGAATGGGTGGATTCTCGATGAGCCACCTAATTCTGCTAACAGGACTGATATAACCCAAACGTCTCGCTCCCCCCAGTCAAAGCAGCGTGTTCTGTTTCGGCTGGGGGGTTGATGTTTTGGGGGTTAGGCCGTTGCACCGGGACCCATGCCGAGGGTTCCGGCATAGACGGCGCGATCGCCGAGTTCACTCTCAATCCGTAGCAAACGGTTGTATTTAGCAATCCGTTCACTGCGACAGAGGGACCCCGTTTTGATTTGTCCGGCCCGAGTGGCGACGGCTAAGTCGGCGATGGTGGTGTCCTCGGTTTCCCCGGAACGGTGGCTAATCACCGAGCGGAAGCCATTACGAGTGGCCAAATCAATGGTTTCGAGAGTTTCGGTGAGGGAGCCGATTTGGTTAACTTTAATCAGAATCGAGTTCCCGGCGGAGCGCTCAATGCCTGTTTGCAGGCGAGTTTTGTTGGTGACAAACAGGTCATCACCGACGAGCTGGCAGCGATGGCCCAGGCGTTCGGTGAGCAATTTCCAGTTATCCCAATCTTCTTCATGGAGGCCATCCTCAATCGAGACGATGGGATAGTTCTCGACTAAGCCGGCCAGGTAGTCGATGAGTTCAGCGGGGGAACGGCTGGCCCCGTCATAGGTGTACTGGCCATCACTGTAGAACTCACTGGCGGCCACATCGAGGGCCAGGGCCACTTGTTCGCCGGGAGTATAACCCGCTCGTTGGATAGCATCGACGAGCAGTTCAGCGGCGGCGGTGTTGGATTCGAGGTTGGGGGCAAATCCGCCCTCGTCGCCGACTCCGGTGAGGAGGCCTTTTTCGTCGAGGACTTTGCTGAGGGAGGCGAAGACTTCGGACCCCCAACGCAAGGCCTCTTTAAACGAGGGTGCGCCAACGGGGACAATCATGTATTCCTGAAAGTCGATGTTGTTGGCGGCGTGTTCTCCGCCGTTGATGACGTTCATCATGGGAACGGGGAGGAGATTCGCCAGGGGACCGCCGAGGTAGCGGTAGAGGGGCAATTCTAGGGCGCAGGCGCAGGCGTGGGCGTTGGCGAGGGAGACGGCGAGGATGGCGTTGGCGCCGAGGTTGGCTTTGTTGTCGGACCCGTCGCGATAGAGCATAACGCCATCAACTTCGAGTTGGTTGAGGGCGTCGACTTTGCCGACGAGTTCGGGGGCAATTTTGTCGATGACGTTTTCTACGGCTTTGAGGACGCCTTTACCGTTGTAGCGGTGGGGGTCACCATCGCGGAGTTCGTGGGCTTCAAAGGTTCCGGTGGATGCGCCGCTGGGGACTTTGGCTACACCGATGGCACCATTGGCGAGGCGAACTTCGGCTTCTACGGTGGGCCGTCCTCGGGAGTCGAGGATTTCCCAGGCTTCAATGGACTCGATGCTGGTGTCAGATACAAACATATGATTGTTTCTCTAGTAACGACAGGGCGAGCGTCTGGCAAGCCGCCGTGGGCTTTATGCACCCCAAATATCATACGGTGCGTCGGGGGGTTCTTTGGCCCCGTTGGGGATTTCCTGACAATTGCTGAACAATTGCTGAGGGGTCTGGGGAGGGGGATGCTCTCTCAGAGATGTTCTTTGAGTTCTTCGATGCTGACTCGGGCGTCTTTGAGGATATGTTTAAGGGTTCCGGGGGGTAAGTCGGGATGGACGGGAACGATACAGGTATGGGTTTCTGTTTTTTTGAGGTGGGCATGGCTGCCGGTGATATGGGTTTCGGTGAAGCCTATTTTTTTGAGGGCGTTAATGATTCGTTGCCCTGAGACATGGGGCATTTCTGAAAAGATGAGGCGATAAATTTGGGTTGGTTTTTCTCGGTCTTCGGGGTCACTATCTTTGATGGCTTCTTCGAGGAGTTCGAGTTGATGGATTCGGGTTTCGATATAAATTTTATTGGCTTCTAGTTCAAAGTTGCGCTGCATTAATCTGGATTTTTCTCGTTCTAGGAGTTCGTTTTGTTCGAGGGCATACATTTCAAATTCTTGGTTATCTTCGATGATTTGTTCGATTTCTTCTTTGAGCTGTTCATTTTCTTGGAGAACTTCAAGTTCTCGTTCTTGTGCTTGTTGTTGGACTCGTTCTAATTCTCGACGGGAGGTTTCGAGGGCTTTTTTGAAGCCGGGGTTATCGACGTCTTGGTTGAGTTGTTGTTTGAGTTCTTGATATTGCTGTTGGGCGAGGTTGCGATCGCGGGTGAGATCGGTGATAATCCGATTGAGTTTTTCGGTTTCCTGTTGGGCTTTGGCGGCTCTCTTTTGAGCAATCTGTAGGTCTTCGCGCAACTGTTCTAAAACTTGGGTTCGTTCCCATTGCTGCTGGTCTTTGTCCTGTTGCGCTTTCTTGAGTTGGGCGATGTTGCGCTCACGTTCCTGAATTTGCTCTTGGGCCTCGGTTTTAGACTCAATAACGGTGGCTAATTCTTGCTCTAACTGTTGCAGGGTTTGGACGCTGTCCTGTTGCTGTTCTTCAAACTCGGCGAGTTGGGTTTCATAGTCGTCGATTAAGCTCTGCAAGTCTTGAGTTTGCTGTTGCTGTTTTTCTCGGTAGGCGTCGAGTTCCCGGCGAGCGAGTTCCCGTTCTTGCAGGAGTTTTGGAATTTGTTGGAGTTGACTTTTGAGCTGCTGTTTAAGGCTTTGAGCGTCTCGTTGCAGTTCTTGGCGTTTTTTGCGTTGACTATAAAGGATGATCTCGATCATCAGCCAAGTCATGACCCCAGCGGTGAGAAAAAAAATGGTGGTTAAGAGGTAAATAAACCGAGATCCATTGAGTTGGAGGGGATTAAGGAGCCAGCCGCGATAATCTTCAGCAAATGTGGGGGGAATGTGACGAAGATAATAGACACGGCCGATGATGTCTCCGGTATTAGTTTGTCTTGTGGGGATGGGGTTGGCGTTGTCGGGTTGAGGGTAGGTGAACTCGGCGAACAGTGGCGGCGGATCTCGGAGGAGATCGAAGGGATGATTTTCTAGGTCGCTGAGGGGAATGGAGGGGGTTTGGGGTGATTGGTGGAGGATGGTTTGGTTGGAACAGTCGATGCGATCGCTCGAACAGTCGGTGACCACGAGGCCAAATCGTCCATAGTTACTGTCTAGGGTCGTTTGTAGTTCTTGGGGTTGGTTTTCAATCAGGAGATAGGAGAGTTTGGTGGGTAAGCTGTGGGTGAGGAGGTTGAAGTCCACGGTTTGCACGCGAAACATGGTCCCCTTCCAGTAGTTACGATGATTGGCCCAATTGGAGGCGGTGGCGATACTAACGGCGGTAATGCTAATCAGGCTCAATCGGCCGAGGCTATGGAGAAGGAGACGGCGATGGCGGCGAAGAAAAGGAAGGGTCATCGGGGAGGGTCAAGTCTGAAGGCTGCTGGTATCCCATTATACGGTGGGGGTTTTGGGGAATGCGTGACTCGAGTTTGGCTGATGATGTGTTGGAAAATGGTTGCGATCGCTCGCTGAAGTGTCGAGGCGATGAATGACCCCGATTCACGCCTCCCGACCTGCATTGATGCCCACTAGAGCTATCCTAGAGAAAGGAATCACACGCGCAGATGCAACGATAGATGTCAGATAAACTTTTATTGGTCGATGACGAACCCGGACTGCGGGAGGCGGTCCAAGCCTATCTCTCCCAAAGTGGCTTTACCGTGGAAGTAGCCACCAATGGCCAGGAAGGATGGGACAAACTCCAGCAAGACATCCCCGATTTGGTCATCACCGATATCATGATGCCAGAGGTGGACGGCTACCAACTGCTCAAACAAATGCGGGAAGACCCTCGCCTCAAGTCTATCCCGGTGGTGTTTTTGACGGCCCGAGGGATGACGAGCGATCGCATCCAAGGCTATCAGGCCCGCTGTGATGCGTATATCTCCAAACCCTTCGACCCCGATGAACTGGTGGCGGTGGTGGAAAACCTCCTGGCCCGTCGTTCCAATGCAACGGAAGGCTTAGAGGATGGCGAAACCCCAGATATCGCTACCCTGGCCCGACAAATCCAAGAAATTAAGGAACTGCTCACCCACAAAAGTGCCATTCCCCAGAAAAGTGATCCAGTGCAGATTGACTTAACGCCTCGGGAGGAGAGTGTGTTGGAACTGGTGGCCCAAGGGTTGATGAATAAGGAAATCGCCAGTCGCCTCGAAACCAGTGTCCGCAATGTGGAGAAGTATGTGAGTCGTCTGTTTAGCAAAACGGGAACCAACAGCCGCACGGAGTTGGTTCGCTATGCCCTAGAGAATGGCTTGACGGATTAGGTAATTAGGTCATACTAGGGTTCAAAAGTCGTACCACAGATGGCTGTTGTCAGGTAATTCACTCTTAACTTTACCCGGTCAGGGATGGCTTCAGGGCGAACGGCCGTTCGCCCCTACGGCAAGGCACACTGTTTGCTATGACGTTTCCTGACCACCCTGACCGCCGAAGACCCTAGATGAGTGACTCTATTTCCTATCAATTAAGTTTAATTAAGCTCCCATTTATTTTTATGATTGAGGGGGTGGTGATGCTAATGCCAAGTTCATTAATTTCAATTGTACCAGTTTTAGACTCTAGCTTTATCCCTTGCAGCGCCTGGACATTTAAATTGCCCAAAGATGAAACGTGAATCGATTGTTCTGAGTCATTAACTTGAATTTTTTGACCATCTTGGGTCTCAATGGTAATTGAGTTTTCTGTATCATCAATAGTAATTGTGTTTCCCGAATTACTAGAAATTGTAATACCTGAGTGACTGGAACCTTTATCTTCTTCAATGAACTGAATTTGGTGGCCACTCGTGGTTTTGATGCTTCGGAGTCGGACTTTACCATCCACCACGGAATCATCAATATCTTCTGAAGGAGAGTCCACACCGTTCCAAACACTACCTAGAATGTAAGGACGATGAATATCTCCATGTTCAAAAGCAACTAAGACTTCATCATCAATTTCTGGGAGCCAATCTAACCCTCGCTTTGAACCCGCCCCAGTACCGACTACCCTCGCCCATTGACTTTCATGGTCTTCAGTTAAACTAGGAAATTTCACCTTGCAACGATTCAAGCCCTCTGGGTCACTGTTATTGGTGACAATTCCAATAATACAAGTCTGGGATGGCAGTAATCGATGGGATGATGTTAGATTGCTCAGAAGATTGCTATCTCGTAATCCTCGAACACTAAATTCCGTCTCATAAAGACTTTCAAAATAATTGTGCTGTGTTTCTGTCACATAATATTTTCCGTTGTGACCTCCCATATTTTCCAACTCAATAATTCGACCTGGGCGAATAGCTGTATTTCCTTCGGCTTTCGCATCAGCATAAATGAATTGACCACTGAGTTCATCAAACAAGGCTTGAGCCATCACATTGGCTTGTTTTGGGGATGAAACGGGACGATCCACAATTCGCATGATTGGGTTTTTCGGTTGTCCCTTGAAGGGACTACTAAACTCACTCCCTCGACCGTTATCTGTTTCCGTTAAGACTTCTGAGCGACCGACTCTTGAGATGATGGGCTTTTTAGATTTATAATCCCACGCCCGAACTTCGACTTCTTTTACTTGTTCGGCGCTCGTAACTCGAACTCGAAAACTACTAATATCTTTAAGCCATTTGAGTTTTAGAGTTTGATCTTCTCTAGGCTTCTTGAAATTGAGTTTCCCATTGCTTACAAATAATTCAAATCCTAAACTCACCGCTCGCCCTCTCAAAAACTCCATATTGGTTTGATTCTGCTGAAAGAGGTAATCATGGGATTCTCCACTACCATCGATTATCCCTAGGTTTATTCCTGCTTCCTTGGCAATTTTTTTGACGACATCACTATCTGTCATATTTTGAAATGAGCGATTCCAACGTCCCCGATGAAGACGATGAGAAACGTCGTAGCCCCGAATGACAATTGGGGCTTGGGATTGCTCGGTGAAGTGCGTCTCTATTGCGGTGATTTCTCCCTCGAAAATATAACCCCCGTTATCCTCTTGAGTCGATAGGTACTGATTTCCTTCTTCTTGAAAACCAATTTTAATTTCTTTTCCAATCTCCATCATATCTTGATGTTTCCAGCTTGACTCCTCTTGTCCACTTGGGAAGTAGTCATTTCTAATGACAATAACAAACATGGATGGGGTGTGGAGACTTTCCTCAATGGACACTTGTAAAATGTCTTCGATCAAGTTGATTGAGGCAGGAACACCATTGATTTTTAAATGAAGTTTGCAATGAGTAGACATGATTTTTGGATTTTTTAAAAATAAGCGGCTCGTGGCTTGTTTTTGTAATGAGTGTGACCGAGCTAGGCTTTTTGTCGATTTTGCTCACATTCGATTAATTCGAGATTCAATACTATCTTGGTTTCTGAGTTCTGAGGGAACCTGTTGGGACGAGTTGCCCCCACCTGCTCCGGCAGAGGACGGGTTCATCATGGGAAATGACTCGTCAGCCTCTTTTAATGTTAAGCTGTCAATGTGCGCTCGCACGGGTGTGCCATCCGGTAGAAACATGGTCAGTTTATAGTTGAGTTGTTCCAGAAAGCATCGTCTCAAAAATACTTTGTTCCCCCAGACAAAACTATAAATAGGTGGATGCTGTGTTCCGGGAGCAAACTGAACTGCCTTTTCTAAGGCTTCGATGTATTCACTGACAACGTTTTTGTTGCTTTCATAGGTATCGAACACAATATTGCTAATGGTGAGAGTGACGGGATTGATATTGGAAAAACTGGTTTTTGATTTTCCGGATTCTTCATCTCTGGAACCTGGATTATCAGCAATTTCCATGGTCATATCAAAGGTCAGCTCTGTGGGGTTAAACATAAACTGAATGGTGGGGACGTTATCGTCAGGAATTAGTTTGGCTTTTTGGAGTTGTGACATGGGGTTTATCAGTGAAAGCTATAAATAATAGGAGAAACTGGAATTTGTTGTTTGGGTCCTGATTTGGGTTATGGTATGAGTCGTTCTGTTAATGTTTCTAGTCTGTTGCTTAACTGATGATAAACGTTCTGGGTTAATTGATGAAAGAGTCGACTAGACTGAATGTCATAGGTTAAGGATTCAAATAGAATTTTATCTTTTTGGCGAAGCCTCCCTTTATGATATGCTAGCCTGGAACGGGTCTTGATGTCTATCCAGTCTGAGCCTTGAGAGGGCGTTATTCCGGCTTTTTCTCGCTCTAATATCAATCGCTGACGAAGGGCAATATATACTTTTTCCGCCAAGATACTAATTTGACTCTCTTCAATTTCAATGTCTTCAGCGGTCTTGATATGCTCGGAGTCATCTTCGGGGGACCCGGCTGGGTCGGAGGGCTGAGAACTACTGATGTCTGGTCTAGGTGCTTCGGTGTTATTCTGATTGATTAACTGGTTCTTAGGTTGTGGCTCTGACTGGGTGATACGCTCAAAACTCTCGACCAAGCTTTCCCAGGGGAAGGTCAGGGGGTCATCCGGGTTAACTGGCTGATTAACTTGAGGGGTACCATCATCATTTAGATTCATTAAATCTTCAAGGTTTGCCCAAGATGATACGGACCGATTGTTCGGAGTGGCCAATTCGTCGGCTTGGTTGGAGGCTGTAATGTCCGATTGGTCAGGGATGCTTGTCGTCTCATCTCGGAGATAGGATGATAGGTCAAATTTAGAGGGTTGGACAAGAGGCTGGATGGTAGGGATACCTGGAGGCTTCGGGGCTACCTCCTGAGGTTGAGCTTGAATTGGATGCTCATGGGTGAGGGAAGATAACTCATCTGTCTGTGTTGATGGTGAGGCCTTAGGGCTTATGGTTGAGTCGAGGTCAGGCTCCTCTAGTCCCATGTCTCCTGTTTTGGCTTGAATCAAAGGAGTTTGGGGGGTCTGGTCTGATGCTTGAGGATGACTCGGTGGTAAGGGAGAGTCACTCGGATCTGGCTCGGCGGTGATCTGAATGTTAGAGGCTTGTTGTTTAAGAGAGATTGGCCCATCCTCTGAGATGGGGTCAACTTGTTTGTCAACTGGCTCCTGGGGATGGCTTGCAAGTTGTTCTGACTCTAGCTCTTGGGATTGGAGGACAGGGTTGGCATCTACGCCAGAGTCTGACCTAGATTCTAGGTCAGATGTCTTTGGGGAGATGGAGGGTGAGGGACTGGGTAAGTCCCTGTTAGTTCCAGATTCTTTGGCTCTAATCTCAGGTGGGGAGTTGGATGGGGCGGGATCTTGGCTGGGGTCTTTGATGGGAGCTTTAGCTGTTGGCTCTAGAGTCTCTGTGGTCTCTTTGGCGGGTGGGGTAACGTTACGGGCCTGGACAACGGGAGGATGGGGGTTTGGAGTGTCCTGATCTTGGCTTGGCTCTTCTTTGGCTTGGAGGTTGGGCAGGTTCTCTGTAGCTTGGGATGGCGTTTGGCGGTCGAGAGCAATTTCGGGGTTGGATGTTGGCTCGTCAGGGCGGGTTTGCAGGATGTTGGCTTCCGGCTCGGGGTCGGACTTCTCTGTGCTGGGGAGATTCGGGGACGTTGGGGATGAGTCGCTTTCAGTTTGAATTGAGTCGGGAGTTGAGCGAGGAGCGGCTCTGTCCGAGAGAGCTGATGAATCTGATGAGTTGGTGTCAAGGGTTGATGAGGGTTGGCTGTCTGGGGAAATGATGTCTGGGGCGATGGTCTGAGGACTTGGGGAGGGTGAGGGGTTGGAGTCTAAGTTAGAGGAGATGGGTTCTGTTTCAGGACTGGGGTGGGGTGCTGGAGTCGAGGGATCTGACGAGTCAGCCGAGGGGAGTTGGCTCTCCTGGATTATAACGGAGTCGGATTGACTGTTGGATTGAGGTGGGGCTGAAGGCGGGGTTGGCTGTTTGGGCGGGTTGGATGGTGGCTCGGACGCTGTGGGCCGATCGGCCCCAGACTCGCGGGTGGTTGACGATGGCGGTTCGGACTCCTGTTGAGGGGACGCAGTTTGTAGTTGAACGGAATCCTGAACGGAATCCTTTGTCGTTACGTCAGGGAGGGAGCGATCGCCCGGATAGGGCTGAAGGGCAGGGGATGCTGGCTGACTGTCCTCAGAGATGGACTGGCTCGGGTCTTGGGACTCTGAGGGGTCGGGCTGGTTTTGTATCTGGGGTTGAAGGGTCTCGCTGGGACTGGTGGGGTCTGAGGTGGGGTCTGAGGTGCTGTTGGGGCTGGCTTGGACTAGCTCTGGGTTGGGGGAGTCTGAGGGCTTGGGTTGGTTTAATATGCCTTGACGGTCTGTTGTGGGTTGGACCGATTCCGTAGCAGCCGTTTGGGGAGCAGGAGTGTCTGAGGGGGGGGAGTCTGTGAGGAATGGCTGTTTTTGAATCCTTGGACTGGACTCAGGAGGCGGTGATCCCTGTGATTTAGTTTGGACTAGGGATTCTGGTCCTTGCGGCAAGGCGGGGGGTGTTGGCTGTGCTGAGTTAGAGGAGGAGGTCTTTGAGGCTGGCGGGATGGAAAAGAGGGGAACGGGAGCGACCGATGGGGACTCGGTGGATGGGGACTCGGTGTTAAGGGCCCTAGCACTCTCTTGAATGAGCGGGTTCACCAGAGAGGCTCGGGGAGGAACCATCGCCCGATCGCCCTGGAGGGGTTTTTGGGAGGTAATAGGCTCTAGGGGAGGCTCTGAGGGGCTAGGAGTTGGAGCATTGGGACTCGCCGGACGAGGGGAGTCTGAGGGGGAGACTCTCTCTGAAGCCGGGACGGGTGGACGGCTTGGGTTGGGCATGGCATCTGAAGGAACTCCCCTATTTCCTGCCGGCCTTCCCTGGGCCAAGTTGGGGAAGTTGTCGAACATCTCAGTCCAGTCCACTTCGCTGAGATCCAATCCGCTGAGATCCAAAAGTAATTGTTGCGACGTTTGACCCAACGATTGGGACTGACCTAAGGGTGTCCGATGTCCGAGTCGGGAGGTAACCCCCAAGCCGGTCTGTTGTCCTAATGGTTTATGTTGTAACATCAGGCGTCAGGTTAGCTAAAATATCCGGCGTCATCCCGCTGATTCGGTAGGGACATGGAACCTCCTTGAAAGTCTTTGGAGACTTTTAAGCCCTCATAGGCCAGGCTTAGCTCTTCAATGGCGACTCCTTCGGCATCGGCTTGGAGTCCGGGGGCGACCCATTTCACGGGAATTGCGGCTTGGAGTTCCCAGGACTGCATGGTTTCTCCGGCTTGGTTAAAGACGAGAATTGTAACGTTACGGCGTTCGGGGCGTTGGGTTTCTAGGGTTTTTGAGATCCAGCTCCAAAAGGTTAGGTCATTGGTGAGTCCCCGTTTTAAGGTCACTTCAGTGAACTGGGCTTGTCCGATTAACAGACGCTGCTGGTCATTGAGACCCCCCTCGGCATGAGGCTCCACAGGGATTTCTACCCCTAAACCGGAACATTCTGTAAAACAGGCTGTGATACTACTATCGATTTCAACGTAAAAGCGATTGGCGAGAACATAGTTGAGGGCATGATGGGTCAGACGTTCTTCTGCTGACCGCGGACTTCCGTTCACCCGAGACTGACTGCCATTTCCGTTGTACACCATGGTTTAACCTCCCCAGTAGCTGGGTTGTCGATCGCGTTGGTTCCGTAAGTCTTCTTCTAGAAGCTCATACACCTGATTGGTCAGTTTTCTCAACAGGATGGGGTTCTTTAAGATGGCTTGGATCTGTTGTTCCTGAAGCTTGCGTTTTTCAGGAGTTGAGATAGACATGGGCTGACGCTTAAATGTGTGGGGCTATCGAGTCGGTCAATGGGGCCAAGGTCGGTTCCAGCTTAACCTATTTTGGTTCGGTCTGCATTGACGGCTGGCTCTGGGTTGGTTCCCCTCCTTACTTATTGAAGTTGACATCGTTCTTGGGTCTCATCTCCATTGGGAAAACGACAAGGAGTCAAGCCAAAGCCTCTTAATAAACTTTGTCCTTCGTCGGTGCGTAAAATGTTCACCAGTTCCTCAGCCAGTAACTCCTGACCGGGAGAAGCACGGACGACGATCGCATAACTGAGGGGATACTCTAGGGTGGTCAGTTTCTCTAGGTCGGGCCAGTAGCCTCCCTTTTGATCACAGAGTTCTGTTTCCGAGGTAAGGGCTTGCCCACGAAAGTTTACTAAGGGGTGTTGTCCCTCAATGGCGATACTATAAATCTTACATTGTGTCTTCACAAAACTTAACGGCGCCACCCCGACGGTGGCATCCTCATCTTCATCCTTATCCTTAAGAATTTGTCCCACGTATCCGCGCAGGTCTTGGGCTTCCCCTGGCTCGGATTGCCGGGTGAGTGGACAGTCCGCATCGCTGCAAATCGAGGTTCGTAAGATGTTTTCCCAGGTGGGACGATTCCTGGGCAAGTTCAACCCCAGGGAATTTACATTTCGTCTGAACCGGCGATTATTGATATCGTTGAGTACCTCAACCAACTCTGCCTTGGAGATCTGATCATCTAATATCCTAGATGTACTACGCCGACCAAAAATCGCCAAGCCGTCATAACCGATGACTCCACCATCGCCAGACAAATTTTCTGAGCTGTTTGGGCTGACAACTGTGATTTCTAGGGCAGCGTCGTCTAGGTCGTCCATTTCAGGGGCTTCGGGAGAGGCGGTGTTGATCCAACTCCAATCTCTTTGCCCAGTCCGTTGTTCAAACTGTCTCTTGAACTCTTCATTCCCAAAGATGTGTTCCACGACATCTCCGTAGACGATGGTTGCTGGGCCGGGGGATGAACGGGCTTGGTTCCTCATCAGACATGGATAGGGGGATGAGTTGCTAAAGTTAGGGAAGCAGGCCTGAAAGTTCGGTGGCGGTGTTGGCTTTGTGAGCTGTTCGGGGATTGAGAACCCTCTTGGTACTATGGGAATCACAAAGAGGACGAGGGTTAGCCCCGATAAGACCCAAAAGAGAAATTTCCAGCGGCTGGGTCGAGACTTGGAACGTCTCCGAGATCTGGGTGAGGATGTGGGTGGGGAGTCCTCGGTCTTGGTTGTCTGGACTTGGGAGTTCTGACGTGTCAACCAGTTGATGGGGCGGCTTAGGAATTTATCGTTCTTTGGTGATGGCTGGTTGTCAGGGCCTTGGTTTTTGAAGATTGGCTGACCCAGGTCGATTTTTGAATCGTTTTGTAATCGAGCACAAGCCTGCTGGAAGCTGATATCCTTGTTATTAATAATCTTAAGATTGTCTTGCAATGATGGCTCATTTTGATGGAAATATAAGCCTTTAAGAATTCCTATAACTGACTGGACGTTATCGTCTTGGCTTGACTTGGGTTGGTCCAGGTTTGAGTAATGCCAAAATATAAGATGAACCTTATTTTTGCTATTCGCAGCAATCAAAAAAGATGCCTGACTTAGAGGTTGGTATTGCTGGATTCTATTGGACTTATCCCCTTTAAGGTGGTTTAAGTTGTCTAGGCATTGTAAAATGTCAATCAGACTTTTACAGGTTAAATTTTTGGGGTAGCGATTAACTAGCCCACTTAATAATAGCGGCGATTTATCATCGCATTGAAATTTTTTGCCACTCAGTTGGTAGAGAACGTAAAAGCCTTTTTTTGTCTCATCTTGAGAGCTGGAACTTAGACTTAGTTCGAGGAAGTCATCCTCAAATAGAAGTCGGTTATTTTGGTTTTCTTGAGTATTTTTATTACTGGCTTTACCCTCTTGTTTGTATTTATTGAAGATGGCTTCATCTATCTTCTGTAATAAGACGGTTTGGGCTTGATAACTCCTCATGTGAAATGAGGTTTGGTCTGATTTTTTGTCAGATTGAGTCCCGAAAAACACCTGTAAATTATAGTCATCAATCAGTGGTTTGACTGTAAAAGTATATTGTTTGTTTGACAATGTTAAGGTTAGTTTTGACTCGTCTGTTTGCTCTGTCTTAACCCCAGAGGTTGAATCATCTTCGGCTTGTTTTTGTTGATTATTTTTCTCGGAGTTTAGCCAATTTGTCCCGAATTCACGAACGAGTCTCCAGGAAAAAGTAAAAGGATTATCGATAAAGGCTCCGGCTTGCCTGGCTTCAACCTGAGCCTGATAGAAAGATTGTCGTAGATTTTTAAATGACTCTCTCAATGAACGTTTCATGGTTATTGTTCTCCTGTATGATTGATTGAACGGGGACGAGACGATAAACGCTCCAAGAGCCGATCGCATAGTTGAATCACTTCAGTTTCGGTGATTGTCCTCAGAGTTTAGCCAATTCGTAAATAATCCACGAACGAGTCTCCAGGAAAAAGTAAAAGGATTATCGATAAAGGCTCCGGCTTGCCTGGCTTGAACCTGAGCCTGATAGAAAGATTGTCGTAGATTTTTTAATGATTTTTTCAATGAACGTGTCATGGTTATTGTTCTCCTGTATGATTGATTGAACCGGGACGAGATGATAAACGCTCCAAGAGCCGATCGCGCAGTTGGATCGCTTCAGTATAGTCGGGTCGTCGCTGTAGGGCTTCCTCCACTAAGAATAAGGCTTCCTCGATTTGGGCAGATGAGTCTCCAGCCGCTTGTTCTTGTAAACGGGCCCACCTGTACCAGGCCCTGGCTTGGCCCCGGCTAATCTCTGCCCGGAGAGATTCATGTTCCTCTGAGAGCCGTTGTTCGGCTTGCTCAAAAGCCTCTAGGGCTTCTGGATAATTGGTGTCGGCACTGAGGGCGATCGCATAGTTAAACCAGGCTTCAAAGGAGTTCGGCTTAAATCGTAGGGCGGTTTCAAGGCGAGCCACGGTTTGGGAGCAGCCATTTCTGTCACGGCTACAGTTCTCGGTGTACCAAAGGGCAGCACTTTGATTGAGATCCAGGTTGAAACACATCCGCCGATGACGTTCTTGAAGGCGACGAGTGGCATTTGATCGCCCTGCGGGAGATTGCAGGATAAAGTCGCAGGTGGGGGTGATGTCAACGGGCAAACCGGACGAGGCCGATAGGGAGTTGGAGACGGGGCGGGCCCGATGTCGATTGGGGGGAATGTAGATGCTGTAGGTGTTTCGACTGATGTCATAGGCTCGCACCGCTGCTTGATAGCGTCTGAGTTCACTTAAAATCCGACCATAGTTAAACCAGGCTTTGGGATAGTTACAGGCGATGTCTAGGCTGTTTTTATCGTCTAGGGCTAAACCGGGAACTCTGACGCTACGTGGGTTGAGGGCGAGTCGGGCGTAGAGTTCGGCATCTTCGTAGCGGCCGAGATGCCAGAGGCTGACGGCTTTGTTGTTTAAGGCTCGTCGATAGGGGTCGATGTAGCGGGTAAAGTCCCGTTGGACGATTGAGGTTAAGTCCTCCGGACAGTGTTCTAGGGGGTCTTCTGGGGTGCGGATTTCGTCGGGGCTGAGGGTGGGCCGGCGTACGGCTGATTCGGGGACGCTTGGGCCTTTGCTGTCGTCTGGGGGACTGTACACTCGTGTGGAGACGGGATAGTCATAGAGCGCGATCGCCCGCTCTACGGAGTCTAAGGCCGCTTCATAGTCGCCTTGGCCAATGAGGGCTGAACTGCGTTGAGTCCAGGTGAGAGCTAGGTCTTCAATGTCCCAGGCTAGGTCACCGTCAAGGGCTTGCTCACAGGAGTTTAGGGCGGCTTCGTGTTGACCGAGGTGGTTTAAGACGTGACAACGGTAGGCGAGGGCTTGGGAGGCCTCGGGGTTGAGGCTTAGGGTTTGCTCATAGGAGGTTAAGGCCCGTTCATAATGACCGAGTTTTTGCAGCAGTCGCCCTTGTTTGAGCCAGCTTTCGGGCTGTTCGGGATTGAGGGCGATCGCCCGTTCGTAGGCGTTGATGGCACTTTCAAAATAGCGGGCCATCTGACTAAAGTTGTCTTGCTTGTCTCCCCAGGCTTCGAGGACTTGCCCTTTATGCAACCAGCCTAGGGCACCATTGGACTCTCCCCAGTTCCGATTGAGGGCGATCGCCTGCTCGCAACTCTCGAAGGCTTCACTATACTGCTCGTCGAGGCTTCTCGTTCGGGGATGCTCACCGCCGAGGAGCCGATGTAGTTGTTGGTATTGTCCTAATTCAGTCAAGATTTGACAGTGATACGCCCAGGCCCGGGACTGATCGGGCGTTAGGGTTAAGGCTCGCTCGTAGGACTGTTGGGCATCTTCGAGATCCCAGAGAATTGCTTCGAGTTGTTCTAAGGCGGCGTCATGGTCTGGGGTTCCTTGGGGGAGCCGTTCTCGTCCGGCGATGGAGAGTAAAAACCGTGAGCGGCTGTCTTGGCTGCGTTGGGCTAAGTCTAGGGCGCGATCGCGATGCACTTGTCCCCGAGTTATCCAGGCTTGGCTGGGGGAGCGATCGCCCCAATTGCCATCGGCCTCTAGGCCGCGATCGCAGGCGGCTAAGGCTAATTCTTGACGGCCTTGATCTAACAGAATTTCGCATTGATACATCCAAATTAGGGAGTAATTTGGATCAACCTCTAAGACCTGGTTATAAGAGGCCAATGCTTCTGAATAATTTCCTAAATTGCGTAGAGCATTGCCACGACTGACCCAAACCGGCAGGGTCCGACGTCTGGGGCGAGAGCGAATTTCAATGGCTCTCTCGCAGGCATCTAAGGCTTCATTGTGGTCTCCAGCCTGTTCGAGTTCCTGACAGAGATCCGCCCAATAGTCATAACGTCGGATTCCGAAGTCATTGGGGCGGCGGTCTTGAGCGGCCAGGGGTCTGGCTGTGAGAGTCAGTCCAACGATCGCGGCGATCGCACTAACCCAGATGGGCGATCGTGTCATCTTATCTTGACAAAGTATGCTGACAAATAAAGACTGAAAACGCTTGAGGTTAAGATATTGGCTAGGTTCAATTGTCTAAGACAAATCAAGCATACTTCAGTATAGTATCTAGTAAGGGCCGTAAACCTAGCGCCCGGGCAAAATTCTCATAAAACGTATCAAACCCCCTTGCGCGTGATGAAATCCCGAGTTTGGCTCCTGGTCTGGTTGATTGGCTTATGTTGGCTCGCTCCGCCAGCGGATGCCAGTCGTCTCCAGCAACTGCTCGAAGATCGCAACTGTCGTCGTTGCCGTCTCCGAGATGAAGATTTACGGCAGGGATATTTACGGGGGGCTAATCTACAACGTAGCAATCTGCGAGAGAGTGATTTGCGTGATGCAGACTTGCGTGAGGCTAATCTCAGTCGGGCCGATTTGCGGGGGGCCGATTTGCGGCGGACGAATTTAGAGAATGCTGACTTACGAGAGGCAGATTTGCGTTATGCCAATTTACGGGAGACTCAGGTGAGTTTGCCGTTGCTCCCGAGGAAGTGGCGTCAGGTTTGGCAGATTCTCAATCAGCCGCAACGGGGGCGGGATTTGGCAGGCCTGGATTTATCGCAGGCTCATTTAGAGCGATCGCTCCTAGAAGGGGCCATCTTAACTGAAGCCAATTTACAAGAGTCGAATCTACGTCAGGCCCGCTTGCGACAAGGGCAGTTAGAAGAGGTCAATTTGCAGGCAGCCCGT
The DNA here is from genome assembly GCA_900149785.2 of Phormidium lacuna HE10JO. Classification (GTDB taxonomy): domain Bacteria; phylum Cyanobacteriota; class Cyanobacteriia; order Cyanobacteriales; family Geitlerinemataceae; genus Sodalinema; species Sodalinema lacuna_A. Next base: position 30,081 of record FSSI02000017.1, on the reverse strand, counting down.
TTAGAGATGGCGGATTTACGAGAGGTTCGTTTGTTCGGGGGGAATCTCCGAGAGGCGGATCTCAGTTGGGCTAACTTGGCGGGAGCTGAACTTCAGGGCAGTGATTTCACTGAAGCCAATCTTCAGCGAGCGGATTTAAGGGGGGCTAATCTCGGCTGTTGGCAACGAGAGGAGGAGGAGCGGCAATGTACCCAGTTGCCGGGAGCCAACTTAAGTCAGGCTCAGTTACAGGTGACTCATTTACAAGGAGCTAATCTTCGACGGGCCACTCTGAGCCAGGCCAATCTACAGGGGAGCAATTTGCAGGAGAGCGATTTACGAGATATCGATCTGCGGGGGGTGGATTTAACGGATGCGGTTCTGGTGGGGGCGGATTTGCGGGATGCGGATTTGAGTTTAACGCAGTTACTCCGAGCCGATTTAACCGCCGCGAATCTCCGAGGTGCGGATTTGCGGGGGGTGAATTGGTCCGATTGGGGGGTACAGATTCGTGAGGCTAACTTAGAACGGGTGAATTTCTCTGGGGCGAATCTCTCCGGTGTGGATTTTCGAGGAAGTGATTTAACCCGGGCTAGCTTGGTTGAGGCCCAGCTGCTTGAGAGCAATTTTCAGGGGGTCATCCTCACCTCCGCCAATTTACAACAGGCGAATCTGCGGGGGGCCGATTTACGCCAGGCGAATCTGCGGGGGGCCGATTTACGGGGAGCGGATTTAAGCGGCAGTCGTTTAGAGGAGGCGGATTTGCAGGGGGCCGATTTGAGGCAGGCTGTACTGGTGGGGGTTGACCTGACGGGGGCGAATTTAGCGGGTATTAACTGGGCCGAAGCCAATTTGCAGGGGGCCATCGGTGCCTTCGAGGACTTGGATGATACTCAGATTTGTGGTGGGGTTCGTCCCGATGGCCAGTCCACCTTGCCCTGTGATAGCCGCACTCGGGAGCAACCCTGGTGAGAGCGGCTCAGGAGGCGATTTGCTTGAGCTGATGGGTTTGTATTAGCCGTTCAAGATTTCACAATTTAGCTGATTGTCAAGTTTTAAGTTATAGTCCTGTAAATTTATTTGTTGACAGATTGAAATTATCAGAAAACTCATGTAGAATCTCAAGGAATTGTTGGAATTTGGCTTGGTTTGTCTACAGTCGAACGAAACGGGCCAAACGAACCGGGGCTGATGTCCCAGGGAGTCTCGCCATGACCCGCCTTGAGCTGGCATGGGGACTGTTTTGGTTAATGTTCATTTCAAGGTTAGATCATGGCTGAACCCGAATTTCCCTTTCCTAAACCCAATGTCGACAATATCTCCTTCTATGATATTCAAGATGGAATGAAGGTGAATGCTGATGTCTGGAATGAGGAACGCCAGTGTCAGTTGGAACGGCAAAAGCTTTATCATCAATCTCTTTGTGAACCGGGGATTGTCTTTGGCTTGAGGGTTCGAGTTAAAGAGAGAACCAAGAATAGTATCTATTTTGAAGTGGAAGCAGGATTGGCTATTGCTCAAGATGGAGAATTCCTGATTTGGACTCGCGACGACCAAGCCAATCGTAAGATTGCCTTAAATATTTCTCCAAGATCCAACCTATTCTATTCTATTCAACGGCAAGGAGATGTCCCCATTCAGCGCTTCATGTGTATTCGTAAAGAAACACCGGAAGAACAAAAACGAGATTTTGGTAATACGATAAGCGGTCAAAAACTCACTAACAATGGTGATGAAAAACCTAGAAAAATTAAGCACAGATATATTATTGATATTGTTACAAAAATTGAATCTGATTCAGAAAACGATGATTCAAAAAAAGAAGGTTCAAAGCCCGTTGAACTTTGCCGGTTTTCCTGTAACAAAGCTATCCTTAACAACGAGGAAATAATTTCTAAACCCAAACAGTTTTATCAACCCAAAGTCAATGAGCTAGATTTTCGGTTTCGTCGGTACTTTAAACCCCGAGTCACGAAGTGTGTTAGAGTTGCGTTTCTTCAACTTGATTTTAATTATTACTTCAAAGATATTTCTTTGGTTGAACAGAGCTTTCGCGAGTTAACGACGGCGGTCGATGCTCTCTATCCTAACTTGCACCTTCAACCGATGTTTGACTCGATTCAGGTTTCCACAGAGAACTCAAGTCGTGAGACGTCTAATAAGGAGAAGATTCTCGGTGAGGTGGACTGCTTATTTTGGAAAATTGATTATGAGGATATTGAGCATCTGACGGTGCAAGAGGATGCTCCTAAGTCGGAAAGCTCGGACGAAACTCAGGGGAGTGAATCCTCGTCACCTCAAGCTTCAGATAAACCTTTCCCTCAAGTTCCAGCTCAAGTTCCACCTCAACCTTCAGCTCAACCTGTCCCTGACCTTCCAGAACAATCGCCATCTGAACTTAATGAGAATGAGCCGGTTGAAGAAAACGTACAGGAGCATCAGGAGCCGGCTAAAGTCTATCGCCTCAAACCCCATATCCTGGAAGAACTTAAATATTACCTCAGTAAGGGAGCTTTTCTCTGGATTGAAACTCCGAGATTTCTGGCTGATTATCCTGACCTGATGGAAGAACTCTGTAAGCTCGACCCCGAACATGATACGGGTAAAGATAAAGATGTTAAAGATAAAGATAGTGATATCCCTTCTCCGATTTTCAGAACCCCCTTTACGTTTGTTGGGTTGCCCTCAGCTCCCAATAATTGGGGCCACCCGATGGATATAAAGACTCGGTCTCATTTGTTATTGTGCCAAGGAGAGCTATCGTTGGCTTGGTTATCGTTAGCCGCCGAACGGTATCGGTATTCATCGCCCAATACGTCTTACTTCCCCAGTCGTTCTGAAATTCGTGACGCTCAAGAGTTCGGGATTAATATTCTCAATTTTATTTGGGATTTACAGCAGGTTCGAGGTTTTTATGTTGACCCTCCTTAAGTCTCGACTGACGTTCATGGGTTTTCCCTCAAAGAGAATTGGAGATTTATTCTAATGGTGAATCAAGACTCTAAACTGATTGCTGAACTCGAGCGCAATGATCCAATCGTTTTTGAGCCGTACAATATTAATTCTCGTCAACATAAACGTTCAATCTTTATCAAGAATTGCTCTCCTAAGCCTGTGAGTGTCGGAGTGATGTTGAAGTTAGACGACCAGCATGAAAATTATCATAATTGGTATTCTTTGACAAGCGAAACGACTAATTTAGATCGCTTGGGTAAAGGAAAAATAACGATTACTATCGAGGAGTATCCCCTTCAACACTATCGCAGGGAACTCCCCATCTCAATCGAGGTCTATTCGATTGAGAAGCCTGAAAAAATAAAATGTGCTCCGATTAAGGTGACACTGACCTGCGACATTGATGTTGTAAGTTTTAGGATAGATGCTGAGCAGGAAACGGTCAAAGGATACCCGAGTCAAACACTATCCATTCCGATTCGGATTGATAACCCTTCTAGAGTTTATGACAGCTCCGTTGAGGTTTCCTTGAAGGAACGAGATGTCAAGCTTCCCGAGTGGCTCAAACCCAATCAGAAGGATTCGATAAGGCTAACGGGTCTTGAGGAACAGAAAGCCTCGGTCTTTGAGATTCAGCTCCCCGATATTAAGCATGAGGAGGCAATGGCTCATCGGTCTTATCCTTTTGAAGTGGAAATAACCGACACAAAAACCAAAGTCAAGAGCCGGAAACAGGCAAGGCTCAGGATTGAGCCGATGGGAGAGCTGAAGTTGAAGTGCAGCCGACCCGTTCAGGAATTGCCCCGTCTAAAAGGGGAAACGGACGACCAATTAACCTCGTCCGAGTCCAATGGCACAGAGTCGGATTCCTCGAATAAGACCGCCTCTGAGACGGCTGAGCAGAGGAAAAAAACCCGTCAGACATCCCCGACGGTGTTCTATGAAGTCTCGGTTGAAAATGCCAGCAACCTGCCGCAAAGGGTTCAGTTGAGGTTAGATTGGACTGATGAGCAATTACAGGAAGCCCAAGAGCGCAACGTTGATTTGAGGTTTGTGACTCAATCTCAAAATCAGTCGGATTGGCAAATGATTAACGGGATAACGTCAGAGCTGATTGAACTCGCTCCTGGTGGTGAGGAAACTCTGTATCTGGAGTTGTCCTATGAGCAAAAGCTGAGGGCGGGAACTCTGAATTTTGATGTGGTGGCGGAGAATGTCAGCGAGGGCGAGAAACGTCCTTGGGAGACGAGTCGCCTCCCTCTGACCTTGCAGATTAATGTACCCAGTTTGGGTCTCTGGGGGCTACTGTTTTTCCTGATGTTCTTCTTGTTCTTGTGGGCCGGTTTGCGAGGGGTGCGTTATGGGTTTCGGGGACAACATCAGTATCCCATGACAGCAGTGGCGTTGCAGGGAACAAACCGCGTTTGGACGGGGGCGGGTGGGTGGCCAGATGGGGAAGATGGAGAGGGTGGTGAGGTTTTCGGTTGGGATATTAATCGTTATTGGCTGATGAATCAAGTCAGGGGATGGGAGGGTAGTTACTTGACAGATCATCAACTTACGAAGTCGTCACAGGTTCGCGTGATTCGCCCAGGTCTAAGTGAGAGTGCCTCTGGCTTGATGGCGGTGGGATTGAGTAATGGCGATATTTATACGTTTCCACGCAATCAGCCTGAGAGCCTAACGCAGTTAACTCCAAACCAATCGGGAGATGCTTCTCAAGCTGATAATTTCTTTGATTTGGCTTGGAGTTCTGAAAATGTCTTGTTTAGCGCCCATGGGAGTGGAACAATTGAACGCTGGGATGTGGAACAGCCGGGCAATTCTCGGGAATCTTATAGGACTACGACCGATCCAGCTCAACCTATTTATTCCCTTGCCAATGTGCGGGGCCATGATGCTGATAGCCGGTGGCTACTGTTTGGCTCGGAACACAATCAGTTTGGGATTTGGATGTGGCAGGATGATCCTCAGAAAGTGATCATGATGACGTTGCCGTCTCGTCAGGAGAGGACGGCATCCGAGTTTCTCCCGATTCATGGTCGGCAGGACTTTTTGAGTAGTTTCGCGGAGGCGCCGAATGATAATCGGTTACTGATGATTGGTGATACCACTGGCTCGGTCCGACTGCTGGATTTAGAGAAACTGCGGGAGTGCTTTGAACCCATCGCAGGAAAATCTCGCGGGTCTCTACGTTCCCCGGCTTTAGATCGCCGTTTTCAATCAGGACAAGAACAAAATAGGCGATGGCATTGGCATGAGTCTGATCTCCCAGAACCGTTCTGCTCCAATGATTTAATCGCTTATGAGAATCGGGAGCAACATGGGGGCGCGGCGGTGCGATCGGTGGCGATCGCGCAACATGATGGTTGTCATTATGGCGCCAGTGTTGGCGATGATGGAACGGTGGCGTTATGGCTATTCCGAGATGGGGATGTGGGAACTGGGTTGCTGGCTCCCAATTCCACTCGCCTCGGGTCTGTTTCTCGGACGGGGATTGGGAGTGTGGATATTGAAATTGATGCCGATCGCAACCAAGTCTTGATTGCAGTGGCTTCAGACAATCGGCGTGTACAAATTTATCGACGAGGACTGCGAAATTATGCAAACTGCCAATAATTTTGTCAATGTTAATGTTGAGGCACCTCGGGAATTTCCTCGGGAAGCAGAATTTTCGATTCGGGTCACGGTTCAAAATCAAGTTGGTGGCGGGACTGAGACGGTTCAAATCTGGCTTGAACCCAAGGACAACGCCTCGGGTCGTCTGATTACCTATTGGGCCACGTTACTCTCTGAGAGTTATCAGAATGAAATATATAGTACTGAGAAAGTCGTAAGTCTTGAAGGCAATCAAGCTCAAACAATTGAGTTTAATAATCTGAAAATTCCCTCGGCGGCAGTTTTAGATGCTGAATTTTATGAGTATCAAATTGTTGTCAGCTCTCAATCCGGCAAGGGGCGAACGATTTTTATACCCTGTCAACTTAAGGTTCAGCCTTCCCCCGCTGACAAGCCTCGCACGCATCAGTTTACTCTGTCGGAGGTGATGGATTCCGAACAGCCCCTGGAACTGGAGGTTGATCCTCAAACAGGCTGCACGGAGCGTTCTATTGAAATTCGGGTTGAAAATATTTTTCATCGGGTTGATCGATTGAGGATAACCTGTGATTTTAATCGCAATTGGCATCACATTAAATCCCCCGATGGAGGCAATAGTATTAATGTTAATCCCCGTCGTGTTGGCTCGGCTCAGTTGTTGTTAACTCTTCCTAAAAATGCCGCATCTGATGTAGTGTATAGCCCCATGCTGCGACTGTTTTCTGAGATAAAAAATAATCAGGAAGTTTGCCGCAAAATTATTTATTTCAGGGTTAAGCCCTTTTATGGGGTTGATAATGAAGGGGTTATTGTCAAGTTTATTGAGCCACGATTGCGACTGCCACGACGGAGGGAGGAGAAGGATGAGGATAGGCAGGGGGATGATAATACTGAAAGTCCCGGTGAGCCGCAGCAGAGAGGGACAAGTAAGCGTTTCAATCGCTTGCAGACATCTCCCGATTGGGGACGTTTTAATCTCTTGCTCAAGAACCAGAGTAATCTGGGGCGCTCGGTGATGTTGATTGTGGATATTTTGCCGGAGTTTGCTTGTAAATATCATGTTTTGGATGCTCAAAAAAATCGCCTGAATGAGACGATTATTGATTTACGACCTGGGGAGTCTAAACCGTTACAGTTGTGGGTGAATCCTAAGGCGAAAATTAGCTTGGGTCGGATTCGTCCCCGTTGGCAGGAACGAGAGTATCAGGTTTCTCTACGCTTAAAAAATGCTAATCCTCGCTCCGGTCTATCTGACCAAATCTGGAAAACTTTGCCTCTGAGTTCTCAGGAAGAGTCGGCGACGATTGTTTTAAAACCCACTCCCTCCGGGCTGTTGTTTCTATTGGTGGCCTTGCTAGTGCTGGGAGCGGGGGCGCTGGCGCTCTGGTTGGTCTGGAGGATGTGGAGATTATCGCCGGCGCCGACGCTGGAGTCGTTTGAGTTTTCTGAGGGGTTTCCCGATGAGGATGAGGGGGGGAGCTTTCTGGGAAATAATGGCGTGAATGGCAATGGAGATGACCAAAATGGCCGCTTTTTAACCTGGAGGGTGGAGAATGCCGAGCAGCTACATGGGTTTCGCTTGCTCTCTCAGGATACTCTGGGACAGCAGGAACAGCAGCGCTTTCGTATCCCGGAGTCCCCAGGGCAAGGGTCGGCTCGGGAGAGGTTTGAGCCTGTTACCATGAATGGTCTGGTTTGTCAACCTGTGTTGAGTGGGGGTCGGGAGGAGGACGAGTCTCAGGCTCTCGACTGTCGCTATGATTTGGCGGGATTGGATGTGACGCGGGATTATAGCTTTCGCTTGGAGGTCTTCCCGAAAGCGGATGAAAGCCTGTTTGGTGTTCGCAAACGGGAGTCTCAGGAGCCGGTGGCGGTGGCGGAAACTCAGACGTTGACCTTTGATGCACCGGCGATTGAGGAGTTGCGGCTGGACTATCAGTTCACGGAGATTCAAGACCAGGTTGACTTGACGTGGGATTTGAGTTATGGGGAGCAGGTAGCTCTGGTGACGGTGACGATATTGGATGAGCAGGGACAAACGACGGTGTATCGCTATGGGGCTGATAATGATGCGTTGTTGGGGGAGGATGAGGGGACTCGTCTGGTCTGTGATGAGCGACGGGGGCAGACGGGGGATTCGTTTATTCGTCGTAATGCTGGGGCTGACACTGGTGCGGCGGCTGAACCGTCTTGGTTGAGCTGTCGCTGGAGTCTGGAGTCGTTGCTGGATTCGGGGCTATATCGCTTTAAGGTGGCGGTGTTTACGGAGCAGAATTTACGCGAGGCGGTGGATGAACGGGAAACTCAGGAGACGGTGAGCTTGAGTGACCCCAGATTGCGCGGTTTTCGGACGATGGCAACCACCTATGAGGTGGGGGAGCCGGTGCGGGTGAGTTGGGCGATTGACCATCCGCAGCGGTTGGACCGTTTGGAGTTGACGCTCCAGGATGGGGAGGGGCAGCATTTGGAGGAGTTCCCGCCGGGGCTGTTTCCCCATACCCCTGAGGCGATGCTGCAACATGAGGACTGTCGCACGGAGGAGACGGGGGAGATGTTGCAGTTGCTCTGTGAGGGGGTGGAGTTGGTGGGGTTGCCCATTGGTCGCTATCTGTTTGAGGCGGGGCTGCTGCTGCGTAATGGGGGAGAGGAACCGATGCGCCGACAATCGCGGCGGGTGACGGTGGAACCGTTGCGGCTTGCGGCAGAGGGGGGACGGCCGGGACGGGATAGTTTGTTTGATGAAGACCGCTTTCAGTTGCGGATTAATGGCAAGTTGGTGGAGGAGTCGCCCCAGGTGTTTCGCTTTGCGCTGGCTGAGGGGGGAACGCCTCGGGAGTTGGAGATTGCTTGGCAGGTGCTGGCGGGGGGACGGGATGTGACGGTGGAGTTGTTGCCGATTCCGGGTGAGGATGTGGGCTTGAGTGGGGCATTTCGCTATCCGCTGCGGGAAGCGCCTCAGGATTTGCGGTTGATGTTGCGGGTGACGAATGAGTTGGGAGAGGAGGCCAGCCGTGTGGCGGTGATTCAGACCTATCTCTCTCAGGGCCAGACGGGGAGGAGTGGGGAAACTCCGGGAGTCCGTCCGGGGAGAGAGGGAGAGCCGTTACCGCCGTCGCAACCGTTACAGGTTCCGCCTCAGGTGGATTAGGGGAGGCTGGATTCGTTGTCCTCTTCGTTGAGGGATTCCATTTGCAGGGCCTCGTCCTCTTCGTTGAGGGATTCCATTTGCAGGGCCTCGTCCTCTTCGTTGAGGGATTCCATTTGCAGGGCCTCGTCTTCTTCGTTGAGAGGTTCGGTTTGCAGGGCCTCGTCTTCTTCGTTGAGAGGTTCGGTTTGCAGGGCCTCGTCCTCTTCGTTGAGAGGTTCGGTTTGCAGGGCCTCGTCTTCTTCGTTGAGAGGTTCGGTTTGCAGGGCTTGCTGCTCCTCGTCGAGAATGGGGGCTGCGTCGGCGGGGTAGGGGAAGGGATTGACCTCTGTTTGGGGTTCGTCAGTGTTCCAGTGGAAGGGGTCTGTAGTTTTGTGTTTGAGTTTTTCCTGTTTTTTGGCTTTGGCCCAGGTTCGCCGTTGTAGGCTGGTGGCTTTGCGGGAGAGGCTGCGACGACGGCTCATAGGGAATCTCCTTAAAAATACAAGTGGGGTTTAGTCGGATGGGGGATTATCGATGCGATTCACCGCCTCCTCGGGGCTTTCATGTCCTTCAATGACCGATGTGATACCGGGGAGGTATTGGTCCATCATTTGTAGGTTTGTGTAAATGATGGGTTTGATGAGGGCGGGGGTGAGCTGGTCGCCTTCAACGTCAATGCTGGTTTTGTAGCGAATCTCGCCATCACTGAAGTCCATCTCAAAGTTTCCTAGAATGAGGCTGTAGTTGGCACGGGTGAGAAATTCAGCCATGGCTAAACGTTTGTCTTCGGGGGCTTGCATCGGCGCACGGGAGTAGAAGATAAACTGGTTCAGTTCTTCCTTGGCTTCAGCAAAACAAGTCCACTCACCATTGTCTCCAGAAAAATTGAACCTAAGTGCGGTAGCACCCTTCAATTTCTCAAATGACCAGTCATCATCAACCAGAAATTGGATGATGGTTTCTAGGAGGGTTGGCTTGGGTTGGAAGAGTCCAGTCATACCATTCATCAGTGGGGAGGGATTACTTTGATTTGTCTGAGAACTGGCTTCTTGTAGAAAGCTCTCAAGGGCTGACCCTAGTTTATCACCCAAATCTTGGAAGAGATGGCTGACTTGGGATTGGGTGAAGTCTTGTAGGAACTGGGCAAGACTGTGCTTGATGCGTTCGGGGTCTTGGCTCTCGGATTCTAGGTCGCGGGGGTCTAGGTAATCCCAGAAAGTGCGATGGCGGATGGGGGTTCCGTTGTTGGGCTGTTGGATGGTTAGACAAAACCAACTGTCGGAGTTGAGGAGGGCTAGGGCGGGGGGGACTGGGTCCAGATGACGCTGTTGGTCTAAATCTTGGAGATAGGATTGGAAGGATTCACGGTCGTTGAGGTCATCGGGGAGATGGGGGAGGAGGCTGGGTTTGAGTCTTAGGGTGAGGGTGACGTCACGGCTTGGGTTGGGTAGGTCGGGGAGGGGTTGCTGAATTTCTGGAGTCAGGTTGAAGTGATGCTGTTGGAGGATGTTTTGGAACTCGGGATAGGGCAGGATGAGGGTAACATCGAATTTTGAGGGGTTTCGATGAATCGCATGGATGTGAGTGATGTTTTCTGGAAAAATGTCAACGGTTGGATGAGACATAGGACGAAGTTATTAGTTTTTTAGTCAATTAGCAAAATCCAATTAGCCAACTCTGGTCATTGAACAAGAAACTTAAATTAGGAACATGCTTTATTCTAATGCTATAACAGTGGTCTATAGATAGTAACCGGATCGGTTATAACTATGTTTCCTCTCCAGTATTTCCGACATTAACTATACGCTTCTTTTTTTTATTTGACTGAACTTCGAGGTTTAGGCTGAGAAGAGTACCTTTTACTAGAAAACAATATAGCTATTTAGACACAGTTAGTTTGACATCCATTTTTGTGGAATTGTTAATCTTTGAGTTCTCTTTTTTCTGTTGGTTTATTCCATCTTCAATTTGACCCACCCTTGTTTTCCACTGAGGACCAATAGAGCTGTTTGGACGAGAGTAGCCAAAATCTATTTTTTGATAATCTACATCTTTAGAACCGCCCGCAACTTGGTCTAAAGTATGTAAAAAAGCTCTCCCCTTTAATGACTGGTTTAGTGCTTCTTTGACATTTGTTTTGTTTGGCTTCGTTGGATACTGGAAGCCGTCTAATTGACCCTGTACTGCCGTGGGTAATACTGTAGTATCGCCGTTCTTGGCAATTAGTTGGTCTGCCATGATACCCAAAGCATCTGACCGTTTAGAAGCCGTGGAGTTAGATTTGCTATTGTTTTGATTTTGCGGTCTTGTATTGGATTGGGGTGCTTGATTCTTTGTTTGAGTTCCTGAATTTTTGTTTGTTGCTTTTTTGTAACTTGCAACTTTAGGTTGCCAGGTTCCTAGGGTCAACTTATTGATTTCCTTCTCCTGAATTTTGAGTTGGCGTTCATAATCTTGTTTTTCCTCGTCTGTCCATTTACTCTTTGGTGATAGGAAATGGACTTCAATTGTCTTTAATCTTGCTTCTTCATTCTCGGAACCTTCTTCATCACCACCCAAGCCCATCTTCTTGAGCAGGTTGCCGGCCATTTTCTTGGCCTTCTTGAGAACGGCCTCAATCGCTGTATCAATCTTCTTCTTGACCTTGCCAATAATCTTCTGCACTTTCTTGGCGAGACCATTCAGTCCCAATAAGGAAGCCAAGAAGCCAATCGCCACTGGCAAAGATTTCGCCAAAGCATCTTCAATCCATTGAGCCGCTTGAGCTAAATTACCCTCAGCAATGGCTGTGGCAGACTGGACGACCGCTTGCACTAGGGCCGCAATCTGACTACCACGATTGATAAAGAACATGACCAAATCGTAGATGGCCTTGACCGCCTTCCCGAAGGCCCCCACCGGGGTCAGCATTCCAATAATCCATTGAATCCCGGACTGAATCACCTGAACGATGAGCAAGTCCTTAATCTGACCCATCACTGATTCTTTCAGGTCACTCAGCTGATCCTGAATATAAGTCCAGATACCGGGAACTCCATCACTCCGTAGGATTTGGAAAATCTCAACCCCCGTCTCCATCGCATTGACGACGGGTTCGGTAAACATCTTAACGGCTTTGGCGCGGACATAATCCCAAGTCAAGCCCAGAACTTGGGTGACGAGACTAAAGACCCCCTTAAAGCTAAAGATATCATCGGGCAGTTGCAGCCCCACAGACCCCAAGGCCCCAGTCAACCAACCCACTAAACCGGACTGTAAGTGGTTGACGATATTGCCCAGGAAGTTCTCGAAACCCTGACTAATCCCAGCAATCAAGTTTTTCAGGAAATCAATCGGGTCTTTAATAATCTTCTTGACTGCATCTCCCGCTTCCCCGAGAACGCCCATCAGCATCTGATAGGCTTCTAGGACTTGCTCAATCACTCCTAAGAACTTGTCCTTCACCTTGTCGAACCAGCCTTTGTTCTCTTCCTCTAACTGGTTGATGCGGTCATTCAGGCTATTTAGGCTCTCTTCATAGCGAGTGGTGAGGGAGTTAATCAAGGAATCCCGCTTACTGTCAATGCTGGATTCGAGATCATCAAATTTACTCTGAATTGCCTCAGCCGCCTGCTGACCAATTTCTTGTAAATCTTCAGGCAGGGCCTCAACATAGGTGCGAATCTCCTCTCGACCCTCTTGAACTTGTGCTTTAGCTTCATTGAGCTTATCGGCGACAAAGTTGGAGATCTCCGTCAGGGCGACATCCATCTCGTCGAGATAGAGTTGTTTGCCCTCCTGGAAAAACTCATTCACTTCCGGGGGGAGGCTTCCACGAACCCAATCCTCGACTCGATTAACACCCTGTTCGAGATCAATCCCATCCTTCAGGGAGCCGTGCCGTTCTCGCTTGTAAGCCTCCATGCGGGTCCCAACATAGTTCTCAAAACGATTTCGGGCACGGTCAGCCGCTTGGTCAAAGCGGCTGAGAACTTCGGTTTCTAGACCATCGAGAGTGGCTTCAACTTTCTCTTTGGTGGCTTCGTAGATCTGATTGATGTCATTGGCGATTTCTTGGCGCTTCTGCTCGTCCTCATCTTTCGTGTCTGTCTTTTGACCCTCTACATTACCTAGAGCCGTGTTGCGATCGCCTAACATGACTTGGAGATCGTTGTCGGCCTGAGAGCGGGCTTGATCTTGAGTTTGAGCAATCACGCTCGATTCCGTCTCAGCATACTCTTGGGGCGCACCCTCGCCATGACGGTCTAGTTCCCGTTTGCCTTCTAATGCATCCAGAAATTCCGGTTCGTTGGATTGTTCTAGCTGCTCTTCTGTAATGTCTGCTTCCTCCATCTGCTCCTCAATGGAGCGGCTGTTGGCTTCAAAGGGTTCAGACACCTCTGCCTGATTTCTCGGAGAAGGGGCTGCTCGTTCCGCGCCAATGTCTCCGGGAATCTCGGGTTCTTCGCCCTCTTCTAGGGGAACAGCTTCCCGAGGCTCAATGGCACTGGTATCAGGGGGTTGATTGGTTTGTTCTTCTAAGGGGCCAGCGGCTTGCTCCTGTTCTTCGGCTACCTGAGAATCGAGGGAATCTCGTACTGAGTCAAGTTGGTTATTGCCCTTAAACTGCTCGGCTTCCTCTTCGCTAGTGGGTAGAAGTGGCTCAAGTCGTTGTAAGATTTCAGCCTTAAACTTGCCGCCGTCAAAGGTCCCAGTCTCCTGCTGTTCCATCTCAGCGACATGAATATCCTGGGCCTGACTCTCCGCCTCTTCCGGGGGAGACTCAGCAGCATCTTGGGCCGCTTCAGCCTCGGACTCAGCCGGTTCGTGTTCTTTCTTCTGTTCGGCGTTTTCCTCACTGGCGGTCACCACGGCTTGAAATTCCGGGTCTTCCAGGGCGCTACCTGGAGACGAGCCACCGCCGCCTCCACTTGCTTCTCCACCAGCCGCACCACCGCCTGCACCGCCTGCACCGCCTGCACCGCCTGCACCACCGCCTGCACCGCCTGCACCACCGCCTGCACCAGCGCCTGCACCACTGCCTTCAGCTTTCGCTTCTTGAAGCTGACTTAAGGAGTTGTCCGACTTGTTCTCGAATTTACGTGATTGCTGTTTATTCTCTTTGCTGTTGGACTTCGAGGAATCCCCAGCATTATTATCCGCTTTGCGGAAGTTGACCGTTTCCCCTCCCGCTCCTGGGTCTTCCCGCAGTTGCAGCATGGGGGCGTTGGGATCGGCTTCTAGTTGAATCTGGGGATCCGAGGAGGATTGCAAGGCTTTGGTCTTCAGTTGACTCCCACCCTGCTGATGAGTATGAGTCAACTCATGGGCCAGCAATTCCTTCCCAGAACTGGACCCTGGGTTATACTGACCGGAATTAAAGTAAATATCCTGTCCGTGGGTAAAGGCTTTCGCCCCCACCTCCCGGTTCATCTTCACCGCCGCCTCATCAGTGTGAACCCGCACCCCTCCTAAATCACTGCCAAAGCGCGACTCCATAAAGTTACGGGTTTCCTGGCCCAGGGGCTGACCTTTGCCGCCCTGGCTCTTGAGGCTCGTCTCTAACCCGGCACTGGCTTGATTGCTATTGGAGTTGCCCGCCGCTTTGAGTTGAACACCCTGGCTAATCTGCCCGGCCAGGGGTTGAGTTTGTAGGTGCGTCTCGTCCTCGTCGGCGCTCCCCAACTCCTGCCGTTGCAGGGACTCCGACTCTAAACTGGGGTCGGGCATCTTCATCACCTGAGCCGCTACGCTGTCGGCTTCTTGTTCGTAGCGATCGCCCGGTTGGCCAATACTCAGTTTAGCCTGAACCCCTAAGGTCTCCTCTAATCCTTCTTCTAAGCCCGCCTCGGGTTGCCGTTGTAAGCTCTCCTCCGCTTCACAACTGGCACATTTGGCTTGAATCTCGAAATCCTCATCAGACTCGTCTTCCTGCCGCTGAAGCTGGGGCTGTACGGGCATGGGAGAGTCCAGCAGACTAAAACCATCACTGGGAGCGTCCCCGTCGTCATCTGCACCAGCGGCTCCCTCGGACTGCCAGCCAAACGGGTCTGATGAGGGCTGAAGTTGGCGATCGCTCTCCTCGGTTTTGGCCCAAGTTCTCGGTTGAACTGTGGCGGTAGATTTAGGAACGGTCCGGGACTGGTCTCCCATGAAGCTACCGGGATGGAGTGGGCGGACGTACGTTAGAAAACTGTTGTTTTAGAAACTTTGGCTAAGATTCTAACATCAACGGATTGTCAAGGCAAGGTGATTTAATGAATACTTAACAATAAGTAGCCGCTGCTTTGAAATGAACCCTTCAAATCAGACAAAACACGTTTCTCTGATGCCCCTAGGGAGGCTCGGTCTCCCAATTGCAGGCGGCAGAGCCGCCCAAAGTCCGTGTCACGGCTTCAGCCATGACACGAGAAGGAAACATTTGCCGGAAAAGGGCAACCACAAGGGATTGCCCCTACATCGTTTCTGTCCTATCTATTCCTGCTATTGCTATCGTTTCCAGGTTATCTTAGCCGTTTCGTCGTCCTAATTTATCTGACTCACATTCCCTAAAAACTTTAGAGTCCCTAGAGACAAGCTCCGGGCCAAACCACTATAATGGTCTAGCATTGATTCCCCATAGTCCTATGAGTTTTCCGGCTGCTCGTATCAACGACCTAACAGCCAGCGGCGATATGATTTTACCGCCTGGCGTGAGTACCGTTTTGATTGGCGGTCGTCCAGCGGCCAGCGTCGGTGCGGCGGTCCAAGGGCCTCTCTTCAAAGGCCCACCGGGATTAATCAGTTCCGGGAGTGCCACCGTCCTGATTGGCGGTCGTCCGGCGGCCCGCGTCTCCTCAGGAGTCTCCGGCTCAACCCCCACCCTCACCGGTCTCGTCCCCGCCTCCACCATCGTCGTCTCCGGGGAGCCTAGAGTCCTCATTGGCGGGTAGGGAGCTGCTGGCCGCCGGTCTGGGCTGAATAAAGAGCTTATACTGACAAAAAGCGGGTTTATACTCATCAATCACATCCCGCACTAACTGTTCATCCTCGTCATCCAGCGCATGATTAGCATCAGGTCGTAGAGTTACCTCAAAATAATAAGGACGAATCGTGGCTGCTCCCAATTCCGCCTCATCCTCTCCCAACCGAGTTTCCCCGAAGATAAAGCCCTTGCTGATTTGCTGGCGAATTTCAATGGCCTCGGGGGGTAAGCCGGTATAAAGCTCCAGACAGAGTTCTAATCCCCGTTCAGTTCCCCGCCAACGGTAGAGTTTTATCGCCTCAGAAATGAGCGTTCGATTGCGACGTTCGTCGAGGCGGAGGTCAAGTTTCCAACCCACCCAATGAGCCAAAAAGGGTAAGAGAGCTTTAGGAGCCAGCTTAGGGTCCAGATAGGCCCAGAAGGTTTGATGAATGTCCCAACTGGGATGAAACGACTCTTCTAAGATGGCTAAAAATCGCCTCAAAAAATCCTGTTCCTGATAGACTCGGGGCAGAAAGTTAACATAACGACATTCAGGACGCAAGGCCACATTGAAGCGAACCAACTGAACTAATTGGCTATTCCCAGCGTCCTCTGCTGCCGTTAACCCCCCCATGACCCAAACCTGAAGTTCCAGAGGATAGTTTAGGCTGAGGGGGGCTGACTCTACATCTCGATGGCAGAGGGCGCTAAAAAAGTCCTGAGGAATCTTGAAGACGAGATAGTGCAATTGGGCTTCATTTGCTTCGACGGCATCCGGAAGCTCCAGCTCATAAGACTCGTCAGACTCGTCCCCTGGGTCATCATAGAGATGTTTCTCAATTCGCCATCCCTTAAAACAGGATGACTCTCTTAACCCCCCATGGGGATCGACTAACTTAAGCGTAAGCGTTAACGGAGTCCTCCAACGATGGGACAGGCGAACCTCCATCCAACGCACCTCCCCCGGTTCCAAAAGCAACCACGGCTCGGGTTCCTGGTGTTGAACCACCCCAGCGGGGTCTCGGGAGAGGTGCAGCGGAGGTTTAAAAGGCTGTTGCGGCGTGAGCTTCAGAGAAACAGTGGGCTGGACATCCTGAAATTGCGCAAAGGTCATGAGAATTAGCCGTTACGTGGACTGGAGCCGAGAGGGACGCTGAGCATCGTTATACTGAATACTCCGTAAGTTCATTTTCAAAATAGACATCATGGTCAACATACTGCTCTTCCTCACCCGGAGATTGAGGGGTTCCCTCCGGGCGATTACTCCAGGAACAAACCATCTCATCCGACTTCAGTTTTAAGTAATCTCCATCTCGCTCCTGGGACTCCCAAGTCGTGTCTCTCGATAGCTTTTGGGGCTCAGTCGTGGGTCTCGATGAGTCTTGGGACGGAGTAAACTTGAACAGTTCAATCTGGCCAATTGAGCTAATACCCGATATTTTCTGACAGCAATCGGCAATTTCAAAACGACGCACCCCCTGGCCAAAGCCCCAGCCCCGGCCCTGAATCCCGCCGGTGATGGGATTGAGGAAGCGATAGAGTGCTGCTTTGACGCGCTGCTGCAATTGCCTTTGTCCCCGGCTATTCTCATATTGAGGTTCGATAAACAGACGGACTACCACCTTCACCCCCACATATCGGGGTGAGCGGATCTTAATATCGGTTCCCAGCAGTTTGCACTGCTTCAGTTGCGTCTCTAGGCGCTTCGGTAAGTCGCCCTCCAGTTGCAAATCTTGGGGGTCAATCCCCTCCCGTCCTTCATTAGTCAGGGTTATCTCAGGGATAACCAGTAAAGTCACGACCCCAGCGTTCCCAGTTTGTTGAGCATCCAGACAGCAAGCTCGGGCCACACCCCCAGTAGTCAGGGCAATATATTCAAAATCCTCCGCTGTCACCGCCCGTTCCCGAGAACGCAACCAAGAGGGAACCCGCATCACAGCATCTTCCAAAGACTCCGCATCTCGTCCCCCAATCGCTGGCCGATGGTTCACCACCTCTTTCACCCTCGGCAGAGCCTTCATCAATTTGGTCAAACTGCGGGCCTTGACATTACCCTGTTTTCCCCCACCCCAACGGTAGCGATACATATAAATCTCGTAGCCTTTGGGGGGAATTTTGCCATACTGGCGGGAATTGAGGCGTTCCGAAGTCGTTTGGGAGTCTTGGGGAGCGTCAGCGGCCCTCAATTGCTGCACAGCATTGCCGTTCATCAATTGGCGCTGAATCCTGTCTTGGCTGCGGTCCCTGAGTTCTCCCGGTTCACGCACCATGGGGCCAAACTGAACAGTTCCTGTGAGGTCGTCAATAATATAATGAGCATCTTGAGCTGAGGAGTCGGCAAAATCCTTAACTTCCTGCCAAACTTCCTGCCAACGCTGGTTGTTCTGGTCATTGTTTTGAGCGTCGTTATTGTCGTTATTGTCGTTCGTCTGGTTGTTTTCCTGGTGGGACTGTAATGTGGCAACAAACTGTCCTGGAGGAGAGATAACCACAAATTCCTGTTTTTCTCGATCTCGTGCCAGAACGGGGCAATTTTGCAAAACAAATCGTTGTCCGGGCTTCCCATCACTAACCCCCAGAAACTCCGGTTCACTCGTCCAGGCGCATTGACTGGCGCGAACGGTTCCACCAATGAAACGAGCCGCCACCCTAGTAATCCTAGGGGATTGCATATAAGGGGTTCCCCCTTTGGGGCGGTGGACACAACGAAGCCAATAGCCACGATAGTCAGTCTCAAAGTCGAAGGGGGTGCAGTCGACGGGCAGATGTAAGATGACATCAGCCCCTTGGGCGGCCGTTTGGTCAAAGTTAAAGCCATCGGTTCCGTCATCAGCCTCACTCTTGAGAATGGGTTGCCAACACTCATTCTTAGTATTCCAGGCTTCCCACTCCCGAGGGGGAGACTCCAAACTGCTGCCGATTCCGCCCGCACGTTCTCCTTGAAAGTGAAGGGCCAGGACATTCCCTTCCAA
Source organism: Phormidium lacuna HE10JO (assembly GCA_900149785.2). Taxonomy (GTDB): domain Bacteria; phylum Cyanobacteriota; class Cyanobacteriia; order Cyanobacteriales; family Geitlerinemataceae; genus Sodalinema; species Sodalinema lacuna_A. Next base: position 11,525 of record FSSI02000017.1, on the reverse strand, counting down.
CCCTTTCCGTTCATTGACAGCATTGCCAGCGTCAGGAGGATTGGGGTCTGTGCCAGTCAAGACGAAGTACACAGAGCTACCCGTAGAGTCAGCGGTCCCTTGTCTATTTTCGAATAAGGCTAAGGGATTGTTGGGACTGACCTCTTTGGGATCATCGATGACGTCTGAACTGGGATCGATGGCTTGTCCTAGGTTCTCCGGGTGAGGGGGGAGGGTGAACGTACGAGGAATTTGAGGATGACCAATGATTAAATCATTATCGGTACTAAAAATGACGGCTTCTTCTGTCTCCGTGCGCTCGGTCGCCACTTCAGTCCCAGCATCTATCACCCGAATGTCTTGTTCTTCACGGGATAGGTAAAAGGTGACTTCGGTTTGGGCGGGGCTGGGAGCTTCTAGGCGAATCCCCAGCAGTTCCAGGAAGGCGACATAATTACGCCGGGGAACTTGGTTGAACCGCCACAACATCTGGTCGGTTAACCAGGCAAACAGTTCAATGATGGTAATGCCGGGGTCGCTGGGATTATGATTGGTCCATTCGGGGCAATAGCGCGGGATTCGCAGTAAGCATTCCTGTAAGAGATCGTTAAAACTGCGATCGTCTAGGTTGGCTTTGGGCAGATTGGGAAGAAAGTCAAAGTCCATCTTAAATCCGGTCAAGGCTCTGAAGTTAGCGAGGGGAAGCGTCTAAATAAAAGGGATAAATCATATTTCGCACATCATAGTCATCTTTACTATTACGCAGGCGATATTGAATGGTTAATTCGACTTTTCCTTCAATGGGGTCGGCTTCGGCAATAATCCCGGTCACGGTAATCCGAGGTTCCCAGCGGTTTAAGGCTTCTTCAACCCGCAATCGCAGTTTAATTAAGGTATCCCGATTGAGGGGGGCAAAGACCAAGTCAGATAAGCGGGAGCCAAATTCAGGGCGATAGACCCGTTCTCCAACCTGGGTTCCTAGGATTATACGAATCGACTCCTGGATGTTGGGATCTCCCTGACTCAGTTTAAGCTCACCCTGAACATTGAGGTCAACGGGAAAGGCAACTCCTGCTCCAATATAATCATCGGGTTTCTCTGGCTTTACCATGAGTCTTTCTAGTTGTCAATACTTAGCACAAGCTGAATTGAGTCAGGTGAATGGGGAGTGAATCGGCTGGGGTTGAGTGGGTTTCGGGGATCAGGCGCCTCGGGAGTTTTGTTGACGAATTTGTGTGACCCAAAGGCGGCGATCGCGATGTTCTAGATCTAAAATTTCCTCCAACGACCAATGAAAATTTAGGGCGATTTGGGCTACCTCCTCCTGCAATTGAGCTAAGGGGTAGCCAATGACTCCCCCGAGTTGCTCAAGTCCACCTCAAAGGAGTTTTGACAATGGGGGCATTGAACATCGGCGTGAGCATGGCCCTTCTGGTTAATCTGATTGTACAGTTGACAGAGATAGGCTAAATCGATGGTAAACAGATGTTCTAAGTCTTCGGGGTCAAAGGAGGTGCGATCGCCCAATTGCAGCAGCGTCTGAGACAGACGCACCAAGGTCGCATAGGCCGGATTATCCCGAACCCGTTGATGCTTAGCCGCCAACAGTTCATCGCGGGCCGTAGCCAAACGAATCTTACCCTGGCGGTGAACACTTCCCTGTTCATCCAGTAAACCTTTCGGCAACCTAAACTCAAATACAGTTTGACTCATGCGATCGCTCCTCCTCTGGACTCAGCTCTCTTGCGAGTGATACTTCAACTCTCCTGAACCTCATTAATCTGGCGATACAAGCTTTGTAAATAATTCAAATCACAGGCATAGAGATTCTCAATAATCGCCGGAGACACCTCATCTAACGCCCCCAAGCGTTTAATGGTACGTGCCAAAATAATAATCGTCGAGTAAGACGCATTCGCCTTCACCCGAGGGTCACGCATGGGTGCAATTTCATCAATGGCTTTAGCTAAGCGCATAATCCCCTTACGATGGAGATTACCATCAGCATCGATATAGCCCTTAGGCAGAGTAAATTCAAATTCAGTCTCGAACATTAACTTCGCTACCTTAGCACTCAGACAATCGACTCCTAGGTATATCTAGGGAACGCGCTTAAACTCATCAACCGCCAGTTCCAGTTCTTCAATCTCAATTTCTCCCCCATTAGAACTGAGGTCAGCAATCTGGTAGCGAGTCGGCCAAGCCCCTAAAAACTCAAACCGCGCTCGCACCTCTCCCGCCTGATCATAAATCGAGATTGACCCATCCCGACGTTGCTTAGCCCAATTCCCCTGCTGCACAGCGGAAAACCACTGCCAGAGCGTATTGGATTGAGTCATCCCCCGTTTGAGAATGAGATTACTCGTTTGCAGACTCCCGGGAATTTTAGTGCGTTGAAGACGACCATACTGAGCCGGTTGACTTCCCCAGCGTTGAGGAGTCACCTCACAAATTTCCACGGCTTCCTGAGTCGTACTACCCCCTTGACAATCACTAAAGGTAGCATCGACCGTATCATCACCGCCGTCGAGTTTTAACTCCACATAAAAGCGAGATGATGTTAAGCGTTCCACAAACTGATTCGTCGCTGACCTGGGTCGAGAATTGACCATAACAGACCTCCAAACTGATGTAATGATGACCGAATCACTCAGACAAGTCGCCCCTAATCGTTGCCTTAGAGGCATCCCAGCCGAGGACTCAGAGGAGCAAGCTAGCAGAGATACGCTCAGAACTCAGACCTGAGAAACGGCGGTCTTCTCTAGAACACTCCAGAGACGCGGCTGGGAATTAAAGCTTATTGAACGCGATTAATGCCCTCGTGGACAATCTCTAAAGTTTCATTGGCCATATTATTGTCCCCCGCCGTGAACTGAGGCCCCTCGTATTTACAGGGGTAAGCATTCTTCACTTCCCATCGGGCTTGCATCTTACCTCCCTGATCATAAGCACTGACCGAAGCCGCACGACGGTTGGCCGCCCAACTCGATGCGCCTCCATCATTACTATTACAGTCTTGATACCAACGATAGAGGTCTAAATCCGTCGTGGCAATGACCTTAACGGTAACATTGGTAAACTTCTCGCTGGTGGGGGTTGCCTGCCGCAATTTCACCCCTCCCTTAGTTGACCCCAGAACGCCGCCATCACCAGCAACGGGGGACTCAACCGATAAACCACTCACCTCTAAAATTTGCTTTTCAGCAATGCCATCCGCCTCAAAGTAAAACCGACAGCTTGTTAATAGTTCAGCCACAGCCTTAAGCTCCTAATGTTGAAAATGTTGAAATAAGGAAACAGTCAAACACCTTCTATCAATAAAATAACCGGAATAGAACCGGGTCGCCAAGGGGAGCGAGGGTGCGGCTCAAGCAGCCCCGATTTGGGCCTAGCCCAGTCCCGCTCCCGCTGCTGCAACCCTATTGAGCCGTTGGGTCAAACTGACTCACCCGAAAGACCACAAATTCAGCCGGACGGACGGGAGCGACTCCCACATCGATAAAAAGCCGTCCCAGCATCATCGTCTCGGGAGTATTGAGTTCGCCATCACACTTGACATAAAACGCCTCATCGGGGGTGCTACCAAACAAGGCCCCATCCCGCCACAAGCGTTCTAAAAAGTTGCGAACCGTGCGGGTCACCCGGGCCCACAGGTCTTCATCATTGGGTTCAAACACGGCCCATTGAGTTTCCAGTTCAATCGACCGCTCAATGTAACTCATGAGGCGACGCACACTGATATAACGCCATTCAGTATTCCCAGGTTCGACCAAGGTGCGAGCGCCCCAAACTTGAATGCCCCGATTGGGGAAGCGACGAATACAATTGACCCCGATGGGGTTGAGGTATTCTTGCTCTCGGAAGTTCACATCATAGGCTAACCCAGTCACCCCTCGGGGTTGGACATTAGCCGGAGCCTTATGAATCCCGTGGGTTTCATCGGTTTGACACCAAATCCCCATCATATGTCCACAGGGAGGGACTTGAATAGAACGGCCATTATCACGGGGATTGGGGACTTCAATCCAGGGGTAATAGAGGGCGGCAAACTGAGAGCGGCGGCCCCAAGCTTCTACCCACTCGGCCATGTCTTGGGGGTCTTCTTTGTCCGGTAAAGGGTCGAGAACTGCCATCCGATAGGCCGGATGCGGCGAGGAGTCTTCACAACCAGTAATCATAACCTCCATGATGCCGCGAACCTGATCCTCCTTGAGATAACGCCGTTGATAGGCCAGCATCAGATCGGGGCAGGCCACCATCGAGACTTCCTCAATGGCAAACAGCCCACGGACTCCCGTTCGTTTCCGGGGTTCACCGTAGATGTAATTATGGAGTTTTTCTGGGTGATAGACGATGGGAGGGGAGCTAAACTCATAGCGACCATTGGCCGGCCGCCGGGCCAAGGGGAGACCCTCTTCGAGTAAGACCTCTACCTCAACGTAGGGAGACTCTTCGAGGGCATTCTTAACGAACGTCCCTACCTTGGGTTCCTCCTGCATTGTCAGATGGCGATAGGTATATTTCTCGTCGTCAAACTGGCTCGCCGGCATCTGAGAACTCGATGAGGTTCCAGGGGTCTCTGAGTCATCCGCACCTTCTCCGGAGGACTGAGGACGTTCTAGGGGTTTGCCATCCCGTTCTAGAGTAATTTTGAAGTATTCCCCAGAGTCAAAAATCTCGTCTTGACCGTTTTCCGAGGCGGGTGGGGGAGAATCCCGTTCAATCCTAACAAACAAAGTCCCTTGTTCTTGCTGACCCGATTTGGGCTTAAAGCTTAAACAGGGACGATTTCCGGCGGTTTTCACCTCTAAAGTAGATTCTATGGCAGCTTCAGATGTTTCTGAGGCGTCTTGAGTCTTTTTGCTGGGCAGTTGAGTGCCAAGGCTGACCACCCAACAACGTCCTCCTCCGTTATCAAACCAGCCTTTGACCGCAAAGGGCAGGTAAGCGTTAAAGTCCGTGAAGCCATCGGAGTCCGGTTTAGCAAAACAATTGAGGTAGTCTGTCCAGCTTGTGATTAACTTCGGGGTGAAGTGCTCGGCTTTACCCCGAACATCTTCCGTAAAGCCAACGAAGCCGGCCACACTCATGTTCACCCCTTCAATGGGGCGACTACCACGACTGGTCTCTTCAACGTAGACACCAGGGGCAGAATAGTTGAGTCGTGCCACGATGTTTTCTCCCGTTCATTGGATTGGTTCTGGTCTTTTGACGAGCGCGATCAGGTATAGACGCGCTGTCTGGGGTTGTGAAACTGTAAGCAATCGGGTTGTATAAATGCCCAAAAGCCATTAAATTCAAAAAGAACTTGGCGAGACTGTCATACAGCTTCACAGTGTCAAGGAATGACAACAATTTGCTCATTCCTGATTGCGTAGCTAAAATTACACTTTATAGCAATTCTGTTGGATGCGCAAAGTCTTTATCAAATTATTACAATTAGTGGGAGTACAGTCCAATAATGTGAGACATTTTGTAACCTCTGTTACAATCAGCCTAATGACATCAATCGTCTTAACCCTAACGAGTGGGTAGATTGACGATATCCTAAGCCACCATCTCCAAAACGGATTGCCCCAGACCTTTTAAGTGGACTGATTATGAGTAACTATCTGGCGATCGCCACGGTTACCGCTGTTTTACAGCAAATCTTACAGGAGGGAGTCGAGAATGATGTTCCCGGGACGCAGGTGACCACAGTTCGCCCTGATAAGAAACAGGGGCCGGAACTAGACAAGCCGGGGATCAACATCTACCTATACCAAGTCACCCCGAATCCAGCCTGGCGCAATGCCGATCTACGAACTCGGCGACCCAAAGGGGATTTGAGTAAACAGCGCCAAACTGGACTGGACTTACATTACTTATTCAGCTTTTACGGTAACGAGAAGGAGTTAATTCCCCAGCGTCTGCTCGGAAGTGCGGTTCGTAGTTTGGTGGACCGCCCGATTCTCGGGCCTGAGATTCTGGAGCGATTAACTAATCGTAGTCGTATGTTCGCGTCAAGTTATAGTTACTTGGCCGAGTCCAACCTGATTGAACAAGTGCAGAAAGTAAAAATCTTCCCCAGCAATATCACCACGGAAGATTTATCGCGTATTTGGTCGGTCTTTTTCCAAACCCCCTATTCTCTGTCTGTGGTGTACCAAGGCACTGTTGTCTTAATTGAAGGGGAAGAACCGGGCAAGAAAGGATTACCCATCAGTGGTTCGCCCGAAACCAACTTATACTCAACTCCTCATCTGCCGAAAATTGAGAGCGTTGAATTTATGCAGCCAGGGGTAACGCCCCAACCCTCGGAGAAACTGGCTAATCAGATTTTTGCCCAAGGGACTTTAATCATTCGGGGACAAAATTTGAAGGATGAGGATGAAGGCGATCGCACTCGCACCTATATTCAACTGGGCAATGTCCGTTTAACCCCTCAGTTTGTCAGCGCCAGCCAATTACAACTAGATTTTGAGGAGTTAGAGGAGCGAGAAAAAATTTCCTTACGAGCAGGTATTGCTACACTAAAAGTGATTAAAATAAAGGAAAGGGACTCAAACAGAGTTCATGAACCTAAATTTGAATCCAATGTCTTTCCCATCATCCTGCGCCCGAGACTCATCAATGAGCTATTCGAAAATCCTAAGAGTCTAAGCAAACAAGACGACGAAGAGGACTGTTTATACTTCGGAGAACTCAACATCAATCTGGATGTGAATGTGGAAACAACGCAACGTGTTTTCCTACTGCTCAACCAAATCAACGGGACTCAATCTTATGTCTTCCCAGAGATTGCTAACCAACCTTTAACCAATCAGCCCACCTTCAAATTAGAGCGAGTTAAACCAGGCGAATATCTCCTGAGAGTCCAAATTGATGAGGCTGAAAGTCCTTTGTTTAAAGAGGAAACCTCTCAAGCCGACCAACAAAACCACCCCTACAATCGACCTAAACTTATTCTGCCCTAACGAGTCAGACTTTGCCATCTCCCTCGAAAAAAAATTCTCTTATGACTATTAACCAATCCGAGTCCGTCAACGCTCTCATGGCTGAAGTGGCCGCCATGCGTTCCCGACTCAAACAGTATACCCAACGTGATAACTCTCCTTCCGACCACAGCAGAGAGGCCAAGGCGATCTCATCACAAACCTCACCACAACTAGAACAGCTCAGCCAATTGCTGAACTTGAGTCAATTTGAACGTCAAGTGTTACTCTTATGTGTCAGTGCCGAATTAGAGTTTTCTGTTTTACGGCTTTGTGCCGAGGCTCAGAAAACGATGAAAAAATATTATCCCACCTTTACGTTAGCATTTGCTCTATTCCCTGACCTAAAATCCCAACATTGGAGTGTCACCAAGCCGACGTCTCCGTTACGAAAGTTGGATTTAATTCGAGTGCAACCAGAATCCAGCTTAATGACTAACTCCTTAAGAGTGAGTGAATGGGTGCTCCACTACCTCATTGGACAACCCTATTTATCTCAAGAGTTAGTGGGACTCATCAATGAGCTAGACCTTCAAGACAATAGGGAGAATTTGCCTCAATCCCAAGACGAGATTGCTAAGCAGTTAACGGACTTGTGGACAAGTAAATCTCATCCTCTTATTCAGCTTTGTGGCAATAAAGTCAGTAGTCGGGCGATCGCCTCTCACGTTTGTCATCAGCTAGGATATTCTCTCTATAATCTTTCCCCGGAATTTCTCCCCATTGCACCGGATGACTTAGAGCATACCTTAACCCTCTGGGAGCGGCAAGCCAAACTCACTCAAAGTGCCTTATTTTTAGATTATGATCTGGCCCTACTCGAACGAGATATCCCGAAAAAAAATGCTTTTATCTATTGGTTAGACCACATTGAATCGCCTTTAATTATTGCCACCTACAACCGGATTCTCGAACGATACCGTCCCATAATTACCTTCGACGTACCGGATTTATCCATCCAAGAGCAGAAACAGATTTGGGAAGTGCTGATTCAAAAAAACTGGCCAACTCTGGATGCCAAATCAATAGCGTCAGACATTGATCGTCTAGTCAACCAATTCAATTTAACGGTTCCCGCTATTGAAGCAGCCTGTCAAGGAACCGCCAGTCTCTTAAAAACCCAATCATCCCAATTCTCAAGTCTTGCCAAGAAATCAGAGGAATCAGAGGAATCGCACGTCATCCGATGTCTCTGGTCAAGCTGTCGCACCTTAGCGCGGCCTCAAATGGGAGAACTCGCCCAACCTTTAGACGCTGTTGCCACCTTTGATGACTTGATTTTACCGGACAAGTGCAAAGACATTTTAAAGAATATTATTGGTCAAGTTGAACATAAAGCCAAAGTTTATCAAGACTGGGAGTTCAGTAAAAAAAGCCGTCGTGGCTTAGGGACTAGCGTCTTATTTTATGGTCCGAGTGGCACAGGTAAAACCATGGCGGCAGAAGTGTTAGCCAACAAACTGGAACTCGATTTATATCGAATTGATTTAAGTTCTGTGGTCAGCAAGTATATTGGTGAAACTGAAGAGAACTTGCGAAAAGTCTTCGATGCCGCCGAATTGAGTGGAGCCGTTTTACTCTTCGATGAAGCGGATGCTTTATTCGGCAAACGGTCTGACGTGAAAGACAGTCAAGATCGTCATGCCAATATTGAGGTGAGTTACTTACTCCAGCGAATAGAAGATTATCAAGGTTTAGCCATTTTGACAACCAATCTTAAAGATTCGTTGGATTCAGCTTTTATGCGCCGGTTGCGATTTATCATTGAGTTTCCCTTTCCCAATGCTGAACAGCGTCAGCAAATCTGGAAGAATACATTTCCGAGCAAGTTAGGTGAATCCGTTCCATCAGATAAGGATACCCGTAAACTAGCACGCTTAAACGTAGCTGGGGGAAATATCCGCAGTATTGCCCTCAATGCGGCTTTTCTCGCGGCTAGTGATACTGAACAGCGTTTAAACATGGAACATTTATTCCGAGCTGCACAACTCGAAGCCCTGAAACTGGAACGACCCCTAACGGATTCTGAAATGCGAGGTTGGATACCGGAGAGTTAAACATGGGCGAATCGCACGCAACAAAATCCCTTTCTGGATGAGTTGGCTAGTTAGGTGGCGATCGCCGAGCTAAAATTCCCTCTGATAGGGTTGTTGAATGTTCCCGACGGTGTCTTGTCCTATTGTCCCTAGAAGTAGCGCAGTGCAAAGCCTTCTATCTCTCAGTTCTACATCTAGAGGGAAAGACCCACCATTGACCCCTTGCAGGACTTGGCGTAAACCCAATATCGATCTGTGACTTGCCGCTGCTTTAAGACGATGACATTGATATAGAGCATTAATATATGATAAGGGAGGACAAATCATATAAACTTTATCTACGAACGAAGTTATGTCAACACCTAAACCCCAGCCCTCATTCAACCTGAGACGGTTAAAAGACCTAGAGATGAGGCTCAATCGCGAAAAAGACCTAGGGAAGTTGTGGGAATATTACATGGATCGATTTGCGGATCATCCTGAGTTTATCGAGTTTGGCGAACCTGTTGAGCATCCCTTCCTACAACAAGTCATCCCGATGCTCAGTCAAGAGATTGTTAAAAAAGACCCACGAAACATCTTTTTAATCAAAATTCCTGACTATGAGTTTATTCATGGTAGTTTTTGGGTTGAAAGCCGAATTGGCGGGTTGATTTACTTTGAGAAAAAGCTCAAAGGGATGGTCGCGATATCGGGTCTAAATATGTCGGGTCACATGAAATATTCGCGTTTTACCGGGCATCCAATCGACAATAATTGAAGGTTTTAAGCCAAGCTACGATGGCTGTGTCTGAAGGGCGATCTATTAAGATCGATGATGTTCAAGGAGAATTAGGAGGCAATGAATCAAGATTGTCTAATGCAAAATTCAGCATCTCTTCTCCATGGGCAATGATTTGTTCAACATCGGCTTCTGTGATATCCAAATCAGTATTGTAATCAGCTCTCAAGCGAATTCTTTCAGCATCAATAAGATAGCGATGTAACTTGACTGGAATGCGTTTTGTGCGAGCAAAGTGTGTTCCAAATGCAGCAATGACTGCTGAATGTTTAGAATAAGATAATCCCTCTCCTTCTAAAAAAGCAGTGGCAATATAAAACATGGCGTAATAAGTACGTGAGGCGGCAAAATCAGGAAACTTTTTATGATTGAGTTCTCGGGCCGCTTCTAAGCTACGAGTGGCTTTTTTTAGCAGTTTCTGTTGTTCCGGGGTCATAGACGAATTCCCTCACGTCGAACATTACGAAAGAAACTATTATTATAGTCTTCGAGTTGACGACGACTCGCTAAGGCGCAACTAATTAGAGTATCATGTTCTAGGCATAACCGAGCAATAAGTTGACTAATTTTATTACTTTCCTGGGAGTAGCTAAAATCTTGTCTTAACACAATCAAAATATCAATATCTGAGTCTGGTTCTGCATCTCCTCTGGCTTGAGATCCATAGAGGATAACCTGATCAAGTTTTTGGTTATAAATTTTTTTTAGCCCTTGATAGGTTTGGTCAAGAATTATGTTTAGGGGAGTTTTCATGTGACATCAAACCAGATTTGTAACGGGTTGGATAAACTCGGATACTTTCGATTTGAATTCTAGCACGGGCATTCCCTGGGGGATTCGTCTTCCTGGACTCCCTCAGACCATTAGACGATCACGCAGGAACACCCCAACCGAGTTCTTGAATTCATCTTGGCTACGACCGAGTCTTTCTGGATCAGCCTGAAGAGGTAGCCGGCCCGCACCCAGCAAAATCCCTCTCACGGGGTGGGAGAGGGATAAATGGTTTAACTTCTAAGAGCGCGAGAACATATAGTCCCGCGCTGTACCTGAAAGGTCAGCATCGGGTAACAGGTCGTCTCGCCGCTTGCTGAGCGGGGTTTCTCCTGCGGAGACGCGACGCGAACGATGCCCCCGAAGCCAGCATTTACCACCGCACTCTAGTTGTGGTAAGATGACTCCATGCTGACAATGAACTACACCTACCGAATCTACCCAGATGCCGCGCAGCAGACTGAACTGCTGGATTGGCTTGAGACGTGCAGAGGCGYGTATAACTACGCTTTGCGCGAACTCAAAGACTGGATGGCTTCGCGTAAGTGTCCGGTAGACCGATGCTCGGTGGAGAAGGAATACATCATTCCCGCTKMKGAGCCGTTTCCGTCTTATCACCGTCAGCAAAACAACCTGCCYAAAGCTAAGAAGCAATTCCCGCATTTGGGTMAGGTGCATTCTCAGGTKTTGCARACTACGATTCGYAGACTGCACGATACTTGGGGAGCATTTCAGAAGCGTGGACATGGGTTCCCGCGCTTCAAAAAGTTCGGTCAGTTCAAGTCCTTTGTGTTTCCCCAGTTCAAGGACAATCCCATCGGCGGCAACGCTATCAAATTGCCAAAGATAGGAGAAGTGTCCATCAACCTGCATCGTCCCATCCCTGACGGGTTCAAGGTCAAGCAGGTGAGGGTTCTGTCCAAGGTGCGGGGTACGCAATGGTACGTTGTTGTCACCATCGAATCGGACATATCGGTTCCCGAT
>FSSI02000079.1:0-12181 GCA_900149785.2 Phormidium lacuna HE10JO | reverse complement strand
GAGCAAGAGTTAAAGTTCCTACCCGGGAATGCGTGCTAGTTCCCGGCTCTAGAACCKAATCGTTAAACAGTCCTAAKGGGTTAAGACAGTGCGATTGGGAAAGTACCGACTCTGAACATTAGCGAAGCAAACATTACCCCGCAAGGGAGTCGGAGCCAACCATAGCTCCATGGAGGGGCAACCATACCCCTCCACCCCGCAAGGGGGTGCTGGCGGCTAAAGCCGCTTGAGTCGGTTTTCCTCTCCGCGATTTATCGCGGAGCTTCCAACCCTCCCAGGAGTTTTACGTGACACTTTTGAATCCACTGGATGACAGCCCATGATGAATGATTACGACTCCCTCTATGTTGGTTTAGTTCGCAATCTTTCTAAACGAAAACGTCAAGCCCTATCTGAAGAACTCGAAACCCTCATCGAAGCGATTGAAAACGAAGGCTATACCTTTGCGGATCTCATCGGTGCGGTTCGAGATATCTTGCGCCGTCGCAAGTCGGGAGGCTATTGGACTGATTGTAGCACTGACCTCGATCGCGCCTTTGAGTCGGCCCAGCGGGCTCAGGAGAAACGAGAGGAACGGGAATTACGAGATCTGCGGTCCGAACGGGAGGATGAGCGCGATCGCCTTGAGGTTGAGGACGATGACGCGGACTGGCGGGAACGGGATAACCCTCTCGTTGGTTAAGCTCGTCGGTTAAGGTGTTAGCTTAGGCTCATTTTAATCCCTCGTCTGAGAGTCTAGGACTTGATCTCAGAGTCTCTGAGAGTCTAGGAATTGAGGGTCAAAAACTTCTCTAGGGCTTGCACCATGCGAGGCGGCCAGCGGCGTACACCACTGACCCAGTCAAGATTACGATATCGGCCATCTAAGCCCGCAGCGGCCACCCAGTTACTCTCGGCTTCCCCTTGTTTCCCCATGTCCCACAAGACAGCGGTTAGGGCGGCCCGCATATCGGCAAATTGAGGGTAACGGCGGACTAGATTGCGCATCTCCTGGAGGGCTTTGTCTGACTGTTGCACTTGGTACAAGGCTAGGGCGTAATTGGCCCGGGCTAGGGCGAAGTCGGGGGCTTGTTCGATGGCCTGGCGGTAGTCGGCGATCGCTCCGGGCCAGTCTCCCTGTCCGGCTTTGGCGTTACCGCGATTGTTGTAGGCGGCTACGTCATCGGCGGATCGGGCCAGGACGCGGTTATAGTCGGCGATCGCGTCATCCCAGCGCCCTAGGGCTTCGTAGGCGGTGCCTCGATTAAGATAGGTATCGGGGAACTCGGGGGCCAATTTGATGGCGTGATTGTAGTCGTCAAGGGCAGCATTGAGCTTATTTTGACTGACTCGGACATTGCCACGATTACTCCAAAGCGCCGGATTTTGGGGAACTTGCTCAATGAGGGCCGAGAGGAGGGCTTCGGCGGCTTCAAAGTCCCCTCGTTGTGCGGCGTCTCGGGCGCGATCGCTCACGTCTTCGAGTTCTTGTAAATCGGCGGTGCTGATGGGTGTATCTGCGACAGCCACAGGGGGTCCCCAAAGCAGCAGGGTTAGGGCCAACATCAACGCCAAGATGGGGCGAGAGATCCCCCGCCAACGGTTCCCCCAATGCTGACAAAATTCAAGCCAAGGATCTCGTCGAATTAAATTCATGGATACCCCCAAGATAAACAAAATGAACATGATGAACATGATGAACAGTTAACGACAATCATCTCGATGAACCGGTAACTCAATGCAAATTTCGGTCCCCGGTTGCTTGTTGTCGTTGAGGTACAGTTTACCGTTATGGCCTTGGACAATGGCTTGGTAACAGGTTGATAGCCCTAAACCGGTCCCTGATCCGACGGCTTTAGTGGTGAAAAAGGGATCGAAGATGCGATCGCGAATGTCTTGGGGGATACCCGGCCCATTATCGGCGATGCAGATGCGAACCCAATCGTCGGATAACAGGTCTGTCCGCAAGCACAGTTCGCCATGTTGTTCACCCACTTTTTCACCAGTTTGTTCGTCTGTTTCTAGGGCATCTAGGGCATTTTCAATGAGGTTAAAAAAGACCTGATTGACCTGTCCCGGATAGCAGGCGACTAAGGGCATGTCTTGGCTATAGTCTTTATGAATTTTTAGGTTGGCATGAAAGCGAAGCCGCAACATGGCTAAGCTGCTTTCGAGACATTCATGTAAATCGACAGGTTTGATTTCTGCTTCATTTAGATGAGAAAAGGTTTGCAGCGATCGCACGACGTTATGAATCCGTTGGCTCCCTTCTCGCATCGATTTGAGCATTTTGGGGAAATCGTCTTGGATGTAGTCAAAATCTAGATCTTCTTTGAGGTCAATTGCGGCTTCGGTATCCAGTTGAGCCAGTCCTTTTAATAAGTCTTCTCCATATTCTTGGACATAATGCAGGTTGGCAAAAATGAAATTATTAGCATTATTAATTTCATGGGCAACGCCAGCCGCCATTTTCCCTAATCCTGATAATTTCTCAGTTTGGATTAACTGTAATTGAGTCGATTGCAGACGGTTTAGGGTTGCTTGTAATTCTTGAGCTTGGGTTTTGGTTTGATTGTATAATTCTGCCTGTTGAATACCAATGGCAATTTGTTCGGCGAGTTGACCCAACAGACTGATTTCTCCCTCTTGCCACTGACGGGGCTGTTCACAGGCTTGGGCCAGTAATAAGCCCCAGAGGCAAGGTTTAGCATCTTGGGATTTAGTGGGATTAGTAACAATTGGAACAATCAGGTTAGCTTTGACGGAAATACTGTCTAAAAATTGTCGATGACAGTCATCTAATTCAGGATCAATCGAGACATCATCAATGGCTCGTACTCGCCCTTGTAAATAGAGTTGACTATGTTCACCCCCAAAACAATCATCACAGGTTTTTTGATGAATAATCGACCATTTCGGGTCTCCGACATCTTCGACAACCACATCACCATCCCACTCTCCGGCGGCGGCATTGATGAATTGATACACAACAACGCGATCGCTATTCAAAAGACTACGAATCCCCGTTACAGCCGTTTGTAAAATCTCCTGTACATCTAGGGTTCCTCGAACCCGCTCTGTCATGAGTCGCAACAGAGATTCTCGTTCAACCTGGGCTTGAGATTTGGCAAAGAGTTCGGCTTGTTGAATGGCGATCGCCAACTGATCGGCTAATTGCAACATGAGATGACTCTCACGAACTCGCCAATGACGGGGACTACGACATTGATGGACAATTAAGAGACCCCAAAGTTGAGATAAATCTCCCTCTTGATTTTGTCCAATCAGGATTGGCACAATCAGATTGGCTTTAACGTCAAGAGTTCTCAAAAAGTTCGCATGACAAGCATCTAAATCCAGGTCTGTCTCGATATTATCAATGGCGCGAACTCGCCCTTCCCGGTATAAATGGGCATATTCCCCGGAAAAACAATCATCGGCACCCATGTCTCCTAATACCGATGTCCAGGAGTCGGTAATATCTTCGACGACCACCCGTCCTTTCCAATCATCTTGAAACTGATAGATGACCACTCGGTCTGCTTTGAGAAGTCGTCGCGCTCCTTCAACGGCGGTTTGTAAAATGGTGTTGACGTCTAAGGTATTGCGAATTTTATTCGTAACGAGACGTAAAAAGGCTTCTTGGGCCGCTGCTTCCTGACTGGTGTGATACAAGCGAGCGCGATCGATGGCAATTCCGAGCTGACGGGCGACCCCTTCGAGGAGTTGTTCTTCCCAGGGTTGCCAATCTCGGTGGCGATCGCATTGATGCAAACCAATGATGCCATTAACTTCCCCTTGATAACGAGTCGCAATGGCAAGCATGGACTGGATTCGTAGCGTTTTCAGGGCTTTACGAGTGGCGCGGCCTAAGCCGGGGAACTTGGCCATCTCCCGTTCGCTGATGGGGCTGTCATCGGACATGAGAACCTGAATGTGGGTATTATCTTTCGCGTCAATTTTGAGTCCGAGTTGGCTAGGATAATCCCCATTGATATATTCTCCTCGGGTGACAAGGGTTTCGCGATCGCCCTCTTCGCGAACCAAGACACTAGCACGACTACAGTTGAGGGTTTGACACAGAAGCCGACAGGCGGTGTTGAGGATATCGTCGAGTTCGAGGGTGCTACTGAGTTCAGTATTGATTTCGTTGATCAGGTTGGCGAGTTTGACTTGACGTTGCAGATCAAGGGTGGCGTTGTCTTGGGTAGCGTTGTCTTGGGTGGGTTGAGTTGGGCTGGGTTGAGTTGTCCCCGGCTTACGTTGTAACTCTTTCTCGGAACTCGGATGCGCAGAGGAGTGATCGGACTGAGATCCTTTATCTCGGCGTGGGTTGGTGGAGGGAAGGGAGAAAGACATATAAATTCGCGTAGGGATAGGAAAATGGAGATTCCGTTCTGGTAAATGCCTCGTTAGAGGACCAAGTTTTTTTTAGGCTTGCATCCTGAGAGGATGATGGCTGAGAAAAAATATCAGGGTCGAAAGCTGGGAAAGATATCTTCATTGTCCTTAAAAAATTGTTAACTTGCAACAGGTGTCAGGTCTTAGACTCGTTGAGGATTAAGGATCGGTTAAGCTTTGCTAGAGCCAAATTGGGCGAAAACCGGACAAAATTTTGAGAGAGAATGAGGCTGGAGAATTAGCCATGATGAGAGAGAGCAAGGACTATGGCAGAGTTAGGTTTTGAGTCTGGGTCTTGGTTAGCCGTCGCTCTGGGAAACTCCCGTAACCATTGGGCGCAGTTTGAGTCGGGGGCGATCGCGGCCTGGGGCCATAGTCGTCATTTACGGGCGTCGGAAACGGAGGTCTCGTTAGCCAAGTTACCCTGGTGGTCTGGCTTAAGTCCTGAGGTTCCCCTGGTTGTGGCCAGCGTAGTTCCCGAACAGTGGCACCGGCTACAAGGGTATTTACCCCCCAAGACCCCAATTTCTAATTTGGGGACAGTGTCGTTGCCCCTGGGGGGAGTTTATCCGGGCTTCGGGCTAGATCGGGGGTTGGCGGCATTGGGAGCGGGGCAACGCTGGGGGGTTCCGCTGTTGTTGATGGATGGGGGAACGGCTTTGACGTTTACGGGCCTTGATGAGCGACGCTCGCTGGTTGGAGGGGCAATTTTGCCGGGGTTAGGCTTACAATCGCGAGCTTTAGTGCAGGGAACTGCTTTAAGCGATGAGATTGATATGACGGGGGCAGTTCTGCCCCCTCGTTGGGCGTTAGAGACGGGTGAGGCGATTCGCAGTGGTATTCTCTATACGCTGTTGGCTGGGGTTGAGCAGTTTATTGAACAGTGGCAACAACGGTTTCCCGAGAGTGCGATCGTTTTGACGGGAGGAGATGGTACGACACTGGCGGCGGGGTTGCAGGCGATCGCCCCCCAGGTAGCGGCTCAGGTGGTGCTCGATGAGGAGGTGCTGTTTTGGGGGATGGCGGCCATGGTGGGCCAGTTGGATGCTACTCGTTGGGGCGATCGCAGTTAGGGGGCGGCTCGTTCACTTGGGAAAAGGCGGCGGCGTTGAGATCCTCAAGGGTGACCCAGCCCCCGACGGGAAAGGGTAATAGGGTACAAGGGGTCAGTCGCACCCATTGGGGGGAGTCGGCATCAGCACGACGGATGGTTTCGATGATAAAGACCTGATTTTCGCTGGGGAAGCTACGGGGTGGGGCTGTGGTGGCGGGGTTACTGTAGAGGTCGATGGGATTGTCCAGACGCAAGATGTCACCAACACCGATGGGAGTCGGGTCTTGCAGTTGAGCCGCGAGGCCTTCGTCTTCGGGGAGGTTTTGGGATCGATCTTGGGATAAGGGTTGCGGTGCCGGTGGCTCGGGTTGGTCTCGACGGTTACGCTGGTTAAGGGCATAGGCTAGACCGGCCAGCAGGCCCGCCAGGATAATAATTATCAAGGCGATCGGTAGCCAGTAGGAGCGACGGGTTGGGGCGACCCGTAGTTCGGTGGTGTCGAGGTCGGCTGAGGTCTGGTCTGAACGATCGGATTCGTCGTCATCCCCGAGAAAACCAATGGTTTCATCGCGGTCTGGAGGCAGGGAACGAGGCAGCTTTTGCAGACAATTGAGTAAGTCTTGGGAGGAAGGAAGGGTTGGGGACTTTTTTTCGACGCTTAGATGCAGTAAGGAGATGGTGACGTTGTCGTGACCGTTTTGATTGTTGGCGATGTCAACGAGTTTGCTGACGGCTTGGTGCAGGTTGACGCCGTTGTTCAGGAGGGGTTGAATTTCCCGTTGCCAAATCCGCTCGACGCGATCATAGTCACTGAGTCCGTCGGAACACAGGAGACAGATACAGTCTTCGTCGATGACAAAGTGGGTGGTGGTGGGGTGGAGGTTGTTGGAGGACCCCATGCCGAGAGCTTGGATGAGGGAACCGGCGGCGGGTCGTTGTAGGGCTTCTTGATAGAAGGCGTAGCCGAGGCGAACTTCCCGACTGGCAACGTCATCGTCGATGGTGATGGGATAGCAGTTATGGCGGGTGATGAGGTAGGCGCGACTGTCGCCGATGTGGGAGATGTAGAGGTCTTGTTTTTGAGAGAGGGCCATGACCAGGGTGGTTCCCATGCGTTGTCGGCCGTGGCGTTGTTCTTGGTTGTTGCGATCGCTGATGGCATCGTTGGCTTTGAAGATGGCGTCTTGAATGCCGTTGAGGAGGCGATCGCGGTCGGGCCGGCGATGGCGATCGCGGAAGGGGCGCAGGTGTTGTTCAACGATGTGAATGGCGAGGTTGGAGGCGATGTCTCCCCCTTCATGGCCGCCTACGCCGTCACAGACGAGGGTTAAGGGGTATTGTTCGGCGACTCCCCGTTGGCCGCTGACGGGATAGCAGGCGTCTTCGTTGCGGGCGCGACTGGGACCGCGATCGGTGCGGGCGGCGACTCGATTGTGGTAGTGGTAGCGATCGCCGACTTGTTGGATGGCTCGTTCGAGGGCGGTGATGAGTTGGGTCTCGTGTTGGATGGTTCCTTGGATGAGGCGATCGCACAATTGCTGGAGAAATGCTTGGACTGGGGGTGCGGTGCGCTCAATCAGGCCACTCCAAAAGCGACCGAGACGTTTGAGGGTTTGGGGATTAACGTCTGCGGCGAGGTGGGAGAGGCGAACCATGCCCCCTTCGACTCGTAGGCGATCGTAGTCGAGCAGACTTGAGGCGACGTTTTCTTGGCAGCAGGGTTGCCAGAGGCGAGCGATTTGCCAGAGCCAGTTGAGTTGACGCAGGGGGGAGGCGTCGGGCCATTTTTCTTTGAGGCTCGGTTGCAGGAGCCACACTCCTGATGGGCCGCAACGGATGGGGGCTTCGTCGAGGAGCCAAATGGAACGCCCTTTGAGTTGGGAGGGGGCGCCGGCCCGTCCGTAGAGTTGGGGGACGTGCCAGCGGTAGGGAAACAGGCGCAAATAGGCTTCGAGTTGGGGTGGGACGACTTCGGGGAGGTCGGGAAAGTTACCGGGGCGGGTATCGAGGACAACGCGATCGCCTTTGTGCCAATAGCGATCGCCCCACACTTCGCCTAAGTCTAGGTCATCCCAATCTCGGCTGAGTTGGCTATCGTCGGGATCGCGCAGTACCGTCGCCCAAAGGTATCGTTTGGGAAGCGGGGTTCGACAAACTTGGCAAAACTCATGGCGTTCGTCATTGACAGCCTGACAGGTGGGATTGGGGCAGTACAACTTTGCCAAGTTTTCTTCCATGAGGCTTGTTCAGGGCAAATAGTTCGGCGGCGGCGTCCATCACCGCTTCACCATTGTAGCTCTCTCCTGGCAATGGGTTAGTTCCCAAAACTGGATTTTCACGGCTACTCTTATTCTACCGCCGTTGGGGGTCTCACCCATCGGGGCGTTCCTAGGGGCTTCGGAGGGTTGGGGGATGACCGGACTTTGGTCTTGATACAGTTTAGGCGGCTCCCGGATTTTTGTCACAATTTGTAACGAAAGACGTGGAACAACTCCCCCAGGTGAGCCGTCCAAATTGAGGCCAGGTTAAGGGTTGAGTTCACTCAGTCTGGACGTTCTGATATTCCTTGAGTGTTGGACCATCGATTCAAGGGATTGAGCGGTTGGGGCGATCGCTCGGGGAAGGGACAGGCTAGGATGGGATAGGTTGCCCGGTCTTGATTGCTGATGCGATCGCTCCTTGACTTGATTCAAGACTCCGTTGTCGATTCACTCCTTGCGGGTTAAGAACTGTTATGCGTTATTCCTCTTCGTCTGTTTCTCCCTCTCGCCTCGTGGTTCTCGATGCTGGGGTTGACTCGGTTCAATCTCTAGCGGCTGGGGCGGTGTCTGGGGTGGAGGTGCTGGTTCTGCGAGGCGATGATGATGGTTTGGAGCGAGTCTCGGAGGCGATCGCGGCCCGGCCGGGGTTAGCAGAATTACATATCATTGCTCATGGTTGTCCCGGTTCTCTAAGGCTGGGAAACGGTTATCTGAATTTGCACAGCCTACGCGATCAGCCTGACCTGTTGCGAGGTTGGGGCGAGGGGAAGGCAGACTGGGCGATCGCTCTCTACGGCTGTCATGTAGCGGCAGGGGATGCAGGAGCGGAGTTTATTGAAAAATTACATCACTTGACAGGGGCGACGATTTCTGCGTCGACTCGGGTGGTTGGTCATGCTGATTTAGGTGGAACTTGGGATTTGGATGTCGCGCAAGGCATCGGTCCGGTTCCTGGGGTTGTCATTGATGAGTCGGTGCGGCGATCGGTTGTGGGAGTTTTGGCGGATGATGACTTTACCGGTCAGCCGGTCAATGCTAACAGTGTTCTCAACATTAACGCTCCAGGGATTCTCAGCAATGACGGGGGTGGAGCAACATTTAATACAACCGTTTCAAGTAATAGCGGAGCAGAGGTTCGACTTCAGGCAGATGGCGGTTTCCGTTATGACCCAAGAACTGTAAATGATTTTCAAGAATTACCAGAAGGAAACTCTCTAACAGATACATTTGATTACGTCAATTTCGTGTCTGGTCCTCCTGCAAGTTCTAGTGTTTGGACGGTTACAGTGCAAGTCGATGGGGTAAACGACCCTCCGATTACTCCTGATTTTACCGCAGGTAGCGTGCAAAAGACCGGTGTCCTTAATATTGCAGCTGCTGATGCCAACGGACTGCTACAACAGGCCTCAGATATTGATACTGGGGATACGATTGAGGCGATTGCCGAAACAATCACAAGTAGCCAAGGGGCAACGGTTACGATCGCGACCGATGGCAGCTATACGTATGATCCCCGTGGATCGGCTGACATTCAAGCAATTCCCATTGATCAACAACTAAGCGATACCTTCACATATCAGATTAAGGATTCGCTCGATGCCACGAGTTCTGGAACAGTAACTGTCCAAATCAGTGGAATCAATCTTCCTCCAGAGACTGAAGATGATACGGCTGAGGTTTTGCCGGGACAATCCGTTACTATCAATGTCCTTTCAAATGATGATGATATTGACAGCGATCGCTTACTCCTATTCAACTTTGATCAAAGTTCTACTGAAGGTGGAACCATCAGCCAATCTGGCGATCAACTAACCTATCGTCCTCCCAGTGATTTTATTGGTCAGGATACGTTTGATTATGTCATTACTGATGGACTTAGCACAGCTAGTGCTACCGTCACAATTACAGTCAATACACCGCCGAGCGCTTCTAACGAAACCGTCTTTAGTCAATCTGCGGCACAACCGATTCGTATTGCCGTCCTCGAAAATGATAGTGACCCCGACGAACCGTTTGGGGATAGCATCAGCGTTCAAAGTACCGATGACACACCCCGACGGGGTGGCCGCCTCAGTATCCTCAGTACTGGGGAAATTCTCTACACCGCTCCCGACGGGTATAACGGCCCCAACCGCTTCCAATACACCATCGAAGACAGTCTCGGGGCTACCGCTAGCGCGACCGTTATTATCAACCCACCCCAAGCCCAAGATGACGCCTCCCGCACTCGCCCTGATCAGGTGTTGCGGATTCCGGTTCTTGATAATGATGAAGTTTTTAGTAATGTTTCCATTGTTGCCTTTGAAACAGAAGGCCTCAATGAAGGTTCCATTACTCGCGATGGCGATCAACTGGTTTATGTGGCCGAACCCGGATTTGAAGGCTTTGACTATTTCGATTACACCATTGAGGATATTGATGGCAACCGATCGACAGCAACGGTCGAAGTGTTAGTATCTCCGGATGTGCGAACTCCCGAAGAACAAAACCCAACACCGCCGGAAAATCCGCTCGGGAACTTGGGAAGTACTCTGCGCATTCCCCCCGTCCCCGATCGCAACCCCAATCCCACAGCCGATCGCCAAGAGGTTCCCGCCGATAGTGTAGACTTTGTTCTGATCGGTAATGCTAATGCCAATACTCTCATTGCCCGAGATGGTGTCAATAATGCCCTAGCGGGTTTGGAGGGCAATGACAATATTTTTGGGGGAACGGGTAATGATACTCTCTTTGGCAACCAAGGGAATGACTTTATTAGTCCCACTGGTGGCACTAATGTTATTTTTGGTGGTGCGGGTGAGGATTATATTGAATCAGGTCCCGGTAGCGACACCATTTATGGCGATCGCGGCAATGACCTAATTAAAGGCAGTTCCGCTGATAATTTGATCTTCGGCGAGTCAGGGGTTAACCGCATTGACGGTGGTTCTGGGAATGACACCGTGGTTGGTGGTATTGATGCCGATATCATTACCGGTAATTTTGGCAATGATGTGTTGGTTGGAGGGAGTGGAAATGACCTCATCCAAGCGGGTGATGGCAATGACCTCGTCTTTGGAAATCAGGGGGATGATCTCCTCGATGGTAGTCGTGGTGATGACACCGTCTATGGCGGACAGGGCAATGACACCATCTATGGTAGTGCCGGTAACAACCGCCTCAAAGGAGATTTAGGGAATGATGTCCTCTTTAGTGGTAGTGGCGCCGACTTTTTTGTCTTAGAAGTTCCCGATGATGGTTCCGTGGATCTAATTCTGAACTTCAGTTCCCAACAGGGCGATAAGCTTGTGGTTCAAGGTGGCTTTACTGCTTCGGATATTATTGTTCAACCCAGTGGAGGTAATAGTCTCATTCGCATTGCCAACACGGATATCACCTTAGCTGTCTTGCAAAGTACGCCTTTTGATGCGATCGGCCCTGAAGATTTTGTCTTTGAGTAATCAGACCTGAGGTTAGGGGTCTGTTCATCTCATCGGGGCGAAATATGTTTCGCCATATGTTTCGCCCCGACAATATCGAAAAATGGTATGAGATTAACATTGAGGCGATTAAGGATTTCCCCTGAAACAACTATCCGCTCTCACTCGTGAGTACGAAAAACGCACAAAAAAGTAAGAGCGGTCTAGCGGATCTTCAAATTGGAACCTGACTGCCGGAAGGAACTCTAAGTTCGTTTGTCTTCCAAAGCACAATACAGCGCCCAAAGGGCAAGCGATTGCTTAGAGAACAGCCCCGGCACACAGCCGGCAAAGTCCAATTTGGAGACCCTTGCAACTACTACTATCTTGCATGGACATCACCTCCAAATCGCGAAACAACTTGAGAACACAGGGTTCTCACTGTTGTTAGGATAACACAGGTTTTTCAAGATGGGGGACAATTGCAAATTGATCTTGGAAATAATTGACGATGAACACGGATCGCAGACGGCTTGAGTGATTGTGTTGAGTCATCTTGTTAAGTAATCTTGTTGAGTCATTGAGGTCTCTGGAGTGGCTGAGATCCTAGATGCAAAAAAAGCCCCCCGCAAGTCTCCTTGTGGGGGGAAAGGGTCAAATCCATTGACCCTGGGAAATGATGGCTTAACGGTATAACCAAACTTAGATCGCTAAACTTAGAGCGCGTTACCGCGAGGTAGAACTTCCTCGGGGAACTCAAAGTTTTGGTGAGGTTGGTCCGTCGGAGCCATCCAAGCGCGAATCCCTTCATTCAAGAGAATGTTCTTGGTGTAGAAGGTTTCAAACTCGGGGTCTTCAGCCGCGCGAATTTCTTGGCTGGTGAAGTCATAGGCTCGTAGGTTCAAACCGAGTCCAACCACACCGATGGCGCTCATCCACAGTCCCGTTACGGGAACGAAGAGCATGAAGAAGTGCAACCAGCGTTTGTTGGAGAAGGCAATCCCGAAAATCTGAGACCAGAACCGGTTAGCCGTCACCATGGAGTAGGTTTCTTCGGCTTGGGTCGGTTCAAAGGCGCGGAAGGTGTT
>FSSI02000068.1:0-19174 GCA_900149785.2 Phormidium lacuna HE10JO | reverse complement strand
GTCTGGATTCGTTTTAAACTCACGACAGAGTTCAAACCCACTCTGTCCTGGAAGAATTACATCCAAAACAATTAAATCTGGACGGCGTTGTCCCAGTTTGCTTAAGGCTTCTTCACCATTTTCGGCGTTGATCACCACTGAACCGTCTTGTTTGAGATAGCGATTAATCGTTTCGCGATCTGTCATACCATCTTCGACTACGAGAATCGTGTTGCTCATGAAACCTGTTTCTGACTCCTAAGACTTGGGCTTGTCAACGATTAAAATGACTGGCAGATTGGACGATAGACGCGATCGCCTAGACATCCCACTCCGTCCATGTCCTACCGTAGCAAAAAACGGCTCCCGTGAACCTAACTCGCACAGCTGGCTCTGGCAAATCGGAATTGAACCGAGTTGGCCCCATTTCACGAAACCTTGACTTGTAAAAACTTACGCACCGTTGCTAAGAGTTTCTCAGCATCAATGGGTTTGCCCAAAAAATCTGAGGCTTTGACCATTTTGGCCCGCACCCGGTCCACCACGCCATCATTTCCCGTCAAAATAATGATGGGGGTTTCGGTAAATTGGGACATACGCCGCAACTGGGTACAGACTTCATAGCCATTGGCCACCGGCATGACTAAATCGAGGAAAATCAATTGGGGGCGTTTTTCGAGCAAAATCGGCAGCGCTTGGACTGAATCGGTGATACTAATAAAGTTATAGCCAGCTCCCTTGATAATTTCCCCGAGCTGTTCGCACAGTTTGGGACTGTCATCAACGCACGCAATTAGAGGTTTGCGGGAATCGTCTGCTGTTGGCGATCGCTTGGCTGGGGGGCGATCGCCACTCGGTTGTTCAATTTCCCTCGCCGGAACCAAATCAATCCAGCGTTTACGGATATAGGGAACCAGAGACTTCGTCAAGCGCGTCATCTCGATTTTGGTGAGGATCGATAACTCTCGTAAGGTGCGCTGGCCATTGACTTTCTTGCGTAACTGTTCAAAGGCTTTCGCCGGAACATTCTCGCGCAACCCCTCTGCATTGCGGATCACAGGGATTAAATTCGGAGACACCTGAGCCAGTCCAGCACCTTTCCACTCATCGAAGGCGACTTTAGCCCGTTTCACCGCATTTTTGAGGTTGACGGCTACAATCTGCATCCGTAGAATCGAAAGGGCTTCGTGGTGAACGGTCTCGAAACTCAGGGCTTCGCGACGCTCCTGCTGGAACAAATCAAACAACACATCGGTAATGGTCTGTTCGATGATGGCGATCGCTGTATCCTTATCCAAGACATTGCGCTTCAGCAAGACCCAAACCACCTGATAGTTCCAACAGACAAACCGATCCGACTCCCGAACCGCCAAGGTCTCAAAATTGAACTCAGGACAATAGGTGCTTAATTGTCGCCGTAGGGAATGAACGGGGTGAGAGTGATTCGTCGCCCAAATTAAACGACCCACGCAAAAATATAAACTCCAGCGCTCACCACTGGCCGCGCTGACATTGAGTTGTCCAGTCAACTGCTCTTGGTTTTGGAGAGCAAGCTGCTCGATTAAACGTGTCGCTGTGCTATGTTGTACCACCGTTGCTGTCATACCCTAAACAGTCCATGATCTGGTTTCTACAGTCAAGAACCAGCATCCTTCTATCTTTTTTTCAGAGTTCTTATCAAAAATATCAAGTCGACTTCACCCAAATGCTTACAAGAGTGGGTTGGCTTGATGGCTGGCTTCTTCTACTGTTTTCAGTATATCAAGCCCTGAGAGCAATAGTGGACTCTGATCCCCGATGTATCTGTAAAGAGATTGTCAAGGGATTTATAAAAGTTTATCTGTTTAGATCCAAGCGATCTTAGGCTAACCCTTCCTAAAAAGTCGCCTGTTCTGGGGGTAAGTTCAGAATATTGTCGACATTGAGACAATACTGCGGCATTTTAGGTAAAAATACCCGAAACCGTCCAACAATTCCGCCCGTTTCTTAGCACAAAACGCCACGAACATCCTTAAAGCTATCGTGAAGAACCTCCCGACAATTGTAAACAAACCTTAAGTTTTATTGCGTCGGCCAGGAGATTCTCACAAAACTTAACCGAAACTCAGAGCTTGCCCACGAATCGAGGTATCAAGTTGACCATCATCGAGAACCACCTGTCCCCCCACAATCGTAAAGCGGGGAAATCCAGTCAGAGACCAGCCCTCAAAGGGACTCCAGCCACATTTGCTCGACAAATTCTTGGCCTCAACCGTGCGATAAGTCTCTAAATCCACCAACACCAAATCCGCATCATAGCCCGGCGCAATCTGCCCCTTATTGGCAATCCCATAGCCCTTAGCCGGATTCGTCGACATCCAACGGGCCACCTGAGCCACGCTACAGCGTCCAGCCATCGCCTGCGTCAACATCAGCGGTAAGGAGGTTGCCACCCCAGGCATCCCCGAGGGCGTATTGGGATAGGTGCGGGCCTTCTCCTCCAGGGTATGGGGCGCATGGTCCGTCGCAATGAAGTCAATCACCCCATCTCGTAGCGCATCCCAAAGAATCTCATTATCCCGCGCCGACTTCAGCGGCGGGTTCATCTGGGCCTTAGAACCAATCTCGGCATAAGCACTGGTATTTAACAGCAAATGCTGAGGGGTCACCTCCGCCGTCACCCACTCAGGTTTGTCTTCCCGCAGCAACAAGGCCTCCTCACCCGTGGACATATGCAGAATATGCAAGCGGCGACGATAGGTTTTCGAGAAGCGCAAGGCCCGTTTCGTGGCAATGAGCGCCGCCTCATTATCCTGAATTTGCGAATGAACCGCCACATCCGTGATCCCCGCAAACTGCTCTCGTCGCTGTTCGATGCGGGTGCGATCCTCGGCATGAACTGCGATCAGGCGATCGCCCTCCCGAAAAATCGCATCCAACGCCGCCTCATCATCCACCAACAGCGGCCCCTTCATCGATCCCATGAAAATCTTAATACCACAGGTCGGATTCGCCTCTCGCAAATCGGGCAAATTCTCCTCCGTCGCGCCAATGAAGAAGCCGTAATTCACTAAACACTTCTGAGCCGCCAGGGCTAACTTCTGATCCAACGCCGCCTGAGTCGTCGTTAGAGGCTTGGTGTTGGGCATCTCCAAAAAGGACGTGACCCCCCCCTGGGCACAAGCACAACTGGCGGTAAACAAATCTTCCTTATATTCCAACCCCGGTTCCCGGAAATGCACCTGAGGATCAATTACCCCCGGTAACAGGGTCAACCCTTCCGCGTTAATCTCCCGAAACTCCCCATCTGGGGCCGCCAACTCACGTTCAACGGCAACAATGCGCCCCTGCTCGACTAACACATCGGCAACCGCTAGGCGATCGTCAGACATGAGGACTTGGGCATTACGGATCAGCAGAGGGACAGTTTGAGACATGGAACTTAGGGTCAACAGGACAGCTTTCACTTCAGACTATACTGGAGGATAGGCACTCGTCCAGTGTTCTCGCCAGCAACGGCCAACGGAGTGTCCCCCCTTTCTAAACCCTGTGCCTCACTGAATACTATGACCTCAAATCGTCATGGAGAAAACCCCTGGGTTGAAGCCCTAAAAACCTTCGGCATTAGTGCTGTCCTCGCTCTGGGGATTCGCACCTTTGTCGCAGAAGCGCGCTATATCCCCTCCGGCTCCATGCAGCCGACGCTTGATATCAACGATCGCCTCATCATCGACAAAGTCAGCCACCATTTCCGCGACATCACCCGTGGCGACATTATCGTCTTCAATCCCACAGAACAACTGCGGGATCAGTTTAAAGATGCCTTCATTAAACGGGTTATTGGCTTACCCGGTGATAAAATCGAAGTCCGCGATGAGATTGTCTGGGTCAATGACGAACCCCTCCCAGAGAACTACCTCTACGCTCCACCGGACTACGTTTATGGACCCGTCTATGTCCCCGATGACCATTATCTTGTTCTCGGTGACAACCGCAATAACAGCTATGACAGCCATTATTGGGGATTTGTCCCCCAGGATTTAGTCGTCGGGCGAGCAATTGCTCGGTTCTGGCCCCTCGATCGCTTTGGGGCGATCACGCCTCGTCCTGAATATCTCGACAACGAGGCCCCACAATAGCCCCACAGCCAGTTGAGGGCCATCATCGGGTCCCTCAACTAGCCGAACCCACCACGGCCCAACCCAACCACCCATGAAGTCTTTACCCTTTCGCCTCGGCGGCCTCATTCCAGGCCTGTCGATGATGGATCGCTATATTATCAGTGAAACGCTTCCCCCCTTTCTCTTTGGGGTGGGAGCGTTTTCCTCGATTGGGATTGCCGTCGGGATTGTCTTCGAGTTAGTGCGGCAAATTACCAACGCCAATATCTCCTTTGAAACTGCCTTACAGGTGTTTCTGCTCCAATTGCCCTACTATATCTCCCTGTCGTTTCCCATGGCGATGCTCTTGGGAACCCTCATCGCCTATTCGCGACTCTCAAGCGATAGTGAACTGGTGGCGTTACGCAGTTGTGGTGTCAGCCTCACTCGCACGGTTCGTCCGGCCCTCATTTTCGGCCTGTTGATCACACTCATCACCTTTACGTTTGATCAGGTGGTGGTTCCTGAAAGTCTTTATCAAGCGGAATTGCTCTTCAATCGGGCTGTGCGCTCTCAAGATACGATTCTTTTTGAACGCAATACTCTCTATCCCGAAATTGGTCGCTTAACCCGGGGAGAGGAGGTTAAAGATGATACGCTTATACGCTTGTTTTACGCTGAAAGCTTTAATCGCGAGGAAGAGCGAATGTATGGGGTGATTGTTCTCGATCGCTCGGAACCGAGTTTCGATCGCCTCATCTTCGCTGAATCCGCCACCTGGAACCCCACCAGCAATGTTTGGGACTTCTTTGAGGTCAAAAGCTATGCGATCGCCCCCGATGGTTCCTACGTCAATATCGCCAAGTTTGATCAACATCGTTATCCCCTTCCTCGCGCACCCTTAGAGTTAGCCCAAGATCGCGATTATCCCCAAATGAATCTAGCTCAAGCGATGGCTCGTTTGGAAATCCTCAAAAACAGTGGACGGGAAGATAAAGTTCGTCACCTCGAAATTCGTATCCAACAACGCTTTGCCATCCCCTTTGCTTGCATCGCCTTCGGTTTAGTCGGATCTGCCCTAGGAACCAAACCCCAACGCACGAGCGCTTCCCGAGGCTTCGGGATTAGCGTCCTCGTCATCTTTACCTATTACCTCTTAATGTCCCTCGGGGATGCCCTCGGTTTAAGTCAGATTATTCCCCCCTGGCTTGCCGCTTGGCTGCCTACCATTATCGCTCTGGGTGCCGGGATTCTCCTATTAGTTCGCTCCTACCGATTACGCTAAGCAAAAGCTGTTAGATTTTGTTACAAATAAGAGGCAAAAAACCCTTGACAGGACCTTAGTTTCGAGGGTATACTTAAGTTAATTGAGTCAGATATTCAAGTTTAAATCGTTCGATTTTAGCCTGAGTAGACTCGGCTCCGCCGCCCCGGTGCGGGCGGCGCGGAGCCAAACATCTAGGCTGCGCATTTTTTTATACCTGCGCCTCTTGCCTCTTGCCTCTTGCCTCTTGCCTCTTGCCTCTTGCCTCTTGCCTCCCTGTTCCCTTCTTCTCCCCCCATGTTCACCCCCATCTACGGCCCCGTCACGTCCTGGCGCTATGGAACCTCCCTTGGGATTGACCTCATCGGCGAAGTATCAACCTGTAGCTTTGACTGCGCCTACTGCCAACTTGGGGAAATCGAGCGCAAAACCCAACAGCGGCAGATTTTCGTCCCCACCTCCACCGTTCTTGACGCCTTACAGGACTATGCGCCGTGGTCTGTTGATGTCATCACCTTTAGCGGTAGTGGCGAACCGACCTTAGCCGAAAACTTAGGCGAGGCGATCGCCGCCGTCAAAGCGCTAACCCACAAACCCGTCATCGTCCTCAGCAACGCCACCCTGCTCAACAATGCCGACGTGCGGGCCGCCTTAAACCAAGCCGATCGCGTTTCCCTCAAACTCGACGCGCCCAACCCGGATCTCTTGCGTCGCATCAACCGTCCCGTCAGCGACCTGTCTTGGGAAAGTATCCTAGACGGCCTACAGCGATTTCGTCACGACTACCCAGGGATTGTCGACATTCAAACCATGCTGCTAACTCCTTGGACAGCCGCCGAAGAAACCGCCTACCAAGAGCTAGTTCAACAACTTCAGCCCCAAGAAATCCAACTCAACACCCCCACCCGTCCCAAACCCATCGGACATCAACTCGACGGTCGAGGAAATCATCGTTCGGGCGATCGCCCCTACGCCGTTCGTCACCTCAAATCAGTATCCAGAGAAGTTCTCCAAGACATCGCCACTCGCCTGCAAACGGCGATCGCCATCCCCGTCCGCTACGCCCCCAGCCCCCATTAGAAGAGCGTAGCCTGGGTAATCATTGGGGATTGACCTGGATTTCCGTCACCACATCCCCACCACTAACCACAAACGTTTCCTCCTCCAACTTGCCATTCGCTTGGGGGCCACTCAGTTGTAACGACGGGTCAACCTGACGATAGACCACATTTCCTCGGGCCTCAAAGGACTCAGAAGCCATAAACCAAGTCAGTTCGTTAGCCGTTAACTGAGCTTGATTTTCCTCCCCCAACACCTCAATCCCATCTTGCAAATAAAACACCTGTTCGAGTAAATTCATCCAACCGCGATTTCCACTTAAAACCACCTGTTTCTCGCGGTGAGTCACCCGTAACGGTACATCGGATGTCAGCAGTTCCGCCTGTAAATCCCAGTCGAGGCGATGGCTGACCACATCCACCGCCGGATCGAGCAACGCTAGGCGAGCATTTTCTTGTAGGCGAGCCACTTGAGTGGCTAAGTTCACCTCAATACTCTCGGCGGTGGCCCGATCCGTCACGGTCACCGCTTGTAAATCGCGAGGTTCAGGAGGGGGAGTTTTCTCAGACTCATCTGCGTTATCTGAATCCTGAGAATTATCTGAATTTTGCGAGTTTTGCGAGCGATCAGACTCCCCTGTTGGCTCTGGATTATTCGATTGCCCAGAATCTAGCCCAGAATCTAGCCCAGAATCTATCCCAGAATCTAGCCCAGAATCCGTCTCAGTCAACTCAGGTGTCCATTCGTAACGAGCCACCTGAACCGGAAACTCCCCGATAACTAACTTTTCGGGAATTTGCCAGAGCAGTTCTTCCGTCCCCAGTTGTAACGAGGGTTCCGTCAGGTTAGCCAACACCTCACCGATGACTTGCAGATGTTCAGTGTCACTAAAAAAGATCATCTGTTGTCCTTGCAGATGAGCCGTGTCGTGAGTGGCGGTGACATTATCCTGAATGTCTAGGCGATCGCCCCGAGTGTCCCAAGTCATCCTCTCCCCACGAACCACCACCTGATTCCGAGTCTCAATGACCACCACCTCATCCTCCAGAAAAATCCGTTGATTTTCCTGTTCCAAAATGCCCGATCGCGCCTCAACATCATAAATGGGTTCCCCATCCCGATAGAGTCGCCCCGAGGGATTTTCCAATTGAGCCACCTGGCGATCGCCACTATAGGTCACGCGCTCAGCATAAACCACCCACAACAGCGCACCCTCTTCTCCCACCTGTTCCAAAGTGACATTATCAAAAGTGAGACTTGGATCAACCTCCTGGGATGCGATCGACTCACTCGGATTGGGATCTTGCGTCGTTGGCGTACAGGCTCCCAGGCCAGTCAGCAGCAGCAACAGCAAGCCAACAGAACCCGGCCGGCGAAGCCTACGCTTCAACGGAGAACCAGACAAAATAGAGGGCATAATCGTCGTGATATAGGGGAGAGATTGTGACCTGAGCCTTACTTCGCCGGTTTATCTTCAACCACCGGAGAACTCCCAACACCCGACAGAGGACGATAGCTGTAGGGATGATGTCTGGGATTTTTTTGAATTTCCTCTTTGATGTTCTCGAGATCAATATAGCGATCGGCCACATTGATGAGACTATCGCTGGTCATCGATCGCAAACTAACCACCTCAACCCGCACCCCCCGATAGCTGACCGCATCAACCGCATAGGCTAAATCCCCATCACCACTGACAAGAATTGCCGTATCATAGGCGCCCACGAGAGCCATCATGTCAACCGCAATTTCCACATCCAGGTTCGCTTTTTTGGAGCCATCGGGAAGTTGCACCAAATCTTTGGCAATGACCCGATAGCCATTGCGACGCATCCACAGCAGAAACCCCTGCTGTTTTTCGTTGGTGCGATCGACCCCCGTATAGAAAAAAGAACGAAGTAGCCGTGAACCTGCCGTTAAGCGGCACAGGAGCTTGGTATAGTCAATTTCCATCCCCAACTGCATCGCCGCATAGAACAAATTAGAACCATCAATAAAAATGGCCACGCGACCTCGATTCTCTAGCACCTGTTCCGGTGTAAAGATCGAGTCATGCTCGAAATCATTTAACATGGCTTGTTATCCTCAGCGTTGTTATCTATCAGAGAATTTAAATGAAATGCCCCGGTGATCGTCTTTAAAGACGATGGGGTAGTAGTCCCATTATAATTTCTGGTTCTTGAAAAAAAAGACAAAGGGTTCGATGACCCATCCGTCTGGGAGTCCAGAAGATCTCCGACAACAGAGGCGATCGCAACCCTTCACTAATCTACACCAATTGAGATTATTCGCTCGGGACCTCAATCCGTCGAAACACGGGCTCAGGTTTACTCAAGGATTGCCCCGGAGGAAGCACACCCCAGCGGCCATGAGCCTCAAAGGGAGCTGTTTCCTGAGTCGACTCCATCTGATCAAAATCAGTTGAGTAGCCAAGTTGCCCATAAATTGCCGTACTCAACTGAGGAACCACCGGTGAGAGTAAATAGGCCACGAGCCGCACCGACTCCAATACACTATAGAGAACCTCCTCAACGGCCGCTTGTTCCCCCTGTTTATACAACGACCAAGGGGCGCGATCGTCAATATATTTATTCCCGGCACGGACTAGACTTAAACTAGCATTACAGGCCTGATGGAACGCCAGAGACTCATAGGCGTGTCGGACTTGTGGCGTCAGAGTGTTCCCCAACGCCTTGAGGGGGTTCTCGGGTGCGATCGCCATCGCATCGAGATCGGGAACCCCACCCCCGCAGTATTTGCGGGCCATTCCCAAGGTGCGATTAAGTAAATTTCCCAAGTCATTGGCCAGATCCGCATTGACGGTATTGATAAAACGAGTCTCATTGTAATCACCATCCCGGCCGAACTCGATTTCCTTCATAAAATAATAACGAAAGGCATCGGAACCGAATCGCGTCACCAAATCCACCGGATCGACGGTATTGCCGAGCGTCTTACTGATTTTGTGGCCGTCCTTCGTCAGAAACCCATGGCCAAACACCCGTTCAGGCAACGGCATTCCTGCCGAGAGTAGCATCGCTGGCCAATACACCGCATGGAAACGCAGAATATCCTTCCCAATTAAATGTAAATTGAAGGGATAGCCTCGTTTAAGCACCTGAGCTAAGGTTGGCTCATCGTCGGGTTCCAACAACCCCGTGATATAACCCAATAGGGCATCAAACCAGACATAGAGAGTGTGATCCGGGTGTTCAGGAACCGGAAACCCCCAATCCATATTGACGCGGGAGATGGAAAAATCCTTTAATCCCCCCTGCACAAAACTGAGAACTTCATTGCGACGCATCGGGGGTTGAATGAAGTCCGGTTGCTGTTGATAGAGATCTTCGAGGGCGCTTTGATACTTAGAGAGACGGAAAAAATAATTTTCCTCATCTCGCCATTCCACCTGGCGATTCGGATGCAGGGGACAATAATGATCCTCTAAGAGTTCTCCCTCATCCTTGAACTCTTCGCAGGCCACACAATACCAGCCTTTTTGCTGGCCGAGATAGATATCGCCGTTATCCCAAACCCGTTGAAAAAACTCCCGCACGATCGCCTCGTGGCGAGGGGCCGTCGTACGGCTGAGGCGATCGTAGCGGATATTCAGCTTCTGCCAGAGATCTTCAAAACAAGCCACAATCTCATCACAGTATTCCTGAGGATCTCGTCCCTTGTCTTGGGCGGTGCGTTGGATTTTCTGTCCATGTTCATCGGTTCCCGTGACAAACGACACGGAATATCCCATCAGGCGATGAAATCGGGCCACCACATCAGCTGCAACCGTGGTGTAGGCACTACCAATATGGGGGAGAGCGTTGACGTAATACAGAGGGGTCGTTAACGCGAAGGTCTGAGGTTGAATTGGATTAGGACTCATAAAACGGGATTCCGCCGAAGGCTCCAGGACAGTATATGTATCATATCTTGTCTGTTCTATGCCAATCGAGACCACCTGAGCTACGGTGATGGCTACCATTACATGGCGATCGCCCCCCACAGGGCCTTCAAACATAGATTTTTGTTAAGCTAGAGCTAAAGACGCCGCCAAAGTGCCATTCAATGGGCGTTGACTGCGATTCCTGCTCAAGAACGCGGTCATCCCATCATTTTGATGCCAATCCATGCCCCCGTTTCCGCCTCGACTCTCGACTGAAATATGCCCGTAGAAAACGCTTTACAACTGTCTCGTGGTTTATTGGGGAGCCTCGGTACCAAATTTTTTCTCTATCACGAGAATCGTATTCCTGAATCGGCCTCCCTCGTCATTGCCAGTAATCATCGCAGTATTTTAGATGCCCCAGTCTTGATGGCGGCCCTCAATCGCCCCATTCGCTTTGCCTGTCATCACTATATGGGCCAAGTTCCCCTCATGCGCGATGTGGTCACGGGAATGGGCGCCTTTCCCTTAGACGATGCCCAGCGTCGCCAGCAAAGTTTTTTACGCCAAGGAAGTGCGTTACTCGCCCAGGGCCAAAATGTCGGAGTATTTCCTGAAGGAACCCAACCAATGGTGAGCCAAACCGAGGCGCGATCGCTCGGAGAATTTCATCGTGGCTTTGCCCATTTGGCCTTACAGTTTGCCAGTCGCCATCCTCGCCAAGAGGTGGCCATTTTACCCGTGGCTCTTGTTGCCCTAGAAGAACAAATTTATAGACCGGTCCCCCTGCGGTTATTGCGGCTGTTCGATCCCAGCGAACCCCTGTTCGATCGCCCCGGCTGGCATCCGATGGTGGTCTATAAACGCCTAGCCGTGGCGGTGGGCCATCCCTACTGGATTCGCCAAGGCGATCGCCACGCCTATCAAGGCAGCCAGGGCAAAGCCACCGTCAAACGCTTAACCCAACACTGTCACGCTGACATCCTAGACCTACTCAGACAAACCCGGTGATGACCCCATTGACCCTTCTGACACCCACCCCCCCCCAACCCCATCGACCTCTGTTTGTCTATTTACCGGGGATGGATGGGTCTGGCTATTTGTTGCGATCGCAGCTACCCCGTCTCGCCCCCCATTTCGACATTCGCTGTCTACAACTGCCCCCCCATGACCTACGAACCTGGGATGACCTCGCCCAAGATGCCTTAGCCTTACTCAATCCCCTACGACAAGGGCGCACCCTCTATCTCTTCGGTGAATCCTTCGGCGGCTGTTTAGCCCTAATGATGGCCAGTCAACAGCCCGATTGCTGCGATCGCCTCATCCTCAGTAACCCCGCCTCAGCCCTCAAACGCCGTCCACTTCTGTTTTGGGGGTCCCATCTCGTTCAATGGATGCCCGATGCCCTCAGCGCCATCTCAGCCCTGGGATTATTGCCCTTTCTTGCCGCCCTCGACCGCATCCCCACCGAAAACCGCCAAGCCCTGCTCGATGCCATGCGTCACGTCTCCAGTGGGGCGATCGCCTGGCGGATTGGCCTACTACGAGACTTTCGCATTCCCGAACGCCAACTGGCCCGCATCCAACAACCGACCCTCATCCTCGCTAGTGTCTTAGATC
Organism: Phormidium lacuna HE10JO; assembly: GCA_900149785.2. GTDB lineage: Bacteria > Cyanobacteriota > Cyanobacteriia > Cyanobacteriales > Geitlerinemataceae > Sodalinema > Sodalinema lacuna_A. The sequence continues at coordinate 7,290 of FSSI02000068.1, read as the reverse complement.
GTCTTCTTCCGTCCCTCAACGAAGCTCAAGACCTCATTCAAGCCCTACCCAACGCCAAAATTCATCGCCTACCTCGCAGTGGTCACGCCTGTTTACTCGAACAAGATACCAATCTTTTAGAAATTCTTAAATCAGAAGACTTTTTGTCACAAAAACTCCTGCTTGCCAACAACTCCTAAACTCTCCTAAATTGCCGATTCTTGCAAACTTTTTAGAATTAACATCCTCCCGTAACCCTCAACGCAAAAACCATGCCATCAGGAACATTCGACCTAGACCTTGCTCCCTTTATCGACCATTCCCTCCTCAACCCTTGTGTTGGAGAAACCCTAGTCAAACAATGGTGTACCGAAGCCGATCGCTATGGCTTTGCCACCGTTTGCGTCTATCCTACCCGAGTCAAACTAGCACGGGAATGCCTGCAAGGTAAAACCCCCAAAGTCTCGACCGTGATTGGCTTCCCCACCGGAACAACCACCGCCAAAACCAAACTCTACGAAGCCTTAGAATCCATCGAGCAAGGAGCCGCCGAATTAGATGTTGTCATTAATCTAGGGTGGCTTAAAGAAGAAAAAACCAAACTTATCTATCAAGAACTTGTCGCAATTTGTGAGGAGGGAAATGTACCCGTTAAAACCATTTTAGAAACCAACCTTTTAACACCTAGCGAGTTAAAAATTGCCGCTGAAATTGCCATTGATGCCGGCGTTCAATTTCTCAAAACCTGTACTGGGTGGAATGGCGGTGTTCAAATCGAGCATGTCAAACAACTCAAAGAAATCGCCAAAGGGCAAGTGGCCATCAAAGCCTCCGCCGGGATTCGCACCTACCAAGATGCCATTGATCTCATCGAAGCCGGGGCCACCCGCCTCGGCACCTCCTATGGCGTACAAATCCTCAACCCCCCTCCCGAACCCGATCACGATTCCGACGATCAACCCTAACCCCGATTGCCTTCTCCCCCCCCTATTGCCTCTTGCCTCTTGCCATCCCCTCTTGGGAGGGGTTAGGGGTGGGTTATGCCTCCTCCCCCCTGTTCCCCGTTCCCTGTTCCCTGTTCCCTCCCCCCTCCCCCATGTACCGCGTCACCGCAATTAACCTAAAAAGTATGCCCCTCGGGGAGAGCGATCGCCTAATGACGATTCTGACCCCAGAACGGGGCCTGCTGCGAGTCGTGGCCGGGCGATCGCGGGCCGCCAAATCCAAATTCGGCGGACGGATGGGGATATTTGTCCTCAACGAACTGATGCTGAAACCCGGAAAATCCCTCGATCGCATCCACCACGCCGAAACCCTCGCCTCCTATCCCGGCCTCAGTCGCGACTTTGGCCGACTCACCGCCAGTCAATATCTCGCCGAAATCGCCCTGAACCAAGCCTTAGACGACACCCCCCAACCGGACCTCTTTAGCCTCTTCCTCGAACACCTGCAACGGCTAGAACGCTTGCCCGCCAACACTCCCCGCGCTCAGGTTTTGGCCCATTTATGCCAAGGCATCTTTCACCTATTGGCCCTCGGAGGCATTGCCCCGCAAGTCCATTATTGTTGCCTATCCCAAACGGCTCTCACCCCGAACCTGAGCCAAGACAACCCGGACGTGGGATTTAGCACCCGTTCCGGGGGGATCGTCTCCCTCGAACACCTGCACCAATATCAGCAACGACAACAGCAACGACACCAGCAGTCTCAAGCCAGCAACACAGACGACTACGAAGCTCTGGCCAACCAAGCCGCCTTCGCCCCAACCCCAAACCGCTATCTCAACGGCCAGGAACTCGCCTTGTTGCAACAGCTCTCCCAACCGAACCTCTGTGAATCCACGCTGAGCCTAGAAGCCCCTTGGATCGCGATCGAGCAAATCCTGCGAGAATATACTCAGCATCATTTGGGACGTGCAATCCGCTCTGCTACCTTAATAAACAGTTACGTGGCTTCGTCTCATACCCAGCCAACGTAAGCCAAATCCTTCATTACTCTGCTGTTGCTTGCCCTATGACACCCCTGCCCGACACCAACCCGGTTGATGCCTCAAAGATGGATGGCGATCGCCCTGATGATCGCAACCCCGATCACATCCATGATCACCCCGACAATGGAGAACGGGGATTTCTGCCCGTTTTTAAAAATAAGAACTTTCTAACCCTTTGGGGTGGGCAAGTCTTCTCACAGATTGCCGACAAAGTGTATCTTGTCATGGCGATCGCCCTCGTCGCCCATCAGTTCCAAGCCGAAGGCCAAAGCATCAGCGGCTGGGTATCCGCCATTACCATCGCCTTCACCATCCCCGCCGTTCTCTTTGGCTTCATCGCCGGAGTGTTGGTTGATCGCTGGCACAAAAAAGACGTTCTCGTCACCACCAACATCCTACGGGGCGGATTCGTCCTTCTGTTGCCCATCTTAGTCTGGCTTTCCGAGGGCCAAACCCTCTTCGGTGACATTCCCCTAGGGTTCATCATGCTGCTCGGCGTCACCTTACTGGTGTCAACCCTAACCCAATTTTTTGCCCCCGCCGAACAAGCCGCCATCCCCCTGCTGGTGCAACGGCGACATCTCCTGTCCGCCAACTCCCTCTACACCACCACCATGATGGCCTCGGTGATTATCGGCTTTGCCGTCGGGGAACCGGTGTTAGCCTTCGCCAACCAACTTTTGGGACATCTCAACTACAGCGAAGAAATCGTTGTCGGCGGCAGTTATGTCCTCTCCGGGATCTTACTGTTGCTAATGCAAGTTCGAGAAAAAGTTGACGTTAAAGAACGAGCCAAAACCAAAGTCTGGGAAGATCTCAAAACCGGACTGGCCGTCTTGCGAGATAAACCCCGTGTACGCAGTGCCTTAATCCAGTTAATTATCCTCTTTTGCGCCTTTGCCGCCCTAGCTGTGTTGGCCGTTCGCGTCGCTGAAATCATGCCCGAATTGCGGGCCGAACAATTTGGCTTCCTCCTGGCCGCCAATGGTGTGGGGATGGCCGTTGGGGCGGCGATCGTGGGTCAAATTGGCTCCAACTTTGTCCCCCGTCGTCTCAACCTCTATGGTTCCATTGGTGTGGCCACTTGCCTGGCAGGCTTAAGTTTTTATACCAGTCAGCTCATTCCCTGTCTCATTGTGATTACCCTACTCGGGTTCTGTGCCGCCTGGGTGGGGATTCCCATGCAAACCATCATTCAAGCCGAAACCCCCGAAGAACAACGGGGGAAAGTCTTTGGTCTGCAAAACAATGCTGTTAACATTGCCTTAACCCTGCCCCTAGCCCTGGCCAGCATTGCCGAAGCCCAATTTGGCCTCGGTCCCGTTTTACAGAGTCTGGGGGTCATCGTTGCCCTAGGCGGCCTAATAACCTGGTATATTGCCGATAAAAGTTCTCGTTCCCCTCAATCGAACAGTCCTCGCTGGTAAGGGTTATCATTCCACCATTACTACAGATTGTCCTCGGCTCTCACGTGAGTACGCCTGAATGCCCCGTCTTGATCGGGCCTGCATTAGTCGGGAGTCTCAGCGGGCGTTGAGTTCTTGGGGCGGTTTCGAGATTCCATTCACCTTCTCGACTTGAATGCACATCGCTTGGCTTGGAAAAAAATCGCCGTTTTGTGGCAACGTCACCTATAGCCGCGAAGTCACCAACGCGCTACTCGATCGGAACAATCGAGTCAGTTTTTTGCACTTTTGTCAAAATAGCCCTGACTCAGAACCGGGAGTTTCAGTACAACCGGTTTCAGAAACTCAGTGGGATGGACTTGATTCGCCATCTGTCGCTCATGAAGTGTCCCTTCCCTGTTTGTATAAGTCCACTCTCTACACCATTCCCACCCTCAAATCCAGTAAAGTTTTGGCCGATGCCCTGCGACAACTGAAACCGGATTTAGTCCATGCTTCCTTAACCTTATCACCGCTGGATTTCGTCTTACCCGAAATTTGCCAAGAGTTAGGTTTACCCCTGGTGGCCACCTTTCACCCTCCCTTCGATCGCCGCCGTCGCAATCTCACATCAAGTACGCAACACTTGATGTATCAACTCTATGCCCCCTTTTTAGCGAATTACGATCGCACCATTGTCTTCTCCCAGATTCAACGAGAATTATTAGCTCAGTTGGGAGTTCCCCCCGAACGGATTGCGGTGATTCCCAATGGCGTTGATTCCCTCAAATACGCTCCCGGCGCCTCGGCCCTAAAATCTCAACTCAAGGCCGAACGGCTATTTGTCTATCAGGGACGTATCGCCATGGAAAAAAATGTCGAGGCTCTCCTGAAAGCCTGGAAATCTGCCTCCATGAGAACCGATAGCAAACTGCTGATTGTGGGCGATGGCCCCCTGGCCATGTCGTTGCGGGCCAGTTACTCGGAAGCTCAACAGATTCATTGGCTCGGCTATATCGCCGATGAAAGCCGCCGCATTGAGATTTTACGGGCCGCTGATGTGTTTATTTTGCCCTCGTTGGTTGAGGGACTATCCTTGTCGTTATTAGAAGCCATGGCCTGTGGACTGGCTTGTTTAGCCACTGATGCGGGAGCCGATGGAGAAGTTCTCGAAGATGGGGCCGGGGTGGTTCTGGATTCGCAACGGGTGACCAGTCAGCTACAAACCCTGTTACCCCTGTTTCAAGATCACCCAGAAATGGCGAATTTGTTGGGGTACAAAGCTCGTCAGCGAGTCCTTGAACGCTATACCCTCAATAAGAATATCAGTCGCCTAGAAGACCTCTATGGTGAGTTATTGTCCCAGGCCAAGATGTCGGTCGGTTTTTTGTAGGAGACGGTTGTGATGAGTGGATTTTGGTCTGGATTTTGGTCTGTGTTGACGGGGGAATGGAGAGTTCAGAGGATTCAAGGTGTTTTGGCCCTCGTTGTGGTGACGGGCCTGTTGTGGCCGGGACTAGAATTTGAGGCCATCGCCGCTGAGTCATCTCGGCTATCGGGGGCGATCGAGTTTCATGTTCATACAGCCCCCGATGTCGTTCCTCGCCTTTGGACGGATGTGCAATTGGTGCAAGCGGCTGAGTCGGCGGGATTACAGGCCGTTGTCCTGAAAAATCATGTCTTCCCCACCGGCGATCGCGCTGGACTGGCTCAACAAACCGTCACGGAACTCGAAGTGTTTGGCGGGGTGGTTCTCAATGAAGCCGTCGGTGGCTTAAATCCCGAAGCCGTGCGAGTGATGAGTCGCCTTCCGGGGGGACGGGGTAAGGTGGTTTGGCTACCGACGATTGATGCGGCCTATCATCGGCAGACGTTTGGCCAAGAAGCGGGAGGGATTCGGGTTTTAGACGGCGATCGCCTAGTTCCAGAGTTAGAAACAATCTTATACTCAGTGCGCGATCGCCACTTGGTCTTAGCGACAGGCCATGTTTCCCCCCAGGAAGTCCTCGCGGTGGTGCGTCGCGCCCGAGAATTAGGCATTGAGAAACTTCTGATTACGCACGCCATGGCCGAGGTTCCCGGCTTAAATCTTGAGCAAATGAAGACTCTAGCGGAGTTGGGAGCGTATTTAGAGCTAGATTATGTCAATGTGCTTATGGGACCCAATGCCGTCGATCCGGCCCATCGAGCCTGGCGTCAAGTCACCCTAGAGGAGATGGCCCACGCCATCCAAGAGATTGGCAGCGAGCATTTTATTCTCAGTACGGATCTCGGTCGTCCCCACGACCCCAACCCCATTCAAGGGTATCAGGCCTTTCTCGAAGGATTACAAAATCAGGGAATTTCCGAGGCAGATCTCGTTGTGATGACTCAAGACAACCCAGCTCGATTATTGGATTTACCAAAATCCCACACCTAAATGTCTGTTCCCTATTGCTCGAAGGGCGAAAAATTTTTCGCCCCTACGATGCCAGAACAAACCCTACCCCCCTCTTGCCTCTTGCCATCCCCTCTTGGGAGGGGTTAGCGACTGTCTTAATTGTCAAGGATAATGTGCCTTGGCGCCTAATCTCCCTCTTGAGTCAAGGGGCAGCTTGAAAGAGCAGCACAATTCTAGGCAGTCAACGGCTTGAATTAGCCCTTCGGTGACTGCCCCAATTGTCAACGGAGTCTCAAAGTTGGCGAAGAGGATGTCTCAAAAGTGATGCCGGCGGCGCTTCACGCCGGAACGGCCAAGGACAGAATCCGGGTAAACCCCTCTTTCGCTGGCAAGCCAATGCCCGATTCAGCTAGTCAGCGGCACTTCTGAGACTTCCTTTAAGGATGAGCTACTGGTCTTTCTGAATACTGCCAGGGTCGATGGTCGCGAACCATGGCATTCAACATGACCAAAAGTTTGCGCAGACAGGCGGTTAAAGCTAGTTTTTTCGGCTTGCCTTTTTTGACGAGGCGCTCGTAAAACACTTTAATCGCCGGATTATGTCGCATGGCCACAACGGCCCCCATGTACAACATGGCTCGAACCGATGCTCGACCTCCTTGAATCCTTCGTTGACCTTTGTACTTGCCACTGTCAAAATTCAGGGGGGCGACCCCAACCAAGCGAGCAATTTTCTTGGCGTTGAGTTGACCCAGTTCGGGGAGGTCAGAAACCAGAGTCGTGGCAATCCTTTGACCAATGCCGGGCATGGTTTTGAGTAGCTCCACTTTCGATGACCATTCCTCACAGCTGTGGGTGAGTTCCTCAATCTCGGCGTCGAGTTGTTCGAGACGTCCCTTGAGATACTCTAGGTGAGCCTTGATATCCGCCAAAGCTTTACCACGTGCGCGTGAAGAGCGATTTTTCTCCGCCGTTTGCATCTCAGTTAGCTGACGCCGGCGACTCATTAACTCTTGCAGTTGACGAGACTCGGCTGAACTCGACTCCAGAACTGGGGGCTTTAGGGCTGAGCCATAATACGCCAAGGTTTGAGCATCAATCGCGTCCGTTTTAGCTAAACGACCCGTGGCTTTGGCAAAATCTCGACCTTGGCGGGGATTGATGACTGAAACGGGGAATCGAGCCTCTTGTAATTKAATGACCAGTTCCCTTTCTAATTTCCCAGTCGCTTCCACCACAACCCGCTTGATCGGCTCGCCTTTCCAAGACTCGACGAGTTGTGCAATTTCGGTCGGGCTGTTGGGGATTCTGATGGCTTGTCCCAATGGGCGAATGTAAACATCCAGAGTCTGTTGACTCACGTCAATTCCAATCCACTGAGCTGTCTTTGACATAATCGTTTCTCCCAAATTAGCGATGTTAAGATAAGCCAGGCATCTTCTCAATTTCACTCATCCTTGCCTGATACGGTCTTTGGGATGAACCGAAACTTCGGATTTCCTTGACCCGGGCGACTGTTCGAGTTCAGTCGAGAAGATTACATGGTAGTGACCCGT
>FSSI02000067.1:0-21615 GCA_900149785.2 Phormidium lacuna HE10JO | reverse complement strand
GCAACCAAATCCCCCGTTATCCCATCAATTTCATAATCAATCCCATCCCGGGTCGTCAGAATGTAAGACCCCCCAAAGACCGGGTCAGCGGGATTGTACGGTCGTCCTGTCCCCAACTGCACATACTGTCCATTGCTGTAGGTTAAGGTCGAATTCGCTGAACGTCCGGCTGTGGCGGTCTTCGGACGCAGACTGGCAAAGACCCCCTCGTCGGCTACAAATTCCGGTTGATACAAGCCAGCATTGGCGCCGGGTGTTTGCAGGAACTGGGATATTGGGTCAAGTTCGGGGTCAAAGGTAAAGCCAACTCGTTTGCCCCCCGGAAGGGTCACATACACTCGGTCTCCCTCGTCAAATCCGGGCAACTGTCCCAATAACGCCTGTTCTGGYGTSGGTTKMGGCAAACTGGTCCGCAGGTCGGTGTCGCGGAATTCTAAACGCCAGCCGTAACCCAATTCGTCYGACTGGTKGGCGGTTAATGAATCGTACGTCCGCGTCACGGAGATGGGAATCCCCGACACGGGAATCTCKAGGTCGGTGAATGAGAGTTGGAAGTTGCCCAGTTTCAAGTCACCGGCAACATGAACGATGTCCTCGACTCTCGATAGGTTTCCACCRGTATCGACGGCGGTCAAACGCAGGCGGTAGCTATCGTTGAGTAAGGTGGTGGGGTCAAATTCTCCTAGGGTTGAATTAGCTTCGACCTCGGTATCGTCAACCCGTAGCAATTCGATGAACTCACCGCCGGCGACGGGCGCTATGTCTAGGCTGTAGTAATCTAATGTGCCATCGGGGTCATAGGCGGTTCCCAGGATGTCGGTGATGTTGGTTATCGGRSTKTCCCATACTGTTGAGTCGAGGGACACCACTGGTGGATTGGTATCGCTGGGGTCGAGGACCGATAGGGCAACGGTGGCGGTGCCAATGTTCCCGGCTGCGTCTGTGGCCCATCCTTCTAAGGTCGAGGCTTCTGCGGCTGTTAGAACTGCTGTCCCGTTGGCATCGAGGGCTAGGGGGTCGCCGTTGACGAATAACTGTAACCCGGTTACGCCTACGTTATCGGTGGCGGCTACTTGCCAACGCATCTCATCGCCGAGATTGGCTTGATAGGTCTCGTCGGCGCTGAGGGAGAGAGGAGTGAGGGGTAAGAGTTCGACTTTGGGGGCTGTGGTATCGGCGGCTACGGTTAGGGTAAAGGTTTGGCGGGTTGTGGCCCCGGAACTATCGGCAATGTCGAGGTTGATGGTATGGTCTCCAATGTCCTCGATGCTGGGGGTCCAACGCAGACGACCGGCAGGGTCGAGGGTTAGGCCTTTGGCTAGGGAGTCGTCGTCGAGGCGGTAGGTTAGAGAGGTTCCGTTGGGGTCGTAGGCCCGAATATCGTAGCGGTAGGGACTGTTGGGGACGGCTTGGCTGGGGATGCTGTTGGACTCGATGACTGGCGGTTGGTTATCGATAACGGTCAGGGTAAAGCGTTGGGCGGCGCCTAACTGTCCATCGTTGGCACCAATGGCAAGGGTATGAGTTCCCAAGACAGGGGTTTCCCAGAGAACTTCCCCGGTGAGGGCATCGATTTCCATCCCCTCGGGGGCTTCAAGGAGTTGGTAGTTTAGGGTATCGCCGTTGGGGTCTGAGGCTTGTAGGTCATAGCGATAGGGGCTTTGACTATCGGCAACGGTGATGGGATTGGAGTTGATGCGAGGGGCTTGATTAATGGCCGTCTCGTCAACGACAAGGCGGTAACGCTGGCGGTTGATACCCTCAAGAGGGTCACTGACCATCACTTCGACATTGTGGTTGCCGAGTTGGGGGCTGTCCCAGAGGAGTTCTCCAGTCAGCTCGTCGATGGTCATGCCTTGGGGTCGTTCCCCTAGGCTAAAGTGTAATGCGTCTCCTTCGGGGTCGCTGGCATCAACGGCGTAACGGTAGGGTTGTCCAACGGCGACGGCGGTGGGGGGAACTGAGGTAATGGCGGGAGGGGTGTTGGTGCTGTTGACATGGACGCTGATGTCCTGATGGCTGAAGCTGCCTCGACTGTCGGTGACGCGGATGGTGATGTCGTGCTGACCGAGTTGACTTTCAGTCGGTTGCCAACTTAATACGCCACTGAGGGGGTCGAGGACGACGCCGGTGGGGGCGTTGTCTAGCTGCCAGATGAGGGCATCGCTGTCGGGGTCTTCTGCCTCGAGTTGATAGCGATAGGGTTGCTCCAAGGTCGCGACAGCAGGCGGTTCTGAGGTGATGACGGGGGCACTATTGCTGGTTTGGTGGGTCACGTCAACGGTCCAGGTGACGAGTTGTGTTGCGCCCTGGGTATCTTCAACTTCGATGGCGATGTCATGGCGACCGAATTGTTCGGCGCTGGGAATCCAAATTATCCGACCCCTGTCGTCGATGTCTAATCCGGCTGGACTGGGTGTCATCACCTGGTAGGTCAGGGTATCGCCGTCGGGGTCACTAACTGGCAAGGAGTAGGTGTAGGGAACCCCCACTTGAGCGCGAGCATTGGGTGCAGGGGATTCGGCGACTTGAGGGGGTTGGTTGGACTGGGCTTCAATAACGGTCAGGGGGAAGACCTGCTGGGTTTCGGCACCGCGATGGTCTTGGGCCACTAGGGTCAGTTGCTGTGTTCCGAGGTCGTTGGCACTGGGGGTCCAGGTCAGCTGACCGCTGTCATTGAGGCTAACTCGGTTCGAGGACTGTTCTGCCAAGCTGTAGGTGATGGTGTCTCCGTCGGGGTCGATGGCTTGGAATTGGAATTCGAAGGGTTTGCCCACTTGAGGGGAGGGGATGGCTGCGTCGTCGGTGACGAAGACGGGGGCTTGGTTGGGGGCGTCTACGGTCAGTTGGAAGGCTTGGATTGACTGCCCGCCACGATTATCCTGGGCTCGCAGTAAGATATCGAAGGGTCCTGTTTGTTCGGCTTGGGGTTTCCAAACCACTACACCGGTTTCGGCATCAACGAAGGCACCTTGGGGAGCGAGGGGAAGGTCGTAGCTGATGGGGTCGGCATCGGGGTCGAGGGCGAGGGCGGAATATCGCCATTGTTCTCCGGCTGTCAGTTGCGCGTCGGGGGCAGTGGTCTGAAACTCGGGGGCGGCGTTGGCTGGCTCACTGATGGTCTGGAGACCGAATAGATGGGAGAAGGTTTCGCCGCCGGTGAGGGTTACAGTATCGATGAACGAACCCGTCGCTGGTGTTGTTTCTTGGTAACCGTTGGGGACCACTTGTCGGATGGGGTAGGTTCCTGGCAATAACCCTTCAAAGTTGAAGTAATAGGGGTCGCTTTTACCGGTTAGGGAGAGGGTCGGGTTCGGTTGGGTTTTTTGCCAAGGTTCAGTTTCGTCAAGCTGTCTGTTGTTGTTGAGGTCGAGGTAGACGGTGACGTTTTCGAGGAAGGGTTCGTTGCTTGAACTGGCATCCCAGCCTCCAAAGATATTGATTAAGTCTTCCGGACGACTGACTTGTAAGGCGCTGGGGTCGATTTGCTGCATCGTCTCGAGGTTTGACGTTTCGCCGATGGCAAATGCTGATAGGTTAACGTTCGGCTTCTCACCGAGGGAGGCCACGGCTTCTTCGTCGATGCGAATAAAGCCATCAGACATGAAGATAACGTTCAGGGTCTCATCATCGGGCAAGCTATCGGCTAGTCCAGCGGCTACGGCAATCTCTGAGGTTCCTACGGCTGACGCTCCTCCTGAACGAGGATTTTGAATGGCTTCTCGGTAATCGGCGACTTGGTTGCCGTTGTCGTCTTGGGTCAGGTTGATAAAGGGTTGGAAGCCCGGTGTTTCTACCTCCATGTCGGTCAGGGCGTTACTGCCGAAGGCCATCAATCCCACCTTGACGTCATCACCACGGCCTTGAACGGACATTTGTTCGGCTAAGGCGACCATGGACGCCCATTGGAGGTCTTGAATCGAGACCGGGCGATTGTCGAAATTGTCTAGGGTTATATCTGGATTCGCCCAGTTCACTGAGCGACCTCCCATACTGCCAGAAGTATCGACCACAAACAGGACATTAGGAGAGTCTCCTACAACGAGATTGGAGTCGCGGTAGCCATTCCCGTTGATGTCCTCAAAGACAGCTCCACGAATAGCCCCTAAAGCTGGATGGATAGTCACTTCAAAGTCCTGAACATCTCGACCACCACGACCGTCGGACACTTCGACCTTAAAGCCGTAGGTTTCATCGATTTGAGGGTCTTGGGGGAACCATCCGAGAACTCCGGTATCTTGGGTCATGAATGCTCCGGCTGGTCCCTCAATTAAACGGTAGTTGAGGTCGTCACTGTCAGCGTCGAAGGTTTCGAGCTGGTATTCATAGACGGTCTGGTCAAGTCCGAAATCAGTTCGTGGCGTACTGAGAATCTCAGGAGCGGTATTGGACGGGTCGGGCATTAAGCGAATCCTATAGTCCTGAACCGCTGTTCCCCCGTTTCCGTCAGCTACATTCAGGGCGACCGGAAATTCAAACAACGCCCCGTCTCCACCCGCTGCCGTGCGGCCATCTCCAGGGGTGACAATATCGGCGCGATCGCTGTCTGTCCAGACTTGGAAACGATAGTGCAGGGGAGATGTCGAGGTTCCCCCTTCGAGATAGAGCGTATAGTCCCCATCCTCGGGCAACAGAACATCGTCCAAGTCTGTATTAAAGCGTGCTCTTTCAATTAATTGATAATTGGGGTCGTAGAGTTTCCAATAGGAGTTCGATGTACCTTGCAAGAGGTCGAAATACAGGCGTTGGTCGGCTTGGCCCTCAAGTTTAGAAACATCTCCGTACTGACCGGTGGGCAAGCTGCCGTCAACGGGCATCCGTAACTTGACGTCACGACCGGCACTCAAATCAAGGAGTTGGAATTGGTACTCGTTAGCATTATTGTTTTGGCCAGAAATTACCAGATGATAAATTCCATCTAGATCGAGAGTCTCAGGAGCGGTATCTCTCGAATCATACAATCCCTGGGAAAATACTAGCTCGCCGTTGGGAGTGTACAGTGCAGCATGGACATTCCGTCCGGACATTCCGTTCAACAAAATCCGTTGTCCGGTCTGAGCATCAAAACTGTACACTTGGGCATCGAGACCATCGGTCGTTCCCGAGATTGCCTGACCAATTTCGATGAGTTCAGAGGCCTCTTGGGATAACTCTAAGATATTCAGACCGTACTCGCCGCTCCCTGACGAAACATCTACGACATACTCACCGGTTTGAGGCAGGGTGACGAGACCGATGTCACGACGGCTATAACGATTGAGAACATCTGTACCATCGGGTGCAACCAGTCGCGTGCGAAAAGAGTTGTCCGTCAAGTTATCAACATAAACCTGCATCCCAGCCGAGGCGGTAAACCGATGGGTTTGATTCTCGCCACTTGACAGAGTCCCCGTAAATTCCTGACCGAGACCACTCGTTGCCATGGCCTCGGTTGCCATGTCAGTCACCTCAAAGGAATACGCATTCTCTCCTGAACTTGAGGAGTCCACAGCCAAGGTATAGCGTCCATCGAGGGGTAGTGTGGCCTCAAAATCAGAACTTGTGCTATTTCCATATCGGCTGGCAAGTCCTTGATTCCCCGGACCGTAAAGGTTCCAGCTCACTCCATTATCTGCCCAGAGCCAATCGAAATCCAGAACCTGCCCGGCGGTTCCCTCGATTTGATAAAGTTCAACCTCAGAGTCCGAGAGGGTTCCAGACACCGACTCGCCCAGAGGCAGGGATGGAACGGCACTGAGGTCACTCAAGCGGAAACTGTAATCGCCTAGGGCAGTATTCTCACCATCAATTTCGAGACGATAGGGGCCGCTTTCTGTCAATGTTAGGGGTTGCGACCAATCCTCATCCGGGCTGATAGACAATATGGTGTGACCACCGGGACCCAAAAGCCTTGCCGTTAAAGAGGTATCGGCGGATAATCCATCAAAGAACAGAGACTGACCGATACCACCAGTAAACTCATACATGTGGCGATCGCCAACCCCCTCCAATCTCCCTTCTACCCCTTGACCTAACGGAAGCGATCGCGATTGAACCTCAGCCGCATGAACGGTGAGAGCGTAATCGTTGCCCGTTCCGCCATCCCCGAACAACGCTAATGTATAGGTTCCCTTGTCTGTCAAGTCCTGCTCGATATCTCGATGGAATCCCCGGTTAAACACCGTTGTTCCGTCAGGAGCATAGAGAATGTATCGGTCTGTTGATTCTCCAGTGGCCTGGAAATACAGGCGAGTTTGGGCATCATTTTCAAACTGGTACAGTGTCGCCTCTCGTTGACTCACTCCGAAATCGCCTGAGAGTTCAACATCAAACGGCAGTGGAGCACTAGAAGCGAGATCGAGCAGTTGGAAGCCATAATCGGCAACGGCATCTTGATCTCCATCCACAACAAGTTGGTAGAGTCCCTCCTCGTCCAGGGTGAACAGTTCCCCAGCAGAGTAACGTTGCTGACTCCAGACTTCTTGACCACGGTCGTTAAGTACAGAAACGTTGAGCGTATTTGTCTCAACTAACGGTTGGTAAAACAGTGTCTGACCCAGCTTGCCGGTAAAGGTGTATGTATGCTGCTCTCCCGGTTCCGTTAACTCGTTTGTGACAGTTTCTCCTAACCTCAACTCAAAGGTTGGCAATTCTGGCGTGACAATTTCTAACTGGTAATTATTGTCGGCACCGTTGCGACCATCGAAGACGAGAACGTACTCTCCGTCCCGAGGTAACGTTATTTCGTCATCTGTATTGAGCGATCGGGTAAATATTTGATTTCCCGCCAAATCGTAAAGTCGGTAGTAATTCGGGGAACCACCGCCAAGCCGATCAAAAAACAGCGTTTGATCAGCATGACCGGTGAAACGGTAGGCATCAGCAACACGACGGCTTTCTCCAAAATTGCCCGTTATCTCCCTATCAAATTCAACCGTTGGTGCCGCCATCAAATCCAAGAGGCGGAGGGCGTAATCTCCCTGCTGTTTTTGATACCCATCAATTTCTAGGGTGTACGTTCCCTCCTCATTGAGGAGAATGGGATGGGGGTCATTACCGTGCAACCAGAAGGTTTGAACATGGCGATCGCTCGGAGACGTAATGGTCGCTGTCATCGAAGGGCTATAGGCTAAGTTATCCAGATACAGCAGTTGTCCGATTTCTCCCTCAAAGGTATAGGTATCACGCTCTCCCACTTCTGCAATGGAACTAACGATGGTCTGTCCCCAGTCATAACTCGACTCGACGACGTCGGGGGTTACTAAACGGACTTCATAGTCTGCTGTCGTGCCGCGACCTTCAACAATGAGGCTATAACTGCCGTCCTTCGGCAAAACTGCCTCGAATTCTTCAATATCGTCCCGTGTATTTGAAGTTGCTACGGCTTGTCCAGCGGCATCGTAGATTGAGTAGACATCATCTCCCTGCTGGCGATCGACATAGATGACTTGACCCGCAGTCCCATCAAACCCATAAATATGGGTCGCTGCGGGATCGGCGTCCACACCCATCCTGGACGTTGAATCAACAATCGAATCGAGGGAAATTGGGTGAGTATGGCTTTCTGCATCAACATCCAGAATACGGAAGCGATAGTCCCCAGTTTGATCCCATGAAGCATCAACCTCAAGACGATAAGTCCCCGTGGTTGGCACTTCAAACAGTTCACGATCTAAACCCAGATACTGCCTACTCCAAATTTGAGCGCCTTGTGGATCGTATAAAACACCTTGGGGCTGAGAGTAACTGATACTTTCAAGACCGTCAAACCACAAACGTTGACCAGATTGAGCTTCAAAGGCATAAGTTTGAGTTTGGCCTGGCTCAGAAATTTCTCCGGACACAAGATTGCCGAATTCAAAGGATTCGAGGGGGAACTGAGGAGGGGTAACAATTTCAAAGCCGTATTCTTGACTATTCGAGCGAGCATCACCCTGAATTGCTAGGATATACTCCCCATCCCCCGGCAATTCAACATCGCCAAAATCGTAGCTTAGGCTCCGGTTATTAATTTGACTTCCATCTGGAGCATATAAGTAAACAGAATTTCGAGAGTCTCCTGCCAACCTTTGGAGATACAAAGATTGTTCCTTTTCTCCCGTAAATCGATAGAGCTGAGTGGCGATTTTCTCCGATAGGTTCCCGCTTATTTCTGTATCAAAATTGACAGGGATTGCTCCAAAACTATCAAGTACCTGAAAACTCACCTCAGTTGCTGAAGAATCCCTAGATTCGATAACTAAATCATAGTCGCCGTCCCGCGTCAACGTTTGTAGAGGTTTGTCGCTGTACATATAACTTCCGAAAACCTCTGTTCCAGAGGGGTCGTAAAGCGTTGCATAAAGGTTAGAGTTTCTGGATTCAGTCAGTCCATCAAACCAAATTTTCTGACCCGTTTGACCAGAAAAGCGATAGCGTTTAACCTCACCAGCTGCCAAGGATGTAGATTGAGGCGAATTGAGTGCTAGAGGAGTAGCAGCAACTGGAAGACTAGGTGTAAAATCATCCTCTACTGTAGCAATTTGGAAGTGATAAGTTCCTGTTGCATCATCCCGTCCATCAATTTCAACTCGATATTCACCACTTTCAGTCAATGGCAGTCTCTTAGATGTATTGATTGATGTTGAATTTATTAATTGACTGGTAGGAGAAAAAATCTCATAGTTTAGGTTGGAATCACCGTCTAGTCGTTCAAAAGCAATATGCTGACCAATTTCTCCGGTAAACCGATAGATATCTCGTTCGCCTCTCTCAGTAATTTCACCACTTGCTGGTGTATTCAACGTCAGCGAAGCTATTTCTGGAACCGTTGCAACTCGTTCAATTTCATAATTTAATGGCGTTTCCTCTTCCCCAAAAATACCGAGGTAGTAAGTACCTACGCCGGGTAAATCAACTTCAAAATTATCTCTAAATCGGCGACTAGAAATACGGTCAAAATTAGAATTATAAAGATTCCAATAAGAGTTGTAGGAGGTTACGCTATCTAGATTATCAAAGTAAATTGTTTCGCTTTCTTCTCCTTCAAATTTATAGAATTGAACAGACTGTCCTGGATTCAATATTCCCTCAATAAAACTCTTAGATTCAAGTTCCGGAACTGCACTGACATCTAAAAATTGAAATCCATAGTTCCCAGTTTGCTCTAAATAACCGTCAACTAAAACTTCATAAACTCCATCCTCAGGTAAACGAATAAGGGAACGAGTGTTATCATCGTTGTTGAAGATATCCTCTGATGAATAAACTGTTTTACCACTAGGACTTGTTAACGTGAGGTCATGAGAGCGAGTTCCTTCTAACGCATCGAGAAAGAGAATTTGACCTTTCTGACCCGTGAGCGTATAACTATCACGGTCACCTTTCTCGGTGAGGTTGCCATAAACAGGTGTATCAAGAGCAATTGTTCCTTCAGAAAGCGTAGGAGTTACAAGTTCAAATTCATAAGCTTGTGAATTTGAACCATACCCTGCAATGGCGAGTGTATAGGTATCTTGGCGAGGAAGGAGATATTCAAAGTCTCCATTGCCAGAACTTTCATAACGAACCTCTTGATTACTCGAGTCATAAAGCTTCCAAGTTGTCCAGTAAGTCCTACCCGGTGCATCAACAAACACACGCTGTTCTGCTGAACCATCAAATTGATAAAGATGTGTTTCTTCTCCTGATTCAAGTTCTCCTAATTGAAGAGTGTCAACGGCAAGAGTTGACGCTGCATTAACATCCAATACACTAAAGTGATAGGAACCCGTATTTTCCCCTGATGCATCAACTTCAATACGGTATGTTCCTGTTTCATCTAATGTAATTGGAAGATGGTCTTGAACAGTGTTAAACCTATAATATTCGATTTCGCGATCGCTGGGACTGAACAGAGTAGCGGAAATTGAGGTATTCGTTGGAGAAAGGCGGTCAAAGAGAATCCGTTGTCCTTTCTCAGCAGTAAATGTATAGATATCCTCTTCACCCTTTTCAGCAATCTCTCCAACCACAGAGTTGGGGATAGTATTGGTTCCTAATTGCCGTGACTGTTCAATTTCATCAGGTGTAATAATTTCAAAAGCATAGTCAATGGACTCTGTAAGACTTCCTCGACCTTGCAATGCCAACACATATTCGCCATTTTCAGGCAAATACAATTCCATATCCCTACCAGACCATTGGGACTCAATAACACTATTATCTGGACCATAAAGAATCCATGCGAAATCATTATTATCAGTTATATTATCGATAAATAGCTTTTGTTCAGCATTGCCAGTAAAACGGTAAACTGCATCTCTTGTTCCCGTATCTAACACCCCCTGAATTGAGGTATCGGACGGAACAGCAGGAACTAGATCAAGCGAAAGAACACTAAATCCATACGTTCCTAGTTGTTCGGCGTCAGCATCAACAACAATGCGATACTCTCCAGTTTCTGGAAGTGTCAGAAGACGTTCATCTCGTTGTGAATAAAAATCAGTAACTAGAAGTTCTTTTCCATCGGGATCAAACAGTTTCAAATCCCAATCTCTATAGTTGCCTGTATATTGAAACGGATCGAAGTACAGGCGCTGTCCAGCCGTTCCGTCAAAGGTAAATGTATCTTGCTCACCGGGAACGCCAATTTGGCCGAGAACGGTGTCTCCAAGAATAAATGACGATGATGGTGTCCAGTTAACCAGACCGGTTTCTGCATCAATCGTCAGTCCATCTGGCCCGTGCAAGAGACCGTAATCTAGGATATCGCCGTCAGGGTCGATGGCATCAGCATCGTAGCGATAAGGTTGGCCAATATAGGCATCAACAACTGGTGTCGAGGTGAAGATGGGGGGACGATTGGGAGGTGGTTCGATCGCCTCTAGGATATAGCGCCCTTGAGTAACTCCCCCTCGGCCATCTTCAACCTGTAGATGTAGGGTATGACTGCCCTGGGCGATCGCGTCTTCGGCCCAGGTTAGCTCACCGGTTTGCGAGTTCAGGCTTAATCCAAGAGGTCCTTCGAGCAATTCATACCTCAAAACATCCTCATCGGGGTCTTCCGCCACCACGGAAGAATGGTAAGAATTGCCAAGTAACACTTCCGTATTGGGGCCGCTGATAATGACTGGGTCGCCGTTAATTTGACTCCAGACGACTAACTCTGTGTCAAATTGCACACCGTTGGGATTATAAAACTCCAGCGTCCCCGCCTGACTCGTCCCTCCTGGGTTCAACCCACCCTCGGAGACTAGGTCACTGAAATTGTAGTAGGGAACCCCTTCGTCCGTGACCCCGTCCGTTCCCCGCAATCGGACTGTGGGGTCGCTAATATTCCGTGCCCCCACCCGCAACGGCGCGTCGAACCAATAACTCCCCAGGTTTTCTAGGGCTAAATCGGCAAACAGAATTCCACTATCTCGGTTGAATGACACTGTTTGGTAATCCAACCCGACGCTTGAGGACACGTCCACCCACTCCCCATCAGGACTGGGTTCGTCCGAACGACTCGGCGGCGTCGGCGTAACGGGGTCAGTATCGACCCCCTCTCCCGCTCGAATTTCAAACGGTCTGAAGCGAACAGACGTGGCTAAATCTGTATCGTTGTTGACCAATCGTACTTGGAGTGTCGCAGCGGTTCCCGGTTCGATATCCGATAGGTCTACACGCAGCGTTCGAGCGTTGAACTCAACCCCTGGCGCCAAAACAGCCCCTTGGCTTTCCGTCAAATTGAAGAACGTATCGCGATCGCTCGCGATGGTCCTCACCAACGTCTGTCCAGCTTCATCAATAATCGCCACTTCCAGGGCATCTGCCATGGAGGTCTCGTCGCTGACATCGAAATCCACATCCGTCAGTTCCAACGACAACACGGATGGCATCTCGGGAGCAATAAAGCTTCCTTCCCAGAGATTGTTAAACAAACCCACATCGCCCTCTCGTTCTGCCAAGAGAATGTCGTCGTCGCGACTGTCCAAGCGAGTGATGATTTGTTGCGTCTCGCTGGTATTTCCGGCAAGATCCGTCACCGTGAAGGTCAGGATGTTGTCTCCGACCTGGAGGGGGACATCGGTCAGGATAACCTTGCCCTCGTCATCGGCTACAGTAACACCACCGATTTCGGGTCGTTCTACCCGCGCTCCAGGATCGGTCAAACCCACTAATGTCACGGTTTCCAATGTCGTCTGATTATCTCCGACAGGAGCGGTATCAAATGCCGGGTCTAAACGAATACTCAGGTCTGGCGCTGTTGTATCGAGCGTTACGGGAAGCGGGACGACATCGGACAGGTTGCCCCGCTCATCTGCTGCTTGTAAGTAGAGCGTGTAGGGTCCGTCAGACAGCGTATTCCCGAAAATCGCTTCTAAACGCGTTTGATCTAAGACAAACTGACCGTCAGCCGATAGGGCCTCGCGTACATCGACTAGGCGATCGCGATCGAATCCTGCAACAAATCCTGTAATGGTGCTGCTATCAGTCATCTGACCCGAAACTGCTGGGTTCGAGGTCAGTCCGTCGCTCTGTGAAATGCCTGTATCGTCTATGAGAGCCGCAGAGATGACGGGCGGCGTTGTATCGGGTAAGGTCGTATCTTCTCGTAAAATTGTTTGGACGACGGATCTCGTATTTCCCGCTCCGTCCGTCACTTGCATTTCGAGGGTGTTTTCGCCCCAATTGAGAGAAACGTCGTTAAATTGAAACTGTCCGTTCGCATCGGCAACAACTGTGCTTCCCTCAAAGGTTACGGTTGCTCCGGCTTCGGTGGTGCCTATTAATGTGACGACATCGGCTTCGGTAATGTTGTCTCCTTGAGGAGGTGTGTCGGAGTCGGGGTCAAGACCAAACACCAATGCTGGAGCTTCTGTATCGAGCGTGAAAGAAAGGGAAAACGTTTCTGACAAATTCCCCTGTTCGTCCAGTGCTTGCAGGTGAAGCTGTCGCGTTCCGTCAGACAGCGGGCCGAATAAGTTTTCTAAGTCCGCGCGATCAAGACTGAAACTGCCGTCGGCGGCAAGATAAGCGATGGCATCTACGGGCTGTGTTTGTCCATCGAGGCGCACTGCGAACTGGGTGATCTCACCGTCATCTGTCACCGTTCCCACGATAGCGGGATTTGATGTGACTCCCGGTAATGTTCCTGTATCGTCGGCGAGCTGTCCAACAATCACGGGGGGGTCACTATCTGGGTCGTCTGATGTTAGGCGAACGAGGGTTTGGGTTGTTTGTCCACGATTCCCCACTAGGTCGGTTACTTCAATGGCAAAGGTATTGTCTCCCAATTCCAGTTCGACATCCGTGAACTCGAAATATCCTGTGTCATCTGCCCAAACTTCGCGGCTTGTCCCTGACAGGACGATGCGACTTCCTGCTTCGGTTTGTCCCGCCAGGGTCACTGTTGCCCGTTCGGTGGCATCATCTCCTAGGGGCGGGGTGTCGGAATCGGGAGACAAGCCAAACATGACCGTCGGCTTGGTGAAATCTAAGGTTAAGGAAAGGTCGCTGGGGTCAGAGAGATTACCGTCGAGGTCTTGGGTTTGGAAAACTAGGGTGTAGTCTCCGTCCTCTAAGGGTGTGCCGCTGAGGAGTTCACTGAAGCGATCGCGATCGATTTCAAATTGACCGTCGGCTCCCAGCCAATCGGTCACGTCAACGGCAGCGAATCCTTCAATGTTGGCCCACAACCGCGAGAGGCGATTCAACTGGCTGATACTGCCAGAAATCCTAACCGTTGAGGTGATACCGTCGTCATCGAATCGTCCGGTATCTTCAAAGGTGGCGTTAACCTGCGGTAAATTTGGGCGATCCTTATCCTCTAAGATGGTTTGTCCGAGGTCGCTGTCGCGCCAGTCAAGTTCAGGATCGATGAGTTCGTCAATCCCTAGTGCTGTGCCGATGGCACCGCGAATACGGAAGATGATGTCGTTGTAGTCACGATCTGAGTCTCTATCAGCACGTTTGTCTTCAAGTACAAAGGTGTGGCCGTCACCGGTGACGTCAGCCACCTGTCCCAGGTGGAAGGCATCGTTGGGGTTCGCTGTCGCCATCGAAAACAGGGGTCGTCGACTCCCGCCTACATCAGGATTTTGGTAGACCTCCTGTACGGTTCCGTTGGGAACAAGCATCACTCCAAAGCGATCGCCGGGGGTCATCTCGAAGGGTTTTTCGCCGGCATACTGACCGCGATTCCAGTTCCGGGGTTCTCCGGGGAGTCGTCCGTCAATTCTGGCTCCTTCACTGGGGTCAGTAATAATAATATGCCCTAATACGGAGCTGCTAAGACTGCGACGAGCCGCTTCTTTCATGAAGTCTGAGGAGTCGGGATCGAAGGCTTCCATTCCCGTTAGGCTAAACATCGCCAGTTCCCCTTCGTAGTAGCCTCCATCGAAAATGTAGTCGACGCTGACTTGGCCACTCTCTCCTACGACGAAGGTTCCTGAGTCGAAGTGTAAGGGGGCATCGTCAGCGACAATGGGGGTCTCGGTTCCGACACCAGTTAGACTATCTTGGCCTTCTGCCGACGGCTCTGGGGGACTATCGAAGGGGTCTAGTTCCCTGAGCTGGCGATCGCCATTCAAGAGGTCTTCATCTCCACCGCTGGTTGGATAGAGTTTAGACTGTGTCTCTATATCGGTTTCCAACGAGTCAATAGAGAAAGAATTGTTTAAGGGGTCATTCGACTCAAGGGGGGCTGACCAAAATTCGTCCAATGGTTGAGGCGCCACAATCCTGCGTCCTGAAGATACACCAAATGAACCTGAGTGAGTGACTTGATACACCCGATAGGTATTGGGCTGGAGTGTCTCACGGTTGCCTGGGGGATTTCTACAGAAAATCTACGGAATTTGTTGGCGAAAATTCAGAACCTTCACGTAAACCCTATACTATTTTCTCTGTAAAATCTTGGGGTTTCTTATACATTTTAATTAAGCCTCCTGTAGTTTTACACAAAAGGATGCAAGCATACGGTGGGGGATTTTTTCTCAACCCAGAGTGTCCTAAGGCAATCTTCGATTGCTATAGAAATACAGTGTAATTTTGGCGATCGGATACAAAATTGTAGGGGCGAAAAATTTTTCGCCCCTACGGCTAATTACAAATACTGCCCCGTATGGGATTCAGCCACGGTTGCTACCATTTCTGGGGTTCCGATCGCCACAACTTCGCCACCTTTATTTCCCCCTTCTGGACCTAAATCAATCAACCAATCTGCCGAACGAATCACATCCAAATTATGCTCAATCACTAAAATTGAATTGCCCTTATCCACTAAACGTTGCATCACATTCAGTAACTGATGCACGTCATAAAACGAGAGTCCAGTCGTCGGTTCATCAATCAAATATAAGGTTTTCCCGGTAGCGCGGCGGGATAACTCCGAGGCTAACTTCACCCGTTGCGCCTCACCCCCTGAAAGCGTTGGCGCAGGCTGTCCAAGGTGAATATACCCCAACCCCACATCCAACAGCGTTTGCAGACGACTGGCGGCGCGAGGGATGTTTTCAAAGACTCCTAACGCTTCCTCAACGGTCATATTCAGGACATCGGCGATGGAATGTCCCTTATAGTGAACTTGCAGGGTTTCTCGGTTATATCGCGCTCCTTTACAGATATCACATTGTACATACACATCAGGGAGAAAATTCATGGAAATGATGTTCACTCCCTGACCGCCACAGGCTTCACAGCGTCCCCCTTTGACGTTAAAAGAAAAGCGCCCCGGTTTATAGCCTCGTGCTTTGGCTTCGACGGTTTCAGCAAACACTTGACGAATACTATCAAAAATCCCTGTATAGGTGGCGGGATTAGACCGGGGAGTTCGTCCAATTGGCGATTGGTCAATGACAATAACTTTGTCAACAATGTCTTTAATTTCTTTCTTTTTACTCCCCTTAACTTGCAAGGTTTTCAACCCTTGTGGCATGGGGATTTTGCGGGTTAAATGATGTTGAAGTGCTGGATAAAATAGGTCATTGACTAATGTGGATTTCCCGGAACCCGATACACCGGTCACACAGACTAATTTCCCTAAAGGAATGTCGATATCGATATGTTTAAGATTATTGCGATGAGCATCTTTGAGTTGTAAAACGCGACCATTTCCGGGGCGACGTTCTTCGGGAATTTCAATGGCCCGTCGCCCGGATAAATAGGCGCCAGTCATGGACTTTTCTGCGGTCAGAAGCGTTTTTAAGTCTCCTTGGGCGACAATTTCGCCGCCGTGAACGCCTGCGCCGGGACCAATATCGACGAGATGATCGGCGCTGCGGATGGTATCTTCGTCATGTTCAACGACAATTAGGGTATTCCCTAAATCGCGCAATTTGCTTAGGGTTTGTAATAAACGTCCGTTATCCCGTTGGTGTAACCCGATGCTGGGTTCGTCGAGAACGTACAGCACACCGGTTAAGCCGGACCCGATTTGGGTCGCCAGACGGATGCGTTGGGCTTCTCCCCCGGAGAGACTGGTGGCGGAGCGATCGAGGGTGAGATAATCGAGGCCGACGTCGAGGAGGAATTGCAGGCGATCGCGAATTTCCCGTAACACCAGTTCAGCGATTTGCGCTTGACGAGGACTCAGTTCCATTTGAGACAGGCGCGTTAAGCATTCGTCAATGGCCACGCCGGTGAGATCACTGATGTGATATTGACCAATGCGAACGGCGAGGGCTTCGGGTTTGAGGCGCTTTCCGCCACAGACATCGCAAACTTTATCAATCAGGTATTGTTCGAGTTTATCTTTGATTTGGTCGGAAGATGTGTCTTCGTATTGGCGTTGCAACATGGCCAATACCCCCGAAAAGTGGCGGTAGTAGCCTCGATTCTCTTGATAACGCGAATCGGTTTCAATCCAAATCGGTTCGCTGGCCCCGTAGAGGAGGATCTGTTGTTGCTCGGCGCTGAGTTGATTCCAGGGGGTGCTAATCTCGAAGTCAAAGGCTTGGCCGACGCTGAAGAGGACTGAGAGATAGTAGCTATTGTCTTTGTCGGACCAGGGGGCGATCGCACTGTAGACGGGGGCGTTCGGGTCGGGAATGACCCGTTCTGGGGCGAAGGTGCGAGAACTTCCTAGACCGTGACAGGCGGGACAGGCCCCGTAGGGAGAGTTGAAGGAAAACAGACGCGGGGAGAGTTCTTCCATGACTGCGCCATGTTCGGGACAGGCGAAGTTTTCCGAGAAAATGATCTCCTGGGGACGCTCTTCGTCGGGGAGTTGAGCCGAAATCAGAACCACGCCATCAGCTTGTTTCAAGGCCGTGGCGAGGGAGTCGGTGAGCCGTTCTTGCAGTCCGGGTTTACAAATGAGGCGATCGACGACAATCTCAATGTCATGGACCTGGTTTTTGTCCAGTTCGATGTGATCCGAGAGATCTCGCACGTCGCCATTGATGCGAACCCGGACGAAACCTTGGGAGGCCAGGCTAGAGAGTAGTTTTTTGTGGGTTCCCTTTTTTCCTCGGATGATGGGGGCGAGAATTTGGAATTTAGTTCGTTCGGGGAGATCGAGGATGCGATCGCACATGACATCAATGGTCTGAGGCGCGATGGAGCGATCGCAATGGGGACAGTGGGGTTCACCGGCTCGCCCAAACAGCAATCGCAGATAGTCGTAAATCTCGGTGACGGTTCCCACCGTTGAGCGGGGGTTGTGGGAGGTGGATTTCTGGTCGATGGAGATGGCGGGACTGAGGCCTTCGATAGACTCGACATCGGGTTTATCGAGTTGTCCCAGGAACTGGCGAGCGTAAGCACTGAGGGATTCGATGTAGCGCCGTTGTCCCTCGGCGAAGATGGTATCGAAGGCCAGGGACGACTTCCCAGACCCGGAAACCCCGGTAAAGACGATTAACTGGTTGCGGGGAAGGTCGAGATCAATCTGTTTGAGGTTATGTTGACGCGCTCCCCGGATGCGGATGACATCCTCAAGTTTGGGGGAGAGTGTGTTCTCTGTGGAGTTGGGGAGAGAGTCCCGAGATTTGACGCGCCGTGCCATACCGACCTTTGATACAACCCTTAACAGTTTACGGCAAGTCCTTGCCCGATGGAGCAATCTTCGCCATTTTGCCTAGGGCCGCTGTCTCTCTACAATGAGGGAATCATTGCTGCTGAAGACCTATGACTCTGACTTGCAACCAACTTCTGGAGACCTATCCTGACCTCTGGCGGGATGCAACCCGTCATCCCTTTCTCGATCGCTGTCAAGCGGGAACCATCGAGCCACAACAGTTTAATACTTGGCTAACTCAAGATTATCTGTTTGTGACGGAGTTCACCCGCTTTCTGGCGAATACCTTAGCTGCGGCCCCTGTGGCTCATTTTGAGGTCTTGTTGGGGGGATTGAACGCCATTCAGGATGAGTTGGCCTGGTTTCGTGATAAAGCCAAGGAACGCCAGTTGAGCCTAGACAGTGCGCCTCAAGCTACCTGTGAGACCTATTGTCAGTTGATGGCTAGTTGGTCGGTGCAACCCTATGCGGTGCAAGCCACGGCGTTGTGGGCCATTGAACTCGCCTATAATCAGGGCTGGCAACTGCCCGGTGCAATGGTTTCGCCTTATGATGAGTTTGCCCAACGCTGGGGAAATCCGGGATTTACCGAATATGTTAAACAACTCGAAGCGCAAGCCAACGAACGCTTAGCAGGGGCATCGAAGGAGGTTCAAGGTCAAGCAGAGGCAGTTTTTCAAGCGGTTGCCCGTCAGGAGAATGCTTTTTGGCAGATGGCATTTATTCAAGGTTGTTAATGCGATCGCCCCGATAAAACTAACCCACCTTTTCGATGTAAATTGTCCTGATTGTCCAGAAGTTGTGTAGACTGACGACGAATAGCTCGACGTTAACTCACATATTCTTTTGGGCGAGATTCATGAAATTTGTCTGTTTGCTGTGGGTGGGAGGGATGGGGGTGGGGGCCGCGATCGCCGCTGGAGTGGGAGGGTCTGCGGCCATGGCCCAACCGATTCCGCCGCAATCGCCACAGTTACCCCCACTCCCCGATCGCCTTCCCCCACCGAGTCCTGATATCCTAGTTCCGCCGCTACAGACTCCCGCGCCGAGGGACCGTCCCGCTGAGGGGATTCCCGAGATTCGGGTTCGCAAGATTGAGGTGTTGGGAAATACGGTGTTTTCGGCGGCGGAGTTGGCGGAGTTAACGGCGGACTATGAGGGGCGATCGCTGCTGTTTGAAGATTTAATCAACCTGCGCACGGCCATCACCGATCTCTATGTGGCCAATGGCTATACCACCTCGGGAGCGTTTATTCCACCTCAGGATATCACCGATGGGGTGGTCCAGGTGCAGGTGGTGGAGGGACGCTTAGATCGGTTAACCATTACGGGGGTGAGTCGCTTGTCAGAAGCGTTTATTCGTGGTCGCCTAGAACAAGCCAGTGAGCCTCCCCTGAGTTTACCCGCCTTAGAACAGGCCCTACAACTGTTGCAACAAGACCCGGCGATCGCGTCAGTGCGGGCCGAGTTGATGGCCGGACGCGGACCGGGGTTGAGTGACTTACAGCTAACTGTGACGGAGGCGTTTCCGGTGGAGGGACGGGTCCAGTTGGCTAATCGTAATTCTCCCAATGTGGGGTCTCTGCGTCCTTCACTTGAGGTAGAGGTTCACAGTCCTTTGGGAATTGGCGATTCTCTGTTGGGAGAGTTTGGAATGACGGAAGGGGTGCGAGAGGGATTTGTCCGCTATGAGGTGCCGCTAAACCCGGAGAATACCCGGTTATCGTTATCTTATCAGCGGGGGCGATCGCGGGTGGTGGAGGAGCCGTTTGAGGCGTTAGAGATTCGCTCAACGGATGAAGATTGGCGTTTGGGTGTTTCTCATCCCCTTTGGGAAACCTCGAATGATATGTTTCGGGTGGGGATGTCGTTGGGGTTACAGCGATCGCGGACATTTTTGTTTGATGATGAACCGTTTTCCTTTTCCGAGGGACCCGAAGATGGGCGATCAAATTCAACGGTGTTACAACTGACGCAAGACTGGTCCTCTCGCTCTCCGGCGGAGGTTGTGGCGGCGCGATCGCAGTTTAGTGTCGGACTCGATGCGTTCAATGCAACCCGTAACGAAACCGGGCCGGATGGGGTGTTTTTCGCCTGGTTGGGACAGTTTCAATGGGTGCGATCGCTGGCCCCCGATACCCTCCTGATTACCCGTGCGGCGGCCCAACTGGCGGCGGACCCGTTACTTCCGATGTCCCAGTTTAGTTTGGGGGGACCCGATACGGTTCGCGGCTATTTGCAAAATCAACGGGTGGGCGATAGTGGGGTGATGGCGTCTTTGGAGTTTCGCTATCCCTTACTTCGAGATCCCGGAGGGTTGGGACTGGTACAGATTGCACCGTTTTTGGATGTGGGGACGGTGTGGAATTTGGGGAGCGATCGTGAGATTCCCAATCCGCAAACTTTGGTGGGAACGGGAGTGGGGTTACGCTGGGAACTGTCCCCAGATTTTTCAGCCACGGTCGATTGGGGGATTCCGTTGGTCGATATCGGCGATCGTGGGGAGTCGTTGCAGGGAAATGGTGTTTATTTCTCGATTGAATATCGTCCGTTTTGAGACACGAATGGGTGCTGGTTGGGGCGTGACATCCTCCCGACGCTCACCCTAACGGGTAGAGCGCGGGCTTCCCTTCCTCGCGGTTGGGTTTTCCTGCTTCTAATCGCTAACGCGAACGCTTCGCGAACGGGGTTCCCAAGCAACCTTCCTCCACAGGCAGTATCACCGACTGTCCATCGGCTACAAGTACAAGACCTCGTTGCATGACCACTTGCGCGGCAGCAATATCTCGGTCAGTTGTATATCCACATTCATCGCAATGATGCACCCGTTCACTGAGTTCTTTTTTCCCAGTATGCGCCCCACACCGAGGGCAGGTCTGACTGGTTCGATTGGGGTCAACCTTGGCAAAGTAGACTCCACGTTTCCAGGCGACCCACTTGAGGATGTCCAGGAAACTTCCCCAAGCAGCATCCAGGCAATGCTTCGCCAACATCCCGCGACTGGTCATTTTGAGGTTCAAATCCTCAGCAAAAATCATCCCAGCATTGTCACAAAGTTTGTGAGCGGTCAGAAAGTGGAACTCGCGGCGAACATTGTAGATATGCTCATGCAGTTTGCGAATCTTGGTTTGAATCTTCCGGTAATTAGCAGAACCTTTTTTCTTGTTTCTCAATTTGCGTTGCAGCCATCGAAGCTTGCTTTGCAAATCCACGAAAAAGCGAGGGCGTTCTACCAGTTCTCCGGTCGATACAGACAAGAACTTCTCCAGTCCCAAGTCAAKGCCGATGGGTTCACCATGAGGCCTGACATCAGGGACGGAAAGATCGGCTTGCAGAATCAGTTGTGTGTACCATCCAGACGGCTTGAACACGACCCGAACTTGCTTAACCTCAAATCCCTCTGGAATCGGTCGATGCAGGTTGATGGACACAGATCCAACCTTCGGCAGCTTTATCTCAAACCCATTGACTGGATTCGACTTGAACTGCGGAAATACAAAAGAGCGGTACTGACCGAACTTTTTGAATCGTGGAAATCCAAACCCTCTCTCTTGCATGAACTTGAACGACTTATCCAATCGCTTCAGAGCATCTTGCAAGACTTGAGAATGAACCGTTTTGAGTTCCGGAATCCTCTTTTTCGCTTCGGTCAGCGCCTTCTGTTGTTTGTA
>FSSI02000065.1:2741-22778 GCA_900149785.2 Phormidium lacuna HE10JO | reverse complement strand
GGTTTCAATCCCTCAAAGGGATTTTAGGGAATTGCGAGGGTATAACCGGCCGTAGTTGATATAGCATTCCCCGTTATAAGTTTCAATCCCTCAAAGGGATTTTAGGGAATTGCGAGTCACGGGGTTAACTACCTCGTTATTGCAGTAGGGGAAGTTTCAATCCCTCAAAGGGATTTTAGGGAATTGCGAGGCCTCCCTTCCAGAACCCTGACAGTATGCGGTTTTCAAGGTCCATTTGCGCGAGACCCCCCAACAATAACACCGATCGCCCCAAACGAGCAACCCCAGCTCCGAACCAAAAACCCCAAAACGACCACCCCATCAGCATTACAGAGTTTGCGCGAGACCCCCCTAGCCGTGAAACGCCCGAAACCCAGACCCCATCAGCCATCCAGCCCATTTTCAGCAGTGCCTCGCTCATACAACTACCCTCTCGCGCAAACCGTAACATTCCTTAACAAAAGAAGACCGTCGTATCCATCGGTGGAGGACAACCAATCCGTTCGACTGTCCCCTGATGCTTACCCCTGAGAAAATAGAAGAGGATATTGTCCGTCTCCGGCTGAATCAACTTCTCCAGTCGTCCCCGCAAGCGCGCATACTGCATCTCCGTCAAATCACACTCAAAGACACTGAACTGCATCCACTCACCATAGGACTTGAGAATCTTATGAATCTTCGTCCGGCGCTTGTTCTCAGAAATATCGTAGCAAACGACTACGTGCATTGTTCCTCACCTCCCTAACGCAACACCAATGGCGGATAGGACTCAATTTCCCCCATCAAGAACTTCGCCAATAGCCGTCCCTGAATCTCAAACGCCTCCTGATACGTGCATTTGCGCCCCATCACCGGATGCTTAAACTTCGACTGCTTCTTCTCCTCATAGGCTCGTAAAAATCGCTTTAACCCGTCTTCTGTCAGGGAAACCGCCCCATTTAACGGTTCTTGCTCAAAATCTCCCAAACTCAAGCCGTTGGGCTTCTTCAGTAGACTCAACACCATGGCATCCACCACCAAAGGACGAAACTCCTCCATCACATCCAACGCCAAAGAGGGACGACCGTAGCGTTCCGTGTGCAGATACCCTAAATAGGGGTCAAAGCCGACAATGTTCAAAGCACTCTGAACATCATGGCGCAACAGGGCATAGCCCAAACTCAGTAAGGAGTTCACCGGATCTTTCGGCGGACGGCGATTGCGATGGGTAAACTCAAACGGCGTTCCTTGCAGAAGTTGGTTGAACACCCCAAAGTAGGCCGCACTGCCGGCCCCCTCATAGCCTCGTAACTGGTCAATGGTGGGGGTTTTCGGTAAGGCCGCGATCGCCCCCTCCAACTGCGAAATCGCTCCCGTCACATCCAAACTATCGCTATCCCGCTGCTTCCGTTGCAACAAACTGCGATAGTTCTTCAGCTTCCCGCGCACAAACCCCCGAACCGCAACCAGGGACGTAGCCGTGTCTCCCGCCGCTGTCCACTGTCCCCGACGGACAAAGATATTGCGCGTCACCTCGGGTTCTAGGCGGCCCCGATATTTGCCATAGCGGGTTAGAAAACTCAAGGGGATATTGCGTTCGAGTAACACATCCACCACTGAGGGGGACACCGTGGCCCGTCCCAACACCACCACACCCTGCAATTTCAACAAGGGAATATCCGCCAGTCGTTTCCCCTGATGCTTAATCTGCAAGCGTTCATCCAACTTGCCCAAAAAGGCATCTTCCTGAACCACATACATTGTACCCATGACCAGTTCTCCTTATATATATAGATGTCCAACTTACGCTTCTCGATAGCGGGCCAGCTTCGTCGCCGCCTGGGGGAGACAGCGATCAAACAAACTACAGCCGCGACAACGCTTCTCATAGACGGCTGGGGGACAGTTCCCCGTGGTGAGGAGTTCTCGCACCGCCTCCAGGGTGGCGATCGCCGTCTCCCGTAACTGCGGTGACAACTCCACCTCCCGCCGCCGCCGAGATTGCAAGGAATACACATATCCCTTGCGCACTGGGGTTCGGGTCATCTCCTCCAAACACAACCCTTGCGCACAGACTTGTAAATCATCGTTTTCCCAAGGATTCTGCTTCCCCCGCTTGTACTCCACGGGATACAAATCCCCATTCTCGGACTCCACTAAATCCGCTTTTCCTACTAAGCCGTAGCGTTGGGAACTCAACGAAATTCCGCGCACCTGCCAGGCTTCTTCACGAAATCCCTCGCCAACGGTATGGATGCGTTGATGTCCGGTGGTTCCTTCCACGGTATAAACATTGTCCACAAACTCCCCGGCGCAAAACATACGCCAACAGCGATGGGGACAATAGGCATAGTGATTTAAGGCTGCAATGGGAATTTCTAACATCATGACCTCCGAGGTGAACGAGCCAGCGCCATCCCCATTCCCATGGTCGTTTTGCGACCAATTCCACAGTAGAGGGCATACTGACTCAGGGTATTTAAAGCTTTAATCGTGGCAGGTTCCACATCTCCTAAAATGCGGAAATCAATGCGACCCACCGCCCCAATAAATTTGCTAGATTTCCCCTTTTTACGAAACTCAAAGTCCAAAATATCGGTGCGAATATCGAAGTAACAGGGAAAAATGTTGTCTGTAGCAAATCCCAGCAACTCAATGCCACTATACCGCTTCCAGGAGTTATGTAAGCTGCGAAATACTGACTCAGGAGTCGGTAAGGCTGTGTCATATTTTTGCTGCCGAAATGCCACAGGCGTTGCCAATTGAAAGTTTAGCCGCCGATTAGAATTAGATGCCGTTTCATAGAGTTCTTGATAAGAACAGGCATTGGCCCAAGGTTGAGTGGATTGGGGAGTTCCTAGAATACTGGTAATGTGCAAATTCGCCGCTCCCAAATGCCAAGGTTGGCGAGGATTGAGATTGAGCCATAACTGACTCAATCGTCCAAAAACCTGCTCATCGAGGAGGGAAACACGCCACCAGCAGGGAGTTTGTGCTGGAATGGGACGCTGATATTGTGCTTTGAGAATGTCTGGGATCTGAGGGGGAACGTCACGACGACTGGGAGGGAGTTTTTGCAGGGGAGAACTGGTAAATGCTTTGGTTGTTTTTTGTTCATGGAGATGGGTTGCTAATTCTGGATCAACGGCGTTTACGGCTGTGATAAATAGGGCATTAAGATGTCGTCCAGTGGCGTAATCTGAGGGGATTAGGGTTTCGGGAACAAAGTTGAAGACAAGACTATAAGGCATGGGTTAAATACACCAAAATTCTTCGTTATCGGGACATTTTAAGGCAAATCCTGCTGAGGCGATCGCCAAAATGCCATCTAAGCTAGGGAAAAATCGATAGGTTGCCGTTTCTCCCCAAGCATCTTGAACGGTGATGGGATACGAGGTTAATCCTTGTTTTTGCAGTTTACAAATTGCCCAACGATTGCGACGATGTTCTTTGACAATCACCCCTGGCATTAACGGCGGTGTGAGTTGAGGTAGAACAGTTGTCGGACGAGTCAAGTTTTCAAGGGTGCGGGTAATTTCACAATTGGCAAAGGCGGAGAGTTTCGCAAGTTGGGTATTTTTGAAATCTTCTAAATTCTCTACCTGTAATCGAAAACTGAGCTGATATGTTTGGGAAACTCGGTCAGTTAGGATATAGCGATCGCCGTCATTTGTAAACTCATAAAATCGCAATAAATGCAAGGGATCTAACTGGGTTTCTCCACAACTATCTAAGAGAAATCCTTTAGGGTCTTCAATCATTAGGTTGGGAAAAAGACTATCTCGAAATCGAAAGAGTGGCGCGTAGCTTGTCTTCAGAAGAATGGCATGGTTTTTGAGTTTTTTTAGATGTTGAACAGACCTCAAAATCAGAAATTCTAGGGCATCTAATGACTGATTACCTTGTTGGACATCCTCCCAATCTTCTGAATGATAGGTTTTGAGAAAGTTTTCAACTAAATTACGACCCCCTTTAATGTATTTCCAATCTTTGGCAAGTTGGTCAATATCTGTTTTGGCGATGTTTTCTGCTCCTTGTAAGATTTTCATCCGCTGACGATAATACTGCCAATCACGATTTCCACCGAACACTCGTTTTAACGTTTCATACAAAACGGTAATGAGGTCTGCACCGGGTGTTTTGTCTAAACTGGTTTCGAGTTCCAAAAGAGGGCGGGCAAGTTCTAAAAACGCCTCAGAACGCCAGTAAATATCGAGGAATGGTCGCTGTAAACAGTCCACCTGTTCGAGAGTTTTAGTGAGCTGTTTTCGTCCAGTAATAGCGTCTGAATCGTTCAATCCATCCTGCCAAGCCGCTTCGGGTAAATAGGCGATCGCCTCTGAAGGAATCTCAGTTTTAGGTTTCCCCAAAACCCGTCCCACGCGACCGAGTCGTTGCCAAAAAGAAAAGCGATCGCGTGCCGAAAAAATGAGCCAATCGAGGTTTTGGCGATCGCCCTCAATCTCCCGTTCAAAATTAAACCCCACATCCACGGTACTGGTGGCTAAAATCACCGGTTTTTGAGCCTCATCATGGCGCTTATTCTTAGGCGTATTACCCGTGATTTTTCCACAATCCTCCTGATACCCTCGCGCCTTTAATCCGTCATGAATCCGGTTGAGGGTATCCTTAGAATCTAAAATGACCGCACCCTGTTGCTTGGGGAGATGTTGACGGCGATCGCACACCTGTTGAACCACCGTTTGAATCATCTCATCCTTCTCTAAATAGGCACGAAGTTGCAACGCCACCGCCGTTTGAGATGGAATTAATGACCCTCCTTCTTCCTGACCATCGACCCGGTACACCCGCACTCCTGACTGTTGTAAAACCTTCAATGCTTCATCACAGGCGGGTTCCGGTGTTGCTGTCAACAAAACAATTTTGCGGTTATTTTGAAAATAGCCAAACACCTGAGATACCACCAAATAAAACAGTAAGCTGACTAACTGTTTGGCATCATACAGATGAAACTCATCAAAAATGACCGTCGCAAAACTGCCATAAAAAACACTGGCAAGATTACCGCGATCGAGAGGATTATACTGAAAAAACGCTGCATAATAGAAGATATCAGGATTCGTCACTAACAGCAGCGGACGACCCCCACCACATTCAGGAAACAAAATCGAGGGTTCGCGCAACACATTGTAGAGTTTTTCCCCCGATCGTTTTCCCACACGGTCATCTCGCCAACGGCGAATTTGTTCGGCTGAAGCGGCTTTCACCACATGGGGTAATCCCGCCGCCGCCACAAAGGCCTCAGCCGCCGCCGTTTGTTGGTCAATTAGGGCATTGGTGGGGGCAATATAGACCACATTTCCTTGGGGATTTTCACAAATGACACTCAAGCCAGCCTTGGTTTTTCCAGTTCCCGTCGGCGCTAAATCCATCAAGACATCATGGGTTTTAGCGGCCTCATACAACGTCCGTTGATGCTGTAGAATTTTGCCGCCAAAGACCCGTTTCAGGCCCGCCGGTAACCCGACATCATTTCCTACGGCAATGTCGGCAGGTTCAAGGGTTAAATTAAAGGGTTTCATCAGGATTTCCTCCACAAAAGGCCACATCAGCCGGACAAATCCAGTCCCCCACCCGCCAAGCGGGACCGCGAAATTGCAGGTTTTTCAACAGGGGGGCTGGAGGAATGGAGATGACATCAAAACGCAGCAAATCGAACTGGGGGGGTAAATCCGCTGCATTGAGATAGGTGTTACAGGAATAGCAGTCCGGCGGCAGCCATTCCACAGGCCGGGGATCACTCACCTCCAGGCGAACCTTACTGGTAAACTTACCCACCCGGATGTACTCAGGTAACTCCCCCTCCCCAAAGACCAAAGTCTGAAAGCGATTCCCCCGTTCAATCATCCGCAATCGTCCCGTTTGGGGAAAATTACTGGGACGATAGGTGTTGGGTTTCTTCCCCGTCCGCTTCAGGGGGAGGTCTTCTCGGGCCGTGGCGACTCGGTTGTTGGTCATGGCATACCAGTAGGAGTCTGAGAGGGCGTTAAACCGTTCAAACCGGAAGCTGGGGCGATTATCCAGGGGCCAAGCGGGTAGGATGTACTGGTGTCCGTTGAGGGGGGTTAAATCCTCCATATAGCGGGGTTTCCCGGTTGCTTTGCCTTCTAGGCGATAGGGCGATCGCGCCCAACCGAGGGCATAGGCGAGGGCATAATTGCCGATCACCCCTTCGGTGTAGTAGGTGTCCGAGAGTTCCCGGGAGGCGAAAAAGATGGGTTCGGCACACCAGAGTTCCACCAGACGGGCCTGGGAAAAGGGGGAAACCTGGGGTGGAGGATTGGCTAAACTGTTGGCTAAACTGTTGTCAACTTGGGTCATGATGGCAGTCTCCTGTTGTCTCCTTTTACGATTTGGCCTTGCGTCCTTTATTGCTGTCGGCTTTGGCTTTAGCTTTGACCTGACGATAGGCTTCGTAGGACTCATCCAGGCGTTTGAGGAAGTTGCCCTGTTCCTCTAAGGACCAATGGCGATCGATATCCTCAATTAAGTCATTGAGTTCTTCCGAGGAGAGTTTCATGGAAATACCACGTTTCTGAGTCCAAGTGTCGAGAATTGTCTGAGTTGACTGAGTTAAAATCTTGCCATCCAAAGGATGTTCTAAGGGGGTCTCGCCTTGGCTGAGATGGTCATACACCCCTTGCACAAGTTCTAAGGAACTCGGGAGTTCCGCCATTCCCCCAAAAACTCCCAAAATTTGGTTATCCATCCGTCCCACACGGCTGGACACTGCCCCATACCGAGTGGTCAGCAACAGGTTGCCAAGGGCATAACGCAATTCATCGGCGGTGACATCTTTGAGCGTTACAATGTCAAGAAAATGGGTTCCCGGTTTGATGTATTCACTGGTGTTGAGGGCGGTGGAGGCTTTGTTTTGTTCATCGCGCATGGTGCCATTTTCAAAAATAGCGTTAATGGTGCGATCGCCCACTAAATCCGTCGCCGGTAACACCGTAAAAGCGTCTTCAGTCCAGACTCGACTTTTTTGCGCTCCTTCACCGCCAGCGGCAAAGCCATACAGGAAACAATCGATGCACAATTCACAAGGAGAATTGGTATTGAGAGAACAAATTGTACCTGCTTTCGGCGCTGTTTTTAGTAACTCATGATTGCGTAAAAACTCCCGTCCCCGCCGCCGTTCCGGGGCAATTTGTTTACGCTTCGTCATCAACAAGCGCGGAATAGAATTTTTATCTTCTAAACCTGCTTGAACATACTCACTACACATGGGTTCCCCAGTGCCTTCGGTGCGGAAGATGGTCTCGGATTTAGTGGTTCGCAACACCACAACGCCAATTGTGCGTCCTTTTGGGAAGTTTTCGTACTCTTGAGCGAGAAAGGGAGTTAAACGTTCGATAGACATGATTAAGTCTCCAAATTGTGGATAATTGAATGATTTTTAGCTTCTTGTGCCATGGCTCTGCCGTGGCACAGTTTAGGGCGGCTCTGCCGCCAGTTCACGGGAAGGAGGCAGAGCCTCCGGGAGAGCATTACTTGGCTCCAGCCAAGTAACGAGGGTATAAACCCCCTTATGTATCTGAATTTTCAGGCTTATCAGACTCTTCAGATTTACGAGTAGCCTTAATTTTCTGATCAGCTTCTTCCCAAAAAAAGAGATACGCCGCTTCCAAGGTTTTACCATCAGTCAGCAATCGTTCAGGACGCCGATGATAAACCTCTTCAAACATATCTTCTAAGACTCCATAAAACTCTTTGAGTTGCTCATGCTTGATTTTTCCGACTTTATAGTCTCGAATCCGATCAAGACGATTAAAGTATTGCTGAATTAAGGCAGCAAACATGGTATCCCAGTCCATGTGTGACTTTTTGGATCGAACCGCTTGAATAAACCGAGAAAAGGGTTCAGTTTTGGCGGTTCGCCGATAGGAGCTACCGTGCAAATTTGCTGATCTGGCCAAATAAGCGGCTCGCTTCAGATAGTCAGAAATCTGTTGATGTTCTTCCGACATAAAACTCTCCAGTAGGTGATGCAAAGGGTTGCGAATGTCTTTCCAAATTCGCTCTAAATTAGGATTTTCTTGTTCTCGTAAAATCCAGCGCAAGAGGACATAATAGAGCGTTATGGGTCGAACTGTAGCTCGGGCAAGCTGATAGAAACAATCGTCTTTTTTGCGTAACCCCGAGACGGCGATCGCCAAGTCCCCCAAACAGCGCAAGCGTCGCAAAACCGTCTCAGCCGCTAGGCGTTGATGGTTTTCAGTGTTTAACAACTGTCCCCGGCGGTAATACTGCCCATCTCCCAACAAAGAACGCAGAGACGAAGGAATCCCATCGACGCTGGCAAAATACTCCCAACTAGGTTTCAGTTCTAAGTTAGAACTGACCACAAGAGGAAATCCCATATCCAGTGCCAAACTCATTTCTAACCCTAAACGTAAGGATTTCAAGAGGGCTAGAGAGGAATTGACCTCTCCCCAAAGAATGGGAATGGTGACGGTTCCATGGACAAACTGGGGACGTTTGGGGAACGCGAATCCCACCACTTTATTGGCTTTGAACACGACGGAATGATCCCGATACAGTTGCAGTTCATCGACTGTAACCGTCCCATCTTCATTAATTTCTGCCATTCGTTTTAGAAAACCCCGCCAAATCCGCCGTAGTTCCAAACTTGACCCTGGAGGGAGGGCAAAATGTAAATAGAGGGGATCTTGTTTCACCGTTTTAGGGAAATTCGACCCCACCGCCATCAGTTGATAACTCAAGGCTGAGAGGGCATCTCCCCGTCGTTTGGGGTCGCCACTCATCCCACCCGGCAGACGATTGGAAAAGGATTGAACCTTAGTCCCAGGGGGCATTTGTGGTGATTTGAGTTCGCCAATCTCGCCGGTCATACTACCTAAAGAACAGCGTTGACGGGGGTTGGCTTGGATGTAAGCGTTCAGTTGCTTAAAGCCGCTGAATGGCTGAATTTGGGGTAGGTTTAGCAGTTCTCTGACCGCTTGGATGAGGTCGTCGGAAACGGTTTCCTCTTCCTCCCCTTGGCTGCAACGCCGTTCAAAGGAGTCTTCGATGGTGCTATAAATGGCTTGTAATCCCCCATTGACAGCTTTAGCGGCAAATAAACAGCGGCCATATTGGGCGTTAAAGGGTTCGAGGGCCTGACGCTGTTCCGGGGAGAGTCCCACTTTGTCGGCAATGGTGTCCCAGGCTAACTGGGGAGACACACCGGCTTGGCGATAACTGAGATAGGCGCATTTCAAGGCTTCGGATTGGGCAAATTCCTCAGCGTTGGAGACAGGTTGTAATCCTAGGTTGGCGGCGGTGGTGACGGCTTCGGCATCACGACTATATTTGTTGATGTCTTGGGCCACTTTCTCGGCTTTGTAGCCTTTGGCTTTTTTCACCAAGAGGGCAGCGATTTGTTCGATGGCTTCGTCTGGGTTTTGTTGGACGGCTTGGTCATCGATTTTGATGCCATC
This sequence comes from Phormidium lacuna HE10JO, assembly GCA_900149785.2. Lineage (GTDB taxonomy): Bacteria > Cyanobacteriota > Cyanobacteriia > Cyanobacteriales > Geitlerinemataceae > Sodalinema > Sodalinema lacuna_A. The sequence continues at coordinate 13,335 of FSSI02000065.1, read as the reverse complement.
TTTGCTGGGTTTGACCAGTTGGGCGACGTTCGCGCCAAAGACAGCATCGATTTGACGTTGCCATTGGCGGGCAATGGCGGGGGCCAGATCCTCCTCGGGGAAGGTTTCCCCTAAAAACAGTTGACCATCGGGGTTAATGGTGAGGGGGATGAGGTGATTCGCCGCCAAGACTTGTTCACAGGCCCCCAATAATAGGGCGGTGAAGTAACCGCGATCTTCGGTCAGTCGCACTTGGAATAAGCGATAGGGCCGTTGCAGGGCGACGGTTAATTCGGTTTCAACTTTGCGAATCCGTTTTGCTTCCTCAATGCCCAAGTCAAATAAGTCTCCCGCCACCAAGAGGGCGGCCTGGCGGTTGATGTCCGGGTCTTCGGGTAAAAAACGCATCCCATCGCTGACGTTATGGCCCGAATGCCGTTCAATGAGACGACGGACAAGTTCTAAGTCGTCGTCGCTGCGGATAAACTCGGCCACACAGGCGCGATGGAGTTGTTCGCGGAGGAAGGCGCGATCGCGGGCCAAGGTCCTCACGTTGCGCCCCCGGTCATCGAGTTTATTGAGGTCGTGAACGGCGGTGGCGGCCAGGATGTGCGATCGCCTCTCCTCAGTCCACCCCGCCAGGCGACTCACCGTTAGGACAAACTGACAGGCGGAATCGAGATGTTCGGCCAAACTCCGCCGGGCGCGAGTGCCATATTGGGCGTGTTGGCCGTGGTTTGCATAAAGTCGGGGGCGGATTTCGCTGAAATATCGCTCTTCCAGGTTGGGCGATCGCCCCTCAATCTCCTCACATAAACGTACCATCCATTTAGGTCTCCCTAGATTGCAAGTTTCAGTACAACTGCGTAAAAAACCTTGGCTTGTAACTGCACTTGATTTATAATGGCATATACGACCCATACTGTCAAGAGTACACGTATAAATTAGTGAATGTCACGGAAAAAAGAGACCATTACACTGTCAATCCCCCCAGGAACCAAGGCCAAATTGGAGGCGATCGCCCGTCGATTGGGCATCATGTGGGGCAAATCCCCAAGTATCTCGGGCCTTATCGTCGCTATTGCCGAAGCAGAGTATGAACTCGGCGAAAAATTTACACTGACACCGGAGCAAATCAAGGTGCTAGATCATGCCACCCAACTCCTAACTGACACCGGATTCATCGCCCAAGCCGAAACCCTACTGCAACTGATACTCGATCGCGGCAACCTGGATTCCCCCACCCGTCAGGCATTCATGAAAAAACTCAGCACCACAGGACAGGCCTGGCGCACTCTTGTCGAAGACTATCGCCAAAAACGTCAACCGTTTCGGGTTCTCTATCGCAATGCCAAGGGAGAGGAGTACACCTACACCGCCCGTTACGTCCAGTTCGACTTCCACGAGAAACGCTACTATCTGCAAATTTGGTGTGACGAGACGGAAGATGTGCGAGATAGCGACTTTCCCGAACTGAATCACAACCGCTGTTTACGGCGCGATCGCATCCAATCTATTATCCCCACCGATGTCCCCTGGCATGAAGAGGGGTTGGACACTATCAAAGTACACTTACACTTTTATCGTGGCTTAGCAAAAGCCTATGAAGGCCGTGAGGTTGACATTGAGGATGAGATGGTTGATGACGTTCGTCGGGTGGTGCGTGAGGTGGCTAATCCCTTCTGGTTGCTGCGAGAGATTCGCCGCTATGGCCCAGACTGTGACATCATTTCACCGCCTCGCTTACGGGAGTTGCTGGCCCAGGAACATTATCAGATGTGGCAACGCTACTCCAATCCTCCCCCATCCTAAGGGTCAACCACGGGGCTAGTAGCCGCACTTGATGGCGGCTACCATAAAACTCCCTGCCCGAGAAAACCGCTTCAGCAGAGGAAGGTCTAGGCGGATCGTCAGTTGAGCCTCCTCAAGGAAAGTATCTATAAATTTCCTTTCTATGAAGGATTCTAATGAAAAGAACGACGCCTTCACCCACTTTGATGCCCATGCGATAGCTGCCAACTCTAATTCGATAATAGTTAGATTCACCTCGAAGTTTTTTGAGTTGGCTTACCTGATTTAAATTTTCAGCTTCCTGAATTTCTTCAATCACGTTTTGAATTTTTGACAAAACGTTGCGGTCTTTTATTTTGACCAGGTCTTTTTGGAAGCTTCTCCTGAATTCAACTTGCATTGTTGTTTTTCAGGATTTCAAAAATCTTCTCCTGGCTGACAACTTTTGTATTTTCACCTTCTTTAATTGCATTGATCATGCCAATCTCTTCAAGAACATCGCTTAATAGCTCCGAAAAAACGTCCTTCTCTTCTTGAAGTAACTCAACTATTGCTGTTTTGAGCAATTCTTTCAGTTTGGTTTCGTCTAGGGTAACGTCGGTCATGGGTTTGAGGCATCTAAAATAGTTGAGTCTATTATATCGCTCGCTCTTGGGGTAGACAATTTGAAGCCACGGGGCTAGTAGCCGCCCCCACAGCTCCACCGCCGCAGCGGAAGAAGACCTAAGATAGATGTAGGGATTTATCTTCAGACTTCGTATAATCACGTAAAACTCCTGGGAGGGTTGGAAGCTCCGTGATTGATCGCGGAGAGGAAAACCGACTCAAGCGGCTTTAGCCGCCAGCACCCCCTTGCGGGGTGGAGGGGTATGGTTGCCCCTCCATGGAGCTATGGTTGGCTCCGACTCCCTTGCGGGGTAATGTTTGCTTCGCTAATGTTCAGAGTCGGTACTTTCCCAATCGCACTGTCTTAACCCCTTAGGACTGTTTAACGATTCGGTTCTAGAGCCGAGAACTAGCACGCATTCCCGGGTAGGAACTTTAACTCTTGCTCTGAACGTAGCCAGTTAAGGCTTAAGCTGGTCAGCTACCTGAAGGGGAGGGCACGAAGCCCCCGTGCTTCAGCCGGGGGTGCTGACAGGCGTGCCAAGCGGTGGTCTTATGCACAGTTCCCTCAAGGTTTGTCTCCGGTATTTTAACGTGAGTTTGGGTTAACCCGAACTCACGTTATCCAGCCATCCCGACTTACTCCCCCTCCGCCAACGCCTGCTTCAACCGCTGCACAATCGTCTGGGCAATCGGCGCAAACACCGTCTCCTTCTCCTGAGTTTGCGCCTCCGTCTCCCCAGGCGTAACCTGCGTCTCAAACTCCAAACGAGAGGTGGCACTGGGAATCAAGCGAATCCGGCCCAACTCACCCAACTGCTGATGATTAAAGCAGTAGGCATACACCCCGTCCTCCTCCTCCGTGGCCATCGTCACCGCCTCCGGCAGACGAATTGGCAGAGAATTGGTCGACTTGGCCCCCGAGGTTTCAATCTTGCCATCCTCGCGCACCCACATCGCCTGAACCGTTCCCGCACCCACCATCACCACAACCGCCTCTGACTCAGGATTATACGACTCCACCAAGCCATTCACCTCTGCCTGAGTTTCCGGCGTCGCCATCCAGAGAACCGTGTCCGTATTGCCCTGGGAAATATAGTAAATAATCGTCTCTAAATCCTTCTGATCATAGAGAATTGCGCCACGATCGCCTCGAACTCGCGATCGCGCGATCGCCTCGGACACCGCCGCCGGCAGCAACACCGCCGCCACCTGCTCGCGCATACTATCATCCCACTTGAGGGGGTCTTGGAACCGTTCCTTCCACTCATCAGGAACCCGCTCAATCATGCGATTGTAAATAGACGGGGTCACATCAACAGCAGCAGGATAAGAGGATTCAGCAGCCATAACACAGGAGGGCGAACACAACCCATTCATGATACCCCTGCCCCGGCCGACCTTCAAACCGACTCATTGGCATCCGGGAACCGTGGCGACTCTTGCACCTTGCCTCCCTTGGGAAGCCGGCCACGCTTACGAGGCTTCTCTTGGCCCTTATCCCGAATCTCAGGGGTTTTAATCCCCTTCGTTGGCATCTTCTTGCCAGTCTCCTCCCCTTGGCCATTGGCCCGTTCCCGCACTGAGGCGGGAACCGCCACCTCTTCGACTTCCGGCAATTTCTCAACCTTCAACGCCGTACTATGATTCGACCCCGAAAGACGTTTCAATAACTTCGGCTTCGGTGCGTGTAATAAATAGATAATCGCATCCCCTTTCTGCCAAGCATCCGCCGCCGACATCACCTGAAGTTTGCCATCTCGTTCCCGCAACAGCGGCACCAACTCCCCAGAGCGAATCAAGGCCTGTAAATGAGCCTTCTGGAACGCAAAACCATGATCTTGCAAGAGCGTTTCCCCCAGCTTCACTTCCCCATCATCGAGGTACTTGTTCCACATCTTTAAGGGAAAATCTGGGGCGATCGCCTGACGGATTTTCGCCTTATTCGTCGGCGTTCCCGTTTTCTCACGGGGTAACAACGCCAACGTTCGCGGGGGTTCAAATTCTTCCATCGCTCGCTGGGCCAACACCGTGTTCACCTCCCCATTACTGGTCATCGTGAGGAAGGTTCCCATCGACTCTAACCCCGCCTCTTCGAGAACCTCCGTATCTAAAGCACTACTGAGAAAGACCTTCACCCCCTGATCCTCTGCCAAACGACAGGATTCAGCATTGGTATCAATCATCACCACCGCCTCGCCTCGTTCCTGAAAGAGTTGGGCAATCAAGCGACTGAGGGGATTTGAGCCGACAATCAACACCCCCGTCGCCGTCGTCGCCTCAAGTCCCAAAACTCTCACCAACCAGCGGGCCGTTAGACCCTGTAACATCACCGTGACGATAATCGTCAGGAACACCAACGCCTTAATGGCATCCCCCCCGTTAATCCCCCGTTCCGTCAACAAAATCGAGAACAGCGAGGCCACGGAAGCGGAGATAATCCCCTTCGGTGCAATCCAACTGACGAAGAGCTTTTGTCGCCAATTCAGGGGGCTATTCGCGGTACAAATCCAGACATTGATGGGACGCACCACCAACATCAAGGCGGCGACGGTGGCTAAACTGCCCCAGCCTAGGGCGAAAATACTGGGAATCGAGAGATCCGCTGCCAGGAGGACGAACAAGACGGACACCGCCAACACCGTCAGTTGGCTCTTAAAGCGCCGTAATAGTCGTTCCTCGGGCAAGGACGAGGCCCGCATTACCAACCCAGCTACCACCATGGTCATTAAGCCAGATTCTTCGACGAGGAACTGGGAGAAACTGTAGAGGACCCAGACACCGGCTAAGACGACAAGGTTTTTGATTTCTTCCGAGAGAAAATTGGCTCGGGTGATAAAGTAGCCCAATAACCAGCCGCCGAGGCCACCGACGGCTAATCCTAAACCCAAGCGGAGGAATAGGCCCACCGCAACGCCAAGGGGGTCAGCATCGCCGTTGAGGACGACATCGAGGACTAAGACGGCCAGAATCGCTCCCACTGGGTCGATGAGGACCCCTTCTCCTTCGAGGAGGGTGGCCACTTGGCGATCGACTTGAACTTGTTTGAGGAGGGGGGCGACAACTGTTGGCCCGGTAACCACCACCAGGGCGGAATAGAGAAAAGCGATGGGCCAGGGAAATTCGGCTAGGGCATGGGCCGCTAAGCCGCCGCCGATAAAGGCGATCAGGGTTCCGACACTGACAAGGTTGCGTAGACTCCCTGAGACACGACCGAGATCTCGCAGTTCCAGGCTTAAGCCTCCTTCAAAGAGGATAATGGCAACGGCCAGGGAAACGATGACTTCTAAGCCGCCTCCGAGTAAGGCCGGATGCAACCAATCTAAGCCACTCGGTCCTAGGAGAATGCCGACGAGGAGTAGGAAGACAATCCCTGGAACTTTAAAGTACTCCGCTAGGACCTGTGAGCCGATGCCAGCGGCCACGGTTAGGGCAATTAGAACTGTAATCTCGAAAGAAGCGTCCATAAACTGGGAGTGTCAGCGACAATCCTTTTGAGAGGATTGACGGATGATGTGTTGATTGGCAGTTGACGAGTCAGTTGACGAATCAGTTGCCCACGAGTGTGGGAACGATGGCTGGGTTGGGGGCCAGGGAAAGTCGGCGATCGCCATGTTAAGCCATCGCCTCAAAATTTAAACGGATTACCTGTTAAGTTAAACGTTTTTAGGCAAAAGCGGTATGGCCTAAACTCGGCTTCTGATGTCGATTCGAGTTCACAGAGCATAACATACCGCCTTCGTCTAATCGCTCTATGATAGAGCCAATCAGACTTAAGCGGTTGCGAGATATCGGTCAGTTAAGGCGATCGCCTCGGCAGAATCGACCCTTATTTGAATTTTTAATCAGTCGCGATTCAGGTTTAGGTGAGCTGATGAATCCCTAGAAGCGATCGACGCTGGAGGTGAAAATCGGTTCGAGGCGCATGGCCAAGATCGCGGAGGGACGAATCACCATATATTCCCCCTGAATATTTTTGAGGGGGACATTGATAAAGTCGTCGGATTTCGATTTGGGTTTGACTTCGCTCCCATACCATTTCTGAAAGTCCTCAATGGAGGGGAAGCGCACTTCTTCTTTCTGGCCACCACTAATGAAGAGGTGAACGGCGTACTCACTGGGTTTTGGCATTGTCCTTGAGATCCTAGTACATCCTACTCGGTCGCTTAAGGCTACCATTTTCTCTCAGGATACCAAAGCAAACCGCTGTAGCATCGAGTCGAGGAGAGTGGGAAGCAGATCGGCGATCGCCTCGGGGTTGGGAAACTCAATCTCTTGATAACTGGGTAAATCGAAGGGAAACACCCCAGATCCCTCATGTTGCCGCACTTTCGCTAGGAGAATCTGCTCGACACGCTTGGCTTGCAAGGCGTAACCGAGTTCGACACAAACGTTAGCACTCGGTAACAGTTGCGGGGTTTCGCCGCTGCTGACGGCCAGCGGCGTCACATCGGCGATAAACAATAAACTTTTGCGAATTTGCCGCAGTTGATAGGTTCCCAGACGAGTCGCTCCCTCAGTGGGCCGCTTACAGATGTCTAGGCTCAACGGAAGCCGCGATCGCCGATTCACATCAGCGATATACTCGTCTAAGACTTCGATCAGCCGCCGGCTGTGGTTGGCCTCGGAGACACTGAGAAAAATCCTCGGATCGAGATAAGCACTGCCTTCTTGCTTTGTAAAATAGATTTCGTGGCTACTCAGGTCAATGTTGGCAATGAGATAGGAGCCACTCCCTTCGATATAAAATTCGATGGCTTCCCCGGCCAGGTAGCGATTAAACCACTCGGCTTGTTCAATCTCTTGCCGTTCTTCTAGGAAATCGGCCCGCAACCCAGCTTTCAACAAACTATTGCGGCTGAGGCGAATATCATGGGGACGTTTGCGTAACTCCGACAATGGTTCGTATTGTTCGATATACCAACCCCGTAATGCGATGATAGCCATACTGCGATCGCCCCCTTAAAACTTACCAACAGCCCGTGATACCAATCGAGCGACCTTCGATTATATCGCAATCCCCCCATCCCCCCAACAAAAAATTTCTGTTCCGGTGTTCCCCCCTCTTGCCTCTTGCCTCTTGCCATCCCCTCTTGGGAGGGGTTAGGGGTGGGTTATGCCTCTTGCCTAAAAAAAAGAGATTCGCCTCTTGACAAATCTCTTTATTCGTGCATCTAGGACTGAATTAGGATGAACTAACTTGCATTTGACGATGACATAGGCGTAGTAGAACCCAGGCTGAGGCGAGTTTAAGAACCTCAAGAACCCAGTAGCCCTGCTGCATCGTCTCCATGAGGGGTGAGAAGCCAGTCAGAGGTTCTAGGGGCGTTAACGACATCCCTAGGGCGCTCATCTGAGGGGTAAAGAAATAGGTGTAGGCGATCGCAATCCCCAACAGTAGCGTCGATAAGATAATAGCTTTGCGGGTTTGGGAGCCAAAAAAGTGATCTTGACGGTTGAGAACCAATACGCCCGTCAACGCTAAGCCCCCGAATAACAGTTCGAGATGATTGAACCGCTCAAAGGCGCTGTAGCCCATCGCGGGGAAATCCGGCTGACTCATCATGCCCAAGCTATACATTCCGGGCATCAATACAAAGTCTAACATCAGACTCCCGCCGAACCACAATGCCAAAATCAGGGTAATAATGGCTTGCCAAGAGGGAGTTTTGCGAATCCAGGCATTGAGTGCAGTCATGGCGTCTTCAGTGTTGTTTCCTATGTTCAGGATAACGAACTTCTGACGCCACAACTATGACAAATTATTGCAAGAAACTCACGAATCTTGACAGTCTCATGATGGGCTTATGACGGGTTTATAATTGTTTAGAAACACCCGGCTAATCATTAAGATTTATGACGAACTATCCGAGTTAACTAATTCCGTTTCGCTGCTGCCATCGGCCTCAACCCAGGCAATTTGGGTGACACGACGACGGCGGGCGCTGTCTCGCAGACGTTCAGCCTCAACGGGGTGATCGAGGCAAAGTTCAACGCGGATGAGATCCTCTTTTTGCCGTAACTGGCCGGCAAAGGCGAAAGCGGCGGCTTGAGCCTCGGGGGAACGAGGAACAACGAGCCAATCGCTAGAGGGGGTTTGCTCGGGGAGTTGGTCGCCACCGAGGAGCAGATGATGCAGATCTTCGAGGTTAAGGGAGAAGCCAATGCCGGAGCAGGCCTGATGTTGGGGATGATAGAGTTCAAGGAGTTGGTCGTAGCGGCCGCCTTTCCCGAGCAGTTGGCGATCGCCGCGACTGTGGCCCACCACCTCAAACACAATCCCAGTGTAGTAATTAAAGGTTTCAATCAAGCTCAGATCCAGGACAATTTGCCCATAGAAGTCCGGTTGCGTGGCCTGAAGGATGCGAAGGAGGGCCCGTAGGTTTTCTAGGGCTTGCTGGGCGTTTTCGGGGAGGTCAAAGGTTTGTAAGCGCTCTAGGACCTCCTCGGGAGTTCCCCGCAGATTAAAGAGGTTCAGGGCGCGATCGCGGTGTTCCGGGGAGAGATCGAGAGTTTCGAGAGTGACATAATCGAGATCAGCGATCGCCGCCCGAATTGCCGTGCGACTGGCTTCTGGGAAGGGTTCGAGGAGCGATCGCGTCAGTTGGGCTTCCCCGAGGACCACTTGCACATCCTCAACCCCCAAGCGATCTAAACTATCGGCTAGTAACAGTAACACTTCCGCGTCCGCCAGTGGCCCACTAGCCCCGAGCAGTTCCACACCCGCTTGATAAAACTCCTGCTGACGGCCATAAGCATTGCCACCACTGCGGCGGAACACATTGGCATTGTAGTAGAGTCGTTGCGGGAAGCTAGAGTCCGAGAGACGACTGACCGCCGCCCGAGCAATGGAGGCGGTGAGTTCGGGCCGTAGGCCGAGGAGTTCATCGTCGTTATTTTGGAACTGGACCACGGTACTGCGATCAATGGCCCCTCCGGCCATGAGCGTATCCAGGCGTTCCAGGGTCGAGGTAATGATGCGGTGATAGCCCCAGCGGCGGAAGGCATCTTGCAAACGCCGTTCAATCCATTGTTTCTGGGTGACATCGAGGGGCAGGAGATCCCGCGCCCCAGCGGGAGGTTGGTGTACCGTCATGGGTTTTGTTGTGAGTGGCTGTCGTGAGTGGCTGTCGTGAGTGGTTTATGTTTTGGCTTATTTTTTCTTATTGCCAAAGAGTCCAAAGAGTCCACCGCCCCCTTGATCTGATTTTTTAGATTTGCTTTTAGTTTTATCAGATTTTTTGGGGGGTTTACTCTTGGGTTTCGTCCCGCTACCGCTCGGCCGGGCCATCATGCGGGTTAAGGTTTTGCGGGCTTCGAGGGCTAAGGGTTCTTTGGGGTCAAGTTTCAGCGCTTTCGTGGTGTGGGAGTTGGCCATCGTCACGTTAACTTTCGTCGGTTGTACCTCTTGCTGTTTGAGGTAAACCAAAGCCATCAGACCATGACAGCGGCTGTTCTCCGGTTCGAGTTTAAGGGCATCTTGGAGTTCTTTGCGAGCTTGGGCAAAGTTTTTCTGCTCCATGAGCGATCGCGCCCGTTGTAGATACTGTTCCACAAAGGTATTCGTGGAGACACGGGGGGGAGGCGGTGCTGTTGTTGGTCCTGGGGAGGGCCGTTTAGAGGGTTGCGCCCAGCCTTTGTTTTGTTGTTCACGACGGTAGAGATAGACCAAGTTCAACTCACTCAATTGGCCGACATAGTCTTGGATGTGGTTGAGGTCTTGGTATTGTTGTTCGGCGAGGTCGTCGATGGCTTTGTGATAAAGCGCCTCGTAGTTGTTGGTCTCGATGAGACGTTTGGCGACGGCTGACTGGAGTTCAATATGGCTATATTCCTGTTGCAGTCGCTTGGCCAGCATCCGCAGCAAGATGGTATAGTCTGCGGCTTCCCGCTCGTTGGAGAATTTACTATAAGCGGGATTGATTAACTTTGAGAGAATCGCTTGGGCCAACTCACGGTTGTCCGCCTGACAGACATCGGGATGTAAGCAGCGGGCAATTTTGAGATAGCGTTTACGAATGGCCTTGGTCTCAGCATCGACGGCCACGCCGAGAATAGCATGATGATCACTGAAGTCGAGGGTAAATAAGCCTCGGTTAAAGTCAAAAGAGAACGACATTGTGTCGTCACCACCTCCCTGCGATGAGTTTCCTGATACGAGTGACGCGACTGTATCACCTCCCCGGGATGAGTTTCCTGATACGAGTGACGCGACTGT
>FSSI02000065.1:2314-2436 GCA_900149785.2 Phormidium lacuna HE10JO | reverse complement strand
GATGAGTTTCCTGATACGAGTGACGCGACTGTATCACCTCCCCGGGATGAGTTTCCTGATACGAGTGACGCGACTGTATCACCTCCCCGGGATGAGTTTCCTGATACGAGTGACGCGACTGT
>FSSI02000065.1:0-2009 GCA_900149785.2 Phormidium lacuna HE10JO | reverse complement strand
GATGAGTTTCCTGATACGAGTGACGCGACTGTATCACCTCCCCGGGATGAGTTTCCTGATACGAGTGACGCGACTGTCTCTACTTTACTGTGGTTACTGGGGTCTTAGACGAGCGATCGCGCGCTGAGACGACCAATTCCGGGAAGTTCTCCGAGGGGTTGGACTTCAGCGAGGCGATCGCTCAGGGCAGAATGGAGATGGCCATTAGTGGCCAACAGTCGCCCGGAGGGTAAATCTAGGGGAGATTGGTCATAGGCGGTGACGACCCCCCCAGCTTCGCGGACAAGGACGATTCCCGCCGCTAAGTCCCAGGGAGACAGTCCCCGTTCCCAATAGCCATCAATGCGGCCACAGGCCACGTCGGCTAAGTCTAATGAGGCTGAACCACCCCGGCGAACGCCCTGGGTCAGATGGGTCAGATAGCAAAATTCGGCATAGTTATTATCATCTCGTTCTCGTCGATCATACGCGAATCCGGTGACCAATAGGCTGCGATCGAGGGTTTTGGTCTCCGAGACACGCATGGGTTGGCGGTTATAGGTGGCCCCAACTCCCGTAGCGGCTTGGAAGAGATCTCCCCGAATCGGGTTATAGACGACCCCCACTTCGGGAACGCCATCGATGAGGAGGCCGATGGAGACGGAACAGACGGGATATTGATGAGCGTAGTTGGTGGTTCCATCAAGGGGGTCGATGGCCCAACGGAAGGGACTCTCAGCGTTTCCCAATACGCCCGATTCTTCGGCCAGGATGCCACAATCGGGGCTGTGGCGTTGTAAAACCTCTAGGACTTTGGCTTCGGATTCTTTATCGGCGACCGTCACCAAGTCTCCAGAACGTCCTTTTTCTTCTACGCCTTCGAGTTTTCCCCAATAGGTTTGTAGAACCGCCCCACCTTGCAGGGCGGCTTCGGTGGCGATGTCGAGAAAGAATTTCAGTTTGTCGGCTGTGACGGAGGTCATAAAAAAGGTTGACGTTTAGGGGTGCAGTTTTGACGGGATGAGTCGGCGATCGGCTTTGAGAAGTTTAGCAGATCGATGACCGTGGATTCATCTAGCGGAGGGATGAGTGGAGCAGGGTTTTCGGGGATTTTTTAGAGGTCTGTTGACATTTTGCAGCTAGGGCGGTGTGAGTGAACTACCGAACAGTGAATCAAAGATTACACAGTCGGCTTCCTACCCAGCAAATTGCGAGATAGTAGATTTCTTACGTCCTCTACTATCTCGACTTACACTTGGGCGATAGGCGAACTCCCCAGTCCCTGAGGATAAAATACGCAGTCCTTCGTCTCTGATATTTTTGGCAGCGTTGATGTCTCTATCGTGCCTTGTTTGGCACTTTTCACACTGCCAAAACCTAACATCAAGTGGAAGGCTTCTTACTTGATTTAGGCAAGTATTGCAGGTTTTAGAACTAGGGAAGAATCGGTCCACCTCTAGGTAGGCTTTCCCTTCCTGTTCTGCTTTGTATTTCAACATGGTACAAAACTGACCCCATCCCACTTGACTAATTGCTTTCGCTAGACAGTGGTTTTTAACCATATTTCTAACCGCTAGATTTTCCACCACTATAACTTGGTTTTCGTTAACTATCCTGCGTGATAGCTTGTGGTGGAAATCTGACCTGCATCTGGCTATTTTGTTATGTACCCCGGCTACCTGCTTTCGGGTTTTATTGCGGTTGCTTGAGCCTTTCTGCCTTCTGGATAACCGCTTCTGCTTGGCTCTTAGATTTTTCTCATGCTTAGCCAACCAACGGGGGTTGTCAAATTTAGACCCATCAGAGGTGATAGCAAAATKAGTCAACCCTAAATCAATACCTACTGCTTTACCTTCAGTCGTTTTTTCGGGGATATCCTTCCCGTCATCAACCAGGACAGAAGCAAAGTATTGATCCTTAGCATTAACCGATACTGTGACTGTTTTGATTTTCCCCTCAACAAGTCTGTGTAGTCTGGCATTAACAATCCCCATTTTAGGGAATTTGATGCCATTTCCTACAATAGAGAC
>FSSI02000064.1:5761-22901 GCA_900149785.2 Phormidium lacuna HE10JO | reverse complement strand
TCCTTAAACTCCAACCGACTCATCTCCAGTTACATTGAACAAAACTATCTCCTCCAATTTGACATCCTCCCACGCTAATTCAAAGAATATAGCGTGGGATTCCCACCATCACTGATGAGGTTTCCTCTTTCCACGACTCGACTTACCTTGAGGAGTTTCCCCACCAAGGCAGAGGTCGATATCTCCAGAGGCGTTAATTCCCGTATGCCCTACGGTACTTAATCCTAATTCAAGGATGTTAATAGCTGCGTTATGGTCTCTATCAGCAACAAATCCACAATGGGGGCAGCGGTGGGTTCTCGTTGACAGAGATTTCTTAACCTTCTCCCCGCAGTTAGAACAACTTTGGCTCGTGTATTGAGGAGGAACAGCAACTGTTGCTACCCCAAACACCTTGCCAAAATACTCCACCCACTGACGGAACGTTGACCAGGCAGCATCCGAGATTGATTTAGCGAGATTATGGTTTTTCACCAAATTTCGCACTTTCAAGTCTTCATAGGCGACCAAGTCGTTAGACCGGACGACGCACAATGCCGTCTTGACGGCAAAGTCTTTACGCTGCCGACTTACCTTGAGGTGCTTTCTCCCTAATCGATTTCTAGCTTTCTGTCGATTCTTAGACCCTTTCTGAGTCTTAGCTAATCGACGTTGAAGGCGCTTAAGCGCTTTCTCAGACTTTCTGAGATATCTGGGATTTTCCACCGTCTGACCGTCTGAGTCGGTGTAGAAATGATTTAACCCGACATCTAAGCCAATAACGGTTCGGGTAGGTTCTCGCTCCTCTACCCTGTCTTGGTCAATACAGAACTGAACGTAGTATCCATCAGCGCGACGGACTACTCTCACCCGCTTAATCTGCTTTAACTGGTAGAAATGCAAGTCACGAGTCCCCCACATYTTGAAGCTGCCCGCCTGGAATCCGTCAGTAAAGGTAATCGTCCTTCTATCCTCTGACAGCTTCCAACCTGAGGTTTTGTACTCGACTGAATCGCGAGTTTTATGCTTCTTGAATTTAGGGAACCCTTTTTTGCCGGGAATCGTTTTCTTGCAGTTCTCGTAGAAACGGGCGATCGCTGCCCAAGCTCGTTCTGCCGAGGCTTGACGAGCCATTGAGTTCAGCTTTTTGGCCCAAGGAAACTCTTTGGCAAGAACTGCACAATAGGCGCTTAGTTCATACCGTCCAACTCCCTTGTTGTCCATCCAGTATCTCAGGCAACTGTTACGAACAAACCGAGCCGTCCGAATGGCCTCGTCCAGCCGTTCGTATTGCTCTTTGGTTCCTTCTAGCTTGGCCTCAAATACCAGCATGACACCATTGAGTCATTTGACGGAATTGTACCACAGTGGTTGCCGCGATTCATCTCAACGTTGAATCAAAGATTACAACGTGAGCCTTCTCGCGGATTAAGGTAACCACTTAATACCGGAGTGGCTAGAGCACAGAACCACTAGAGTTGCTATCATATCGGGTTGGGGGACACCATCTCAGCGAACGTCGCTTCCATCTCACGGGCGAATTGCTCAGGATTCCAGAGGGGGGAGGTATGACGAGACTGACGTAAACGCCAGGCGATATCCTCCCGCAGAGCGCGATCGCAGCCCAAGCGCACCCCCCAATCCACATACTCCGCCGCATGGGTGGCAATTCCCTCAGCAATTCCCGCCTGTTGCAGAAACTCATAACTATGGCGGCTGGCAAACTGTTCCCCCCGCTGCGTCACCACAGGAATGCCCATCCAGAGGGTTTCGAGGGTAGTTGTCGCGCCATTGTAGGGGAACGTATCCAACACCACATCCGCCAAACTGAGATTGGCCCGGTGACTGGCTTCGCTGGGATCATCGGGGAGAAAACGCAGTTGCTGAGGGTTGACTCCTTCAGCTTGGGCCAGTTCCGTAAAAAAGTGTTCCAGGGAATGGCGATCGCTGTAGAGGCCCTTAATCAGAAAATAGCTATTGGGAACTTGTTTGAGAATCCGCAGTTGCGATCGCCCATTCTCAGGATGACGTTTCGCCCCCGTCTGGGAACTCAGATACACCACCGCCTCCGGGGGAATCCCCAAATCCTCCCGTCGTCGCGTCGGAACCCCCACCTCAAACCCTTTCACGGCGATAAAACTGCCGGGTAATCGTTGAATGCGGCTCCCATAGTCGTTTTGAGCCGAATCGGGGAGAAGGCGATCGCTCACCAAAAAATAGTCAATAGCCGGCAACCCCGACGCATCAAACCCCAACCACGTCGCCTGAACTGGGGCGGGTTTGAGGGCTAACACCGCCGTCGCTTTCGAGGAGGTGAGACTATCGAGATCAATCAGCAGATCTAACTCATCTTGGCGAATCAACTGGGCAATTTGGGGAATCTGAAGCGCGGAACAGTCACGAAACTGGCTCACCGACTCAGCAATCTCCTGTTGAATCGCATCTCCCGTCCGTCGCAGCGAATACGCCAACACCTCTAACTGGGGATGATGGGCCTTCAGCAGCCAACGCACTAAATAGCCCACGGAGTTACGGCGAAACGAGGCCGAGAGATAGCCAACTCGTCGCAATTGGCCCGATGGCGGTGGCGGTTCCGTGAATCCGAACTGTTCGCGAACCTTCCCTTGCAGAAATCCCGACACCTGACGACGCAGACGATGCAATTTTTGGGGATTGTCTTGGAGATAGGGGAGAAAGGAGGTAACGGCGAAGCCTTGAATAATGTCAGGAAGGTCTAACTGGGGCTGTGTTGCCACTAATTCCTCCAGTAACTCTTCCAAGGACTGATGAACCTCTAACGCTCGCTGAAAGCCGTCCCCAGTGGTGAGTAGACAGCGCAGTAGTAGATAATGCGCGGCGATTTTTTTACCTAAATCCGGGGCGCGATCGCAAAATATCTGAGCGTAATCGCTGCCCCGTTCATAGTCGCCCTGTTGCTGATAGAGATTAATCAGGGCCACTAACACCGGGATATTGTCCGGTTGTAGCTGATGCCAAAGTTGGGCGATCGCAATTAAACTCTCATTCGGGCGTTGTGTGCCTTGCAAGTCCGCCGCCGCTAACTGAAAAAACTGGCGCAATAGCGGCGATCGAGGTGGCGCTGTCTCAACGGTGGTTTGAATTAACTCACTCACCCCCTCTAGGGCAAAATCCAACGGCCAGAGAAGGCTTAATAGTTGCGACCTCTGATTATCACTTATTTTGTTATTTGACAAGTATTCAACACAATTCTTAAACAAAATGTCATCAACCTGGCCCGATTCGATCAACTCAATCACCGACAGCACTGGAAACCCTCGTTCCTCACTCACCCGTTTTAACTCCTTTAACGATTGACAATAGATTGATACATCTGTTCAACCTCTCGGGTGAACTGACGCGCATTCCAGAGGGGGGCGGTGCGGCGATGACGCAACAGTTGCGCCGAGACTTGGCGACGTAAGGCAACATCTTGGCCCAGACGCACCCCCCAGTCGAGATAGTCCTCATCACTAAAAGCAATCCCGGCCTCGACTCCAGCATGGTTGAGGAGCGTATAGCCTTGACGACTCGCGAACTGTTGCCCCACCCGAGACACCACCGGAATGCCGGCCCAGAGGGCTTCTAAGGTGGTGGTGGTTCCATTGTAGGGGTAGGTATCGAGAACCACATCGGCGAGGGTGAGATTGGCCCGGTGAATCTCCTCGGAGGGGGTAATGGGAAGAAAGCGGAGGCGTTCGCCGTCCACTCCTTCCGCCTCAGCCAACGCCTCAACCTGCTGCTGGAGAGATGTGGCATCACTATACACCCCTTTGATCAAGAGATAGCTGTTGGGAACCTGGGCTAGAATCCGCAGTTGGCGGCGGGTATCCTCGGGATTGCGTTTATAGCCGCTTTGAGAACAGAAATAGACGACCGCATCGCTAGGGATATCCAGGTTATCCCGTCTTAAACTAGGAATCCCCATCTCGAAGCCATCCACGGCAATATAGCTGTGGGGTAAGCGCCAGAGTTTTTCAGAATACTGTTGCTCAGCCTCCTCTCCTAACACATAGGAATCCACCAAAAAATAGTCCACCGCCGGTAAACCCGGTGCATCACAGCCGAGCCAGGAGACTTGAATGGGAGCGGGTTTCAGGGCCAGAGTGGAGCAGCCAGCATTGGAGGTGATACTGTCGAGATCCACAAGAATGTCAATCTGATCTCGGTGAATCCTCTGCGCCGCCGCTAACCCGGAATAGGGGAGAGGGTGAAATTGCAGCGTTGTATCCTGGGCAAACTGCTGTTGTAGGCGATCGCCGGTTTGAGAGAGAGAATAGAGGTGAATCTCAAACTGTTGGCGATCGTGATAGCGCAAGAGCCAGCGAACCAGCCAACCGACCGAATGTTGGCGGAAACATTCCGAGAGATAGCCAATTTTCAGTTTATCTCCAGACCCCTTGGGAGACTGGGATTGATACCGTTCCGTCACCTGAGCCAGATGCTGTTGGATGGCCGCCTGACAGCGGTGGCCAACCCGGTTGCGTAGTTGGCGATATCCCGGTAAATCATCGCTGAGATAGGCCATCATCCCCCCAGCCGTAATCAGTTGCGAGGCTAACTCTAGGGATAACGCCGTCTCAGAGGAAATTAGCTGTTCGAGATGCTGACGATATTGCTCAAAGGCCTGTTGCGCCTCGGGCCAGCGTCCTCCTGAGCGTAGAAGTCCTCGTAATAGCAGGTGCGATCGCAGAATCTCCTGGCCGGGAGTTTCCACGTAGGCTTGAGCTTGGTGGAGATAGTCGAGACTAGCCAGATTTTGCCAACAATTTTGCAGAAATCGAGCCATCCCGAGGAGTAGGGAGAAATTCTCAGGGAGGCGCGAGAGAGCTGTTTTCAGAAACCGCTCGCTTCCGGGGGGAGAGTTGTTTTGCGAGAGTAGCGCCTGACAGGTTTGTTGCAATAGATCCTGAGGCGGTGAAGCGTCTGACTCTAGCAGCAGAGCCGTATCATCGAGGAGAGCGTCATCGTCCCAGAGATGGAGTTGTCCAGATAGTTGAATCAGGTGCAGCAGATTTTCCAGATGGTCGGGGTTAAATTGTCGTAGCTGTTGCCGTAATTGCCAGGCTAAGCCGGGGTCGGGAAGTGCTAAACTCTCCTGAGCTAAGACTTGAGTGAGATGATGAGTCCAGGCCGCCTCATCCTCCCCCTCCATTAAGGGAGCCATCCAGACCAGTTGAGCCGTCATGTCATCGCCACTGAGGAGATGAGCGATACCGAGATAGGCAAAGTTTTGCTGTTCTTCCAGGATGGCGATCGCCCCCTCATAGTCCCCCTCTCGTAAGGCGGTTAGGGTACTGGGATCGGGTTGAGGAAACGTCGTCTCATCTGTCATCGCCGGCAGAAACTCCATCACAGGTGGCACAGTCTAGTGTGGCAGATTCCTAGCCGGAATTTCTAGGGGGCCTAAATTTCTAGGGGGCGTGAATTTCTAGGGGCCATCGCAAAACGCGATCGCCCCGAAACAAGGGGCGATCGCGTTTAAGTTAAGTGGTGATCGAACTCAGGCAATTGCCTAAGATTCTATTTCATCCGTTCACCAGTCGTACATTCAGTTCCTTGGTCACCGCCTTCAGCCACAACCGGGGTTTCACCAGGAGCTGTTCCTTGGCAAGCACCAGCAGCAGTTTGACCGGTATCGGTGACGAAGACGCCGCCGACATAGGCTAACAAGACGTTGGCTTGATCTTCACGAGGAGCTGCGTCAACTTGAGTAGCATCATCACCGTCGGTGATCGTGTACTCGTAGTTGTCAGTTTGGGTGGGCAGACCAATTTTGAGTTCTTCAAAGTCCGTTGCAAACGCACCATTTTCGAGACGGTGGGCTTGTTGTTGACGCATCACAGCACCAACGGCGTTTTTCGCTTCGGACTGTCTGGCTTTTGCCGCTTGGTTCAGGAATGAAGGCAGAGCGATGGCTGCCAAAATACCGATAATGATGATAACGACTAAGAGTTCAATTAGAGTGAAACCTTCGTCTTTCCCTTTGCGGTTGCTCAGGTGTTGGATGAACTTGGTTTGAAATTCAGTTTTCATGGTTGCTTCTCCTTCAGGCTTGGGGTGAATGCTTTTTCCCGCTTCTGGATATAACTTACCCAGGTCGAACCGATTTCATATCACCCCCCACCAAAAAAAATTTTTATCGGGCGGTTTTCTGACGGTC
Source organism: Phormidium lacuna HE10JO (assembly GCA_900149785.2). Classification (GTDB taxonomy): domain Bacteria; phylum Cyanobacteriota; class Cyanobacteriia; order Cyanobacteriales; family Geitlerinemataceae; genus Sodalinema; species Sodalinema lacuna_A. The sequence goes on along the minus strand of FSSI02000064.1, from coordinate 16,741 downwards.
TGAGGCGCAACTCCTCACCCCATCTGCCATGGCCGGTTTATTGGCTCAGGAAGACGAAGGATAGGGATTCGAGAGTTTGTAATAAATCCCGCACAGCCCGAAACGCCTCTTGGGGGGAAGTGGCTTGGCCCGTCACCGGGTTGAGGGGGCGCATTTCCTGAAAAAAGGCCGTCAGCGTCGAGAGGGGCTGTGGTTGCTCGAACAAGGGGAGTAAACAGGTTGCGGTGACACTTTCAACCAAGACTTGAGCTACGCCGGGGATAGAGAGTTGCTGGCTGATGGCGAAGCCACGATGTTCTTGAATACAGGCTTCGAGTTCTTGACGCACCGCCGGGGTGTGCAACAAAGGATGGAGATGAACCTCAGCGGTGTGCCACTGCGGTTCAGTCCAGTCCTCGGGGGGCGTCCAGTCCTGGCCTTGGTCGGGATGTCCCACCCAGAAGTCTAGGAGACGGTGAACCGGATGGAGGAGTTCATAGAGATGGAGTCGTTCTTCGATGGAGGTTTCGGGTAGGCTCATCCCTAGGAACGCCGGTAACTTGTCTTCCTCGACAAAGAGATTAAAGGGATTCCACTGTCGCCAGTTGACCATACTGATAAACTCAAGTTCAGTCCGTTCGAGGAGGGCAAACAAATCGGGAATGGTATAGCCACGATCTTCTCGTAACAGGTAATTGGCTAAGAGAGCTTCCTCATTGCCCTTAATTTTGGCGGACCAAACCCGCTTTTTGAGATCGACGAAGTCTCGCAGGGACTCCATCGTCTCTTGAGAGAGTTCGATCGCCATCTCATCGCTGACATCATCTTCCATCAAGCCCATCATCTTAAACAGCTTCTGAGCGCGGAAGTAGTTGACCCGTTGTAAGGCACTGTGCAGGTTCCCGCGAATAATCCCTTGGGGGTTCAGGACTGATTTGAGAGCCTGAAGTCCCGCTTCAGGGTCTGGGAGGAGGTAGAGAACTTCATCACAGTTAATGTAATCAAATTCCATCCCCAGACTGGCGATGTCTTCGATCGCCATGGCCTCGAACTGGACATTTTCAATTCCGTGATAGTCCAAGCGAGTGCGGGCTAACTTCACGGATTCTTCGGAGAAGTCAATGCCGACAATTTTTGCGCCGGGATTGGCATAGGCTAAAGCCAATGCTTTGTAGCCACTGCCACAGCCGGCATCAAGAATGACGCGATCGCTTGGATCAATAACCTGTTGATTGCGGTGATAATAGGCGCTGGCAAAATGATGTTTATAGAGATAACTAGGATTGTTTTTGGGGGTTTGGTCGAGGGGTTGTCGAGGATAAGGAGACCGTTCAAACTGCTGTTTTACGGCATCTAAATGTTTCTTGAAGTGTTCATCCATAATAGGTTGAAGGTTTATGAAATCGAAGTTTTAATGGGTATTATTATAGGTCTTCTGGGTTTAGGGTGATAAGGAGAATTTATGGCAGATTACACCCGTTACTGTAGGGGAACCCACCCCTACCCCTCCCAGGAGGGGATTTTTCGCCCCTACAATTTTGTATGTTATGTNGGGGAACCCACCCCTACCCCTCCCAGGAGGGGATTTTTCGCCCCTACAATTTTGTATGTTATGTGGGGAACCCACCCCTACCCCTCCCAGGAGGGGATTTTTCGCCCCTACAATTTTGTATGTTATGTNGGGGAACCCACCCCTACCCCTCCCAGGAGGGGATTTTTCGCCCCTACAATTTTGTATGTTATGTAACAAATACCACCGTAGATCCAGAAGACCCATTATTGCTTAATTCAACTCCTCGTTTTCCCCATCCTCAAACAGTTCTCGGGCTTTATAGAAGGTTTCTAGGCTATGGCGATCGCCGACAAAGCGCCAATGCCAAGGTTCATAGGCGATATTTTGAGGATTATCTTGTGGGAAGGATAACTCAAAACTATAGTAAGCGGCATTCTCTTGCAACCACTTAAAGGCGGCGGTATTCTCAAAATTCTCTGAGAGGTGAGTGGCCGGAACATCGGCATCGCCAATGTCGATCGCATAGCCGGTATGATGTTCACTATGTCCCGGAGGGGCGCTCACTTCAGCCCGTTGTGCGGGAACTTGTCCCCGTTGGGCCTTAATCTCAAAAAAGAGATATTCTTGGTCTTCAACCGAGCGAAATCCCGAGAGGGGCATCAACCAAACCCCATCGGCCCGGGCCGCCCCTTCCATCTCTAAATAGGCATCAGCCGCAGCGGCCCGTAGTTTAATCGTGTTATCGGAAACAATGCTTTTGAGATCCTCGGGGGCGGCTTCCTCGTAGGGAAGATGTCCCAACAGATCCGGGTTGTTGGACTCGCTACTCTCGTTATTATTCTCAGACGCGGTGCTGTTTTCGGGGGTTGAGGGGGCCGTTTGGGCCACTTGGCCCGCAGATTGCCATAGATACCACCCCAGTCCCCCGAGGGCGATGCTTGCCATCGTGGCGACTAAGACAAGGAGGGGACTCCCCGCCGCTGTTGGCGTTGGGCTAGGGGTCGCGGTGGGGCGGTCTAGGGGGCGATCGCGTAATGCTTCGGGAATGTCGTCAACCATGCTGGAGGGAAGGGACTCAGACGAGGGACTCGGCCGCGTTGCGTGTTTCAAAACAACTCTCCTACAATCGAGAGATTCGGAACGGATCAGGACAACCTCAAGGGGCTGTGCCTCTCACCACAGTAAAACAAAGAGACCCCAATTGACAGCTTTCATCGCCCTCGCCCTCACCGGAACGGTTTTGGCAACCACTCCCTTGTCAACCGATCCCCCCTATAAGTTTAAGGTAGTCCGCCAGGAAGCGGGAGTCCGGCTTTATGGCAATGGCGTCGATTGGGTGCAGGAGTTGGATTTAACGGCGGGGGTGTCTCTGCAATTGTTTGATCCCCGTCATGTGCAAGATTGGGGCCAGGGGGCTGACGAGTCGGGCAACGTCCCTCAATATGATACTGGGGTCAGTGTCTCCATTGAGCCGCAACCGATACAGGTGCATTGGCAGGATTTAGAGGAGCGTTGGGGCGATCGCGCCTTTTCCGTCACCAATGGTCAGTTTTTCGGCTCTCAGCCCCTACAACTGGCGTTTCCCCTCAAGGCTGACGGGATTATCTACAGTGGCGGTTATGCGGGATTGGGGGAATATCCTGGAGAAAAGCAAATGTTGATGATTCAGGGCCAGCAAGCCCAGATTTTGCCGTTTCCCGAAGTCGGGTATCCTGAGAATCCCCTGTTTTCGTCGGTTCCCCATCTCCTCGTGGGCCTCGATGAATGGGCTGATAAGGGCATTAAACGGGCCGTGGGGCGTACCTTCATCGGGGTGGGCGATCGCAACCAAGACGGTATCTCAGAAACCCTCTGGATTTTCAACTCTTCCGCCGCCACCCAACTACGAGCGGCGCGGGTGTTGCGGGCTTTGGGGGCTGATGGGGTGATGATGTTAGATGGGGGTGGCTCGACGCAATTGGTGGTTCAGGGGGTGGACCGACTGCGATCGAGCGATCGCAGTCCCCGAGCCATTCCTCACAGTTTAGGGGTTATTTTGCCGAGGAGGTCAATTGGCGATGGGCCGGCGGAAACACCCGGGCCGCATCGTCAGGAATCTCAACCGTAACCCGTGCGCCAACGGGTAGGCCCAGAACGTCATGACTGCGAGCGTGAACACAGTGGCCCGAGGGCATTTGCAGACAATAGCGATGTTCCCGGCCCAAGAATTGGCGATCGCGCACCTGAACCGCTCCCGAGTCATCGGGCTGCACCCTGAGATCCTCTTCGCGAATCATCACATCTCCCACATCCCCCGAGACTTCTCCCGTGGCCGCCACAGAAAAGCGCCCCAGTTCTGTTTCCCACTGACTCCCGCAACGGCGGGCCTGCAAGAAATTGGCTTGAGTGACAAACTCAGCCACAAAGCGCGAGGCCGGTTCGCGATAAATGGCTTCTGGGGTATCGAGTTGTTCTAAGCGCCCTTGACGCATCACCCCCACCACATCGGAGATGGACATGGCTTCTTCGCAGTCATGGGTGACAAACACGGCTGTCATATCTGTTTTCTTGAGAATGGCGCGAATCTCGTGGCGTAAATAGAGACGCACCCGCACATCGAGGTTACTCAGGGGTTCATCGAGAAGCATCAACACGGGCCGAGGGGCGATGGCCCGGGCCAAAGCCACCCGTTGTCGTTGGCCCCCGGAAAGCTGGTGGGGGTAGCGATTCCCCAGTCCATCGAGTTCAACGAGACTCAGGGCCTCGGCTACCCGCTGTTGAATGTCACTGGCTTTGAGTTGCCGTTTCTTGAGGCCAAAGGCAATGTTATCGGCGACCTTGAGATGGGGAAAGAGGGCATATTCCTGAAATACCATGCCCAGATTGCGTTTTTCTGGGGGAACCCAGCGCCCCTGGCCGGCGATCGCCCGTTGCTCTAAGGTAATCTGACCGTTATTGGGCCGTTCAAAGCCGGCAATCAGGCGCAACAGGGTGGTTTTACCACAGCCCGATGGCCCCAAGAGAGAGAGAATTTGCCCTTTTTCTAAGGACAAATTCACCGTATCCACGGCGGGAACGGCTGTTTGGGGATAATGCTTCGTTAAGCCATCAAGCTGGAGAATTGTATCAGTCATAGGGAGGGGCGATCGCGCACGCAATTACGAGAAATAGAGGCAAGCCACACTAGAAATAATTGTAATTAGTCGTCGAGTCGAGATCGAGTGGTTTAAGGGCGACAGTCACCGGATTTCTCTCCAGATAACGAACCTAGCCGCCTCAAACTCCCTAACCCAGCCTTGAATTGACTCCGACGGTTCACCAAGATTTAGCGTTGCTTATTGAGACTTTATACTGTTTAACGGCCAATCCTGTCAAGCCGAGAGCCGCTTGGCCTCCACAGCAAAAAAGGGTAGCACGATTGTACTACCCTTTGATGATTTAGTTAGAATTGCTAGCTCAACCAGCAATTCCGTGAAACTCGCTGAAACTAGGCAGAAACCGCAGACTTGGTTTTCGCAGCCAATTCACCACTGGCATATTTCGCCGCAAATTCATCGAGAGGAATTTGTTTAATTTTGGTGGCGTTGCCAGCGGTACCGAACGCATCATAGCGTTTAGCACAGACTTGTTTCATGTACTTGATCGAAGGCTTCATGAAGTGGCGGGGATCGAAGTTGGAGGGATCTTTCGCAGCCGCTTCACGAATAGCAGCGGTAATCGCCAAACGGTTATCGGTGTCGATGTTCACTTTGCGAACACCGCTCTTGATGCCTTTTTGAATTTCTTCGAGAGGCACACCGTAGGTTTCGGGGATAGCACCGCCGTACTGGTTGATCATATCCAACCATTCTTGGGGAACCGAAGAGGAACCGTGCATCACCAAGTGAGTGTTGGGGAGACGGCCGTGGATTTCTTCGATGCGGCTGATGGCCAGGATTTCACCGGTGGGTTTGCGGGTGAATTTGTAGGCACCGTGGCTGGTTCCGATGGCAACAGCGAGAGCATCAACTTGAGTCCGTTCAACGAATTCTACCGCTTCGTCGGGATCCGTGAGGAGTTGCTCACGAGTTAAGACACCTTCAGCACCGTGGCCATCTTCTTTATCACCTTTACCGGTTTCGAGGGAACCGAGGCAACCGAGTTCACCTTCAACGCTGACGCCGACGGAGTGAGCCACGTCAACCACGGTTTTGCTGACGTTGACGTTGTACTCAAAGCTGGCGGGGGTTTTGGCATCCTCTTCCAAGGAACCGTCCATCATAACGCTGGTGAAGCCGTTACGGATGGCTGAGTAGCAGGTGGCGGGGCCATTACCGTGATCTTGGTGCATCACGATGGGGATATGGGGATAGGTTTCGACGGCCGCCATCACCAAGTGACGGAGGAAGTTTTCACCAGCATACTTACGTGCGCCGCGAGATGCCTGAAGAATCACGGGGCTGTTGGTTTCGTTCGCCGCCTCCATGATTGCCAGGATCTGCTCCATATTATTGACGTTGTATGCGGGGATACCGTAACCGTTTTCCGCTGCGTGGTCGAGCAGCAGACGCATGGGGACTAATGCCATAAAAGTTCTCCTTTTTCCTGTTAAATTTTGCTTTTTGTAGCTAGTCTCTCGTGAACTAGCCCATCGAATACACCAATCTTAAGATATATTTCACACTTTGGCGATCTATTTTGACGGCTAAATTTTACCCAGGCTCGTGATTCGGGATAATGGGTTGAAGTCTTCACTGGGGCAATCCCCCACCAAGGGGGCGATCGCGCCTGATAATGCTTGGTAATCTTAGGGATAAAAAATTTTAATAAAACTCAGGAAACGCCGAATCTGTCGACGTTTCCTGAGGGTTGGCTGGCCTTGAGGTTCAGGGGCCAACCGGACTGGAGGATTTAACGTTCTCGCCGTTTAAACTCGTAAACTGGGGTGGTTCACACCTTGGAGGGCTTCGACGAGGCCGCGAACAGCGGCGATGGCCTCAATCTCACTGTCGAGGCGATTGACAGCAGAACCAACCCCGACACCGGCGGCCCCGGCCGCAATGGCCAGGGGTGCCGTGACATTGGAAATTCCTGATGCACAGAGAACCGGCACCGAGACGGCCCGAGAAATTTCGGCGGCGGCGGCCAAGGTGGGGGCCGCTTTTTCAATTAAGCCCAGGGTTCCGCCATGACGAGGTTGGCTACTGGTTCCTCCTTCTGTTTGAATCAGATCTGCCCCCGCCTCAACTAAGGCTTCAGCCAGACGCACCTGTTCATCTAAGGCCAAGATATGGGGAACGGTCACCGAGAGGGTGATCTCGGGGAGTAAGGCGCGAGTGGCCTGCGTCAGTTCCAAGACTTCGGGAGCCTCAAAACGACGACCTTGGGCGTAGAAGGCATCAAAGTTACCAATTTCAATCAAATCCGCCCCAGCGGCGACGGGTTCGAGGAATTGGTTGGGGTCAACAGCCGATACACAGATTGGTAAATTTGTCAAGGACTTGGCGAGACGAACCAACTCCGCATCAGCGGCGATATCGAGGAAGGTGGCCCCGCCGATATGGGCGGCTTTGACGGTTCGGGCCACGGAGTCGCGGTTAAAGTTGGTTAATCCGGTAATAATTTTCAGGGCTTGGCCGCGACGAAGCGGGTTTTGCAAACGTGCAAGCATGGTCATGGAAAAATCCTAATTCAGACAGTGTTGAACCATTTTGCCATCAAACCCACCCTTCCAGGGTATGGGCCAGGCTGGTAGCCGCCACCTCCCAGTTGAGGCGGCTTTCAAACTCTTGGCGGGCAGATTGGGCCAATTGTTGATACTGTCTTTGGTTGAAAACCGCCTCAATATAGTCACAATAGTCAGAAATGGATTCAGAAATCGATGCTGTCGCGGCGAATCGTTGCCCATTCACGTCCTGACGGATGATAGTGGCGATTCCCCCCACATCCCGGGCGAGAACCGGAACCCCGAAGGCGTTGGCTTCGCAGAGAACATGGCCGTAGCATTCGGCTTGGGCGGGAAGTAGGAGAAAGTGAGATTGGGCCAGGAGTTGGTCAAGAATTGCGGCGTCTTGGGGCTGTTGACGGTTGAGAAAACCGGCACAATGGACAAAAGAGGGTGGGGAATTCGGCGGTTGGCTACCAACGAGGGTGAGTTCGGTGGGATACCCCCGTTGATTGAGATGTTGGGCGACAGCGAGGGCGATGTCTCCTCCTTTGCGTTGCCAATCGACGCCGATAAAGAGTAGTTTACAGGGTGAGTTGGGCCGCGATCGCAGCCAATGGTCAACTTGACTGGAACTCGGAACGGTTGAGAGATTCGCCCCAAAGGGAATGACTTGAATGTTTTGTTGAGGAAGCTGATAGGTGTGTTGGGCAATATCGGCAGCCCATTGGGAGGCAAAAAAGAGACCTTGACAGCGATGAAAGGCTCGTTTATCCAGGTTATATAATTGGCGGCGACTGGTTGGGCAAAGATGTTGATAGCCGGGATAGAAGTCAATCAGGCCGGCGTAGGGGGTATCGGTCCAAAGGGCGATGGGTTTGGAGGTGTTTAGATAGGCGATGAGGTTACTATCTGAGGTTAGGATGAGATCGGGATTGATGCGATCGCATTGGCGTTGCAGTTGTCGCCCATAGTCTCGGTTAAATTGAGGTTCTGTCCAGGAAAGATAGGTGTTTTGCCGAAGTTTATGATAGCGACGTTTGAGTTTGGGAAATAGGGCGGTCTGTTCCCGGTGTTTGTCGAGGTGATGGACAGAGATGACGCTGTGATGGTGGCTGAGGGCATCGAAGATGGATTTACATTTTTGTCCATGTCCCAGTTTGTTACGCGGCAGGGTTTTAGGGTTGAATTGGTTGAGGTTAAATTCAGTTAAATAGGCAATTTTCATGGCAAAATATAGGTAAATTAAAGTGTTTTTAGTTTATTGTTTTTATTGCTATTTGTAGTTTAAAACATTTAGAAGAACATTGTTTTGTGAATCTTTAAGGTTCGAGAAAATTAGACCCGTTTATACAAAATTAAACCCCAACCGTAGGGGCAATCACCTGTGGTTGCTCTGCCCAAATTTCATATCCCAAAACTCAATTCTGTAGCATTTTTTTTGGCTGTTTTAAAGAGTTTTAAGGATTTTAGTCAAGGAATGACAAGCGGTTTTCCAGTTGAGAGACGTTTGATAGTTGTCATAGGCAGCTTGGGCGATCGTTTTATACTGTACTGGATTTTTAAATGTATCTAAAATCAGCCGTCCATAGCGTTCAATCGGGCTATTTTGGGGCAAACACCAGCCCGTTTTTTGGTCTTGAAGAATACTGGTAATTCCTCCAGTTTGATGCGTTATACAAGGAAGGGCAAATCCTTGGGCTTCGCAAAACACATGACCGTAACTTTCAGCTTGAACCGGGAGAATAAAGAAATGGGAATTTAAGAACAGTTCCTTGAGTTGCTGATATTGCTGAGGATTGTCTTTATCGAGATAGCCAACATAGCGAATTTGGGGAGATTTATCTAAAATAGAATCAGGAACAATTCCCGCAACAGTTAACTGGGTGGGGATGCCATTTTGATTCAGCCAGTCACTGACTGCGAGGGCGATATCTCCCCCTTTACGAGTCCAATCTACACCAACCCATAATAACTGACAAATATCTTGGGGGCGTTGCGCGATCGCAGCCTGAATTTCCGCCTCATTGGGCATCTCTTGCCAATTCGCCCCCCAAGGAATCACCGCAACTTTAGATGATGGAAGTTTATAGGTTGAAATGGCGTGATTTGCCGCCCAATCGGAGGCATAAATAACCTTGGAACAGCGGTTAATTGCCTGTTTTTCAAACCTATAGATATTTTGGCGAGTCTCGCGACAAAGGTTACTCATATAGGGATAATAGTCCATTAACGCCGAGAGGGGGGCATCTGTCCACAACACCATTGGCGTTTTGGCGGCGAGAGTGGCGATGGGTAAACAATTCTCGGCAGCCAAAATTACGTCATAGTCAATTGCGTTGAGTTGGCTTTGAACTTGACGATTATAATCGCGCACAATTGCCGGTTCTGCCCAACGATAATAGTCTCGCTGTTGAACTTTATTATAAAATTCCCATTTTAGCTTGGTGATGAGCGATCGCGGCTTCGTTAAACCGCCCACATACTCGATAGTGAACCCCAATGTTTCCAGAGTTTGGGCGATGGCTAAGCCAGCTTGACATAAGCCTAACTGAGTGGACGGCCAACGGCGGCGATCGCGGACATCATAAATCGTCGTATAAGCCAGTTTCATCCTCGTTGTCAATCCTCTGATAACGGCTAAAAATGTTGGGTATTCAGGATATCGGGTGTGAGGTATTGCCGTGAATACCAAATGGTAGGGGAACCCACCCCTAGCCCCTCCCAGGAGGGGATTTTCGCCCCTACCGCAACGGATGTAATCTGCCATAAAGTTTCCGTTTCAGTTTGAAGCCAGAAGAGGCAAAATGTTTGATTTTCACACATAAAACGGACTCAGAAAACGACCCATCTTCTCTTGCAAATCACAGGCTTTCACGATATCATCCTCAAAGTCGCCACGATGCTTGAGATAATATTGAGCTAACTTGAGTCCATCCGAGAAGAAATAGAGAGGCATCAACCACCGAACCTTAGCCCCTAAACGGGCAATTCGCAACGCATGATTCGATAACCCTGACGTTCGCGAAATTTTCAGTAAATAATCTCGCTGAAAACGAGATTCCGGTAAATGATGCCAAACCTCCATTTTGGGATTATGCCAAATTTGCCAATCACTATTTTGCATATAAAAGAGGGCTTCTAAATCCTCACAAGCCCCGACATAGGTTTTCCCCGCCTCATCTCGCCCTTGTAAGCGAAGAGTTTGGGGAACCGACTCTCGCCAGGCCCGTTTGCGAACCACCGAACCGGGGGCGGCGGGAACAATTCGGGGGGTGGCGGTTCGGGCGTAACAAAACGGGCGATCGCCGCGATCATAGACCGCTAAACGCCGTTTAACAGCATCAAAATAGTCAGGAGGAGGGGCATCGAGTTTTGGGTGAATAATGCCGCCGTATGCCCCAATTTCCGGGCGCTGAATGCCGAATTGAAACGCCTCCCGAACCCAGGTTTCAGCGGGCAAATTATCATCATCAAGAAACCCCACCCATTCCTCGCTGGCGGCGTCTTCGATGGCCCGACGACGGGCGTGAGTGGTTCCCTGGCGAGGTTCAAACACCCATCGCAAGCGGCTATTGGCTGGGGCGTGATGGTCCCAATCATAGGTTTTGACGACCTCTGCGGTGCGATCGCCACTATTATTATCCACCACTAACACTTCCCAGGCGATCGACTCGGTTCCTTGCTGTCGGGCTAACGCCTCTAACACCTGAGGAATTCGGTGTTCTCCGTTATAGGTACAAATGGCGACGGTGAAATCCATGGGAAGAGGGAACAGGGAACAGGGAACAGGGAACAGGGAACAGGGAACAGGGAACAGGGAACAGGGAACAGGGAACAGGGAACAGGGAACAGGGAACAGGGA
>FSSI02000064.1:0-5501 GCA_900149785.2 Phormidium lacuna HE10JO | reverse complement strand
GGGAACAGGGAACAGGGAACAGGGAACAGGGAACAGGGAACAGGGAACAGGGAACAGGGAACAGGGAACAGGGAACAGGGAACAGGGAACAGGGGATGGGGTTTGGTAAAATTTTGGGGAGATTTACTGTTATGTTTTTTGGGTGTCGGGGGAGTTTTTGGGGGATTGCGGCTGTTTCCAGAAAAAGAGGGGACTGGAGAGACAGGCGATGTAGAAGCGAAGTTCGGCTTGGGCGACGATATCCTCTCGTAACTGGGTTCGATACCGCAACAGATGACGCAAGATGCGACGAGTATCGTTGAGACTATAAGCCACCAGGGCCAGGGGACGCAGTAGAGGCGAAAAACTTAACATCCGGGTTCGGTAGCGACTCAGGCCAATTCCCCGCATCAGAGTATAGAGATAATCCGCTTGGAGTCGCCAGGGGGGGATGAGGTGATGAACGCGTAACTGGGGGGCGTACCAGATGTCCCAACCCTGGCGTTGTAGGTGAACTAAGGCTTCTAAATCTTCTGAGGCCAGGGCCAGATCGGTTGTCCGCCCAACCAGGGTTAATCGTTGGGGAACGGAGGTTAGCCAGGCTTGGCGACGGACGACTAATCCCGCCCCTGGGGGAAGGAGTCGCTTTTCGGGGGGGTAGCGTCGGGGTTCGGAACCGCGATCAGTGATGGCTAGAAACGGGGCGATGCGATCGAAGTTGGGCGGGGGTTCGATACTATAGTCGGGGAGAATGCGACTTCCGTAGGCCCCAATTTGGGGATGCTGTTGGCCGAAGGCTACGGCTTGAGAAATCCAATCGTCATCGGGGAGATTGTCGTCATCGAGGAAGCCAACGAGTTCTCCTTGGGCGGCTTCGATCGCCCGTTGGCGGGCAAAAGCAAGGCCTGGCTGGGTTTCGGGGACAATTCGCAAGGGAAGGCGATCGCAGTAGCCTTTTGCAACCTCGGCTGTTGCGTCGGTACTGCAATTGTCGATAATCAGGAGTTCCCAGGAAATCGACTCGGGAGTCTGTTGGCGGCTGTTACAGAGGCGATTGAGAACTCGCGGTAAACGAGTTTCGCCGTTATAGGTACAGATGGCGATCGTCAAATCCACAGCATCTTGATTGAGGGAGGAACATCAGAATGGGATATGCACTTGGCGTTGATTTTGGCACATCGGGGGTACGGGCGATCCTGATTGATACCGCGACAACTCCGGTTTGGACGCAACGCGTGGCGTTGGAACGTCAAACACCCGAGGCGTGGTGGGGGGCTTTATCGACGCTATTCGATCGCATTCCTGAGGAATTTCGGCAACAGATGGCGGCGATCGCCGTTAATGGAACCTCGGGAACGGTATTTCTCTGTGATCAGCGAGGACAGCCCATCTCCGATATCCTACTCTACAACGACCCTCGGGCCATGTCCGTGGCCTCAGTTGCCTCAGAGGTGCAACAGCGGGTTCCCCCGCGTCATCCGGCGGCCAGCAGTACCTCCAGTTTTAGTAAACTCATCTGGAGTCGTCAAACCCATTCCCCCACAGCGAACAGCTATTTTGTCCATCAAGCCGACTGGCTAAGTTTCCGACTCCATGGCCAACTCGGGATTAGTGACTATCACAACACCCTAAAACTCGGCTATGATCCTGAATTTTTAGTCTATCCCGACTGGATTCCCCAAGATCGCCCCCGACTTCCTCGGGTGGTGGCCCCAGGGGAGGCGATCGCACCCATCACATCAGCCATCTCACAACGGTTTCGGCTTCCCCCCGACTGTCAGGTTCACGCCGGAACCACCGATAGTATAGCCGCGTTTCTCGCCAGTGGGGCCAAGCAGCCGGGAGATGCCGTGACCTCTCTCGGGTCAACCTTAGTCTTAAAACTCCTCAGTCGTCAGCGAGTCGATGATAGCCGCTATGGGGTTTATAGCCATCGTTTAGGAGAGTTGTGGTTAACGGGGGGTGCGTCAAATACCGGCGGGGCGGTGTTACAGCAGTTTTTCAGCAATCAGGAGTTACAAGAGTTGAGCGATCGCCTCCCCACAACTCCCAGTCCCCTGCAATACTATCCACTCACGCAACCGGGGGAACGGTTCCCCATCAACGACCCCAATTATCCCCCAAACTTAGACCCCAAACCCGAGGATTCCGTCGCCTTTCTCCACGGACTTCTCGACAGTATCGCTCGAATCGAAGCCCAGGGCTATCAGCGTTTAGCAGAACTCGGTGCAACGCCTCTACAACGAGTTTACACCGCCGGCGGTGGCGCCAACAATACCGCTTGGCAACAACTGCGACAGGCCCGCCTCGGTGTTCCGGTGACTCCGTCTCAAGACACGGAAGCCGCCTATGGAACCGCCCGTTTAGCCCTCACTCCACGTCTCTAACCGCCTGAGAAATTCCCCGACACACTCTTGCAGTTTGGGCAAGAGTATCAGGGCCTTATCTAAATTTGGCTTCAACTGTTGATAGTCCAGAGTGGTGCCATATCCATGGCGAAAGAAATGTCGAAATCCTCGTAGTGAATTCAGTAAGAAAAAGCCTTCTGAGTCCAGGAATGCGGGACGAATATCAGGAACATCAACAGTCATCCGTTTGAGAAGCAAACGATGCCATTGACTCCCATCACTGATATTGTTTTCAAAGTATTTGGCAATAATCTGTAAGAGTTCTTCGGATGCACCATAAAGGTTGTGAATTTGATAAGCGATACTCTCTAGGCGTATTTCGTCATCAGGATCAACTGAGTTTGCTCGAATTTTTAATTTCTGATCGATGTCTTCAAGAATGCTCATTTGAGCATTCAAGTCAATGGTCAAGACACGTCGTTTTTGTTCGTCCATAACACTCCAGTTTTACGAATTTTGTCAGCAAAATGACATTTATTTAAGGGTATCACATCCACATCTCGGTTGAAATCCGTCATGAGAAAGCTAATCATAGAAAAGAAGCCCGCCGGATCAGCTTGTTCCACGGCGATATCAATATCTGATTCCTCATGAAATCGATTGGGATAGGTCAGGGAACCAAAAATATAGGCTTGCTGAACTCCATACTCTGAGCCAAATTCGTCGAGCCATGCTTGAACATCTTTGAGTATTCTTTGACGCTCTTTTTCATTTTTAGCGGCTTTTTCTTTTAGGCATTTATCGAGATAATTAGTGTTAGGAGTCATGGTTTGAGAAGAAGGGAAAAGGGAACAGGGAACAGGGAACAGGGGAAGAGAAGGCAAAAGGCAAAAGGCAAAAGGCAAAAGGCAAACGTGGTAGAGTGTGTTTTGATCCGCTAACTTTGACATTAGACGACTCAGTTAAAACTTGCCGGAACGCACCATTTTCGAGAAGCTATCATCCCTTAATTCCACTACTGGCATTCGTCGAAATAATATAACGCTGAACCAAAACAAAGAGAAGTAAAACAGGAACAATCGAGAGAATTGCCCCAGCAGAAATGAGTCGCCAATCGAGGGAAAATGCCCCAGAAAGTTGAGCAACCCCGAGAGGTAACGTATAAAGTTCTGGACGATCCAAAACAATAAGTGGCCAGAGAAAATCGCTCCAAGATCCAATAAACGTAAAAATCGCTAACGTGACCAGGGCTGGACGAATTGCCGGAAGCATAATTCGACCCCAAATTCCCAATTCAGAACAGCCATCCATGCGGGCAGCTTCTTCGAGTTCCTTGGGAACTGCCGCGAAGGCTTGACGTAGGAGAAAGATACCAAACGCGCCCGCTAAATAGGGAAACATAATCCCTAAATAGGTGTTATTTAAGCGCAATTGTACCGTCAAGACATAGAGGGGAACCATGATGATTTGAAAAGGGATAGCGAGAGTCGCCAGGATACCGGCAAAAATCACCCCTCTCCCGCGAAATTCCAGTCGAGCCAGCGGATAGGCAGCGAGGGAACAAAAAAGGAGATTACAGACAACGGTACAGAGGGCAACAAAACTACTATTAAAAAGATAGCGGCCAAAGGGTTGACTGGTCCAGACCGTGACGAAATTCTCCAAGGTGGGATGTTGGGGAATCCATTGAGGCGGAATCTGAAAGAGATTTTCTTGGGGAGATTTGAGGGCCGTACTCAACAGCCAGAGAAGGGGAAATAGCATCATCAGGGCGATGAGACTGAGACAGAGATAGAGAACGAGGGAGTCTCGCAAAGAACGAGTGGATTGAGTCATGGGGGCGATCGCGGTAGGATGAGAAGTACAAACTGGGGCAATTATGCTGACATTTACCTATTCGAGCCAAATTGACGCACCGATTGAAACCGTCTGGCAGTTTCACGAACGGGCCGATATTCTGCAAATTCTAACTCCCCCTTGGCAACCCGTTGAGGTGGTGCGACGCGAAGGCGGCTTAGATGTGGGGGCGATGACGGAGTTTAAAATTTATCTCGGGCCGTTTCCCGTCACCTGGTTGGCCCGTCATACCGAGTGCGATCGCCCCTATCTCTTCACCGACGAACAACTCGACGGCCCCATGGACTATTGGCAACATCGCCACCAATTCAGTGAGGACAACGGCCAAACCCGCCTCACCGATAGTATTACCTATGAAATCCCCTTGTCGCCCCTCTCAGAACCCTTGCTGGGTTGGTTTGTCGGCGATCGTCTCCGAGATATGTTTCGCTATCGCCATGAGGTAACAAAACGCGACTGTGAACGCCAGGCCAACTCGAACTGATCCCAGAGACACCCCATGCAAAACACCGCAACCTACAGCTGCGCCTATTGTGGCGAGGAAAACAGTACTTTTGTCGACTGGAGTGCCGGGGCGCAGCAATCCTACGTCGAAGATTGCCAAGTCTGCTGTCGCCCCAATCTCCTCTATGTCCGGTTTGATGAAGAATTGCAGGATGTGACGATAGACAGTGAACCCGAGTCTTAGATGTCGAACTATCAGCACCAAACAGCCGATTTTTTGAAGAAATTGGCTGTCTCACGTTTCGGGGACTCAAAACACCTCGAACTAGGCAAATAATTCTAGGCTAAATCTCGCTTTGTATGGCCGCTGTCTGAGTACAGGACCTCAGTACGGGACAAAAAGCTTGAAAAGGATGTAGAGAGAGGGTTTGATAGAAGTTAGCACAACTCAAACCAAACCCTCATGAGCCAGATTAGCACAATTCGAGCCCAATTGCGACCCCACCTCGGATGGCATGGAGCCAGACTGTCATTCGTCGCCCTGTTCCTGATGGCACTCTTTCGAGCCAAAACCGTTAACCTCGCTGAGCTCGCCACCGTCTGGGGAGGCAAAACCGCCGAAGCCTCAAATTACAAACGGATGCAGCGATTCTTCCGGTCGTTTGAAGTCAAGATGGAGCAGCTCGCCAAGATGGTCATGAGTATTGCTAGCATCCCCCAACCCTGGGTTTTGAGCATAGACCGCACCAACKGGTCCTTCGACACCACCCACTTCAACATCTTGATGCTGTGCGTAGTCCATGAAGCCGCCGGCGATCGACTGATGTGGACGATGCTCGATAAAAAGAAGGGCAACAGTGACAGTACAGAGCC
>FSSI02000063.1:0-22460 GCA_900149785.2 Phormidium lacuna HE10JO | reverse complement strand
GGAATTATCTTCCATGCAACGTATCCCTGTCCAAAACCCGGATGGGACTCCCGCCATGCCCACCAAGCGCCATCGCGCACAGCGATGGGTAGAGCAAGGCCGAGCAACATGGGTCAAAACAAATCTCCGCCTTAAGGCCGTGCGCTTAAAAGCCGAACCATCAGGTCGTAAGACTCAACCCATTGTGGTTGGTGTCGATCCCGGCAAACTCTATTCAGGGATTGCCGTTCAATCGGCTAAAGCGACCCTATTTCAGTCCCACCTAGAACTCCCCTATCTCAAGGTGCGGGAGCGGATGGATAATCGCAGAATGCTTCGGCGTTCTCGCCGCAGTCGGCGAATCAATCGAGAACGACCTTTCCAATTACGGAATCATCGCCAAAAACGATTTAACAACCGTAGACAGAAGAAAGTCGCCCCCAGCATCCGAGCCAACCGAGACCTAGAGTTTCGGGTGGTTCAGGAGCTATCCCGACTGTTCCCCATTGCTGCTATTGGCTATGAGAAAGTCCGCGCCGACGTGGACTTAACCTCAGGTCGAAAAGGGGCAAAACCCGGTAAAGGCTTCTCACCGGTCATGGTGGGGCAAGCCTACGCCCTTGAGCACATGGAGCAGATTGCCCCAGTTTATACTCGCTACGGGTGGCAGCGAGATGGCAATGGCACGGCTCAAGTTCGCTCGATGTTGGGATTAAGGAAATCTCAGGATAAAGCCAGGCCAATCCCCCAAACCCATGCCGTCGATGGTATTGCCTTAGCCTGTGGATACTTTGTTCAGTATCGCCCTTTCTACCGACAACGGAGTCATGGTTGTCTGGTATTTGGCCAGGTTAAGCTCACATCTGCCCCATTTGTGGTGATTAAACGCCCACCCATCAGTCGTCGGCAACTGCACCTGATGGTTCCGAAAAAGAAGGGGGTACGCCGCAAATATGGGGGCACAGTGACCCGCCACGGATTCCGAAAAGGGGATTTGGTGCGGGCTGAGATGGCCGGTCGTGTCTCGGTTGGCTATGTCAGTGGGGATACCGCCCGGCAGGTTTCTGTTTCTGGGTTCACCTGGAAGCGTATTGGTCAGTTTAGTGCTGGCAAGGTTAAATTACTCTATCGCGCCACGGGCATTTTAGTCAGTTGCCCGCAGAGATGGTCAGTCAGTGGGGCATTGAACCCCACCGCCTGACACTTGTTTCCTCCCCCACCTGCGGTGCGAGGTGGGGGTTTCCACAAGGAGTTTTTGATGAGTACCACCGTTAACACGCCCACCCCCAAGGCTGAGTTGGCCGCGCAAGCCGTCGCCGACAATGCTTTGGCGGATTTTATCCAAGAAACCTTAGCCCTCACTCGGCGTCTGTTTATTCAACTGCAACGCCGGCCCACAACCCTGGTGGCGGGGATTATTCAACCGCTGATGTGGTTGATTCTCTTTGGCGCCCTCTTCCAAAATGCGCCCGCTGGCCTGTTTGCCGAAAGCCAAAACTATCTTCAGTTCCTCGGGGCTGGGGTGATTGTCTTTACCGCCTTCGCCGGCGCCCTCAATGCGGGCCTGCCGATTATGTTCGATCGCGAGTTCGGATTCCTCAATCGCCTTCTGGTGGCTCCCCTCTCTAGCCGCTTCTCGATTGTTCTCGCCTCCACCATCTATATTGTCAGTCTCAGTTTCCTGCAAACCGCTGTGATTATGGCCGCCGGAACCGTCATGGGGGCAGGACTTCCGGGATTGGCTGGCTTGGGTGCGATCGCCCTGTTCCTCTTTTTCCTCATCCTGGGTGTCACCGGCTTAAGTCTCGGCTTAGCCTTTGCGCTCCCAGGCCATGTGGAACTGATTGCGGCCATTTTCGTCACGAACTTACCACTTCTGTTTGCCAGCACCGCCCTGGCCCCTCTCTCCTTTATGCCAGCCTGGCTACAAGTGGTCGCCAGTCTCAACCCGCTCAGCTACGCCATTGAGCCGATTCGCTATCTCTATCTCCATGACAGTTGGAGCCTCGGGAGTATCGTCATGGAAGCACCCTTTGCTGATATTAGCTTCGGCGCGGCTTTGCTGGTGTTGTTTGTTTTTGCGATCGCGGCGTTAGCCCTAATTCAACCCCTACTCCGTCGTCGCTTCGCCTAAGTCTCGATTCCCTTCGTCAATCCCCGTTTAGGAGGATCTGTTTATGAATCCCTTACGTTCTCTGGTTAGCACTTCCCTCACCCTCGTCGCCTTGGCCAGCAGTCTGGTTCTAGCGACAAGCGCCCAGGCCCAAAGCTCCCGCGATGTGCCTTCTAATGACCCCTTCCGCGATAGTGCCAACACCGGCGATCGCGACCCCATGCAAGGGGAAGGTGGCCTGGATATGTTAGACATCATCCACCGCAGCAACTTAAGCGGCGGTCAAACCCTAGAACAATTCCGTTCTGGACAAGAAGGTCGTCTCAACAATGCTGCTGATGATTTTCGCCGCCGTCAACTCGAACTCATCCGCCAACAAAATACGGTCTCAACGGATGAGTTAGAGTCCCCCAATCCCGACAATTAACCTCAGTTGCATAGCACAAAAAAAGATGGGAGTCAACCCCCCATCTTTTTTTGTATCTTGAAGTCAAATTAGACCCGTTTGTAGATGAACCCCAATGACAACGGTGGGGAGTCATGGTTTGGTTCTATCACAACTCCCACTTACCCCTTCTAGGAATTGATGCCATAGGGAACCGAAGGCACAAAGCTCGGAACCACCACATCATCATTTTGCTTCGTGAGCTGATCATAGAGACGCTCCGTATTGGGGAAGTTGGCCGCCGGTAACGTCGGGAAACGACGATAGGGGACAACATCCTCACCAAAGGCCTCAATGTACTCAGGACAGTTGACCATGGTGCTGACGAAACCGCGAATCCCCTCAGAGGCGAGGATTTGGTTGTACTTGCGGATTTCAGCCTGATCCCGAGGCGCACGACCGAGGAAGTGCTTGGTTCCCAACTCGATTACCTTGGTGTTGGGATAAGGCGTGTAGAACTCGCGAATGTAGAGTTCTGAACAGCCAATCCCCTCGATGAACTCTTTGAGGGTAATTTCGCCATTGCTCAACTTGCTTTCGAGAGCAGTGAACTCGCGCTTGGTGACGTAGGGTTCGATATCCCGCTCGAAGATTTGCCGATAGGTGGCCCGGATAACGGTTTGCACCTGAGTCTTGTCGATGGTGCTGGTGAGTTTGAACAGCTTGGTTTGTTGTCGCTGTTTGCTGACTCCTTGCTGAATGCGGAAGTTGACATCGGGATGAGTCCGCATTCCGGCGTCGCTGGGAGTTCCCAACTGCACAAAGCGAGGTGCTTCGGGTTCGGGTTTAACCAACATTCCGGTGTCGCCAATGCTACCGGCCCGCAGGGAGCGTTGTGCTTGTCCGGCGGGAGTGACATAGCGTTCGTAGGGAACGGTGTCTTCTCCGAAAGACTCCAGGTATTCGGGGCTATCCATAATCTCGTCCACCAGGGCGTAGAAGCCTTGTTTGGCGCAGATATCAAAGTAGCGGTTCATCTCTGGACGACCGTAGGTGGGACGGCCCAACAGACGACGGTGGATAAATTCAACCGCTTTACAGACGTAGAGGGAGGTCCAATACATCTTGCGGAAGATCTCCGATTTGGCCAAGTCCCGGATAAATTCGCGCATGGTGATCTCACCATTCTCTAAGCGAATTTCTGAGACTTTTAACCGCTGTCCATCGTAGAGGTCCCGGCCAAACACTTGCCGGTAGGCGGCACCAATGACCGCTTGGGTGCTGCTTTCGTTGTACTGAACACTACTCCCCTGAGCGACGGTGAAGCTGGGAACCGGAGACATCTTAAAGACTTTCGGACCCAAGGAACCGGGGTTGAGACCTCGCGCACCGGGATTGCTCAGTTGGTTCTCGATACCGGGACCGCGACGAATTAGGATGCGGCGGGTATCTTTCCCAAAGGGCGCTGGCGCATTTTTGGGGCTGCGGGTTTCTTTGGGGAAAATCGCCCCGAATTGGATTTCGAGGGGATCGTTGCCGACACCATAGGGGTGGCGATCGGGTAGGGGCCGCACGTAGTCGGCAAAGAGGGTGATAAACTGAGGAACTTTGCGGAAGGGCGCACTGTAGTTAAACAGGTCAAACTGAGCGCCCCAGTTACGGCATTCTTGGGCTTCTTGTCCCAGGCCACGCAAGTAGGGAACGGTCTCCTCGCCGAAGTAATCGGAATACTCCTGAGAATCGACCAAGGCATCAATCAACGCCCCTTGTCCGCCTTCAGACATGATGGAGAAGTATTTTTGCACTTCTTCTCGGGAGGACGGCGCACGACCGAGGATGTGGCGGAAGGCCAGTTCTAGGGCGCGGCTGTTGATGAAGGGTTGGAAGAATTGTTGCCGATAGAGGGGGGTTTTACACAGACGGCGCACAAACTCTTTCATGGAGAGTTCGCCGTTTTTCACCTGAGATTCTAGGTAGGAAATCCCTTGGCTATAGGCTCGGGTAATATCCCGCTCGAAGATTTGCCGGTAGGCGGCTTTGACAATGCCATCTTTTTCGCTGAAGGACATCCCTGGCTTCATGGCGAATTTGGAGCGAGGTTCTGCTCCGTTGGCATAGATTTGGGGCAGTTTTAGCCCTTGTTGATCTAAGGATTGCCCTTTACGGACTTTCTCGGAGGGGGTCGGCGCTTCAAATTCGCTGAGCAACACGTCAAAGTACTGTTGTACGAGGTCGGCGGCTTCGCGGTCTTGTTTGAAGTAGTTGACGGCGGCGGCCCGCATTTCCCGGATGGCCACAATTGTCGCCGCTGAGGAACAGGCGTTCTCGATGATTTCTCGCAGTCCCCGGACGTTGACGGAGATGATGTTGGGATCTCCGGCGACGAGAGCGTAGGTGACGTAGCGCAGGAACCAACTCAAATCTCGCAGGGATTTGGTCATGTTCGCTGGACCGTAACGGGCCACGTTGATGGCTCGGAACCCGGCTGGGGCCGCTCCGGCGCTGGGGGTGAAGAAGAGGTTTTTGATGCCGTCTAGGACGCTGCCTTCTTCTTCGACGTAGCTAACGGTCTCTAGGGTTTCTGAGGCGGCTCCTGCCATGGCCATGACTGGCTCTGGCTTTTCGAGGAAGGACATGGGAGACCCGCCGGTGAAGATGCGGTTGGCGGCTCGGGAGACGATTAAATCTGACTTGGCGGTGAGAATTTGCGAAATCTCAACTCGCTTGGTTCCGGATTTGAAGAAGGTGTCAAGTTCACCGAGTTCGTTCCGTCCCAGGTAACGATCCTGCTGTTCGGCTTGGGAGATCGTTGAGACGGGAACCGTTTTGAAGATTTGCTGGCGCACTAAGGTCGTGCCACCGCTTGCTTTTACACTCATGAGTTATATTTACAAGAACGACAGGATACCGGGGAGGGACAAGGGAGAGGCAAATGCTTCTTCTTATCCTAGTATTGTTATCCGGCTTAAAACACTCTAGTTTTATTAAGTCCGCACTGTTAAGAAGTATGTCAAAATCAGGTTGCGAACTCGGGCGGTCAATATTCTAATTACCGCGACATGATAAAGGATCGCGGGTCTCTATATGAGAAAACGCAAAGTTTTGTAACGTTTGAGCGATCGCCGATCGCCCCCCTGATCCCAAATCCTACCGCTTGCCTGGGTTGATTCGACAGTTTTTAAGAGTTCTCTATGACAGACAGGTCTCAGATTAGCGCGGCAGTGCGCCAACTTTACAATACCTATCCGTTTCCACCCGAACCATTACTCGATACCCCTCCTCCTGGATATAACTGGCGCTGGCATTGGCAGGCCGCCTACAATTTCTGTACGGGACGCAAGCCGCCACGGGATGATGTACAAATTCTCGATGCGGGCTGCGGAACAGGGGTAGGGACGGAATATCTGGTTCACCTCAACCCCCAGGCCCAGGTGATGGGGATTGATCTCAGTGAGGAAGCCGTCAACGTGGCCCGCGAACGCTGTCGCCGTTCGGGAGCGGAACGGGTTACGCTACAAAACTTGAGTATTTATGATGTCGGCCAGCTCGACGACAGCTTCGATTACATCAACTGTGTCGGGGTTCTGCATCACCTCCCAGATCCCGTGGCGGGGATTCAAGCCTTGGCCCGTCAGTTGAAACCTGGGGGACTGATGCACGTGTTTGTTTATGCGGAGTTGGGACGACGGGAGATTTATTTGGCTCAGCAGGCGTTAGGGTTGTTGCAAGGGAGCGATCGCGACAACTTCAAGGAGGGGGTACGTCTGGGCCGTCAACTGTTTCAGGCTCTCCCGGATACCAATCGCTTGGTGGTCGAAGACAAACGCCGATGGTCTCTGGAAAATCATCGTGATGCTAATTTCGCCGATATGTATCTCCATCCTCAGGAGGTCGATTACAATATCGAAACCCTCTTTGAGTTGATTGATGCTTCGGGACTCTCGTTTGTGGGCTTCTCTAATCCCGCTTATTGGCAGATTGAACGCTTGATTGGCTCGGATGCTGAGTTACTGGCGCGATCGCAGCAGTTGCCCGAACGAGACTATTATCGCCTCGTTGAACTCCTGGACCCGGAGTTAACTCACTACGAATTTTTCCTCTCTCGTCCTCCCCTCGAACATTGGAATTGGCAAGACGATGAGGCGTTACGCCAAGCCATCCCGGAGATTCATCCTTGTTTGCAAGGTTGGCCGAGTCAGTCGTTGTTTAACTACGATTATCAGATTGTGGATCTCTCTGACGCGGAGTTTGCGTTGATGCAGGCCTGTGAGCGTCAGGAGACAACGGTCGGCGACCTCTGTGATCAACTCGGCCTTGACCTGGACTCGGTGCGATCGCTGCAACAACAGCAACTGCTGCTGCTGACCCCAGCCAGCACAACCTAGAGGGGGAATCGGAACCACCGTTGCGGCCAGGGGCCAGCTAGACCCTCAACTTTGCCTTGACCCTCAAGATCTAGGGCAAAGTCGACGGCGGTTGGCGTACCGCACCGTGATATGATTGCTTCTGGTTTGGATTAGTCCAGACGCTCCTTCTCGTCAGCCCGAAACGGTTGATTGCATCCCATGACGGTTTGAAGCAAGACCTTTGAGTCCAATGAGTCAAACCTCATCGGCTGTTATTGACCCCATCGGTACGGCGTGACCTCGATGTAGGTGTTTTTTGCACTATGCAGCCACGCTTTCAAGACAACCTCACGCCGTTGACGACCCGTCCTCGCTTTCGTCGCTCTGATGACGAGTTTGGCCGCACAATTGCCCCGATCTCGTCCCAGCCGATTCGCGTTTCTGCGCCTGCGGTGCAACCGGAAACGGTTACCGTTGCTGAGGAGAGCCAATCCTCAGATGAGGAGTATTTCCAGCTTCAGAAGCAATTGTACCTCGTGACATTGGCCATTTCTGGAGCGGTCATTGCCTCACTTTGGTATCTGTACTCCCGTGATCTGGCCTTAAATTACTTAATTGGGGCGATCGTTGGCACAGTCTATTTACGCATGATGGCGAGAGATGTGGGTCGTCTCGGTCGGACGAAGGTTCGGTTGGGGAACGGACGGATGGCACTGTTTATCGGGCTAATGGTGATCGCCACCCAAGTTCAGCAGTTGCAAATTCTCCCCACCTTCTTTGGGTTTATGACGTACAAAGTAGCGATTCTCGTCCATGTCCTGTTGACGACGTTCGCGCCGGACTCAAACTCTTCCAGGCAACCTGTCAATTGATGAGATAACATGCTCGACGTGCTACATACCGTTAACACTTTCCATTTGGCTAACTTGGAGGTCGGCCAACATTGGTACTGGGAAGTCGGTAGCCTCAAACTTCACGGACAAGTTTTTCTGACCTCTTGGTTCGTGATCGCCGTGTTGGCGATCGTTTCAATTTTAGCAACCCGCAACCTGCAACGGGTTCCCAGCGGACTTCAGAATTTCATGGAGTACGCCCTGGAGTTTATCCGGGATCTGGCCAAAACCCAGATTGGAGAAAAAGAGTATCGCCCCTGGGTTCCTTTCGTGGGGACGTTATTTTTATTCATTTTCGTGTCAAACTGGTCTGGGGCGCTCCTTCCTTGGAAGCTCATTGAGCTACCAGCCAGTGAATTGGCGGCCCCCACCAACGATATCAACACGACGGTGGCATTGGCCTTGCTGACCTCCTTGGCCTATTTTTATGCCGGATTCAGCAAACGCGGCTTAGGCTACTTCGCCCGCTATATTGAGCCAACGCCAATCCTTCTTCCAATTAACATTCTGGAAGATTTTACCAAACCCCTCTCCCTGAGTTTCCGTCTCTTTGGTAACATCTTAGCGGACGAATTAGTGGTAGCGGTTTTGGTTCTGTTGGTGCCGCTGTTCGTGCCATTACCCGTAATGCTACTGGGATTATTTACCAGTGCCATTCAGGCGTTGATTTTCGCCACTCTTGCGGCTGCCTATATCGGCGAAGCCATGGAGGGACACGGTGACCACGATTAGTCACTAACCGTCCCGTGGGGGTTGACGGCAAGACACGACTCCCCCACAAAATTAACCGAGGCCGTTGGGTTTTCCCTCACGGGTTATCCTCAATCGGACTCTCAACCGCTCAAAAATTCGACAGTTTTTTGTCGTCTGACGTTTAACTTAGACTGAAAAAAGGAGTAAACAATGGATTCTTTAACGGCTGCTGCCTCTGTTATCGCTGCTGCTCTCGCGGTAGGACTCGCTGCAATCGGACCCGGACTGGGTCAAGGTAATGCCGCTGGACAAGCCCTCGAAGGGATTGCTCGTCAACCCGAAGCAGAAGGCAAAATTCGCGGAACCTTGCTGCTGAGCTTGGCATTCATGGAAGCACTGACCATTTATGGTTTGGTGGTTGCTCTGGTGCTGCTGTTTGCTAACCCCTTCGCTTAATCAGTTTTCTGACGATAGGGGGTTCAGAGCCAGTTCAAGGATGTAAGTCCGCGAACACGGGATTTCTGCACCCCCTATGCACGACAAGGAGGGTAAGGACAAACCTAACATTATGCATTGGACAATCGTACTGGCAACTGAAGCCACTCAAGAGGGCGGGTTGTTTGCTTTCGACGCAACCTTGCCCCTGATGGCTGTTCAGTTCATGATTTTGGTCGGGATTCTCAATGCGGTGTTCTATAAACCGTTGACGAAGTCCCTCGATGACCGAGATGACTACATCCGTGGTAAAACACAAAGCGCACAGGCGCGTCTGAAAGACGCTCAAGACAAGAAGGCGAAGTACGAGCAAGAACTCGCCTCAAGTCGCCGACAGGCACAAGAGATTATTAATGCGGCTCGGGACGAGGCTGACAAAACCGCTGACGCTGAAATCGCCGAAGCCCAACGTCAAGCCAATGAGGAACGAGAACAAGCGGCGGCTGAGATTGAACAGCAGAAACAGGCTGCTTTTACTCAAATTGACCGACAGGTTGATGCACTCAGTCAGCAAATTCTCGAAAAGATCCTCGGTTCTGAACTCGTGAAACGTTAGCGAGCGAGCGCGAGTCGGAGACTGTGATTGACAATTGTTGTTATCAACGATTGTGATTGACGGTCGATGTCTCGATTGAAAGATTGGGTCGTGGCTAGACCGCGATGACCAATCTGCGACGTAACATTTAAGCGATTAAGGTTTAAGAATCATGGAGACTTTTGTGTGGCTGGCTGAGGCCGAAGGAGGTTTTGCGTTTAATCCAGACCCACTCGGCACCAACCTAGTTAACCTCATCATTGTCATTGGTGTTCTGTACTACTTCGGACGAGGATTCCTCGGAAAAATCCTCAGCGATCGCCGCAACACCATTGAAACTGACATTAAAGACGCTGAGCAAAAAGCGAGTCAAGCTGAAGCACAACTCAAAGCGGCTAACGCTGACCTCGAACAGGCTCAGGCTCAGGCTAAGCGTATTGTAGCAGACGCTCAAGAACGGGCTAAAGCGGTTAAAGCCCAAATTATGGACGAGACTCGCGCTGAAGTCGAACGATTGAAAGCCTCCTCAGCTCAGGAGCTTCAGTCCGATGAAAGCCGCGCTATGGCTCAGCTACGTCAACGTGCGGTAAGTTTGGCCGTAGAAAAGGCTCAGACCTACTTACGCGATCGCCTCAGTGCCGAAGACCAACAAAAAATTATCGATCGCAGCATTAGCCAAATTGGAGGTCAGCGATGACAGGACAAATGGCAACCGCCGAAATTGTCGAGCCTTATGCCAAAGCCTTGATGGCCATCGCCAGTGAACATGACCTGGTGGATACCATCGGCGAGAACACGGCTCAAATCCTCGACACCCTCAAGAGTTCAGAGGAACTTCAGCAATTTATCACCAACCCCATCATTAAACCGGCGACCAAAAAAGCCGTCTTAACACAACTCTTTGACGGCCAGGTGCATGACTACAGCTTCCGTTTTCTGTGCCTGCTCGTCGATCGCGGTCGTATTCTGTTCTTAAAAGAGATTTGTTCTCAGTATCAAGTCCTATTACGAGAACTGAAAAACATTGCTCTGGCTGAAGTCACCTCAGCCGTAGAACTCAGTGATGAGCAACAAGAGCAAGTTCGCGATCGCGTCAAAGGGTTCACCAACGCCAGTGATGTGGAGTTAAAGATCGAAGTCGATCCGGCCCTGCTCGGTGGCGTGATTATCCGCGTTGGCTCTCAAGTGCTTGACGTCAGTTTGCGGGGTCAACTGCGTCGTCTAGCTCTGAACCTCAGTTAACGCCACCGCCATTGGCCGCGAGTGCGTCTAGACGTTCGTGATCACAGTTTTATCCAAGAAGCGTTCAACAGCGAGACAAGATTATGGTAGCTATCAGACCAGACGAAATTAGCAGCATCATTCAGAAACAGATTGAAGACTACGACCAAGATGTCAAAGTCTCCAATGTGGGAACCGTTCTTCAAGTGGGAGACGGAATTGCCCGGGTCTATGGCCTCGAACAAGCCATGGCCGGAGAACTCCTCGAATTTGAAGACGGAACCGTCGGCATCGCCCTCAACCTCGAAGAAGATAACGTTGGGGTCGTGTTAATGGGGGAAGGCCGCGACATCCAAGAAGGGTCGTCCGTGAAATCTACCGGCAAAATTGCCCAGGTTCCCGTCGGGGAAGCCATGATTGGTCGGGTTGTCGATGCGTTAGGTCGTCCCATTGACGGTAAGGGTGACGTCAACACCAACGAAACTCGCCTCATTGAATCCGGTGCACCGGGGATTATTGAACGGAAATCCGTTTGTGAACCCATGCAAACCGGGATTACCTCCATCGATGCCATGATTCCCGTCGGCCGCGGTCAACGGGAGTTGATTATTGGTGACCGTCAAACCGGGAAAACGGCGATCGCCATCGACACCATCCTGAACCAGAAAGGTGAAGATGTGGTTTGCGTCTATGTAGCGGTGGGTCAAAAAGCCTCCACGGTGGCTCAGGTGATTGGTGTTCTCGAAGAAAATGGCGCGATGGACTACACCATCGTCGTCGCCGCCAACGCCTCTGACCCGGCTACCCTACAATACTTGGCTCCTTACACTGGGGCGAGTATGGCGGAATACTTCATGTACAACGGTAAGGCCACTCTGGTCATTTATGATGACTTGTCCAAACAGGCTCAAGCCTATCGTCAGATGTCCCTGTTGCTGCGTCGTCCCCCCGGTCGTGAAGCCTATCCTGGAGATGTGTTCTATCTCCACTCTCGTCTGTTGGAACGGGCCGCTAAACTCAGTGATGAACTCGGTGGCGGTAGCATGACGGCATTGCCGATTATTGAAACCCAAGCCGGTGACGTGTCCGCGTACATTCCCACCAACGTCATCTCGATTACCGACGGACAGATCTTCCTCTCCTCTGACCTGTTTAACTCCGGTCAGCGTCCGGCGGTTAACCCCGGTATTTCCGTCTCCCGTGTGGGTTCGGCGGCGCAAACGAAAGCCATTAAGAAGGTGGCTGGGAAGATGAAACTGGAATTGGCTCAGTTTGATGAACTTGAGGCCTTCTCCCAGTTCGCGTCTGATTTGGATGCGGCAACCCGTAACCAACTCGAACGGGGTAAACGCCTGCGTCAGTTGCTCAAACAGCCGCAAAACTCGCCTCTGCCTCTCGAAGAGCAGGTGGCGATCGTTTACGCTGGGGTGAATGGTCTCCTCGATGAGATTCCTGTGGAGAAAGTCACCAGCTTTACTCAGGGTCTTCGGGAATATCTGCGTAGCAGCAAGCCGAAGTTTGGTGAGTTGATTCGCTCGACCAAGAAATTGGAAGAAGAGTCGGAAAACCTGCTCAAAGAGGCGATCGCAGAATATAAACAGACCTTCTTGGTGTCTGCGTAATCGCGAACTTGATTGCAGGGTGAGGGTGGCCGGCCATCCCTTGCCCTCAATCCCTCTAGTGCCACTATTGTTCAACCGTTTCTCCTATGGCTAATCTAAAGGCGATTCGCGATCGCATTAAATCTGTTAAAAATACGCGAAAAATTACCGAGGCCATGCGTCTTGTTGCAGCAGCGCGGGTTCGTCGCGCTCAAGAACAAGTCTTGGCCACTCGTCCCTTTGCTGATGCGTTGGCCCAAGTCCTGTTTGGCTTGCAAAACCGTCTGCAATTTGAAGATGCAGAGTTACCTCTACTCGAACAGCAAGAGGTGGAGTCGGTGGCCCTGGTGGTCGTCTCGGGCGATCGCGGTCTCTGTGGTGGCTACAATGCCAACATTATCCGTCGCGCCGAGGCCCGCGCCGCTGAACTGAAGGCTGAAGGCAAAAACGTCACCTTCATCCTCATCGGCCGCAAAGCCATTCAATACTTCAAGCGTCGAGAGACCCCGATTACGGCGACCTTCGCCAATCTGGCACAAATCCCTACCGCTGAAGAAGCCGGACAAATTAATGATGAAACCCGCGCTCTTTATCTCTCGGATAATGTGCAACGGGTTGAGTTGGTCTATACCAAGTTTGTCTCCCTCGTCAGTTCTAAGCCGGTGGTGCAAACCCTGCTTCCTCTCGATCCTCAGGGCCTAGCCGCCCAGGATGACGAAATCTTCCGCCTGACCAGTCGCGGTGGCACCTTTGAAGTGCAGCGAGAACCCGCTCCCATGACGGCGGCGGAACTGCCCCGAGATATGATTTTTGAGCAAGATCCGGTGCAAATTCTCGATGCGTTGCTACCGCTCTATATCACCAACCAGATTCTACGAGCCTTACAAGAATCGGCAGCCAGTGAGTTGGCGGCTCGGATGACGGCCATGAACAACGCCAGCGACAACGCCAATGACCTCATCTCTGAGTTGACTCGCTCCTATAACAAAGCGCGTCAGGCCGCGATTACGCAAGAGATTCTCGAAGTCGTCGGCGGTGCCGAGGCCTTGGGTTAATTCTAAAATCGTTAACGGCTTTTGTCGTTATAGCTGCCAATTGCTTAACGCGTCCTCTTCGGAGGGCGCTTTTTTTTCTGTTTTTTTGGCTCGATCGCCCTTGACATTCAAAATTCGTTTCGTTATAATAAAATCAACAAATAAAGCTTCACCCCTTAATCAAAGCGCACCAAATTTTTGATTCAAGGTTGGCAAGGCTTCGCGGCCCCGGTGCGGGCCGCGCAAAGCCAAACATCTAAGCAGCGCAATTTTATTTCTGATTAACGTACAGAAATCCAAAACAGCGATTCATCCAAGACAACTGGTTCTCCTCTCAGCGAACCGTCGTCGGATCAAGCCAAAATCCAACTTCCCGCGTGAGCAGATTCAAATCGCGGTAAACTCCTTGTTTTACCCATTGGGCCATCGCATCGAGGGGAGAAAAAGATTGTCCGACTTCCCAAGGGATATCTTGAGCAATAGGAGTCAGATGAGTCCCCTTAAGAACCCGAAAACTCACCCAATCGGGAAACATCCCCTCCAACACGGGACGCAGAATCAAGCTTTGGTCGATGGTGTCATCTTGAAACTTAATCAATAAATTGCGTCGGACCCCATAGTGACTGGCGATCAACTCTTGGGTTTGTTCAGGAGATGGGGTAAATTCCACATCTGTCAGCAGAGAAAGCTGATCAACAAAGGGAATCGAACGCCGGGCCGGATAATTGTTATAGGCCATCAACACATTGCCGGCCCGTTTCACGTTAAATAAGCTACTAATCAGTAGATGGAGCTTACAGCCCATACTATGACCAACCCCGTACACCGGCAACCCTCGTTTGCGCAGTTGGCCGGTCACATAGAGGCGATCGCAGGTTTGCTCAAAACGATTCAACGCCTCCTGAGCCATCTCACCATGATTGAGGGTATTCACAAACGGAGTCGCAATCACCACATAGCGTTCCCGGGCCAGATATTCCAGCAAGAAGCGATAGGTGACTTGAGGTGCAGCGGCGACAAAGGCCCCGCCAAGGAAGTGAACAATTCCCTTGGGATTTCCGGGAATCAGAACAGAACTTCCTGTAATCTCCTGCCAATTCGCGACCCACTGAGCCATAAAGAATACTCTCAAAACCGTATGTAACGCCATTGTAACAACCTAAGCTGCAACTCCTACAAAAAAAAGGGAGCCGCGAGGCTCCCCAATGTCTGGAGTTTAGGGATTGGGTTGAGGGTTGAGCGTCACCTCTACCGACTCCAAACTAGGCGTTCGACTTGTTGCGTTTCGTGAGTCCGAACAGACCACCAATCGCCAGCAAGCCCAGCATCGTCGAGGGTTCAGGAATATCAGTCACCGGCTCACCCGGAATCGTAAAGTTATACAAACCGTTGTGAGACTCACCATCAGCGCCGTCACCTTTGTTGTTATCTAAACCTGATGCGAGGGCCTGTCCAAACCCGTAGAGGAAGTGAGTTTCCCCCCCGTAGTTAACCTTGACAACTTCACTCAACTTGAGTCCACTATAATGGTTGAGGTGACCGGCTAAGCCAATGGAAATATCACCATTGCTATTTTGATTGACGTAGTTGACGTTCGGGTCACTAAACCGGGCAAGGCCTCCACCACCGAGGAAAAATGAAAATGCCGAATTGTAGTTGGTTGCACCTTTGGTTGCAAACCAGCTTTGCAAACCAGTATCAGAATGGTTCCAAGCTTCAGAGAACCATTTTTCAGCAAAGCTGTTGTAGCCCTGATAGGTTGTGTACAGCCAATCACTCCGGGTGAGGCTGCTAACGCTGATCTGCTGACCATTGATAAATCCTGACAGGGTGGTGGCTTGACTCGTACTAGCTGCATTGGCACTGCCCAACATACCCGAGAGTTCAATATTACCGCCAGGGGCATTGATGTCTCCTTGGAGCAATGTAGCCAGGTCAGCAGTCCCTGTTTCATCGAGCTTAGTCGAGCTGCCAACCTGCTCGTATAAGAGTGCTGGGCCAGAAAGACTGGGACTTTGCAGAGTAAAAGCCGCTGCAGGAGAGGTAGCTAAGACCGTGATACCAATGAAGGAGGTGCTGATTAGAGTTTTGTGAAGTAATCCAGACATGATGGGTAAATCCTTAAGTCAGTTTTAGTTAATTCGTATACCGGGTAGATGTTGGCGAGTCGTAGCTTTCACGTTAATAATGACAGAGTCCCCGGAAGGGGTTGAGTCATGGATGAGTACGATCGCCGACCTGCTCAATTTCAACCTACCCTTATTTTAGGCAATGAATAGCGGTCGTAGGTAAAGTTAGTGTTGAGTTTTCCCTGAGTTTTATAAAGTTTTTGCTAAGTTGAAAGAGATAGGTCAACTCCCCTCAGGAGCTTGATTAAGGTCTTTTCAATAGAATTACAGATGTTTTAGCTGTGATTTCAAGTCTAGGCTAATTTCATCCGAGTTAACACGGATAAATCAGATAAATTTTTACGAACGGTCAAGACCAATCAACTTATCCCCGTAGAAACACAGAGATTCGTTGTACAGCTTCGGCTAAGACTTGGGGCGATCGCACCAACGCAAAGCGCACATAGCCCTCACCACTCTTGCCAAACCCCACTCCTGGAGAAGCCGCCACCCCAGTTTGCTGAACCAAAGCCTCACAAAAGCCGATCGAGTCCTCAGACCAAGGTTGAGGCAATTTTGCCCAGACATACATCGTCGCCTTGGGGCGAGGAACCGCCCAGCCAATCTCCTGCATCGCCTCGATAAACACATCTCGACGTTGACGAAAGCAGTCAACGGTCGACGGTACGGGACTCTTGCCATGATGACTGTCATCATGAGTGCCATCATGACTGATATCACTATTTAGGGCCGCGATCGCCCCATTGAAAATCCCCTGATACTGATTAAAATCGACCGCCGCCTTCACCTGGCGCAACGCCAAAATCAACTCCGGGTTACCAATGGCATACCCCACCCGGAACCCGCCCATATTGTACGACTTAGACAGCGTAAAAAACTCAATACTACGACGTTTCTCAACATCCGCTTGCAGAATTGAGGGAGGACGATCGCCCTCAAACACTAAATCCCCATAGGGGAAATCATGAACTAAGGCTATATTGTATTTATCGCAAAATGTAAAGGCTTCTTCAAAAAACGTAATAGAAGCCGTGGCCGTGGTGGGATTGTGGGGATAACTCAGCACCATCATGCGGGCGCGATCGCACACCTGGGGAGGAATCTCACTAAAATCCGGCAAAAACTCCCGTTCCGCCCGTAATGGTAACGGATGAATCCGCCCTCCCGCCAACGCTACCCCACCATAATGAGAAGGATACCCCGGATCGAGAAGCAGAGCATAATCCCCAGGATTCAACAGGGCCAGAGGTAAATGAGCCGTTCCTTCCTGAGATCCCACCAGCGGTAACACCTCTGTTTCTGGATCAACCTCAATCTGATAGCGTCGCTGATACCAATGCGCCGCCGCCTCACGAAACGCCTTGGTTCCATGGAAAAGGAGATATTGATGGGTTTGGCTATCCCAGAGCGATCGCTCAATCTCGTGCAAAATAAAATCGGCCGTCGCTAAATCCGACGAACCGAGAGATAAATCAATAATATCTCGTCCAGCCTGGCGGGCCGCTGCCTTCGCCCGATCCATATCTGCAAAAACATTAGCACGGAGCGAGTCTAGGCGTTGAGCAAAATGAAGCATAACAAAAGCGTGAACGAGACAGAGAGCCGCAACCTATTAAGCCCCTAAAAGCGAGTCTAAGAGCTGCTGAAGTTGCGATCGCGTAATCGCCCCTTCCTTCGCCTCAAGCATCTCACCCTGGCGATAGAAGCGTAACGCAGGAACCCCTTCAACCTTGCAACGTTTTACCGACTCAGGATTAGCATCAACTTCTAACTTAACAATCTTGAGGCGATCGCGGTAGTTCTGTGCGGCCCAATCAATCGAAGGAGACACCAAGCGACAGGGACCACACCAAGACGCCCAAAAATAGGCCAAAACAGGTTGGCTAGCTTCCAACACCTCAGCCTGGAACTGAGAATCATTAATCGTAACCGGTTGACTCATGGTTTTGTCGTTAATATCCCTGAGGGGAGACAGGACAGAACAAAATCCCCGTCATCCAGTTTAAAACGAGATGAGCCCGAAACAAACAAGCGATCGCCCAATCTTAGAGTCCGTGATCTTAAGATTGGGCGATCGCCAAACCCCAAACCTCAACCCTAGAGATTATCCAGTTCAGCCCGGAGTTTTTCGAGTTCATCATCAACTTCCGCATCAGCCGCCGGAGTTTGGCCTTCCGGAAGCGCACCAGCGGGTTTCGAGCCTCCCGAAAGCTGAGCCTTCATCGCCGCCAACTCATCATCGACATCACTACCGGATTCTAACTGAGCAAACTGGCTTTCCAAATCACCCCCGAGTAACTCTTCGGAGGCTTGAGACGTCGCTTCAGCTTCGAGGACTTTCTCTTCCATGCGTTCAAACGCACCCATCGCGCCACTGCTATTGAGGGAGCCGAGGCTATTTTGAAACTGCTCTTGAGCCTTCGCCGACTGCATCCGGGCCTTGAGCATATTTTTCTTGGTTTTCGCCTCAGAAATCTTGCTCTCTAGCTGCATCAAACTGCGTTTGAGGGTATCAACCTGGCCCGACTGACCATCATATTGAGCCTTAAGCGTGGCCGCCGTTTCCGCATGAGATTTTTTCCGTTGCAGGGCCTCCCGAGCGAGATTTTCATCACCCTTCTGCAGAGCCAACTGAGCGCGACTCTGCCATTGATTGGCATTGGTCTGGGCTTGGTTGTACTGTTGTTGGGTTCGTTTTTGTTGGGCGATCGCCTTCGCAACAGCTTGGCGCAACTGCACCAAGTCCTCCTGCATATCAATAATCGCCTGTTCTAAAATCTTCTCTGGATCTTCAGCCTTGCTCACCATGTCATTAACATTGGCGCGAACGACGCGGCTGATGCGATCAAATAATCCCATAACGTCTTTATTCCTTCTGACAATTGGTTAACAAATCGAAAAACGGGCGTCTACTTCAAGTGTAGCCAGCAGCGGTTCAGATTGGGGAGTTTAGGGGGAGGAGTTAAGGGCGTGACGACCACAGATCGGTCTACCTCCCCATCCTAACCCGAATCCATACCTAGCGAGGTTGATACACTTGGGCTGATATCCCCTCCTCCGTGAGGCGGTCCACCAGGCTTTGAGCCGTCCCAGTCTCATCAAATGCTCCCACTTGAACCTTCACCCCCTCAGGAAACTCCCGTAAATAAGCATCAGGAACCACCTCTCGTACTTGCTCCAACCTCGAGACCTGATCGTTATAATCCACCACCACGAAGATAAACCCCCCATAGTTGCGATCGCGGTCAATCCTTGGCGGCGGACCTGAAGCCTCGTCCGGGGTAACCGGCTCTGCGTTCGTCTGCTCAGCCTCCTGGTTCCCTGAGTCGGACGTTTCGGAAGTCTCCTCCGACTGAGCCGCTCCCGTTGATTCGGGAGTGAGCAACGCTGAAATGTTATCGAGGCTATTTTCCGCCGGTTCAGTCCCCTCAGCGGGAGTTGGGGGAGTCGCCGCTGTTTCCGGCGACGGTTGCGGCGCGTCTTGAGGCGTGGGAGGAGGAGTGACCAGGGGCGATCGCGTCTCAGGATCTAAGCTACTCAGAGTACTGAGATCAAGTTGGATAAACTCCTCGGCGGCTAAATCTGGTGACGTCGGTAAACCCGTTCCCCGAGACGCAGACTCAGGACCAGACTCAGGCCCAGACTCGGGGCCAGTCTCTGAGTCTCCAGACTCTGAGGCCGTCCCACCGCCAAAAAATCGTTCTAACCCCAACTGTCCCAAACTCTCAGGATTGACTAAAACATATCCCAGGGTGGCTGTGGCTGCTAAAAACAGCAACACCGACCCCACCCCTAGAGCGGTAAACTTGCGCTGGGTTCCTTCACCCTCTGGGCTTGAAGTGGTCGAAAGACCACTCAGGGAGACAACAGAGGGATCGTCATCGGAGGTCACCTCCGAATCCCTTTCCCCTTCACTTCCCTGACGAAGCCGCTCCGCCGATTCCAGATAGGTTCTTGGCGCGGTGGCCGAGTCCAGAACCGCCTCATCATCCATGACCCCATCGGAAGCTACCTCAGAGATCTCGGGTCCCTGGGAGGATTGAGCCGAAGATTGAGCCGAAGATTGAGCCACAGCAGAACCCGTCTGCACCGCTGACCCCGAGGCGACGTCTGATGTCACGTCCCAAGGCGATCGCTCAGAGGAGTCGGCCGCCGGAGACTCAAGTTGTCCCTCGATAATCACCGGCTGCGACGAAGGAGGTGGCGGTGGGGGACTCATCCGTTTACGATGCTGTCGATATCGTTCGAGTTCAGCATCAAGGGGGACATCCAAACTCGCCAACGCGACTTGTAACGAGGGATGAAGAAGAGAGTTCGTTGGTCTGGGGGAAGATTTGCTCAAAGACACGTGACTCAAGTTGCCAGTTCACAAGATGGAAACCCGGTTGGGGCTGTTACAAGATTAACCTGACTTGACTGGGAATGGGGGGAACGGCCTCAGCTAGGTTGAACTGGCGTTGAATCCCCTGATCCCCGTTCAGAAAACTTTTACCTCAATTTCACAGAACCTTCACAAAGGTAGAGCATCCTCATAAATAAGAGGAGTTGATCCGTCTTAGCACGCAGCCTTAGCACGCAGCCTTAGCACGCAGCTCACCCATCATCGGGATCACGATCACATCATCGCCTCTACCGCTGCCATTACGATTGACGACAGTTAACCCTAACCAGACCCCTTTTGGCGATCGCCAACCCATTTCCAACCCATCCCCAACTCATTCGCCATATCAAAATAGACACTCAAAACACTATTATCCATTCCTTATAAACGGTTTTGTTTTTTTAATGTCCTTTTTGAAATGTCTCTAGCCTTCCTCAAATCGTGATCAGCCATTATCAAACGTTAATGATCAAACATGACCTGTTCATTACCTGAGAACCGCACCTGAGAACCGCGACGATGAGTTTTCAATCCTTAGATCAGATTTTACACAGCCTATCCAATCAACTGATTGATCCCAAACAAGAGCCACTTGATCGCATGATTGCTATCTGGCCCGAGGTTGTCGGGGAGAAAATCGCCCGCTTTAGTCGTCCCGTTCGGCTATCTCATGGCATTTTACAGGTCGCGACGGCGAATGCCGTTTGGGCGCAACAATTGACCTTTGCCCGGCGAGGCTGGTTAACCCAGTTAAATCTTCACTTAGACGAACCGCTGCAAGACATTCGTTTATCTCCAGGACTTTGGCATCGAGATATCGAACCTCCTGAACCCAATCCGGAATATGAGCGATCGCAACATCCCAGTTATTGGGGACTCGCCGAGGAGTCCCTCCCCTTCCCCAAAAGCAGCAATCCTATCTCACCTCCCCCCAGTCCACAACGAGCCTTGGAAGCGTTACTACAAAAATTGGCGGTTCGCACTCAGCAGTTGCCTCCATGTCCCATGTGTCATTGTCCTACCCCCATTGGTGAACTAGAGCGTTGGTCAGTTTGTGCGGTTTGTGCAGTATCTCGTCCTGATACTGAGGGGGAATCAACCTAGTTTTTGGCTCTTTTAATAACTCCCCTGCAATCGATCCCTATTGAGTTCAATGGGGGTATAAGAACAGTAGCGATCACTAAAAACCGCACTTCATTTATCTTTACAAACTTTATTATTAGTTCACACAAAAGCGACTTAAGACTAACTTTTATATTTTCTTTGGGATCTAAAAAAGAGAACGATTGTAAAATTGAAGAAGATAAATAAAAACGTTCCCTTTAAATCAGTTCAATGAATATCAATACCTGTTCTGTTTCAACCTGCCGCTCTTGCCGATACTATACACCCGAAGGTCGTCGGGGTGGTCAATGCCAACAACTCAGCGCTCCGGTTTGCGGAAGCTGGAAATCCTGCTCCTTAGCCTTCCCACCCTTTGCCCCCTCTTGGGAGCATTTAGAAAAACTCATTTCTCTCGATAGCCGCGAGTCTGTTCCAGCTCAGATTTTACCTAAAAAACCCATTTCTGTTGAAGCTCAACCTGTTTCTGTCTAAAGGTCTGGGCTTTGTTTAACTTTTGAGGGGTTCACCGGAGCTATAAGTCCCGCGCTGTACCTGAAAGGTCAGCGTCGGGATACATGGACTCCCCGCGTCGATTGAGGGGTTCGATGCCCCGAAAATCGACACACTACTATCGGTTCTAACAGAGGGCGTAAATCTGTTAGAATATGAGTATGTTGAACTTGACCTACAGCTACCGAATCTATCCAGGACTTGACCAGGAAGCGCAAATGCTTGACTGGCTAGAGCAATGCCGTCGCGTGTATAACTACGCTTTGGCAGAGAGAAGGGACTGGATCAATTCGCGTAAATGTCCGGTCAATGCTTGCAGCATYAGACAAGAATACATCATCCCKGCTGACGCGCCCTATCCCGACTACTACAAACAACAGAAGGCGCTGACCGAAGCGAAAAAGAGGATTCCGGAACTCAAAACGGTTCATTCTCAAGTCTTGCAAGATGCTCTGAAGCGATTGGATAAGTCGTTCAAGTTCATGCAAGAGAGAGGGTTTGGATTTCCACGATTCAAAAAGTTCGGTCAGTACCGCTCTTTTGTATTTCCGCAGTTCAAGTCGAATCCAGTCAATGGGTTTGAGATAAAGCTGCCGAAGGTTGGATCTGTGTCCATCAACCTGCATCGACCGATTCCAGAGGGATTTGAGGTTAAGCAAGTTCGGGTCGTGTTCAAGCCGTCTGGATGGTACACACAACTGATTCTGCAAGCCGATCTTTCCGTCCCTGATGTCAGGCCTCATGGTGAACCCATCGGCMTTGACTTGGGACTGGAGAAGTTCTTGTCTGTATCGACCGGAGAACTGGTAGAACGCCCTCGCTTTTTCGTGGATTTGCAAAGCAAGCTTCGATGGCTGCAACGCAAATTGAGAAACAAGAAAAAAGGTTCTGCTAATTACCGGAAGATTCAAACCAAGATTCGCAAACTGCATGAGCATATCTACAATGTTCGCCGCGAGTTCCACTTTCTGACCGCTCACAAACTTTGTGACAATGCTGGGATGATTTTTGCTGAGGATTTGAACCTCAAAATGACCAGTC
>FSSI02000061.1:0-26460 GCA_900149785.2 Phormidium lacuna HE10JO | reverse complement strand
GACCCGAATCTAAGTAACCTATCCTTGTGGGTAAGAACCAGTCTGTCGATTTCACCCGATGTGATTAACCTCAGAAGACGCTTTAACCCACGCTTACTGTAATTCATCCCAGAGCCTAAGTCTTGGATAATCTCATGCTCCCAACCATTTTGAGCGCAGAACAATTCAATAATTTCCTTTTGACGTTCTAGGTCTTGTTTTTGGTCGTGGCTACTGACTCGTGCATAACCGATTGTGTACGCTCTGTGAGATTCAACACCGAGCAATTGAGACATAGAGTATCTCCGGTGTCCCGACGCTGTGCGCTCAGGGATTAATTTCCCTTCTGATTCCCAACGTCTTAACGTCGATGGTGATACTGTGCATGATTTTTGCGGCTTCGGAAATGCTAAACTTACTCATAATCTGATTATAGCTGAAAAAATGAGTAAGTTTAAACAATTTTAGTCAGAAATTTAAACCCTATCTCCAGCCCCTGTTTGCACCGTGAGGGTTTCCGTTGTCCCCTTGCGGGAGACCTCCAGAGTGAGGCGATCGCCGACCCCCACGCGGGACACCGCCTCTTGCACCGCCTCAGCAGAGGTCACCGACTCACCATCAATACGGAGAATCACGTCTCCAGAGCGCAATCCTCCCTGGTCCGCCGGAGAACCGGGCATCACTTGCACAATTAAAACGCCTTCCTCAGCCTCAATCGAAAACGGTTGATTGGGATTACGGTTAAGACTCTCTTTCACCTGAGGGGAGAGCGTGACCATTTGAATCCCCACAAAGGGATGCTCAACCCGGCCATGTTCAATCAATTCTTCAGCAATACGGGCCACCGTATTGATGGGAATGGCAAATCCTAACCCTTGAGCATTTTGGATAATGGCGGTGTTCATACCGACCACACGGCCCTGTTGGTCTAACAGCGGTCCTCCAGAATTGCCCGGATTGATGGCGGCATCCGTTTGAATAAAATCAACCCGTTTGTCCGCCACACCAACCTCACTACTAGAGCGGCCAATGGCACTGATAATGCCTGTCGTGACCGTATTATCGAGTCCGAGGGGATTGCCAATGGCGATCGCCCATTCCCCCGGTTGCAGTCCCTCACTGTCACGCAGGGTCACCGCTGGCAGATCCTCGGCTTCAATCTGAACCACAGCCACATCCGTGACCGGGTCGGTTCCCAAGACGCGGCCGTCAAAACTTCGGCCATCTCGCAGGGTCACCGTCACCGAATCTGCCCCATCAATCACATGAGCATTGGTGACAATTTTGCCATCAGAGTCGAGAATAAAGCCCGATCCAGCGCCTCGTTGCACCCGTTCCTGGGGCGCATTGGGCATCTGAAAGCCAAAAAACTGGCGAAACATCGGATTATCAAACTGAGGCGGTAGTGATGGCGCTGTCACCGTGCGCTCAGCATCAATGCGAACCACCGCCGACCCCACCGTACTGACGACATTGGCCACAAAGTTACTCGGAGGCTGTATCGCCGTGTTCTCCGTATCGGGTGCGATCATCGGAGCTTGGGGGGTTGGGGCCTCAACCTGTTCCTGGGACGTGGGGCGAAGCTCAGAGTTAGTATCACGGGTTGCCGATGTTGGCGATGTTGGCGATCGCGATGAGAACGCTTCGCTGGCCCCCCAGACAACACCGCCTCCGAGGAGAAACACGACCAGATACGATAATAGGGAAATTTTGCGCCCCCGAGACTCCGGTGGCGTTCTCTTGGCATCGTCAGGTCCATAACCTGGGAATTGGGTTCGCATGGTATCCTATGGGAGTTTGTGGCGTCGTCAAAAGAAGAAAATCAGTCCAAGTTGTTGTAACTGGTGGTGTGAGGAGTGAGGGGATTAGAGGAACTGACCCATCATGCTTGGACTGACTTGTCGACTAAGATAAACCCTGGATGTGACGCTGGTGTGACACCTAGATCGCACGCAGATGACACTTCTAGCTTCCGAGTTCATGTAATGGATCAATGCCCCCCATGTTAGCTCAGGGTCTGTATGCCCTCAAGGATTTACAACAGCTTATCGAGGGCGATGCCGATCGCTGGCGACCTCTCGTTTTTACCAACGGCTGCTTTGATCTGTTGCACTGTGGCCATGTGCGTTATCTCCAGGCCGCCAAAGCCCTGGGGCGATCGCTGATTGTCGGGGTCAATAGCGATCGCTCCGTGGCCGCCCTCAAACCGCCGGTCCCGGGACAACCGCCCCGTCCCATCATCCCGGATCTGCAACGGGCAGAAGTGCTGGCTGCCCTCAAACCCGTCGATGGGGTCTTTATTTTTCCGGAAACTACGGCCATCGCCGCGATCGATCTCCTACGGCCCGACATCTATGTCAAAGGGGGGGATTACTGTCCCGAGACGCTCCCTGAAGCCCCAACCGTTCGCGCCTATGGAGGAGAAATTCACCTGATTGAGATTGAGGTTCCCCAATCCACCACTCACATCGTCCGTCGTATTCTGGGAGAATAAAGAGGACAATAAGAAGTCCCTGTGATACATAAGGTCCAGACCATGATGATCGATCCGACGCTTGCCCAGGATATGTCCTTAGACTCTGACTGTAATCTTGACTATACCCCCCTCCAAGACCTCCTCGCCCAAGAGAAGTTTGAAGAAGCCGATCGCCTCACCCGTGAATTGCTTTGTGAAGCCGCCAGCGAGGGGGCAGCGGCCCGCAAATGGCTCTACTTTACCGAAGTTTCCCTCATCCCAGTCACCGATTTACAGACCATTGATCGTCTGTGGGTGACCTATTCCGACGGAAAATTTGGCTTTTCCGTGCAACGTCAACTTTGGCTAACCGTCAAACAAGACTGGGATAAACTCTGGCCCCGTATGGGCTGGAAAACGGGTAATAGTTGGACGCGCTATCCCCAGGGCTTTACCTGGGATCTCAGCGCACCGAAGGGGCATCTACCACTGTCCAATCAACTGCGGGGAGTACGAGTGTTAGCTGCACTCTTTAACCATCCCGCTTTTCGTTAATGCCTCGTTTGTGAGGTCGCGCCTCCTCCAGTTTGGGGCGATCGCGACATCAACAACGATCTTGGTGCGATCTTGGTACGATGATGATGCCAACAGACTCTATGAC
Source organism: Phormidium lacuna HE10JO (assembly GCA_900149785.2). Lineage (GTDB taxonomy): Bacteria > Cyanobacteriota > Cyanobacteriia > Cyanobacteriales > Geitlerinemataceae > Sodalinema > Sodalinema lacuna_A. Next base: position 23,365 of record FSSI02000061.1, on the reverse strand, counting down.
CGATTTGGCCCCAACCCCCAACGCTTTGGCCGTACTTCGTGATGGCGGTGGTCTTGATCCCCACTCAAAGCGCGTTTTACAAACCGCCGTTGATACCGTCGTCGAGGCCCTCGATCTGCCTTTGGCGTGGGTGAGTTTACTCGATGAGCGCGGCCAAGGGATTCATGTTCAACGCCTCAAGGCCGACGATTCAACCTTGTCCTTGGCAGGGTGCGATCGCTACGACTCCTCCTCTCATTTTTGCCCTCGGGTCGTACAGACGCAACAACCGCTTGTGATTCGAGATGCAGCTCGAACCCCGGACTATGCTAACCAACCCCTGGTACAAGAGTTAGGAGTTCGAGCCTATTTAGGCGTTCCCTTAATGAATCAGCGGGGAGATTGCTTTGGAACTTTGGCCGTCATCGATACCGCGCCAAGATCCTTTCACCTTCATGACATCACCTTAATGGAACTGGCCGCTGAGTCAGCCATGTTGAAGCTCGATATCGCGTCGCGAGGTCCCTCGGCTGCCCCGAAACTCGAGCCAGCACCACTCCCCCGAGACGAACAGGTGTCAGCCTCAGCCGTCCAAACTCAACTCCTAGATCGATTTCTACAGGATTTGCGAACGCCCTTAACCTCGGTGATGGGAATGACCAGTGTCCTCAATCGAGAAATTTATGGACCTCTGCGCCGTAAACAAAAAGAATATCTCGACATCATTCACAATAGCGGCCAGTATATGTTGGCGATGGTCGAGGAAATTCTGATGTTGCGGGAGTTGACGGCGTCAGACTCGGAGCGATCTCTGTCGCCGGTGGACTTGGATATGCTCTGCCAACAGGTCCTCAACATCCTCGAACCCTTGGCCAACCGACGCGAGCAACAACTGAATGTTTCGATTGAAGAGAGCGATCGCCGTTGGACTCTCGATAAGGCTAAATTTCAGCAACTGCTCTATCACTTGGTGGCCCATCTAATTCAAAATAGTGACCTCGGGGCAAGGCTGCAACTGCGGGTTCAACGCTGTTCTCCCGGCCAGCTTGAGTTATCCTTAGCCTCGTGCCAATCCCCGGAAGGGGAGACCCTACCCGAGAGCGAATTGGAACGCTTTGGACTGATTTCGACCACGGCCGCTCCTTCAGACCGAGGAGCGTCATCGCTGCGAGAGGTCAGTCTGTTTGGTAAACTGCAAGCAAAGCCGATGCAGGCCGATGACCCCGAGTTGGGGTTGTTCTTTGCCTGTCAACTGGTTCATGTCCAGCAAGGAACCTTGACGATCCGGGGATCACAAACCGATGGCTATCGCTATGTGGTCCGACTCGGCGATCGCCGTGATCCCCATGACTAAGCCCCCCCCTGTGCGGTAAATTGGAGAGTATGTATAACGACGACCTCGGCACGATTGACAGCGAAAATAATCTTGAGAGTCCCCTGGATCACTTGGGAGCGGCGGACGCCGATGACGCGGCTGGCCCAGATCCAGAGGCCATGTTGCCCTTGCTAGATGCGCCGGAAACGCCCCAGCGGATGTTGGCGGCCCGAGCCTTCTGTGAGGTCCATGATGAACGGGCCATTCCTAAGTTGATTGGTCTGCTAGAGGATGCTTGTCCTTTGGTCCGTGTTAGCGCCTCCTATGCTTTGGGGCGTAATACTCATCCTGATGCGGTTGAGCCTTTGATTGCTCGTTTACAGGATTGGAATGGCTATGTCCGCAAAGGGGTGGTTTGGGCGTTAGGGAACTGTGGCGATCGCCGGGCCTTAGACCCGCTATTGGAAGCCTTAAAAACCGATATTCCCGCCGTTCGCCTCTGGGCCGCCAGTTCCTTGGGACAGTTGGCGAAGGTGGGCTATGAGACCATTGTCAGTGCGGTTCCTCCTCTGATTGAGGCTTTACGAAAAGACCCGGTTTCGGCGGTTCGCAGTAATTGTGCTTGGGCCTTGGGGCAAATTTGCCGAGAATTGCCCTCCAATGTGGTGTACGCCGGGGCGATCGATTCCCTTCTCGAAGCCCTCGAAGATGACGACGACATGGGTGTTCGCGAGGATGCTCGCTCGTCCCTACTACGAGTCGGTGATCCCCGAGGCTTGCAGGTGATTGAAGACTTAGAACGAGATGGCTGGATTTAACGGCGGGTTAGTTTGAGATTGAGTAGGGAGAAGCCTAACACCGCCAGGAATAAGACGAGGCCGATGGCACAAGCATAGCCAATTTCGAGGCGATCAAAGGCCTGTTCATACAGATAATAGACCATGGTTTTGGAGCGGTTGCGTGGCCCCCCTTGGGTCATGACATAAACTTCTTCAAAGACTTTCAGGGCCGATAGGGCCGAAATCGTCCCCACTAGCAACAGATAGGGACGCATGAGGGGAATGGTGATATCCCAATGTTTACGCCAGCCGTGGGAACCATCTAAGGCCGCCGCCTCGTAGAGTTCGCCAGGAATCCCCTGTAAGCCGGCTAGATAGATCACCATGTAATAGCCTAATCCCTTCCAAACGGTCACCGCCATGACACTAAATAGGGCGAGTTGGGGACTGGTGAGCCAAGGAACTCCAGGGAGTCCCAGCACTTGTAAAATCTGATTGAATAGCCCCGTCTCTCCATAGAGATATTTCCAGGCCAATCCCGCCACCACCATCGAGACAATGACTGGGGTATAGTACGCCGCACGAAACCCGGCGATTCCCCGGAGTTGACGGTTGACGAGAATGGCCAACATCAGGGGAAGCGTCACCAAGAGGGGAACAACACACAGCAGATAGAGAAGGGTTTGACGGAGGGTTTGCCAGAAAATCGCATCTTGCCAGAGTCGCCGAAAGTTAGCTAGGCCCACCCATTGCGGGAGTTGGGTTAAGTCGTATTCATAGCGGCTGAAACTGAGGAGGACGGCCTGGGCGGTTGGTAAAAACACGGTCAACAGGAGGAGGACTCCGGCCGGGAGGAGGAATAGATAGGGGGTTAGACGCTGTTTGAGGGTCGGGTCGAACATCGGCGATCGCAATTCCACAATGGTTTAGTTTAACCTCCGATCGCGTCTCCAAGTTTTGCCGTCAATGACGTCTTGTCGCTGCTGTTGCCAGAGGTCAGCTTTAACGTTACGACCTGCCATATTGATTGACTCGTCCTCGCCGTAGGTTGCGAAATTTGCAGACTCATCAGTTTATCATGGTTTTTCTCATTACGGCGGTGTGTGAAGTGCGCAAGTTATAAGTCTCTAAAGGCTAAGCTAAAACCAAGCTCAATACGTACTGCTTTCTCAATTTCTTTCCAGTAAATATCTTCTAAAACGCCCTGTTTATTCTTGATTCTCTGAGCATCTACAGCCCTCATTTGACTTAAGTTAATATGTCGGTCACCATCTAGCCCATTTTGCACAGTTGATGTAATATTCACAACAAATGGATAGGTCTTTGTCCCCGGTAACAAAGGAGCAACTATTGTCGTTGTCGCATTTTTATTGCCAACATCGTTTTGCAAAATCAGGCAAGGGCGTTGTTTATCAGTTTCATGACCTACAACCGGTCTTAGGTCAACCCACCATATCTCTCCGCGCTTATAGGTTAAGGTTCCGTTAGGCATTTAGACCATCGCCTACTGTAATGTCCCAGACCGAAACTTCTTCTTGAAACTCTGGGTCATTCGCTTGATCTGTATAAGCTGCTTCTAGCTCTTTCATGAAAATTCTTTCTTTTTCCTGCAAAAGAATATCATTGATAAAACGACTGCGATTTCTTGCGAGTCGATCCACAAAATCTAGAACTTCGTCGTCTAAGGTTATGCTGACTTTTTTGCTCATTGTTATAAGCGACCTGCGATGGTTTGGTGGCATTTTTTAATCATACTACCTAATCCGACCTGATTTGTCAATCATGCCGCCCTGAAACCCTTGGATGACTAAGTATGTATCAGAGGGCAACTGCCAGGTCTCAAAGCCGATTTAGGGACTTTTGGCGCTTCCAGGCACAATGTGGCTCTCAGCGCCCTCCCTTTGGAGTTCAGGCAGCAATTCTCATTTTGACCCGCATCCTGTCCAAGATGCCCAATCTTGAACGAAAGAATGGGACTTTCAAGAATCGCTATTGAGAGGATTCTCAATAAGCTAGGGCAAAATTTCCATAATGAGAATTGCTGGAGTTCAGGCGGGTAAAGTCCACCTGAATCTCCACCCAGCAGGATAAGACTCATAGATTCTGGGCTAAGTTATACCATTTTTCAAAAAGTGTGCCATAGATGTCTGTAGGGGCGAACCGCAAGTGGCGCGCCCTCTTCGGTGTGTATGTCTGGCAAGGATTTCAAAAAATGGTATTATATCTTGTCGCTGCTGTTGCAGGAAGTTCAGGAACTCCTCAATCGAGTCTTCTTCCGGCCAAAAGTCAGCAGCCAGATCCTTAAGATTATCAACAGTGCTTGGGGTTTGGGTGGTGCGTAACTGCCCGAGGGAGATGCCTTGCCAAAACTGTACATTGAGGAGTTCCAGTTCGGTTGGGGAGTTTTCAGCGAAATCGTCTTGGATCAGGATTTGCAGTAGTTGCTGGCGCTCTGCGGATGAGAGTTCCCCGATGGCGGCGATCGCAGCTTCAAGTTTTGCAGTCATCGTTCAGCCTCATGATAACTTGGTTCTAGGCTATCTCAATTTTAGAAAAAATAAATCAGGTGTAACTTATCTTGATGTGACAAGTGTGCAACAGTAGAAAACCGTTCATAAAAATCCTCAAACATTATAAAAAATATTGCAATAATTTCATCTGAAGTTCAGCCAAGGTGTTGACCTCCAGGGTGTCGGGAGATACAAATTCACTAAGGTGTTTTTTGTGTTGAGGATTTACTTTTTCCAAGACACGCTTATTGACACTTTCTAGAATACGCATATTGACTTCAGCTAAATCTTCTATAGTTAATTTATCTCGATCATTATCTGGATTCGGGGTTTGTTGAGATGAATTGGAAAATCGCCAAATATTATCATCAAAACCAAACCATTTTGTGCAAATTTCATGATTTTGCTCTTCAAAGTATTCTAAAATTTCACGTCTTTGAGATGGCTTTAGATAACGCTGATGTTCCCATTACCGTTTGGAATTGGTGGATTGAAGTAATCTGCGAACTCTAGATCGCTCCGACTCACTGATTCGCCCTTTATGTTTACCCTCGTTGATAGCACGCATTGCTTTTAAGGCGGCAACGCTGATACTATTATTTGCAAAAGGGACATCAAAATTAAGTGAATAAATATCACTGACGCCTATAATTTCTAAAAAATCATGAATAACATTTCCATCTTTTAACTTATCCTTCATATAGGGTCTTACAATTAAGTTGGATTCTCCGAAAGCGTCCGCGTAGGCATTAATAACTTTTAAGTAGTTTATATTTTGGAAAGAAAAGTCTCTCCAGAACTGGTGAAAATCAGAAGAAGTAGTTCCCGCTTGGATTCTCTGTGTGTACCATGATTCATAAAAAGAATCTTGGCGTCGAAGATAGACCAAAACTTTAACATCAAATTCTCTGAGAAAATACTTTAGTGATTTTGCTAAAAAGTTACTGTACTTATATCCAGTATCGGGGCGACTGCTGAATCCTTCGTCGCTAAGCAACAATATTTTGTGCTTACGTAATACTAATTCCAATAAAATTTTAGAATTTTCATCTAAAAATCTAACACTGAAATTTCGATTTTCATAATCATCTATTAATTTGCTTCGTATCGGCGGACTTTCAATCCAAAAGAAACCTTGTATACCAATACTTTACATATTTTTTCGACAAAAATTTTGGATAGCAGTACTTCCAGTTTTGTGCGTTCCAATATGCAGAAATGCCTTGATTGTATTCATTAGTTTATTATGTCAAAAAAATGTGAAAGACCTGAGTTAACATTGGGGTGATTGCTTGAGTTAAGTTTACTCTGTATTAGGGCGAACACAAGGGTACGCCCCTACGAAAGAATCAACTGAATTTATGTTATTAAGCCTTCAGAAAACATGGTTACTTTACTGATTTGAGGAAAAATGTCAACCCTGAAGATGATAGTCAGAGTTGACATTTAACTCAAATCGGAGAGTTTTAGGTTACAACATTAAGCGTCGTCGAGGGCAGCAATCCCCGGCAGAACCTTCCCTTCGAGGAGTTCTAAACTGGCACCGCCTCCGGTGGAAATGTGGCTCATTTTCTCAGCCACACCCACTTTTTCCACAGCCGCCACCGAGTCACCCCCGCCGATAATCGTGATGGTTCCTTTCTCCGTTAAACCGGCTAGAGTTTGCGCGATCGCCTCAGTCCCTTTCGCGAACTTATCAAACTCAAACACGCCCATCGGACCATTCCAAATCACCGATTTGCACTGTTCCAATGCTGCTTGGAACGTTTTAATGGAATCAGGACCAATATCTAAGCCCATCCAACCATCAGGAATCGACTCAACGGCAACCGTTTGGTCATTGGCATCAGGGGCGAAGTTGTCCGCCAAAACTACATCGGTAGGCAGCAATAACTCAACGCCCCGTTCCTTGGCTTTGGCTTCGAGGGACTTAGCCAATTCCAGTTTGTCTTCTTCCACCAAAGACTTACCCACACTCAAACCTCGGGCTTTATAGAAGGTGAAAATCATGCCGCCGCCGATGAACAGCTTGTCCACCTTCTCTAACAGCGTATCAATCACCCCAATTTTACTGGAGACTTTCGAGCCACCCACGATCGCCGCCAAAGGACGTTGGGGATTCTCAATGGCATTTTGCAGGAATTTCAGTTCCTTCTCAATCAGATAACCCGCCACACAGGTCTCCACATACTTCGTCACCCCTTCCGTCGAGGCGTGGGCACGGTGGGCGGTTCCGAAAGCATCATTAACATAGACATCGGCCAACTCTCCCAATTGTTTGGCAAACTCAGGATCATTGGCTTCTTCCCCAGCATAGAAGCGGGCGTTCTCTAACAGTAAGACATCCCCGGCCGCGAGACTGTCCACAGCGGCTTTTACCGCATCGCCGACGCAATCATCGCATTTGGTGACGTTCTTACCCAGTAATTCCGAGAGACGCACCCCCACCGGAGTCAGACGCATCGACTCATTTACCTGGCCTTTGGGGCGGCCGAAGTGACTGATGAGGATGACTTTGGCCCCTTTCCCCGTCAAGTCGAGAATGGTGGGGAGGGCAGCGCGAATCCGAGTATCATCGGTGATTTTCCCCGTATCATCGAGGGGGACGTTGAAATCCGCACGGACGAGGACACGCTTGCCGGATAACTCGGCAGAGGACAAATTTGCTACAGTTTTCTTAGACACGTATTATCTCCTAAATTCTTAACGGCTCATTCTCGACGGCTAGACATGACCGCAGGCCTCGATGCCATCGGCGGTCGAGGCTGACCTTGAGACTTCAAACCGAGACAATTCTACCAAAGGGTTGTCCGTCTCAGGGGGCGATCGCCCCAGGGATAGCTTGCAAACTGTGAAGTCTTGGCAGCGATCGCCGGATAATCTGAGACAATTGGGCGTAGGGGTGGATCGACCCTATCCCCAAACTCGGGATACTCACCCCGAACAATCGGGTTCACAACAAGAGATGACCATGTTTAAGAGTGTATTATTCCCGGTCGATGGTAGCCGCGAATCCCGTGAGGCGGCCGTCGTTGTCGCCGATATCGTCAAAACCTATCAAGCCAAACTCACCATTCTCTCCGTGGTGGAACCCCCCGAGGAGGGACAACCCCCCAGTGCCAGTAACTCCCCTGAAGCGATCGCCAATCTCCTCAAAAGCGCCCAGGAGGTGTTTGCCCAGCAAGGCATTGAAGCCGAGGCCATCGAACGACAAGGTAAGGCCGCCTTCACTATCTGCGATGTGGCCGATGAACTCGAAATGGACTTAATTGTCATGGGGAGTCGTGGCACCGGATTAACCGATGAAGGGGCCGCCGAAAGCGTCACCAATCTGACGATTAACCTCTCTCCCTGCGCCGTGTTGGTGGTTCCGTAATGGCAGCAATTCAATGGTACCCGGGCCATATCGCCCGGGCTGAACGACAACTCAAAGAACAACTCAACCGCGTTGATGTGGTGTTAGAGGTGCGCGATGCCCGCATTCCTCTGGCCACCCACCATCCCCAGTTAGAAGGCTGGTTGAAAGACAAGGCTCGTGTCTTGGTTCTCAATCGTATGGATATGATTTCTCCGGCGGTTCAGGAGGCTTGGGAGGCGTGGTTTCGCGATCGCGGCGAGATTCCTTATTTCACCGATGCTCGCCAGGGAAAAGGGGTGTCTCAGGTGGCCCGGGCCGCAGAAACCGCCGGTTCTGGCGTCAACGAACGCCGCATCGCACGGGGAATGCGCCCTCGCCCCATTCGGGCCGTGGTGATTGGCTTCCCCAATGTGGGCAAATCCGCCCTCATTAACCGCCTCTTGCGCCGTAAAATCGTCGAAAGTGCTAGACGGGCCGGCGTGACGCGCCAGTTGCGTTGGGTGCGTTTGAGCGATCGCCCCGGCAAATCGGCTAATCTGGAAATCCTCGACGCGCCGGGGATTATTCCTTGGCGCTTGGATAATCAGGAGAATGCCGTCAAACTCGCCATTTGTGAGGATATCGGCGAAGCCTCCTATGATAATCAACGGGTGGCGGCGATGATGGTCGATTTGATGACTCAGTTACCGGAGTTAGCCGGCCAACAGCCCCCCTCCGAACTGCTGCGCGATCGCTACAGCCTCGATCCCCAGACGATGACGGGGGAGTCTTATCTGACTCAATTAGGGGGCGATCGCCATCAAGGAGATATCGAACGGGCCGCCTGTGAACTCCTCAACGACTTCCGCAAAGGAACCCTCGGCAAAATTCCCCTAGAATTGCCTGTTTGAGGGGTTTCAGACACCGGGTGTCGGGATGAGGGGGAGTCTAACCCTCCTGCTGAGTGAGAACCTGTTTAGCCAACTTATCAGGGACTGGTTCGAGGCGATCGTACTGCCAACGATAACTGCCTACTCCCATCGTGGCCGATCGCAACTCCACAATCAGATTCTGCATTTGAGCCTGAGGGAAATAAGCCGAGATTTTATCCCAACCGGGCCAGCCCTCATAGCCCTCATAGCCAAGAATCTGACCGCGATTGGTGCTAATCACCTGTAACACCTTAGAGGTGGACTCACTGGGGCTATAAATCTCCACCGACAAAATGGGTTCGAGGAGAGCCGGTTGACATTGAACCATGCCCGTTTGCATCGCCACCCGGGCCGCCTGTTTAAAGGCCTGTTCCGAACTATCGACACTATGATACGACCCATTCGTCAGCGTCACCGACACATCCACCACCGGGAAGCCTAACGGTCCCTGGGCCAAATACTCCCGCACTCCCGTTTCCACCCCTGGGATATATTGCCGGGGAACCGCCCCACCGACAATGGTTTCACGAAACCGGAACCCCTCACCGCGAGGGAGTGGCGCAATATCCAAATAGACATCGCCGAACTGGCCATGACCGCCACTTTGGTGTTTATAGCGACCGTGAACCGACTCCACGGCCTGACGCACCGTTTCTTTATACTGAATCTTGGGCGGCTGTCCCGTCATGGGCAAGTTATACTTACGCCGCAGCCGATCGAGGGCCACCTGAAGATGAATCTCACCCTGGCCCCAGAGCAGAATTTCATGAGTATCACGATTTTGTTCCCAGGTGAGGGCGGGATCTTCTTCGACGAGTTTCGTTAACGCCCCGCTAACTTTTACCTCATCTTTGCGATTCTCCGGGGTAATGGCCAAGCCATACACCGCCGGACGTTGTTCAGCCCGAGGTAACTCCACCGTTCCCTCGGGGCTGAGGGTATCCCCAGTTTGCACCTCATCGAGTCGCCCCAGGGCCACAATTTCACCAATGTGAGCCGTTTGCACGCTCTTCTGATCGTCCCCCATGAGACGATACACGCCCCCGACGCGGGTTCCATTGAGAGTCATTCCCTCGCTAATGGTTCCATTCCAAACCCGAACCAGGGACTGTTTTCCCCCCTGAGCGCTGTAATAGGTTTTCAGAACTTGGGCGATGACCGGATCGGACTCAGCTTTCCCAGCGTTGACGCCCCGGCGTTTGGCGGTTTCACTAGGTTCTGGGGTTTCTTTGGCCAACGCATCGAGAAGATGACGCACGCCATAATCTTCTGTGGCGACGCCGAGAAAGACAGGAACAATGAGATCGGCGCTCAGTTCCATTTTCATGTCTTTGATGATCTCGGCCTGGGAGGGGTCGATATCTTCTAGGATTTCTTCGAGGAGGCGATCGTCAAAATCCGCCAGTCCCTCTAACATCTCTTGACGGGCCACCTGTTCCTCGGCTTTTAAGTCATCGGGGAGGGGAATGGGATCGGAGGGGGCGCCAGGATGGAATTGAAAGGCGTGTTCGCTGACTAAATCAATAAATCCTGTCACGTTGTCCCCTTTGTAAATGGGGTATTGATGAGGAATCAGGGGACGAGAGGAGATCGATCCGAGGGCTTGCAGAATTTCACTGAAGCTAGAACTTGGGCGATCCATCTTGTTAATAAACAAGAGATGGGGAATCTGCCAGTCATCGAGAAGTTTAAACAGCGGTGCGAGGGTTAAGACCCGGCTGACATCGGGTTCACAGACAATGACGGCGGCCCCGACACCAATCAAGGCGTTGGCGGTTTCTTGGCTAAACTCAATCGAACCCGGACAATCGAGGAGGGTAAATTGAATATCTCCATGCTGAGTGTAGGCGCTTGACACCTCGACACTCATGGTGCGCTGTTGGGCTTCGGGGGTATTGTCCCCAATCGTGGTTCCATCGCCAACGTTTCCTTTACGGGAAATGGCCCCGGTCACTGAGAGGATACTTTCGAGGAGAGTCGTTTTCCCACTCAGGTAGGGGCCAACAAGGGCAATATTACGCCAGGCGGAGGATTGGGTCGGGGTCATAGTATCGAGGTATCGAGTAAAGGAGACCGTTTCATTTGATTATGGAATGGTCTCCCCTCAGGGTCCTCGATTGTTTAGAAAACTTTTAGAAATTTGGGGCCGAGGCGGCGATCGCCCGATCAGCCCGGATTGTCACGCGGCTGGAGTGGGCGATCGCCCCAGGGTTTCGTGGTCGTGATCGCCGTCCTGTTACCGGCCAACTCTCAACTATCAATGCCGATGAACGATTCCCCCATGTCAGATCCATTGTCATGAGACTGAAACCGCCGACGGCCACTGCCACGATGAGGTTGCACTTCATCTTTTTGTTCAGTTTGAGCTGACAGAAAACCGCGATAGGCGACAGAATCAAACTCAGTCGATTTTGAGGGCTGGCTAACGTTGGCGAAGGAAGACCCTAAGCCCAAAAGCAAAGCGGACAGAACCAAAGAACTACGCATAATCGGAAGAAGCTGTTTCAGGTACTTAGTTCCTGTTACAGATTTCCGATAGGGCGATCAGGAGGAAATTCCCTCAAGTCGTAGCCAGTGTCCTGATGGGTTGAAATATCCCCAACCGGACAGGTGATGATGATTCGGGTAACGTTGTAACTGTCGCTCAACGGTTGGATGTAGGGTTACCAAGGTCCAGGAGCGATCGCCGATCTGAATCTGATAGTCTTGATCTCCGAGTCGCTCAACTCGCCCGGACACCGTCTGGGCCTGAGGATCTCGGCGCATCACAGCCGGTTCAGCGGGATGATATCCTGTGGCGGGATAGTCCTGTGGCTGATTGAGATAATAGCGTTGCCAATGTCGCCAATCGGGGTCATCGGGAAGGGAGTCAAACAGGGGAATGACCGCAGCGGGGGCCTGTTTATCGTTCAGTAAGGCCGCTTGCAGCAGACGTACGGGTAACTCTCGCGGTTGACAACGATGTTGTATACAGAGGGCGGCCGCGAGTCCGGCGGCTTGGCCGATATTCATGACCAGCGGTTGCAAGCGAGTACAGCCATTGGCAATGTGGGAGACGGAGATGTTTTTCTCACAGGCCAAGAGGCCATCCATCGCCTGGGGAATGAGACAGCGATAGGGAAGGGCAAAGGGGGTTCCAGTCCAGCGGCCTCCCCAGCGTAGGGATTTCGGCTGAACCCGAAAGGACCAATCGGGATAGTGATGGTCGTTGGCATAATTGCCGATGGCGATCGCCTCAACCCCCTGTTCTGCGATCGGCAAAGGGGCGACTTGTCCCCCTAACTGGGGCAAAATATCTTGTTCACAGACCGTTGTTAGCCCCAGCAAGCGGCGACTTTCGCGAAAATAAGGATGAAGGGCGAAACCTGAGGCGGACTGGGGAAATAGCCCTTCAGCGAAGCCATAGCGTCGGCCCAGTCGTCGTTGTAGGAAACGGGCAAAGCTCTGAGTCCGCCATTGGGCTTCTTGTAAACAGTCGCGTCGGGCTTGGGGGGATTCAATCAGCCGTTGCAGATTTACGCCATAGTCGTTGCCCTTGTGGGGCCAGTTCAGCATGAGGCGATCGCCCGGCAGTCGGCCATAGTTGAGGAAGCGTTCTAAGCCATGATTCTCCCAAGCCCCGAGAAAGTCTGAGGCTGAATCCTCGGGAGGGGCGGCAATTTCCGGGGCCACGACTCCTTCGCCATAGTCTTGCAAGACACCCACCCAAGTCATGGCCTGGACGGGATAGCGGGCTGTATTGGGATTAGGGGTTTCTGGGGCGCTGGGTTCGTTAAACTGCGATCGCCAGTCCCACCCCCAGCGATGGGGAATCTCGGCTAAGGCCAACAGATCCCCGAGTTCTGTACCGTCGAGAATGATCTCAGCACTCACGTCACAGTGGTCAAAGGCGACGGCCCGAACGCGATCGTTCTCAACGGTCACGGCTTGGGGGGTTTGTCCACAAATCCAATGCAAGTTGGGCAGCGCGTCAACCCAATCTTGAAAAATTTGCGCCCCGATGGCCGGGTTAAAGGTAAAGAAACTCACCCAACCCCAATCGAGGCCACCGGGTTGACGGCGTTGGAGTTCTCGCAAAAATTGCCCCCAGAGTCCCGTTTGCAGGGCTAAGAGTTCGTTCCCGTCGGGGGCGCTGACGCCGGCCGCCGTGAGCATTCCCCCCAGCCAGGGAAATTCACTGACGAGGAGGGTGTTTACGCCTTGTCGCGCGGCTTGGATTGCAGCGGCGGTTCCCCCGGTTCCCCCTCCGACAACTAAGATATCAACAGTGTGGCGATCGCGTGGGGGCATAGGGGGGAAAGGCAAGAGGCAAGAGGCAAGAGGCAAGAGGCAAGAGGGGGAAACCATCCCTAGCCTCTCTCAAGAGATAGCTTAGAAGGCTTCTCTTGTCGGCGCCCTCTTCGGGTAAGCGGGGGCGGGTGTGTTCCGATATCTATTAGGGTTAGGCTTTAACGACTCGTTAAAACTTGCCTCAACGTACCGTTTCGGCGGGGTTGCTGGGGTAGAAGCTGGCGACGATGCCTAGGCTGAGCCACCAGAGGGTATTGAGTTGGGGACGATACCAGACGGTATCCACTAAGCCATGAGCCATGAAGCCGGCGAGGGTGGCGATCGCCGCGATGAGCCAGAAGGCTTGAGGATTGGGGGTCTGACGCAGCCGTTGCAATTGTAGCAGGGTCTGTTGGACGGCGATCGCCAGCAGCCAGAGAAAGGCGGTTAGTCCGATGATACCGGTTTCGACGGTGATTTCTAGGAGAACGGAATAGGCGCTTAAGGCGGTGTAGCGGGGGCGCATATAAAGGGGATAGACCTGATTAAAGGCGTCGTTTCCGGGGCCAATGCCCAGGAAGGGGTGATCCCGAATCATCTCTAGGACAGCGTTCCAGACGTTGATGCGGAAGTTGTTGCTGCTATCACTGCGGCCAACGAAGATACTCGAGACGCGATCGCGGATGGGGGGAACGGCGGTCACGGCGATGAGGAGAACGGCGACGGTGATGCCGAGGAGTCCTGGAATCGCCCAGTTGCGCCAGGGTTGCGGGAGGCGATCGCGCCACCAATAGACGGCAAAGAGGGCGAAGATAAAGAGAGTGGCGGCGACGCCAATCCAACCGCCACGACTGTAGGTGTTGAGGACGACAATGCTGTTGACGGCGAACATCACCAGGGCCAGGGCTTTGGCACTCCAACGCTGCCAAACGAATAGCGCTCCTAAACTGAAGGCGATGGCGGGAATCAGATATCCGGCTAGGAGGTTCGGATTGCCCAGATAGCTATACACCCGAGTGATACTCCCTGAGGCGGAGTCTGGGTCAGTCCAGGTGGCTAAAGGTGCTGCCCCGAAGAAGACTTGGCGCAGTCCATAGACGCTGACCATTAAGGCGGTATGCAGGTAAACGGTGATGAGGAGCGATCGCAACCAAGGAGTCCGCAGAACCCGCGCTGAGAGGGCAAAGACGACTAAAAACAGGCTCAGTTTCACCCATCCTTGTAGGGCGTGTTGGGGAACCCGTGAGCAAGCGGTGGCAATGCTGGCGATGAGCCAGTACAGGCCAACGCCGAGGTGAATCGGGGTTAGCCCCAAATGACTCTCGTCCGACAGCAGCAACAACAGCAAAAACCCGGCACTGAGAACCAGTAAGATGCCGATGAGCGTTGTTGAGACGAAGGGGGCTAGGGCAAATAGAACTGCCAGCAACAGTACGCCGAGGCTGTCGGCCCACTGCATTAACCAACTTCCGGCTTTCCAGCGATGTAGAGAGCCGACGAGCAGGCGATAGCCGTAACTCCCACTCTGCCAGGGCTGCGGCGACCAGTGAGATAGGGTAACCTGGGTCCAAATGTCAGTCATAGAAATGGGTCACAGAAAAACGGGGTGTCGCGCGACATCCCCAAATGAGTGAGCTGCTGATCGGATCGTTATCTGATCGTTATTTCAACATTTCTGATCATTTTTGAGCCTCGACGATGGCTGTTGATGAGTTATCTAAAGATGAGTTATCAAAGCGGCCACCGACAGGTTGCAGACAGGTTACAGATCAAAACGAACCATAAAAGTGACAGATAAACAATTACAAAAAACATTTGTAAAACCCAATTTATACAAGGCTTTTCTAGTTTTTTAATGTCTTATTTTATCTGTCACTTATGCAGCGGTTTTACCTCTAAGAAACTCTAGGAGTTGGTGGTTTGAGAGGCTAACATTTGTTTGAGTTTAGATAGCTCATCCGCCCAACGGGGATCGGGTTGAGCGCTGTCGGAAGAACTCGAACTACGAGTCGATGAGCCGGAACGAGAGCGGTTTGAACTTCCTGATTTGGCGGCAGGGGCGCTATCGGATTTTTCCTTGCCTTTCTTACGAGGCATGGCTTTCTCGACTTTCAGAGCGGTATCTTTAAACTCTTTGCCGTTGAAGGCTTCGACGATTTGATCGGCCTGTTCGTCATTTTTGGCGGTGACGAAGCCAAAGCCGCGACATTTCCCTGTTTTGCGATCGGTAATCACTTTGACGGAGAGAAGTTCGCCAGCATCCTGAAAAAAGTTTTGCAGTTCGTCTCGCTCAACATCTTTAGGCAAGTTACCGACATAAAGGCGAATAGACATAATGAGTAAACCTCTAAACTAAAGCGACGTATTTGAATGAAAAATCTCGATCTCAGCGGGGGACTTTGAACCCTCTTTTCTGGCTCATGAGCTAGAAATGGTGGTCAAGTATCCCTAATCCTGCTGAGCCTATCTGGACTTGACAGGTTTGCTAGCATTTCTTAACCCCCTCCGTAACGGCCAAAACTGTACCCGTCATTGCTCCGGCTCTTCTGCTGTAGCGTTAAATTTTGCTCGTGCATGAGGTTCGTTGCTGCTGCAATGACTGCTGTGAAATCCACGGTTTTAATGAGTCTGTCCCGCATCACACCCGCGATCGCATAGGTGCATGACTCGATTGGGGTTACGGGCGGGTTGCTGATTTCGTCTTAGGGGTGCATTCCGAAGTCGTGCTGGCAAGCCTCTCTCTACGGTATCACAGTTGCCCCGTAGGACAAGTTTTTTCCGAATTACGAATGCTCTGCTAACTCAGGTTGGGCTGGGTAAAGCCCTATGATACAGAACTAGACGGAACTAGCAAGGGCGACTTTCTATCCTAAGGGAACAAGGTCGGTTTGGCAAGAGAGGGCGACCATCATGTTACACCCCTACGGTTGATTGGGTCATTGTTAATAAATGTAACAAACAATGGTGGTTAAGGCAATGGCCCCGATCGCAAGCGTTGGTCTGATATAGTGATGGCACAGTGCTAACTCACCGTTTGCCGGGACATCGTCTTCAACGGAGTGTCAGCCGGGCAAGCCCAGTGGGGAACATCATCTACGATATGTCTCAAACGCCACCCCCGTCAGAGGATAGACAACCCGGAGTGCTGCGATCGCTGCTGATTGGTGTATTGCGCCGCCTCATTGCCACCCTAGAACGCTGGCTGGTACGCCTCGAACGCCCTGAGCTGGCAGAACCGTTACCGTTATGGCAAAATCCCCTGGTGTGGATTGGGGCGATCGCCGCGACGGGTATCGCTGTGGTGGTCGCTGTTGTCGCGGTGCCACAATTGACGAGCGAGCCAACGGATGTGGCGGTCACTCCGACCCCGGCCCCAGTTCACGAAACGCCCTCACCGGCCCCAGACTCGACGGCACCTGTTGCTCAAGCCCCGAGCCAAGATGAGAGGGCTGATGAGAGGCCCGATGAGAGTCCCGATAATAGGGCTGACGAGATCATACCCGATCGCCAACTCGACGAACCCGAGCCATCGTTACCCCCCTCAGC
Organism: Phormidium lacuna HE10JO; assembly: GCA_900149785.2. Lineage (GTDB taxonomy): Bacteria > Cyanobacteriota > Cyanobacteriia > Cyanobacteriales > Geitlerinemataceae > Sodalinema > Sodalinema lacuna_A. The sequence goes on along the minus strand of FSSI02000061.1, from coordinate 6,698 downwards.
TCCTCCAGCCGTAGCCGAGTCTCCACAGCTTCCCCAGGAGACTCCTCCAGAGATGTCGCCTGAGCCATTCCCTGACTCTCCTGAGCCAGCGAAGCCCTCAGCGCCCGCCAGCAAACCCATTCAGCTAACCCCCGAACAGCAACTCATCGCCGCTGTGCGATCGCAAATCAGCGACGTGGCTCGTCCCTATGAAGACTGTCATCGCTCAGGCCTCAACCTCACTCAACAAGAGGAATGCAGCGAGGAAAACCGCTTTGTCACCCGCATCAGTGCCAACTTCGAGGCCGATCTGTTGCGCGTCGAAATTACTCCCCAATGGTATGACCTCGACGGCCGGGAACGGTCAAAACTCGCCAATGGCCTTTGGAGTCAGGCCCAACGGCTCGATTTTAGTCATGTGGAAATTGTCGATCAGCAAGGGGTTCTCGTCGCTCGTAGTCCCGTTGTGGGTAATGATGTCATTATCCTACGGCGATCGCGCTAAACCGTTTCCCAGTTGCGGCTACATCCACCCACTTCTAGGGACTCTCAATCTTGACAAAGACGTCATAGCGACTACGGCGTTCGTCCTGAAACCCAACTCGCACGCCAATGGCCTCAATCGCCTCTAAAAACTCCTGTTGCTCGGGTGGAAGCTGTAACAGAGGTAAATCAAGAGATTGCTCCTGGCCATCTTCCCCAACTTGAGTGGGGTTGAGATTCAGGAAAAATAGACCATTACTCTCATCCGGCTCCCGAGGAACCACATCGTTAAACTCAGAATCGCGAGCTAGAGAGGACTCCGGTTCAGGCAAAAATTGCTCGGTGACAGGTGAACCGACTGCAAAAAAGACCACTGAACCACTCAGCCAGCCGTGACTGACGCTTAATCCCTTGCGACGAGTATCCCAGGTGACGAGACGCCGTTGTCCGAGTTCTTCAATTTCTACATTCACCTCAAAGCCATAGCGATCGACAACGGCTCGATCAACACGTCTGAGTAGGGTTTCTGTCGCCTCAATATCTCCGGTTTCAGCAATGACCACCAAACTCCCCGGTAGGGTTGTATCTTCATCGGGAGGTGTCGGAATCAAGCCGAGGGCAAATTGTCCCGTCATCCAGGGTAACAGGTCGTTGTCGAGGTTAACGCCGACGGTTTGCTCGAGGGCGCTACGAATCCAAGTCCCATTAATGGGTAGAAGCGGATTAGTTTGGGAATCTTGTAGATAATCTTGCCAAAGTTTGCTGAAGTTCGAGCCGGCCATAACCATCATGGTTGTGGCGGGGAAACGACTCGCTAGGGTTGGGGGGAGGCTATTGTCTACATCCAAGAGAGTCTCGCTGTCGGGGTTGAGCCAGGAGAGGGTATGAACACGAATCCCATCGTTTTCGAGATCAAGGGTGCTGGCTAACCCTTGAGTTTCTAGGGTTTCTAGGGCATTCGCATTGAGAGGACGAGTCGAATCCTCGGCTAAGGTGGCCAGTGAATCTGGGACATTGACAAATAAACTGGCGAAATCTGTGGCGGGTAGAGCTTCCCAGGCCTGGTTATAGCCAGGAATCGTCAGGATCGATTGATTATCTCGATAGGCATCAACGGCCCGGTTCACAGCACTCGATTCTTGAGAGACAATCAGGAAACGTCGGTCAACGACGGCTAGGGTACTCGGACGGCTGGCGGCGGCTTCGCTGAGAGGATCGTCAATTTCGGGTTCATAGATGGTGACGCCGCGATAGTTACGCTCCTCTAATCCTGATTCGTCTTGCCGTTGCGCGACAATCGATCGCAGGCGGCCGGCATTGCCAATGGGGAGAATCAGCAGGTTGGCGCGATCGGCTCGCAGGTCTTCAGGGGGGGTGGTTTCATCGATCTCGGGTGGGGGGAGGATGGCGAGGGTGATGCGATCGCCAACCCAGGGCGCGATATCCTCTTCATACCGATAATTGGACCCGGCGAGGAGATTATCTTGCAGTTGCGTGAGTCCGTCTTCAAAGCGAGCTTGACTCCCCTCGGTTCCATAGTTGCGTAGCCGTCGCCATTGTCGAGATCGAGTAGACACTGAAACAGCGATCAGGGCATCGTCGGGGACAAACTCGGCTCCGACAATTAAACTGAGGTTAACAGGCCGGCGGGAGATGAGGCCATAGATCACACCGCCACCGACTAAAATTAAACCAACAACGGCTAAGGCTCTCCAGGGTGGGGATTTCCGACGGTTTCTCCGATAAGTTCTCATAGAGGCTCGATGAGGCGATCGCAACAGTTGACAAGGGTCTGGGGGAATTCCCTTTTAGACATCTCTCGATAACCCTGCTACTGTACCAGGATTTTTCCAAGATGCGATCGCCTCCCCGATTCCTCAGGAGCTATTGACGCCAAATCAAGGCAAAATGGAAGAAAACCCTACATCTCGGAGAGTCTCTGTGTCCTCAGTTCTGCTTGTCGATGGTCATTCCCTGGCCTTTCGGGCCTACTACGCCTTTGCTAAAAGCCGTGAGGGAGGCTTGCGAACCTCAACCGGACTCCCCACCAGTGTTTGTTTCGGGTTCCTACGCTCCCTCCTCGATAGTATCGCCACCCATCGCCCGTCAGCGGTGGCGATCGCCTTTGATACCAGTACCCCCACCTTCCGCCACGACGCAGACGCGAACTACAAGGCGCAACGGGCCGAGACTCCCGAGGACTTTATCCCTGATGTCGAATATCTCAAGCAACTGCTGACGGCCCTAAATTTACAAATTTTCACGGCTCCAGGCTATGAGGCCGATGATATCCTGGGAACTCTGGCTCAGCAGGCCAGTCGGCAGCAGTACAAGGTCCAACTCCTCAGCGGCGACCAAGATTTGTTTCAACTCATTTGTGATGACCCCCCGATTACGGTCTTACATTTAGCTGGGGGGTGGGGACGCAAAAACGCCCGTCCTCAAGAGTTTCAGGCCCAAGAGGTTCAGGAGAAGTTGGGGATTCGTCCTCAGCAAGTGGTCGATTATAAGGCTCTGTGCGGTGATAGTTCTGATAATCTCCCCGGTGTGAAGGGAATTGGTCCGAAGACAGCGGTTAAACTCTTGCAAGAGTACGGCTCTCTCGATGAGATTTATCACCATGTTGAGGAGATTAAGGGCGCCACTCGCAAAAAACTAGAAGCCGGACGAGAGGCGGCCTATCACACGCAATACATGGCTGAGATTAACTGTGAGGTTCCTCTTCAGTTCGATTTAGATGACCTAACGCTGCGAGGGTTTGATGCTCAGCGGCTGTTACCCCTTCTCGATCGCCTTGAACTCCATTCTCTACGCGATCGCCTCGACCGTCTACAAGAGCAACTCGGAGGCGGCGCAACGGAGGCCACATCCCCTCAATCGACCGCCTCTCCGTCTCCGGCTCATTCGGCTGAACTCGAGGATACGGGGTTTTGGAGTTGGGAGGACACCCAAGCCAGTCAACCCCCCGAGGAGTCTCGACTACGACCGCTCATTGTTGATTCTCCCGAAACATTGCAAACTCTGCTCAAACGGCTTCAGGACCAAACCAATCCTCACGCTCCGGTGGCGTGGGATACGGAAACCACCAGTACGAAAGCCACGGAAGCGGCGTTGGTGGGACTTGGCTGCTGTTGGGGGGAGTCTCCTGAGGATCTCGCCTATATTCCCTTGGCTCATCGTCAGGGAAACGCCTTGTCGTTGGAGCAGGTGTTGGAGGCGTTGCGGCCGATTTTGCAGGGCGATCGCTATCCCAAAGTGTTTCAAAATACAAAATACGATCGCCTCGTCTTGCGTAGTCACGGGATTCTCTTACAAGGGGTGGTGTTTGATACGCTCCTGGCCAGCTATCTCCTCAATCCTGAAACCACTCACAATCTCACGGATTTAGCCCTACGTCATCTGGATTTAACGGTCAGCAGTTTTAAGGATATTGTTCCTAAGGGAAAAACCATCGCCGATGTCTCGATTCCCGTGGCGGCTCACTATTGCGCTGAGGATGTTCATGTCACCTATCGCCTCGTTCCTCTGTTACGAGAGCAACTTCGACAAACGCCTCAATTGGAAACACTCCTGAATACGGTGGAATTACCATTAGAGGCGGTCTTGGCGGAGATGGAGTTTTTGGGGATTCGCCTGGATATTGAGTATCTCAAAACACTCTCAGATCAGTTGGCTGAGCAGTTAGATGAGTTAGAAAAAACAGCCTATGAGTTGGCGGGTGATTCCTTTAACTTAAACTCCCCGAAACAACTCGGAGAAATCCTCTTTGATCGGCTTGGGTTAGACAAGCGGAAGACTCGTCAGACGAAAACGGGAAATTATTCGACGAATGCCAAGGTATTGGATAAACTGCATGGGGATCACCCAATTGTTGATGTCATCTTGGAACATCGCACCTTAGCCAAGTTGAAATCAACCTATGTCGATGCGTTACCTGAGTTGGTTCGTGTAGATGAGCAGCAGGCGAACCGCATTCATACGGATTTCAATCAGACGATTACGGCGACGGGGCGACTGTCGTCGTCGAATCCGAATTTACAGAATATCCCCATTCGCACTGAGTTTAGTCGTCGGATTCGTAAGGCGTTTTTACCTCGTGAGGGTTGGCGGTTGGTGACGGCGGATTATTCGCAAATTGAGTTACGAATTTTGGCTCATTTAAGTCAGGAGCCGATTTTGTTAGAGGCGTATGATACGGGTCAGGATGTCCATCGCTTGACGGCGCAATTGTTGTTTGAAAAAGAGGAGATTTCCTCGGAGGAACGACGGTTGGGTAAAACGATTAATTTTGGCGTGATTTATGGGATGGGAGCGCAACGATTTGCCCGAGAAGCGGGGGTGAGTTCTTTGGAGGGACGGGAGTTTATTGACCGCTATAATACGCGCTATTCTCGGGTGTTTGCCTATTTGCAACAGATGAAGCGCGAGGCGATCGCCCACGGCTATGTGGAAACGCTCTGTGGTCGCCGTCGTTATTTCACGTTCGAGTCCTCAGCCCTGCGAAAACTCCAGGGAAAGCCGGCTGAGAGCATTGACGTGGAAAACCTCAAAAATCTCAGTTTAGCGGACTCTCAGGCTCTGCGAGCCGCCGCAAATGCCCCAATTCAAGGGTCGAGCGCGGACATCATTAAAATTGCTATGGTCAAGTTACATCAGCTTTTGGGCGATCGCGCGGCCCGGATTTTGTTACAGGTCCATGATGAACTGGTCTTTGAAATGCCCGAGGAGGAGTGGTCACAGCTCGAATTTTCCATCCGAGAGACGATGGAATCGGCACTGAAACTGAGTATTCCCCTCGTGGTCGATATTCATCAGGGAGAGAACTGGATGGAGGCTAAATAAGAAGAAATACCTAGATCCACAGGACGCTGATTAGGAAAGCTGAAGTCATTGGTTCTATTTTTAAATCAGAATTTGATGACGTTTTCTGTCAGTTCTCCTAAACATTGTTACAATAAGTAAACTCCTAGACATTAACTGCTTATGCTTGTCTATCAGACCCACTTGGCGACATACGATAGACCTGCCGCACAAGACACGCGGAGACTCTGTAAGGTTTTTAGCACCCTAAATGCTGAAAGCTGTCCGCGCCATTACAATTTTCACATGCACTCGGTCTATTCCGACGGTCGCTTGCGCCCTGAAGCCATCATGGAACAAGCGGTAACCATTGGCCTGAAGGGATTGGCCATCACAGACCACCACAGTGTTGATGGCTATCGTCAGGCGCAGCGTTGGTTAGACGACTGGCGGCGTTCTCTTCCTGATGCGCCCATCCCTCACTTATGGACTGGCGTCGAAATTAACGCCGACCTCATTGGTACGGAAGTCCACATTCTCGGCTATGGCTACAATCCGGGTCACAAGGCGATTCAACCCTATTTACAAGGTGAGAAAGTTGAAGGGCGAGCCTTTGGGGCCAAGCGAGTCATCAAAGCCATTCAGAAGGCGGGAGGCTTAGCGGTTCTCGCTCACCCCGCCCGCTATCGCAAATCGGCCAATCAACTCATTCCCGCTGCGGCTGAACTCGGGATTGACGGGGCGGAGGCCTACTATTCCTATAACAATCCAGATCCTTGGCGTCCAAGTCCCAAGGAAACGGCGAAGATTAAACAACTCAATGTTGAGTATGGGTTGTTTGATACTTGCGGTACGGACACTCATGGTTTAAGTCTGTTGCGACGGATGTCTTAGACCCTGTCTTGACGATGTCGTGACATCCTCCCGACGCTGACCCTACGGGTACAGCGCGGGCTTCCCAACCTCACGACTGGGTATTCCTGCCCCACGCCACTTATCTAGGTCATAGACCCCCGACAGACCGACGCTCGACTCGAATATGCCGAACTCGGTTCGGCATCCGCTCGCTCGACTTGACAGGCTGTTTCCGTTCCCCAGAGTCCCTGGGCTACTACGTTCTCTAGTCCACGATGCAATACCATTTCTGCTGCGGCATGGTCACGATGAGTCCGATACCCACACTCAGGACAATGATGCTCTCTGACTTCCAACCCTTTGCTCACGGTCGCAAAGCAGGATGGGCAGGTTTGGCTGGTACCGTTGGGATTGACTTTGGCAAAGTACACGCCACGTTTCCAGCACACCCATTCCGTCAGAGACAGAAATTGTCCGAAGGCAGCATCCACACAATCTTTCCGCAGCATCCCGCGCGTCAACCCCGTGACGTTGAGATCTTCTGCAAAAATGGTTTGCGCCTGGTCGCAAAGTTGATGAGC
>FSSI02000101.1:0-2426 GCA_900149785.2 Phormidium lacuna HE10JO | reverse complement strand
GAGACGGTGTTACCGAACGGGGTGGTGGAAACTCGTGAGTATGACGAGTTGAACCGTCTGGAGTTGTTGGAACAGACCCGCAACGGTGACGTGGTCGCCAGTTATGACTACGAGTTGGACGATGCGGGACATCGGGTTGCGGTGACGGAAAACGGCGAAACCGTCGAGTACGAGTACGACGATTTGGGTCGCTTGACGGAGGAACGCTTTGACGGACAGACGGTTTCGTATGAGTACGACGATGTGGGGAATCGTCTGAAGCGGGTGGATTCGGCTGAGGGGACGACCACTTATGTTTATGACGAGAATGACCGTTTGCTGGAATCGACCGCCAATGGAGTCYTAACGACTTACCAGTACGACGACAATGGGAACCTGACCTCTCAGACGGCGAATGGGGAAACTACGACGTACACCTGGGATGACCGTAACCGGTTAGTGGAAGTGAACACTGCTGACGGCGATACGGTGGTTTACGAGTACGACGACGAGAACATCCGCGTCAGTTCAACGGTGAACGGAACGAAGACGACCTATTTGGTGGATAGTAATCGTCCTTACGCGCAGGTGTTGGAGGAGTACGAGGACGAGAACCTCAAGGTTCGCTATGTCCACGGTCTGGATTTGATTTCGGTGGAGCGAGATGGGGAGGTTTCGGTCTATCTCGTCGATGGGTTGGGAAGTACACGCACTCTTACCGACTTGGATGGGGAAGTCGTCGCCACTTACACCTACGATGCGTTCGGTGAGTTGTTGGATTCGACGGGTGAGGTTGAGAACGACTATCTGTTTGCTGGGGAGCAGTTTGACGGGGAGTTAGAGCAGTATTATCTGCGTCAGCGGTTCTATGATGCTGGGGTGGGGCGGTTTACGCGGCGGGATACGTATGAAGGCTCATCATATCGTCCAAAGAGCTTACACAAATACAACTATACAAATAATAATCCAGTCAATGGAATTGATCCAGCTGGTTTGTTCACACTGACAGAGGTAAATGCTGCTCATTCAATACGAAACGAGCTAGTCAATTTACAGTTGAATTTCGGAGCCAAATTTGCGGAGGCCGCTGGTGGTCCAGATAATCCATTGGTACAGTTTCTTAATCAAACATCTGCGGCTCTGGACTTCCTGACAAATGTACAGCAGATATTAGCTATAACTCCTACCTTAGGGGCCATTCGAGGCAATAACCGACGTTTAGGCAGTTCTAACGATCCTTGGTCAAAATATCAGAAGCATGTTACTGGTAAAGACTATGAAGAAACTTGGACGTTGGAGCATGGTTTTTACAGAGGGAGAACCGTACAGGTTGATGGCTCTAGCGATGGTCGCTTCATTGAGGTAAAATGGACTGGCAAAAATGAAAAAGCATGGACAAAATCTCCATATAATCCTACTCATAGATTTTATAATGAGAAGAAAGTCCTGGATCAAACTGAGCGATATCTTCAACTTAACGAAGAGGCTAGTGGAAAGGGAGTTACCTACGTCTTCTCTGAGATGGGTGGAGTCAACCATTACCAACAGTTATTTCAGCAAAAATTCCCTGATGAAATAGCCAACGGAACCCTAAAAGTATTACATGTTCCAGGAAACGGAATGTAGATGCTCTATTGATAGTCAATTATTATTCACGGACATCCTAATGCAATTAGAAGACTTTCTATCGAAATTAGTACAAGCAGCTAATAAAAATGAATGGGATTGGCATGAGAGCCATGTCAAAAATTTTCTTACAAGAGAAGGTTTGAGTGAAGTAGATACTGGCATTGATAGCAGAATTGATTATGTTTCTAAAAGTGAGTCTACTGATATCAGTTTATATTTGAGTGAATCAAAAGTTGAATGGCTAGAAATTACTTTGGAGTTTATAGAAGATCCAGATACTTTTTCTGTAGAAAACTACAATCTAAACATCAGTAACTTAGGGACAAAATTTCAAGAGATTCTCACAAATCTTGAAAAAAGACTTGGAACCGCAGATGTTTATACGGATTGCTGCTCTTCGGAAATTATTGATTTTTATTGCGCGATTCACATTGCTATCTGGAATTTTAGCAGCTTAGTTATAATCTTTAAACTTGAACATCAAGATCCTGATGTTCCCTTGATTTTAGATTTGAGAATTGCAGAAGCAGTACTTCCCTAACGTGAGTTCGGGTTAACCCGAACGTCAAACCTACCTATTCGGCAACAACCTCCTCGAAGCCAAAGACTATCCGACGAGTCTCACTGACCGCAATCAACGAGACCGTCTATTCGATTACGACGAACTCGGTCGCCTCAAAACCGCTACAGATTGGGGAAATACCCTCTACCAATTCCGTTACGAGGATAACGGTTACGCCGTCGAAAGTCCGACAGGAGAAACCCTACTGTCTTACGAGTACAACGACGACGGCGACTTGAACACCGTCACCTACCTC
>FSSI02000089.1:0-6515 GCA_900149785.2 Phormidium lacuna HE10JO | reverse complement strand
ATAGGCTTAAGGCTAGAGTGAGAAAAACCGGTAGCAGGAAGAGGCCATGAGCCATTAAGAGACTGAAGGCCTGGCTATCGTTAACGAAGGATTGGTTTGGACTAAGGCTACTCAACCAAAAGCCGAGGACATAGAGGTTAGCGATCAGTCCTAACTGGTAGCTTTGCTTTTTCGTGAGTAGGGTGGCGTAGGGTTTTTGATAGGATCGCTCGATTACCTTGAAGAGATAACTGTTTAAGACCAGAAGCGAAACAATGACAAAAGCTTGACAGTAGATCGGCTTCATGCCTAGTGATAATCCCCACCAAATTGCTTCAGATGTGGGCTTAGCAAACTTTCCGGGTGGGAATAATGTTTGCAAAGTAGACAGGTAGGAACTGCAAAATAGCCCGCCCAGTGCGACTCCGAAGACTAGGGTTTGTTGGCCACCTTTAATCGCATACAACGCTCCGAGTAAATAAATGGTTAATAGACTTAAGCTGATGACGCCATAGAAACTAATCAAATCCCTTAAAAAATAGCCTCCTTGAATGGCGGCAAATCCATGCAGGGGAATCATTACGGCAATGCCAACGTAAACTAATAGGGGGACCCCCAGAAGTTTACCGACAATAATTTTAGAACCGCTTTGAGGACTGAGGCGAATAAAGTTCAGTGTGCCTTCTTTTTGTTCTTTGGCAATATTTTCGATTAGCAAAAACAAGCCGCCAATGACTAGAGCGATGATGGCGATCGCACTCAGAGTCTGAGAAATGTCATACCACCAAACATGCCAACCAATGAGTAAATTGCCGCTGCTATCTTTCAAGCAATCTAACTTAAAATTACTCCGGGAAAAGGGGTCTGATGACCTGAAATACATGACACGTGGATAACAATAGTCGTTATGGTTGTTGCTGGTGGGGCCAGGCAATTTGGCGAAGTAGAACAGCAAAACTAGCCCCTGAATGAGTAATGATCCAGCTATAGATAGTACAATTTTAGCGGGTTTAAATCGTCCTTTGATTTCCCGCATGAGCTGGGGATTGCTGTTACTCAATTTATCGTACAATTGATGATTCATGGCGATTACAATCTAGAGGTTGGGAGGCTCGTTTATGACCAAGTTCGAAAAAAATGTCTTCGAGGTTGTCGTTTTTGATGAGGAAAGCAACCGCACTGGGGTCTCGATTCAGGGTGGAGTGGGGATTCAGTTTTAACGGCTTGCTGATGTTGAACGGTTGGCGGCGATCGCGGGACGGTCGATGAGTTGTTTTAACTCAGACTGGCCCGCTCGTTTGAGTTGTCTGGTCAACAGTCTCAAACTCATGCCAATAATGAGAGTTTGGCCCAACAAGGTGCTGACGGCGATGGTGATTAAATCGGAGTTGATGGTCAAAAATGGACTCGACCCAAAGCCAAACATTAACCAATAGGGAAAACTCTCCCCAGTATGATGGCCTAGAACCAGTAAAACCAGGGGAGGTAAGCCAATGATTACTCCTAACACGAGAGGAAGCACCCATCGCTGCTTGCTGAGTTTACTCAAAAAGAGCCATTGGATGACAATACTGTAAATCCAAAGCCAGCCACCCACGATACAGAGTCCCAGAATCGCCAAAAGTTTACCGCTGCTATCCCAAATGATATCCTCAGTCTTCCAGAGGGCGATCGCCACCGCTAAGGTCATAATTGACATCAAAATATGGATACCGACAGCAACCACTGAGGGGCTTTTTTCTCCCCAGATTAAGTCCCCTCGTAGTGAAGAGCGAGGCTGGCCGGTTTCGCCGGTTAAAGTCTGGCGATAGCGAGCCCAGTCTTGGAGACTTTGACGGCTCGGCGATAAGCTTAAGGCCAGGGTTAGAAAAACCGGTAGCAACAAGATGCTATAGAGACTTAAGAGATCGACGACGTCATGATGGCTGATGAGTGATTGAGTCGGATTAAGGGCACTCAACCAAAAGCCTAGGACATAGAGATTAGCAATAATTCCTAAACTGTAGCTTTGCTTTTTTGTCAGTAGGGTTGCATAGGGTTTTTGATAAGCTCGCTCAATAATCTTGAAGAGAGAACTGTTCAAGATCAGAAGAGAGAGAATCAAAAAACTTTGAAAATAGATGGGTTGGGCTGCCAGTGGTAATCCCCACCAAATCGCTTCACTTGTCTGTCCCAAAAGGTGATGTTTGGGAAAAAACTCTTTCAAAATAGGAAGATAGAAGCTGCCGAACATTCCGCCCAGTGCAACGCCAAAAATCAGGGCTTGCTGCCCACCTTTAATCGCATACAAAACCCCGAGTGAATACACGGCTAATAGACTTAGGCTGACGACGCTATAGAAGCTGAGCAGATCCCTCAAAAAGTATCCTGCTTGAATGGCGGCAAATCCATGCAGGGGAATCATTACGGCAATGCCAACATAAACCAATAAGGGGACACCCAGAAGTTTGCCAACAATAATGTTAGACCCGCTTTGAGGACTGAGGCGAATAAAATTCAGTGTGCCTTCTTTTTGTTCTTTGGCAATATTTTCGATTAGCAAAAACAAGCCGCCAATGACTAGAGCGATGATGGCGATCGCACTCAGGGTTTGACAAATATGTTCCCACCAAAGAGGCCAACCAATGAGGAGATTACCACTACTATCTTTCAGGCAATCTAAGTTTTGGTAATCATATATCCAGCGGTTTTCCCTGGAATACATGACACCTGGGTAACAATAGTCGTTATAGTTTTTGCTGGTGGGAAGTGGTAGTTTGGCCAAGAAAGATAACAGAACTAGCCCTTGAATCAGGACTGAGCTGACGAGAGATAGTCCAATTTTAGCGGGCTTAAATCGTCCTTTGATTTCCCGCATGAGCTGGGGGTTACTGTTACTCAATTTGTCATACAATCGATGATTCATGGGAATTGAAATTTAGGGATTAGGAGGCTTGTTGATGACCTAATTTGAGAAAAATATCTTCGAGGTCGTCGTTTTGAATTTGAAATTGGTAGAGGTTGACTTGAGCTTTGATGAGTTGTTTTAAGAGATTAGCACTGTCGCGATCGCTCCCTTGAAAATGTACGGTAATTTGCTGGTTTTTGACCGTCCAACTCTCGACGTGGGGGCAGTTCCTCAGTTCGGCGATCGCCCGGTTTAAACTTTCGGATAACTCGTCTTCGAGTAAGTGGATTTCAATATATTGCTGACTCAGACGGCTATACAACTCCTGAATGGAGGTACTTTCGACGAGACAGCCGAGTTCCATAATGCCGATGGAACTACAGAGTTGGGCTAAATCCGAGAGAACATGGGAGGAAATCAGCACCGTCATCCCGGCTTCACGGACGACTTGGATAATGTCGCGGAACTGTTGCCGAGCGATGGGATCTAAGCCGGAGACTGGCTCATCAAGGAGCAGTAAGATGGGTTCATGGAGGATCGTACGTCCGAGACTTAACCGCTGCTTCATGCCTCGGGAGAGGGTGGAAATGAGGCTGTCTCGTTTGGGAATTAGTTGTACGAGATCGAGAATCTCTAAGAGACGACGTGATCGCTGGGGTTCTCGTAATTCATAGAGACGGGCAAAATAATCGAGATAGTCCCAAACGGTGAGATCATCATAGAGGGGAAAATCATCGGGAAGATAGCCTAAATAGCGTTTTAAGCGCGGATTTGGGCGACTGAGATCTAAGCGTTCTCCGTGAAAGTAAATTTCGCCGATGGTGGGTTCTTCGATCGCCGCCAACATCCGAATCAAGGTGGTTTTGCCGGCACCATTGGGACCAATGAGTCCATAGACTTCACCATAGTTAATTTCCAGGTCAACCTGATCGACCGCCAGATGGCGATCGAACTGTTTACTAAGATTACGGGTAGCGATCGCGACCTCACGCGATCGGATCTCGTCCATGATGTCATGCCCAATCCTGAAGATTGAGATCTAAATGATTTAGGGTCTTCGAGGTCGTTTTGGAGAGTCTCAACGCTGACGGGTGAGAAGCTCCTGAGCGATCTCGATATTTTGGCGAACCGTCGTTGCCGAATCGAGAAGGGCCTGCTGTTGCTCCGGTTCTAAGGAGAGTTCCATGACGGTTCTAACACCCTTACGCCCTAAGTGACAAGGAACACCTAGAAATAGCCCCTCAATGCCATATTCCCCTTGCAGATAGGCGGCGGCACTCACGAGACGGTTGCGATCGCACAGAATGCTCTCTACCATCACGTAAATGGAGGAGGCGGGAGCAAAATAAGCTCCTCCCCGCTGCATCAGTCCGACGATTTCACTCCCCCCATGACGGGTACGTTCCATCAGTCGCTCAACCGTCGCTGCATCCGTCATCTCTGGGAGAGGAACCCCTTTCACGGTGCAATGGCGGGGTAGAGGAATCATCTGCTTGCCATGATTCCCTAAAACCAGAGTTTGTACATCTTGCATCGAGACTCCGAGTTCCATCGCGATAAAGGCTTGCAATCGCGAGGAGTCGAGAACCCCAGCCATCCCCATCACGCGTCGGGGGGGCAGTTCCGTGGCTTGCCAAACCAGGTATGTCATCACATCGAGGGGATTGGTGACGACGATAAAAATGGCATTAGGGGAATAGGCGATCGCCTGTTTAGCCGCGTTGACGACGATGGCAGCATTGGTTTTAATTAAATCGCTGCGATCCATCCCAGGAGTGCGGGGCCGTCCGGCTGTAATGACCACCACATCAGCATCAGCGGTATCGGCGTAGTCATTGGTTCCGGTGATGGTGCGATCGTGTCCCTCCAGTCCTCGGGCCTGCATCAGATCTAAGGCAATCCCCTGAGGCCAACCCTCAATGATGTCTAATAGCACCACATCGGCAAGATTCTTTTCGGCCACTCGTTGAGCCAGGGTACTGCCAACTTTGCCGGCCCCGATAACGGCCACACGGGGCTGGCGATGGCTAGAGACTGGGGTTGGGGAGGAAGAATTCATACAGAGTTAAGGATGGGGGACGGTTCCAGACTTAATTCTGCCATGTCTCGAAGGGGGGAATGTCCATGCTGAACAGTCTCGAACCGCCACCTGGAGGCTGTGATGGGCCGCTTCACCTCCTTACTCAAAGGCTTCGAGTTGTTCTAAGGGAAGCCAAACGTTGGGCGTAGGAACGATGCCAAACTTGATTAAGGCATAGTCGCCCTCGGTTTCGAGGATTTCGCCCCGTGTCTCGAAAATATAGCTCGGAAAGCGGCTGTCACTGGCGGTGGCTTCGACGCTGTTGGCAAGCTTTTCACGGACGACACGGACAAAGGAGCCGCGTTTGAGTTTCTTCGCAGGTGCCATAAGGGGTGATCGTGAGTCTATAGGTAAAGGTCTATCGTTTGACCATTCTAGGGCGTTTTGGGGTCTGGCTGGCAGCAGGGACAGAAATGGGACGATCGCCCCCCCAGTTTAATGCGCTCAATGGGGGTACTACAGTGGCGACAGGGTTGCCCCTTGCGGTTATACACCCAGGCCATTCCCCCATAGTTGCCGTTAATCCCGTTTACATCACGAAAGTCCCGCAGGGTGGTTCCCCCCGCTTCGATCGCCTGCCCGAGAACGGTGATGAGTTGCGATCGCAGGCGATCAATTTCCTCTGGGGTGAGTTGGCTACAGAGACGGGTTGGGGGAATCCCACTGAGAAATAAACTTTCGTCGGCATAGATGTTGCCGGTTCCCGCAATAATGGTTTGATCGAGGAGAGCGGTTTTGATCGGTTTGCGGCGATTACGGAGGGTCTTGATGAGGTAGTCGCTGGATAAGGCCTCGCTGAAGGGTTCCGGGCCGAGACTCAGCAGGCCGGTGATGATGGTTTCGGGGGCGGTGTCGGGAGGAACCCACCAGATGCGGCCAAAGGTGCGGATATCGACGAAACGCAGTTCGCGATCGCCCTCGAAGAATAACCGCACTCGGGTATGTTTGGCGAGGGGATCGTCGGGGTGACACCAGAGGAGTTGCCCCGTCATCCGCAAATGCACACCCAGCCAACCGGCGGCTGTGGGGATGAGGCGATCGCAAGGCTCATCGTCACCGAGTTGCGCGATCAGATATTTCCCGCGTCGATGCCATGTTCGAATCGATTGGCCGCGCAACCCCTCAATGAATTCATCAGCGTCCGTGGGACTTGCCAAACTACGGTTTAGGAGTACAGTGCCTCCTAGGATTCGTTGCTGGCAGGTATGGGCATTTAAGCCACGACGTACAGTTTCAACTTCAGGAAGTTCTGGCACAAGTCGCCTCGCTAGGGAGTGTTTGGGAACGGGGAATAGGGAACGGGGAACGGGGAACGGGGAACGCAAGAGGCAAAAGGCATAACCCACCCCTAACCCCTCCCAAGAGGGAACGGGCAAGAGGCAAAAGGCATAACCCACCCCTAACCCCTCCCAAGAGGGGATGGCAAAAGGCAAGAGGCATAACCCACCCCTGACCCCTCCCAAGAGGGGATAGCCATAGTCACTTGAACGGCTATCTTGCTCAATGACAAAGGGGTTAGCGATTTGCATGAAAACGCTAACCCCTATTTTGCCATCTTAACGCTGGACT
>FSSI02000060.1:0-27101 GCA_900149785.2 Phormidium lacuna HE10JO | reverse complement strand
CGTTGTTCATTGGTTTCCCCTTGAGAGAGAATCTCGACCACCAACTCCGGGGCCACCGTAAAATGTCCCGACGCATCCACCCCAGTCTCTAACCGGGATTGACTAATCCAGATCAAATCGGGAATCACCGCATCCCGAGGACTGAAAATCAGCCCTGGGGCTTGAAATGTCGTTCCCAACCCAGTTGTTTCTGACCAAGTCTCTAGGCGAACCTGAAGTTTGGTAGCGACAGCTTGATGACGAAAATGAGGGGCGCGAGTCACAAACAGGTCTCCATCAATAATTTCATGCCGAGTCCAMCCCCCATCATCGGGCATCGCATCGAGATCACGAATCGTCCAAACTTGTGTCGGTGTGACCATGGGGAGTCCTCATCAAAACAAAACTAAAACCAAACCAAACCAAATCGGGCATAGACCCAGCCTGTTGATCCAAGACTGACCCTATGCCCTATGGTAAGCCAAACTAACCCAACCTAGGAGGTCTCATCCACCTCAACGCGCTTCGTCCGAGATCGTTCCCCAGACCGAATCGAGATTTGAGACTGACGCACCCCAAAGCGGTCGGCTAAGACCTGGATTAACTCCTTATTGGCCTTACCCTCGACCGGGGGAGATTGCAGCCGAACCGTGAGACTGCCATCCTCTTCGAGGATAATCGCCTGTTGCTTGGAATTGGGTTTGACCTTGACGTTAAACATCATGACTCCCCATCCGTTAAACGCATCTCAGCCCGAACCATGGACTCCCCTAAAATCCGTTCAATCTTAAAGCCAAGATGTTCAGAAATCCGTTGCATGGCCCGGTTATCCGAGAGAATTTCAGCAAAGACTACATCAAAGCCTTCCGCCCGGGCAATTTCAATGGAACGACGAGTCATTTCCGTCCCCAAACCTTGATGCTGGAAGCGATCGCTGACTAACAAGGAATACTCCGCATCACGGGTTCCGTGAATCAGACTCAAGCGGGCCACTCCGACGAGTTCATGCTGACCGGTTTCAGGATTGCGATAGTCAGCAATCAGGGCCATTTCTTGGTCATAATCAATAAAACACAACCGCGAGAGTCGTTCATGAGTCACCCGACGATTGAGTGTGAAGGCGTGGGCGTAGCGTAGATAGACACTTTCCTCGGATAAACTTTCGTGGAACTTGACCGCCATCGGTTCATCTTCCGGGCGGATGGGGCGAATCGTCACCTCCCGTCCATCGCGAACTGTCCAGCGTCCCACATACTGACTGGGATAGGGGCGAATGGCCGGTTTCGGTAACTCAGCCACATCGGTGTCCGCCGGATGGAGAACTACCCGCGCATCGAGGGAAATCAGCCGTTCCGGGCTAGCCAGCAGTGGATTGACCTCAATCTCTTTAATCCAGGGTTGTTCCACCACCAGATAGGAAAAGCGGACCAAGAGTTGTTCGAGGGCGGCCAAGTCAATGGGATCGCGGCCACGAATCCCCTTGAGGGCCGTATAGATTTTGGTGTTTTCCATCAAACGCCGGGCCAGAGTGGTGTTGAGGGGCGGTAGGCCCAGGGCGCGATCGCGGAACACCTCCACCAACTGTCCCCCGGTTCCAAACAGTAACACCGGCCCAAACTGGGGATCTAAACTACTACCAATAATCAACTCGTAGCCATCGAGTTTCAGCATCGGCTGAACCGTCACCCCTTGAAAGTCCTCAGGGCTATGGAGTTCACTGACGCGATCGCGAATCCGTTGATAGGCCTTCGCCACAGCTTCAGCATCATTCAAGTTTAGCTGGACCCCGCCCACATCAGTTTTGTGGGTAATGGTTTCCGAGAGGAGTTTTAACACCACCGGATAGCCGAGATCAGCGGCGGCGGCCATGGCTTCTTCTAGGGTTTGGGCGATGCGAGTTTCCACAATCGGGATGCCATAACTGGCCAGGAGTTGCTTCGACTCAAACTCCGTTAATAGCGTCCGGCCAGCCTCTCGTACCGTTTGGATAATGGCATAAGCCGAGGGGCGATCGCGGCCCGAGGATTCCCCTTCCTCATCCTCCAACAACATCGGCGTTTCATACAAACTCCGCAAGTTACGGCTGTAGCGCCACATATAGTTAAACATCCGCACCGCCGTATCGGGATAGGGAAACGCCGGGATATTGGCCTGATTGAGAATCCGCGCCCCAGCTTCGACATCCGCCCCACCCATCCAACTGGCAAAAATGGGCTTTTTATGGCGGCCTTCCATGGGACAAGCTTTGAGTTTTTCCGCCGTCTCCGTCGGAGAGGTCATGGCCTGAGGCGTTAACACCACAATCAAACCGTCACTATTGGGATCTTGGACGGCGACTTGTAAGGCTTTGGCATAGCGATCGGGATCTGCATCCCCCAAAATATCAATGGGGTTGCCATGACTCCATTGAGGCGGCAAAATCTCATCGAGACGTTCGAGGGTTTCCGGGGCCAATTCCGCCAACTTACCCCCTTCACTAATCAGAGTATCCGTGGTGAGGACACCGGGACCCCCGGCGTTGGTCAAAATCGTTAAACGGGGACCTTTCGGGCGCGGTTGTTTCGCCAGCAATTCCGCCATGTAGAACAGATGGGCCAAGTGATAGACTCGTAACACCCCTGAGCGTCGGAAGGCCGCGTCTAAGACCTCATCACTGCCCGCTAAGGCCCCGGTGTGAGAGGCAGCGGCCTTGGCAGCGGCTTCAGTCCGTCCCGCTTTAATGACGATAATCGGTTTACTTAGGGCAACTTCCCGGGCCGCCGACAAGAAGGACCGGGCATCGCCAATGGACTCCATATAGATGACAATACTCTCGGTCCGGGGATCATCGCCGAGATAGTAGATCAGATCTCCCCAACCCACATCCAACATCGACCCCAGGGAGACGAAGGAACTAAAGCCCACATTGGCTTGAAAACTCCAGTCTAAAATGGAGGTACATAGGGCGCCACTTTGGCTAATAAAACCCACACTTCCGGGGCGGGCCATGGACCCGGCGAAGGTGGCATTTAACCCGGATAAGGGACTCATCACCCCTAAACAGTTGGGTCCCACAATCCGCATTTTGCCCCGGGCCGCCTCTAGGATTTGTCGTTCGAGTTCGACCCCAGCTTCTCCCACTTCTTTGAAGCCGGCCGAGAGAATAATTGCCCCGCGAACTCCAGCGGCGACACATTGGCGAATCACCTCGGGGACCGTTGGGGCGGGGGTGGCGATGACGGCTAAATCCACTTGGGCCGGAACTGAGGCGACGTCGGGATAGGCTTTAATGCCTAAGACGCTGTTGCGTTTCGGGTTGACGGGAAAGACGGTCCCGCCAAAGGGATGGCTAATCAAGTTCCAGAGTAGGGTTCGCCCGACGCTGTTGGCTTTTTCCGTCGCACCAATGACGGCAACATTGTTAGGGGAGAAGATGGCTTGTAGTAAATCACTTTGCGATCGCAGAACATCATGGGCTGGATCGGTTTTATAGGGAATTTTAGTAATCATACGTTTACTCCGTTTAAATCTGTTTTTCTGGACAGGTTAATGGTGATTAAGTGCCGTGAACGATGGGCGCAAAGACCTCGGGGTCATCCCTGGAAATCTTGTTACGTCAAGATGTCTGGCGAATTCAGTCCCAGTTTTGCTCCCCGAAGTCTAAGACGGACTCGTCCATCCGCCTCCCTTGGTTTTAGTGTACTGGTCTCTCCGGCAATCTCGGAAAATTTTAAGATAGTTTTACTATTGCCGGATTTTAGTTAGGATAGGTTGCAAAACGTAGGATGTACCTGCTACATTTTAAGGCTCTACGGTCTTAAGGTTAGTGTACAAGATCACAAATCTACCGGAGACGATTGTCTAAAGGGCCATGACTTCCCCTGGAGTCGGCGGCTGTGGTCGAGTTCCTGGGTTGGCCTGGGGGGTATCACTGGGCTGGCTTACGGTAGAGGGTTGGGGTTGTTCACGGTTGTACGCAATTGGGTTACGAAATCTACTGATGAATGTCCGTCATGCTCGCGCCAATGATTTGCCTGCTATTGTGGGCATTTATAATGCTGCCATTCCGGGACGAATGGCGACGGCTGATGTCTCGCCGGTGTCGGTTGAAAGTCGTTACGCTTGGTTTAGCGGTCATGTTCCCGAACGCTATCCCCTCTGGGTGACGGAACGGGATGAACGGGTGGTGGGTTGGCTCAGTTTTCGCCCCTTTTATGGTCGTCCGGCCTATGCAGCGACGGCGGAACTGGCGATTTACATTGACCCGGAATATCAGGGTCAGGGGTTGGGTCGGTTTTTATTAGAGTTGGCGGTTGCCAATGGGCCAATGTTACAGTTGAAAACACTCCTGGCCTTCGTTTTTGCCCATAATTTAGCGAGTTTAGGTCTATTTGAACAGGCCAAGTTCCAGGAATGGGGCTATCTACCTCGGATTGCTCAACTCGATGGGGTTGAACGAGACTTGATGATTTTGGGTCATCGTCTCGAATCTCCCTCATCGTTTTTACCGTCATCCCAGTCGGAATTGGTTTGAGGGAGTGGCCGCTTGCGTTCCCTCTTGAGATGTTGGCTAAGATGGGATTTGTTGAGGTGATGTTTCCACAGTTTTTCCACAGTTGTCTGGTTCCGGGATGTCAGAATGAAGGGTTATTCATCTGACTTTTCCACAGTTTCCACAGGGGACGTTTAAGACGCTTTTTGCTAAAATTAAACTCTTATTAACCTCAGGGATTTGAGAGAACTGTTGGGATAACGTGTAAATTCTTGTTAAGTTTAGGGGCATAACAGGCAATAGCTTTGGGGTTTCTCTTGACAAATATCTGTTTTTGTGAATCAAAACGCGATCGCCGAGGGGTGGCCGTCACGCCAATTGCTAAACTGGCTGCGATCGCGAAACAGTTAAGCCCCATTTCACATCAATACCCTTATGTCGTCCTAAACTCCCTCGTGAGAGACTCAGCCCGATATCCGCGACCGTCACACTGGCCCTTGTCTCATCTAAAATGATTATGAAACCTTTACGACCCCTATTGTGCTTCCTATTAGGGACAAGCCTGTTCCTAAGCTTAAACCTATTTTTGCCCAACATTCCCCTGTTGCTGCGGGGAGCTGTTGCCGCTCAAGCGGATTTCAGCCGCGACCTTGTTGTTCACAAGTCCATTAGCCTCAAAACCCATCCTGAGGTGGAGGTGACACAGACCAAGTCCTTGAAGGGATTGGAGGGAGGCGGCGATCGCCAACTGGCCCAACGGCCCATCCTCCAAGAACAAGGCCGTCTAACCAACCGTAGTTCCCGGCTGCGAGATGGGAGTCGCTACAATCTCTATGAATTTTCAGGAGAGGCCGGACAAGAGGTTCGCATTCAACTCGACAGTTCGGATTTTGACACCTATCTGATTCTCATCGGCCCCGACGATCAGCCCTTAGCCGAAAACGACGATCGCACCTCAGGAGATACCAACTCAGAACTGGTGCTGAATCTGCCGGCCACAGGAACCTATCGCGTTGTCGCCAACGCCTTTGATTCTCGTGGTCGGGGGGACTATCAAGTTGCCGTGTATGCCACGCAAACCGCCAGAAATACCGCTCAGCAGAAACCCGATCCCAACGCCACCCCAGCCACCCCAGCGCCCGTCTCCCTCAGCGAACGGGAAGCGTTAATGGCTCAGGCGGACCGCTACTATCTCCAGGGCAATCTCCGGGAAGCCGAACGGCTCTATCGTCAAGCCAAACCCGAGTTTCCCGCCGAGGGAACCCTCGAAATCGCCGACGCCATCACTGAGGATCAACTCTCCCCAGCCGGTCGTGTCTATTGGAATAATGTTCAAGAAGGCCTAGCCGAAAATCGCGAGTCTCAGGTGGAAGCCTCGTTAGATCTACTGTTTGAAGAAGCTCCCGGCTTTGCACCGCCCTACGCTCTGATTGCTCAACGCCATCTCGATGAGGGAGACACCGACGAGGCGATCGCCTTCCTCGAAGAGGCCACCACCCGTTTCCCCGGTTCCTATGAACTGGCCCGAATGCTGGCCGAAACCCTACGAGAAGACGGACAACGCCTCGAAGCCTCGATTACGGCTCGGGAGTTCGCCATTGTTAACCCCGAACATCCTCAAGCCGGGGAGATGACAGAACTGGCAGAAGATTATCTCAGCAGTTTCCGGGGTCGCCTCCGGGAAAACATCGCCTTGCGGGGGTTAGGTGGCTTAGCCGTGGGGGTTTTAACCGGACGCACCACCTCCACCGTGTTTCAGGCTATTAACCTAGCTCAGTTAATGCTGGCCGGGGAATCTCGCCTCGGGGAGCAAATCGCCGAACAGTTACAAGGTGAATTGCGGATGGTGAATGACCCAGAAATTCTCGGCTATGTGGACGAGTTAGGCCAAGAGGTTGCCCGTTATATGGGACGAGATGAGTTTGACTATGAGTTTTTCGTCGTCGATGACGAGAATCTCAACGCCTTTGCTCTCCCCGGCGGTAAAGTCTTCGTCAACACCGGTGCAATTCTCGCCGCCAACTCGGAAGCGGAACTGGCGGGGTTACTCGGCCATGAAGTCGGTCACGCGGTTCTGTCTCACGGCTTCCAACGGGTGGTTACGAATAACTTGCTGGCGAACCTGGCTCGGGAAATTCCCTTCGGTAACTTGTTGGGAACCCTAGTCAGTTTGGACTACAGCCGTAAACATGAACGCCAGTCTGACATTATTGGCACTCGGGTGATTCACAGTGCCGGTTATGCGGCTGATGGCTTGCGTAACTTCATGCAAACCCTGCGGGAACAGCAGGGAGGCGGTCCGACGATTCCCTATCTCTCCACGCACCCGGCTCCGCGAACTCGGGTTCGTTATATGGAGGAGTTGATTGAGCGGAATAATTACAACCGCTATAGTTTTGAGGGAGTCGAACGCCACGCTCAGATTAAGGCTCGGTTGTCCTAATTTGGGGTTGGTTTGACTCGTTGCCGTAACGTCTTTCGGGGCGTTACGGTTTTTTTCTTTCTGCTGTTTCGGGGGGTCGGGATGAGGGGGCGGCATCGGCTTTGGGGAAAATCGGCAGTGAGACAGGAATTAAGGGGTTGCTCACTGCCCTCAATGACTCAGACGAAGATGTGCGCGGGAGGCGGCTGAGGCTTTGGGGGAAATTGGCGATGCTCGATCCTTGAGTGATTGAGGGCAGTTGTATCGCCTGTGAGTGGATTTCTACCTGTGGAATACCATTACCCGAATCCAAAACCGCTGCCAGTTCTATCAAAACGTGGGGGTCTGGGGGAGCAATAGAACCCCGTCCTCAACGAAGCGAAGCGGAGTAGGGCGGGGATACATGGACGCCCCCAGGCAAAGAGCAGGCACATCGAATACCTGCTCTTTGCATTTCCTAACAAGCTATCCTAAACTACTCAGCATAGAGTTGAATTAGCCATGCTAGTATTCGAGGCAAAATTACGAGGAACAGGCAAGCAGTACGCCATCTTAGATGAGATGATTCGTACCGCTCGTTTCGTGCGTAATTCCTGCCTTCGTTACTGGATGGACAACCAAGGGGTTAATAAGTACGACCTCAATAAATATTGCAGGATACTTAGAAAAGAGTTTGAATGGTGCAAAAAGCTTTCAGCTCAGGCTTGTCAAGCTAGTGCCGAAAGAGCATGGAGCGCCATCGCTAGATTCTTTGATAACTGCAAGAAAAAGGTTCCAGGCAAGAAAGGTTTTCCCAAGTTTCGCAAAGATAAAACCCATGGCTCAGTCGAGTACAAGGTTGATGGCTGGGTATTATCGGATGACCGATTAACCATTACGTTTAGGGATGGCTTCAAGGCTGGAACCTTTAAAATGTGGGGAACTCGTGATTTGCACTTTTACTCCAAAAAACAAATCAAGCGAGTCCGTGTTGTGCGTCGGGCTGATGGATATTATGTTCAATTTTCCATCAATCAGGAGCGTAATGAACATCATGAAACCACCAAGCGAATGGTAGGCGTAGATGTTGGTTTAAATCATTTCTACACCGACTCTGAGGGCAATACAGTAGAGAATCCTAGATTTTTAAGGAAAGCGGAAAAAGCCTTAAAGAAAGCACAGAAACGGGTTTCTCGCCGAAAGAAAGGTTCCAAGAATCGCCTCAAAGCCATTCAACGGTTAGGCCAGACGCATCTCAAGGTTTCAAGGCGGCGTAAAGACTTTGCAGTTAAGACAGCAAGGGCGCTTGTCCAGTCGGCAGACTTGGTAGCCATTGAAGACCTAAAAGTGCGGAATATGGTTAAGAACCACCATCTAGCCAAATCAATATCTGATGCTAGCTGGACATTATTTAGGCAGTGGTTGGAGTATTTTGGGAAAGTGTTTGATGTGCCAGTGATTGCTGTTGCACCTCATTTCACGTCTCAAGACTGCTCCAATTGTGGAGAGTACGTGAAGAAAGCCTTATCCACTCGCACTCATAAATGTCCGCATTGCGGTTACTTGAATGACCGGGATGTTAACGCCGCCATCAACATTTTAATGAAGGCACTGCAAGGTTTAGCACAACTACCGAGGGGCACTCGGAAAGTTACGCCTGGGGATGAGATGACCCTCTGCTTGGATGGGGAAACCCAAAAAAGTAAGGTTGCTCGGGGAGCCAGGAACTCTCGTCAGCGATGATGGGAATCCCCGCCTTCAACCAAGTAAGGCGGGGAGGATGTCAAAACTACGAACTCTGGAAAGCCGCTCTAGAATCCAAGAAGAACAGCCATCTCCCCATTCCAACTAGAGACAGCTCCTCCTCCAGGAACTACAATATCAATCAAGTCGGCATTCTCAACACAGGCAACGTCACTAACCACGGCGGTCAGATTGGAGAGCAACTCCCATGACTCAACATCCAGCCTATCAACAACTGGTGCTTGACACCCTTTGTACTAACCTCAAAGACCCTATCCCGGTCATTCGCGCCAAAGCGGCTCAAGCTCTTGGTCAAATTGGTAGCCAACAGGCAATTCCTCGATTGCTGCAACAGTTCAAAGATCCCAATCCTGAGGTGCGTCGGGAGGTGGCAAAGGCATTAGGACAGCTTGGCCGTGAGCAGGTGCTTTCGGCATTACTACAACTCCTAGAAGATAGTGAACCTCATGTCCGGAGTAGTGCCGCCGAGGCTTTAGGCAACATCGGCAGTGAACGGGCGATTTTGCCATTACTAGGACTCCTCGAAGATTCTAAGTCTGATGTCCGTTGTTGTGCCAGCAAGGCCTTAGGTAAGATCGGCAGCGAACAGGCAATTCCCGGCTTGCTCAGTCTTTTCACCGACTCCGATGTAACTGTTCGACAAACGGCGGCGATCGCCCTCGGCAAGCTTCCGAGTTCAACGGTTCTCACGCCTCTGCTTGAAGCCCTGCAACAGCCTAATCCAATCCTACGCCAAACGGCCGCGATCGCCCTCGGACAACTCAATCAAGAAGCTGCTATTCCAGCCCTGGTTCAATTGCTAAATGACCCGGATACTCAAGTCCGTGAATGTGCTATTGAAGCGTTAGGTAAACTGGGAAGCGCCGTGGAGCAATCCGTTGTGTAGAATGAAGAGACGTGACCCTAGAGAACCGTCAAATCATTGTCGAAACCCTTTGTGTCTTACTCACGGACACAAAAAATAGTAGCACAATTCGCATTTGTGCTGCACAATCTCTGGGTCAGTTAGGTGCAGAAACAAGCATTCCATTACTCTGTCAAATTGTACTTGAAGATGCTGACACCAATCTTCGTCTCGCGGTCATGGATGCCTTAGTGACGATTGCTCAATCTCCATTTCCTCAACTTATGTCTGAACAATCTGACAATCAACCTATTTTCAATATAAATCAAGTGGGTAACATCAACAGTGGAGATGTTACCATCAGCGGTAATCAAATTGGGATTCAGCATAACTATGCTCCAGAAGCTAAGGCTGCCGCTAACCAACAGCTTGCCCAAGTTTTGACTAAACTGCGGGAGAAATACCCTAATAAAACTGACGCAGAAGTCTTTGAAATTCTGCTCAATGGCTTTGCCACGATGCCTCAGAAAAATCCCCAAAACTGGCAACGCTGGCAAGATAGTTTCAGTATCATTTTTGCGGGGGTGGTCGAAGCCGCGAAAATTTCAGTGCCGATTGCAGGCATCCCAATCGAAGTCCTCAAGCGGCTTTATGAAATTTACGATCGCAACCGACAACAACTGCCAGAGGCCTAGCCTAAATTTTATCTGCTTAGATATCCCATGTCTTATCGCTTGGCTCGAAGCCGGAGGTTGACCTAGAAAGCAAAATCTATAGCCGGCCCATTAAAATGTACCATTCCCCCGAAAACGATGATATAACCGACGTAGATGATTTAACAGCTGGCTACGATACTCTCATGCAGAAGGGATCAAGATGACGCGATCGCTTCCGTCTAAAATCTACGCCGAAGCCATTGTGCGATCGCCTCTCGGGGCCTCTCTCTTGTCTGAAGGAACTCCCCTGACACCTGGGGCGATCGCCCAGTATTATGGCGATCGCCGAACCCTGGACTGTGCCTGCGATCGCCTCACCGCCGCCGGCTTTGACGTACTACAGGCGGGCAATCTCTCCATCAGCATCGCCGCCCCAGCCGATCGCTACGAACAAGTCTTTCAGACCACACTCCGTTCCGTCGAGCGTCCCGTCATCAAAGAACGGGCCAGAGAAACCACCGCCAGCTTCATCGATGCGGTGGATAGCCAACAATTTGGCAAAATCGACACCGAAAACAGTCCCTTAGCCGAGTTCCTAGATGGGATCGCCATTAGTGAACCGGTGTATTACCTGGGATATCCCCATCCCTCGCCAACTCCCCCCAGGGTCCGTCAAACTTATCTGCAAGTTCCCGAAGATCTCGCCCAAGCCTTAAACGCCCAATCCCTGCATCAGCAAGGCATCTGCGGTCAGGGAACCCATGTGGTGATGGTGGATACGGGATGGTACAGACATCCCTATTTTGCCCAACATGATTATCAGGTTCAGGTCTTGTTAGCCCCCGGTTCCGATTCCCCTGAGATCGATCATCATGGCCATGGAACGGGAGAGTCGGCTAATCTGTTGGCGATCGCCCCCCAGACTCGCTTGACAGTCGTCAAAGCCGATGTGGCGATCGCCGGAAAATCCCGCAATGTCAACTCCATTGCCGCTTTTCGGACCGCCGCCCATCTCCGTCCTGATGTGATTTCCTGTAGTTGGGGGTCTGATGTCCGCTATCCCCCCATTTCCGCTTACCATCGTCTCCTGGCCGCGACCGTTGCCGATGCTATTCATCAAGGAATCTTGGTGGTTTTTGCGGCCGGGAATGGTCACTGGGGATTTCCGGCCCAACATCCTGATGTTTTGGCGGTCGGTGGGGTCTATTTACATCTCGATGGACCCTTAAAGGGAGAGTTAGAAGCGAGTAATTATGCCAGTGCCTTTAACAGTCCGATTTATCCCCGGCGAGGGGTTCCCGATATCTGCGGATTAGTCGGACAACGCCCCGATGCCAGTTATATTATGCTCCCCGTTCCGCCGAGGAGTCAGATTGATCAAGACCGAGCTTTATCGGGAGATCAAACTGAGTCAAATGATGGTTGGGCGGCGTTTAGTGGTACGTCGGCAGCGGCTCCCCAGATTGCGGGAATTTGTGCTTTAATAAGGCAGATGGCTCCAGGGTTATCGCCGTTTCAGGTGAAAGAGATTTTGCAAAAAACGGCTCAGGATGTTCAGTCTGGGGGATGTCATCCAGCCGCTGGGGGCTATCCCTCTCAGCCGGGGTTTGATTTGCCAACGGGGGCGGGTTTAGCGAATGCGGCGGCGGCGATCGCGTTGCTAACTCAAGGGCGGTTTTCAACGCATCAGACGGGCAATCACGAGGTTTATCAGTCAGCTATTCGGAGGACTCCTAAAATGAACGACTTTCCTAAGCTACGCAAACACTTGGAAGCTTTGATTATTGAGTTTAATGAGATTCTGCAAGAGAAGTTTGAGGCGGGAGAGATTGAGGCGGTTGAACTCAATATTTCGGAGAGAGACTTTGTTGAGCGATCACCAAGAACTCGCGGTATTCTTGCCTTAGTGAAGTTATTGAAGGAATTAGATGACCCCGCCAAACTAGAACTTAAACACGTTCTTGCGGCTCAGAGTCTGTTGAAAATTCGTCAACATCGTGAACTCGCCACCGAAATTTTGATTCAAGCGATTACCCATGAATCTAAAAAGATTTCAGAAGCAGCAACTAAGGCTCTTGGAGAAATGATGAATTTAAGTGAAATTGCGGGGAATTCCGCGAATTGTTGCCAACGAATTTCGGGGGATTCTTCAGTTTTATTTAACCGCAATTCTATAGAATTATTTTTTGAGAGCCCAGGACAAGGAACATATGCAAGATTCGGGACTGGAATAGAGCAAGATGACGGGTCTTATGTTGTTAGATGGGAATCTTAATGAAATTCAGATCCTGAGAAAAGAAATTTATAAAGGGTCTTTTGGATATCGGGTGTAATTTGTTGCATGGTATACCAAATTGTAGGGGCGAAAAATTTTTCGCCCCTACGGCAACGGATGTAATCTGCCATAAATTCTCCTTATCACCCTAAATCCAGAAGATCCTTTATAAACTACATTGGGTAAAACTATGATCTTCCATATATGAGGGAAGCTTGGTTCTACAAAGTTTTGCTTCTTGAAGTTGAGCTGCTGTAAGATGAAGAGCATTTGTTAAATCGACATCAGTTAAATTGGTACCTCTCAAAGAGGCTCCTTGAAAGTTAGTTTGATGTACCAAGGCACCTGTAAGATTAGCACCATTTAAGTCAGCTAAATTTAAATTACTAAAACGTAGGTGAGCCTTTTCCAGTGTCACACCGTCAAGGCTCGCTCTGGTTAGATCTGCAAAATTAAGATTAGCCTCTTTAAGATTTGAACCGCTTAACTCAGTTCTTTGTAACTGAGATCGAAAGAGATTTGCATTGGGGATGTTGATATTAACCAAATTTTCCTTACACAAATTTATATGATTTAGTTGATATTCTGGCCACCATAAAAATTGAATTATGTATTTAAGATTGGAAATTGCTCGATGGCTTTGGGGGTTATCAGTAATTTGCTGACAGTCTTTCTGAGATAAAGCACCTTCAGTTAAATAAATAACTCCAAAATAAAGAGAGATGAGAATCAGTGTGACAGGCATCAAGGAATATAATCCTAAAGATTTAGCCCGATCGCCCCTCTGCTTCCATTGACTCTTATGAATAAACTCCCGAGCCAACGCAGACAACGCCGTTTCTCCCTCCGAGGAGTCCTGAAACTCCTTCGCATCCCGTAACGGACGACCTTGCAGCAAATAGCCCTTCGACTGACCCGATTCCTGCCAATCCTGCGCCAATTGCTCAATCTTGCGTTTCTGGCGTAACGCTTCCCGAGACTCCTTAAGCCAATCTTGTAACTGGTTCCAATGACGAATCAACGCCTCATGAGTGACTTCGAGAGTTTCCTGGTGTTGCTGATTCAGGGAAACCGAGATAAACCGCACCCCAGGCGCGGCAAACTGCTCGATAATGATCTCCAGATGATCATCTTCGCTAGAACAGGCGATTAACTCCGACACCAAGACTCGCCGGCGGGTATCCTCGCTTCCCTCCCCCAACTGCACCAGGCCCAAAAACATCCGACGGGCCAGAGCGCGATCGCCCTCATCGAGTCGTTCATACAGCCGTTGAGCCTCTCCCGCCAACGCACCCCCCACACCGCCAATTTTAGTTAACGTCTCGACTTCAGAAAGACCTTCTTCCAATCCTTCCCAAATCCGAGTTAAGGCAAACTGTAACAGGGGAAGTGCATGATCCTGTCCCTGCATCTGTTGCAACAGGAGCGTAATCACCGCCTCATCTAAGGGATGATCTGCCAATTCTGCCGGTTTGGCGATCGCCTCGTGCAACTCCTCGACTAACAGAGGACGCACTAACACCCCTTGCTCCGAAAATAGATGATAAAGGGGTGGATCTTGTTGCAACTCCCGCAAAAAATCACTGCGAAACGTTACCACCACCGTCACCTGTTGACTGCGATCGCTGGCCGCCTGAACCAAATTGCTAATAAACGCCTCTCGTTCCCCCGGCGAATCACACAGAGAATAGATTTCCTCAAACTGATCCACAAACACAATCAACGGCGACGTGTGAATCTCCGGTAACAGGGCCGCAATTTTGCGCAAACCACAAAACTCCTGTTCATGTCCCAACATTCCCGGTTTCACCGCACAGGGTTTCTCTAACACCGCCAAGAACTCCTCACTTTTGGCGATGGGGGTGGGTTCGTTCGTCGCCACTTTCGCCAACACCATAGCCAAGGCTTCGAGAGGACGATGGCCAGGAATTAGAGTCGCCACCCGCACCGAGTCACAGACGGGGAGGGGATGACGCACCAACTCAGGAATTAAGCCAGCGCGAACTAAAGAGGATTTCCCACAACCCGAAGGACCATAAACCGGCAAAAATCGCAGTTGCTGATTCTGTTCGTAGAGATCCCGCAGTTTAGTCCATAGGGTTTTGATTTGGCGATCGCGACCAAAAAAGCGTTGATAATCCCGTTCCTGAAACGCCAACAATCCTTGATAGGGATTCGCCTTGAGTTGAGCGGGAGTTGTCGTTTTTTCCTGAGTCTTGATGACACTCCCATAAATCGTCACCTGATTGTTATTACCCGAGAGGAGGAAACTTCCCGCCTGCATCTCCCGCACGTTCAATGCCGTGCTATCGACCATATTGCCGGTCACTTGGCTATCCTGAGCGGTCTTAATCTCTTGGCGAATCGACTCATTCATCAGAAGTTAACATCGCCTCCCACATTTCCCATTTCACCGACATTGGTGGCTTTACTATTGCTCATATTGGCGATCGCCTGTCCGCCTTTCATCTCATTAATGGTTTGCTGAATCCCTGGAGAACTCGCATCTTGTTCCGCCTCCGCCAAAATGTTGGCGATCGCCTCTTGTAATTGCGGGTCCTTTTCAATCATTTCAGCTAACTTGGCTTCAAAGGGTTTTTTCCAAGTATCATCCTCAGGATTTTTGGCCAACTCTTCCGCCGCCAGTTTTGCGGACAGTTCCTTCTCTAGCTTGGGTTGTAGAGCGTTCCAGAGTTGACAGGCTCGGTCCCAACCGGCTTGTCCCAGCTCGCCAACGCTTCCCACCAGTTCCGACTCACTCACCTTCTTGAGAAGTGCTGGCAAGTAGGGAATTAATAGACTCGAAACGACAGTAATGTTCATGGTCGATGCCAAAGGTTTTAGGACGGTCTCTCCTCTGATCTTAGTCCCGTCGGGGAGACTGTCAATATTTTAGGGTTATGTCGTTTCACTTCGTTACAGCCAAAAGTTTTATGAACCCGGAAGTATGGCTGCCGGGTTGGGGGTCTACTATGAACCTGATGATTGGTTTTTAGGTTATGCCTCAGTCTCGTCAACTTGAACGTTTCCTGCATATTGATGAACTTTTGCGTCAGGAGTCCCGTTACACGCAGGAGGACTTAGCCAGAGCCTGTGAGGTGAGTCAACGCCAGATTCGAGAGGATCTAAACTTTTTGCGCGATCGCTATGATGCTCCCCTAGTCTACACCCGCAAACAGGGTTGGCATTATACAGATTTGACCTGGCGTTTACCGTCCATTTCTCTGAGTCAGGGAGAATTATTGGCTCTGATGACCGCCTCGCAAACCCTCTCGGGATATGGTGGGGTCTATCAAAAGGAACTGCGATCGGCTTTAGATCAATTAGGGAAACGGCTCCCGGAACAGTCTCGTATTGATTTGCAACAACTGGCCCATGAACGGATGATTTTTGCCCCCAGAGCCAGTTTAAGTCTCGATCCTGAAATTTGGTGCACAGCGGTGACTGCAACTCAAACCTCTCGCCGCCTTTGGATGCGCTATTTCACCGCCTCTCGTCGTCAGGAAACCGAGCGAGAGTTTGATCCCTATGTCATCCATATATCTCGGGTCAATACGATCTACTTAATTGGCTATTGTCATTGGCGAAAAGAGATCCGCTGGTTTCGTCTGGATCGGATTCGTGAGATTCGGCTTCTGGAAACCCCCTTTGAACGCGATCCGACGTTTGACGCTCGTAAATATCTCAGCCAGATTTTTCAGGCGGAGGTGGGGGGTGACCTTTGTGAGGTAGTCATTGAGTTTGATCCACAAACGACTCCATTTGTCAAGGAGCGTCAGTGGCATTCCAGTCAAGAAATTGAACTCCATGGCGATGGCTCAATGACGCTGAGGTTGACGGCGACGGGGTTAAATGAGATTAAACGTTGGCTGCTGGGGTATGGTTCGGGGGCGATCGCGCGTCACCCTCCTGAGTTGGTGAAAATGCTGCAAGATGAGACGGACGTAATGGCCCGACAGTACGAAACGGGAGATTTTGAATGATGAATGCTACGGTAAGGGGTACAAAACCCGTTGAAGCCCTGGCCGCAGATGAGTCTGGCTCCTGGTTGACTTGAACTCAAACTTCCGATAACTAGATACTGTGTCCTTTGATGCCGTCAGGCGCTGAAATTCACTCCATTAACAGAGGTATTATGACGTTCGCAACACAATCTAATCCGAACCCAGCAGCGCCTGTCCAATCATCTTGTATTGAACTTCATTTTCCAGTAAGAGGTAAAACCTGGTGTGCAGACCAGAATTACCGCCTATTGGGAGCAATTGCCAAGGAACACCCAAACCTGCATCAACTTGAGGGCTTCGCTGTCAATACCATCTCTGGGATTGCTGATAAACAAGGCAAAATCGAACTCACTCATGCTTCTCGGCTATCCTTACGTTGTCCGAGTGAGTCTCTATTAATAGCATTACCCTTAGCCGGAAAAACTCTAAAAATTGGTGCAGATTCTATCTCATTAGGATATCCCGAAGTTCGTCCCTTGCGTCCGGTTAGTGAATTAAAAGCCCGGTTGGTGACCATTAAACATCCTTCAGGAAACTTTAGCCAGGTCACACCAGACTGGTTTTTGGGAGCCTGCGATCGCCAGTTGAAGGCATTAGGAATTGATGCCCCTGTCGGTATTCCTGCTGACGACGATGGACAACCCGCTCGTAAAGCCCTAAAAATTAAGGGCAAAACCATTGTCGGCTACAGTGTGATTGTGGCAAACCTATTACCCGAACAATCTATCATGCTACAAACCCGAGGAATCGGGGGGAAACGACGGATGGGTTGCGGTTACTTTGTTCCCTATCGTCTTCAAACTGGTGAGTGAGGGAACAGATGATGAACGGTAATTTATTAGCCAAAAGTAAGCCAAAACGGAGTCTCCAAGACCACTTGACGGATACAGAAGAAGCGGCTCGTTGGATTTTCTGCGATCGCATTCTCAAAAACTGG
Organism: Phormidium lacuna HE10JO; assembly: GCA_900149785.2. Taxonomy (GTDB): domain Bacteria; phylum Cyanobacteriota; class Cyanobacteriia; order Cyanobacteriales; family Geitlerinemataceae; genus Sodalinema; species Sodalinema lacuna_A. Next base: position 9,770 of record FSSI02000060.1, on the reverse strand, counting down.
TGTCGTTTCTTTAAGAGCGATCCAACCCTATTTATCCGCTTACTCCGTGTCGCAGCCCTGTTTCATGATCTGGGAAAAGCAAACCATGAGTTTCAACAGATTTGTCATGGTCAACGGGTTAAACAAACCCTACGGCATGAATGGCTATCTGCCTTAGTTTTACATTTAGAAACCGTCCGATTCTGGCTAGATCCTGCTGAAAACTTTGATTTTGAAGTGGTGGTTTCAGCCGTCCTCGGTCATCACATGAAGGCGGATGATAACTGGTCGAATACTTGTAAAACTGCCATCAAAATCCTGGATTTGGATTTAAACTCAAAACAAGTTCAATCGGTCTTGCTTCAGGTTGGCGAAATTTTGGACCTCAAAGGAGTTCCAGAAACCCTTCCCGAGCAGTGGAACTTTGATGACCCTATTTGGAAAGCCGCCAGAAACGATGGACGGTTCACTGGAAAGAAAGCGTTTCAACGTTCGATCCGGCGCGATCCGAAACGACGAGGTTTACATTTAGCCGTGAAAGCCGGCCTGGTAGCAGCAGATACTGCCGCTTCGGGGCTGATCCGTGAAGGTCATTCGATTCAAAACTGGATTAAGGAACACCTGCATAAACCCCATCTCACTGTTGAGGACTTGGATCGGGACATTCTTCAGCCTAAATATAAGAAGTTGAAACGCACATTTGAGGACCTTTATCGCTTCCAGCAAAATGCCCAAAACCTTGGCGATCGCGCTTTATTACTCGCTGGATGTGGTCGCGGCAAAACTCTAGCGGCATATCTTTGGGTTCGTGGGGTGATTCGTCGGGGAACGTATCCCATTGGTCGTGTCTTGTTTCTCTATCCCACTCGGGGAACCGCCACGGAAGGTTTTAAAGACTATGTGCAGGCTGCACCTCAGTCTGATGCCGGTTTGTTTCATGGAACCAGTGTCTATGAACTTGAACAACTCATGGAGTCACCCGATGATAGCGATTCGAGTCATGGCAAGTCCGATTATCGAACCGATCCCCGTCTATTTGCCTTGGGATTATGGGGAAAACGCTATCTGTCGGCCACAGTTGATCGGTTTTTAGCCTTTCTCTCGTTTGACTATGGTTCGACAGTGCTATTGCCCATGTTAAGCGATGCAGCGATTGTTCTGGATGAAATTCACGCCTACGATCGCCGGATGTTCGATCAAGTGGTGGCGTTTTTGAACGCATTTGATATTCCCGTTTTGTGTATGACCGCGACCCTATCTGAAGTCCGACGCAACGAACTTGAAGACCTCGGCTTAGAACGCTATCCCCGAGATCGCCAAGAATTAGAGGATCTCGCCCAAGAAGAAGAGCGCGATCGCTACCACATCCAACACTGTCAGCCTACGGTCGCCCAGCAAGCCGCGATCGAAGCCTATCAAGCCGGGAAACGGGTGCTTTGGGTCGTCAATACCGTTCGCCGTTGTCAGCAAATCACCGGGGAGATCCAGGGAATTTTGAGAGATTTGGGGGACAAGGAGAGCGAGGTGCTGTGTTACCACAGTCGTTTCAAACTTGTCGATCGCAACCGACGACATCAACAAGTGGTTAAGGCGTTTAAACAGTCGGAAGATAAACCGAGCCAGAGGGCGATCGCCATCACCACTCAAGTCTGTGAGATGAGTCTTGATCTTGATGCAGACGTGTTAGTTACGGAACTCGCACCCTGTAGCGCCTTGGTACAGCGATTTGGGCGCAGTAACCGCCATGGAACCTTAGATTACTCACAAATCTGGGTATACGACCCCGAAAAACCCGCTCCCTATTCCGAGGAACAGCTTAAACGCGCTCATGAGTTTCTTCACGCGGTTATGGAGGCACAACCCTACAGTAGTCAGAAACTGCTCACGGAACAGTTGGAGCGTTACGGAGAACGGGAAACGAAAGCCGATAAGAATGCTCCTTTTCTGACTGGGGGCTATTTTGCCAACCGCGAGTCATTCCGGGATATCGATAACTGGACTCACGACTGTATTTTATGGCAGGACTTGGAGGAGGCGATCGCTCGGATCGAGGCCAAAGACCCCACCTGGCACGAGTTGGTGCTTCCCGTCCCCAATTTTGTCCCGACTGACCGACCCAGTGACGCCCAACACCAGTTTCTCAAGTATCTACGTCTGGCCCCCGATGCTCCTTACAGTGAAACCGTAGGATTTCAAGCATGATTGAACTCACGTATCGACTAGGACAGCTTCCAAGTCCCGCCTATCGCGCCGGACTCGCTGGACTGGTGTTTTTAATTCGCTATCTCCACCGCGCTCAGCCCGAAACAGAACCCCTGATTTACACCGATATTGATCCATGTGGGGCAACCTTTCACTGCGAACCAGAGGGGTTACAGGCATTGATGAACTTGGCATTTGATGCCCATTATGAGTTGAAATTCTCCAAAAGCAAAATCAAAAATCCCATTGAAATCCAAGAGACCGAGGACGGTAAACTCTATGGTTGGAATCTGCTAGTGGTCAAGGCGGCACCGTTACAGGAGCATGATCCATCGGGACTTTGGACTCAACTTTGGTCAGACTGGTTATTGAATAGTATCCGGGCAATTCCTAAATCCCGCAAACCCTTTCAACTGCGAGCCAAGGGTGAGTCAGTGGCAATTGATAAACTCTGGAAAGCCTTACAAAAACCTGATGCCAAGGTAGGGCTAAGTTCATCGGCGCTCATTGGTGCAGAAGCCAAAACATCTGAGGGAGTCTCTCTCAATGATACCAATGCCCAACAATTCTTATTGAATTTCTGGTGTTATGTGAGTCAGCCTTATGTGCCTTGTCGGTTTGACAGTGATGGCAAACGGGAAGATTGGGGCTATGCTGTTGCCATTCCCGATGTTCAGAACTTAGAGGACTTCATTGATGGATTTGCGGAGTTTCTTGAACGCCGTCCTCAGAATCCACCTCAATATAAGGGGTATAGACCGTTAGGTGCCCTTGTGGAACTCCCGGAGGAAGCGGCTCTGGATTCCTTGCGGCTGATTCGAGAACGGATGACCCAGAGCAATCTGGCCAGCACCTTTGAATATGACGTTTTGGGGTTTGAAGTCTGTCATGGGGTTCGCACGAATGCCCAACGGGGTCCGGATGTGATGACCATTAGCTATATTCAACCAGATTTAGGCCGGGATAGGGGCTACGACCGTATTCGGGGAGCATTTCGTTGTCCTTGGTTTCGCCGACATTTACTACAAAATTTGCTGAAGGCTCGCCCTTGGACAGCTCGTTGGGGAGACGTGCTGTCACCAGCATCTCAGAAGTGGTTTGATGATCGCTTCTTTCCCCATGATTGTCAACTTGTCTTTAATTTGGAGAAAAACGTTGTGGAATTTTCGGAATTAGCTCACATCATTAAATCCTTGTGCGATCGCTATCTCAATGCTCGTTTGGCCAGCAAAAACCAAGATATTACCTGGGAAAACAAACATAAACTGGCTCGACAAGAATTTCTGTCGGTGCGATCGCGCAGTCAAAAAGAAGCATTTCGAGAGTATTTCTTTGGCACGTTATGCAGTCAAGTTACTCCGGTTGTGCCTGTCAAAATGGATGATTCTCTCTCTAAACAAGAAAATGCTCAGGCGATGGAGCAAGAAAAAATGCGTCAGACCATTTTATTGGCGCAAGCCATCGAGCAAGACACAGAAACTATTCGGGGTCTAACAATGTTGGCATTGGCAAGTAATTTTAAAATTGCTGAAACAACAGATAAAAAATCCCCCAAAGAAGCGAGTTAACTCGTTTTCTCCCTGAAACACTTTACCTCAGATACCCAATCGGGATTGTTTACTCTGTCAAATTGTATTCACAATTATGTCCACTTCCAATCCATCTCTTAATCTGTTCGCAACGGTCTTGACTCATGCTGCTCCAAGTAGTAATTATCGGGGTGAATCAGAACAAAATCGAACGGTTCTACAGAAAATTGCCCGAGGGGAACATCAATATGCCATTGTTTCTGCCGACTCAATTCGTAATGCCATGCGGGAAACCTTGGCTCAACTGGGTTTTTCTTGTAACCGTGTTCGCATTCAGGATGAAGGTCAATTAGCGGTTTCCTTTGAGAACTTGCCCAACCCGGAGCAATACGCAGACGACTGGGCGTTTGGTTACATGGTCGCGGATGAGAAAAAATATGGAAAAGACATGAGCCATCCGACAAAACGAGATAGTATTGTGCGACTGAACATAGCCGTGGCACTGGCTCCCTATCGTTTTGAAGCCAGTTTGCACCAATCTCCCAAGAATGTAGAACGGAAACCCCGAACTAAAGTCTTTTGGTTCAATTCTAAGGAGTCAGCATTACTTCATCGTGAGGCAAGTTATACGGCATTTCAATATCCATTTGCATTGTCGGGTCGGGACTGTCAGACGAATCCAGAATGGACGAAAGGATTGCTACAAGCGATCGCCCAGCTAAATAACGTCGCCGGTGCCCATGCTCGTAGCTATTTCGAGTTTGCCCCTCGTTCGTTAGTGGTTCGCTTAACTCCTAAACTGGTGGCGGGTTTTGATACCTATGGGTTTGATGAAACGGGAAACTGGCGGGAACTCTCCCGTTTAAATGACGACGACCTACCGGCTACGGAATTTTGGCTGGCTGGGGACTGTGTTCGTCAAATGACACAGGAGCAGGTTAAACAGTTAACAGAAGCGGGGGCTCATCTCTATCAGAACCCGGATCGCCTCTTGGAAGACCTAACGGCTGCATTTTTAGGAGGCTCCGATGGTACTGCTGCTTAGGTTAAAGGCTCCCTTTGCTGCTTTTCGTCCCTTACAAGCGGGGACATTTCGTGCAACCGCCCCAACTATGTCTCCCACAGCCGCCTATGGCTTAGTGCTGAATCTAGCCGCCATTGAAACTCGGGATTGGAGCAAGATTAGCAAATCAGCGACTCCAATGTTGAAGAATCTGCCAAAAGTTGAGATTGCGATCGCCAATCGGGTTGAGCCAGAAACGGCGATTCTGTTTCAGCAACTGCATAATGTCCCTGTGGGGAACGTTAAACCAGAACAATGGGAACGCACCCAGGGATGTAAACCCAATATCAAGCCAGTGCGTCGAGAGATTTTGGTGGACTTTGAAGCGGTGATCGCGGTGCGTTGCGAGATGCCGTTGCGATCGCGCATCCTGGCGGGTTTAGAGGGAGAATATAATGGCGATCGCTATGGGTTACCGTTTGCGGGAGACAATAACTTCTTATTTGACACCATTGAGGTTTTGCCGGCGGTGGCCCCCCTCCCTTGGTATTCTCGTATCGCAGAGGACGATGGGCCACGACGAGGGGTTTGTCGATTAACCACTTGGATTGATCGCACTCAATCGAGCCAAACAGTGGTTGAAACCTTTGCTCCCATTTCTAAACCCACGGTGGAACCGCCAGAAGGAGCCTGGACCATGTTACCTCGCCCATAATTCTCGTTGGGGGGCGATCGCTCTCGTTAAAATTGAGCTAACTCGCCTCCCATCTGAACCGTTCCAATGATTACCACCATTACCACCTCTCCCCTCACCCTCGATGACTTCCTGGCATTACCTGAGAGTGATGTCACCTATGAACTCCTCGATGGACAAGCAATCTCCAAAATGTCGCCCAACTTTCGCCATTCTCGTAGCCAAAAGAAACTCCTATTTTTACTCGACGCTTGGGCGACAGACAAAGGCTTTGTTCAACCTGAATGGGCCGTTCGACTGCAACGCAATGGCAACGATTGGGTTCCTGTCCCGGATTTACTCTATATCTCCTTTGAACGGCTTTCCCCCGATTGGGATGAGGATGCGCCTTGTCCCATTGCGCCGGAATTAGTCATAGAAATTGTCTCGCCGGGTCCATCTTTTGGGGCGATCGCCGAGAAAGCCAGCGCCTATCGATTAGCGGGAGTGTTACGAGTTTGGGTGGTGGATTCCCAGCATCAGAGTCTCACCGTCTTTGCCCCCGATCAGATGCCGCGAATTTATCGACAACTGGAGTCGATTGAGGATTCCCTATTCCCAGAGCTTTCACTGCTCACCGGAGATATTTTTTAACCAATATCATCCTTTATGCCAATTTTTTGGGAGCCGGAAGTATGACTGCCGACTCCCTTTTTTAAACTAAACCTGAAGTGAATTCAGGAGCGTCAACCATGACGAAAACTAGCACGGCTCTCACCTCAACTTTACGAGTCTGCGCCTTACACGCCTTTGCCTATTGCCCACGACTGTTCTATCTCGAAGAAGTCGAGGAACTCTATAGCCAAAATCAAGCGGTGTTTGAAGGTCGGCGGCTACACGCTGAGCTAGAACGGCAGGAGGAGGGAGATTGGGAGGATTTCTTTCTCAGCGATGAACATCTGGGATTGCGGGGTCGAGTCGATGCTCTGCGGACTCGGGATGGCCAGTTGATTCCCTATGAACATAAGAAGGGACGATGCTATCGTGATGCCGATAAACAGGCTCAGGCTTGGGAGAGCGATCGCCTGCAAATCCTGGCCTATTGCTGTCTCCTGGAAACCATTGCCCAACATCCGATTCAAGAAGGTCGCATCCGCTATCACGGGGATAACACTTTAGTGAAAATTCCCTTTGATGAACAAGGTCGTGCTGATGTCCAAGCTGCCATTGAGCAAGCCCAGAGTTTGCGTCAGTCTCGGGAACGTCCCCCAGTCACTGACAACGAACGACTCTGTGGGGCCTGTTCCTTAGCTCCCGTCTGTCTCCCAGAAGAAACTCGGTTTGCCCAAGATGAGAGCCACCAGCCGCCCCGATTGTTTCCCAAAGATGATGACCGTCAGATTGTCCATATCCTGGAACCGGGAACTCGTGTGGGACGTACCGGGGAGCAGTTGAAGATTAGCCGTCGCAATGCTCCCGTCGAAACCCTCTCCGTGCGTCAAGTGCAACAGGTGGTGCTGCACAGTTTTTCGCAAATTTCCACCCAGGCCCTGCATCTATGCACCTATCACGACATTGGCGTGCATTGGATTTCCGGTGGGGGACGCTATGTGGGGAGTTTAGATTGGCGACAAGGCAGCCTACAACGGCGCTGTGGTCAATATCGCGCCCTCACCCAGCCTGAGGTTTGTCTGGATTTAGCGCGGCGTTTGGTGGCCTGTCGCGCCAAGGGCCAACGTCAGTTTCTCATGCGTGGTAAACGCAACCTTAACGGTTCGACGGAAGCCGTGCAGTCAGTGGTGACCGCTATGAAGCGGCTGTTAAAACCGATTGAGCGGGCCGAGTCTCTGGAGCAACTGTTGGGGTTGGAGGGGAATTTAGCCGCACTCTATTTTTCCGGTTTGGGGCAACTGGTGTCTCCTAAAGTGTCTGCAACCTTGCAGTTCAACGGACGCAACCGCCGTCCCCCGAAGGATCGCTTTAATGCGCTCTTGGGATTTGGCTACAGTTTGTTACTCAAGGACGTCATCAATGCCATTTTGACCGTGGGATTGGAGCCTGGGTTGGGGTTTTATCACCAGTTGCGCTCTCAGGCTCCTCCCCTGGGATTGGATTTGATGGAAATTTTCCGGGTTCCTCTGGTGGATATGCCCATTTTGGCATCGGTGAATCGCGGTCAGTGGGATATTGAGGGGGATTTTGACATTCGCGGCGATCGGGTTTGGCTGAGTGAGGCGGGCCGTCGCCGGTTCATCGAGATTTATGAGCGGCGCAAGGGGGAGAGTTGGAAACACCCAGTTCTCAAATACTCCCTCACCTACTGTCGTTTGTTGGAGTTGGAGGTGCGGCTGTTGGAAAAAGAGTGGTCTGGGGAAGGGAATGTGTTTGCTCGTTCTGTGGTTCGTTAGGAGAAGGATTATGGCTGAATTGCATCACTGGTACATTGTCGCCTATGACATTCGCTCTCCCAAGCGTTGGCGGAAGGCTTATAAGCTGCTTCAGGGATATGGGAGTCGTTTGCAGTATTCGATGTTTCGCTGTTGGCTCAATCCACGGGAGCGGGAGAAACTGCGATGGCAACTGGAGTCGATTTTGACGACGGAGGATGAGTTATTGCTGATTCGTCTGTCTCACCAATGTGTTCGGGATTTGCCGCAATATAATCGTCCTGAGGCTTGGTCTTTGGATGAGTTGCCCTATCGGGTGATTTGACATCCTCTCCACGCCAATCAAAGATTATGCGTGGAGATTCCCTGGGTCGCCCCAAAGATTTCCTGCTTCAACGGGTGCCAGCTAGACTGGGTGACCCCAGCCCCTGCCGCCTCCCCTCCACAGGCCATTTCAACCACCCGTTGCCCACGGGCAGCGATGACTTGTCCACTGGCCACATCACGGGGTTTGATGGACCCGCAGTTGTGGCAATGATGGATTCGGGTTGAAAGGTCTTTGCGAACCTCTGCCCCGCAATCCGGACACTCTTGAGACGTGCCTCGCGCATCAACTTTGCCGTAATACACATCACGTTTGAACCCTACCCATGGCAAGATTTGATTGGTAAACTGCCCTAACCCCGCGTCTAGCGTATGCTTGCCCAACATTCCCTTGGCCATGATGCGGAAGTCCAAATCTTCCACAAAAATCATCCCAGCATTATCACAGAGATGATGGGCCAGCTTAAAATGCCAGTCTTTTCGTGTGTCGGCAATGCGTTGATGGACTCTCGAAATTTTCTTCTGGAGCTTCAGCCAGTTGGCCGACCCCTTCTGCTTGTTCTTCAATCGGCGTTGCAGCAATCTCAGCTTGCGGTGCAGAGCGTTGAAAAAGCGAGGTCGCTTGACCTGTTCTCCATCAGACGTTGAAAGAAAGTATTCCAGTCCAACATCAATTCCCACCGGATGCCCATGAGGCATCACCGCCGGAATATCAACGTCAGCCTGAAGGCTAAGTATGACGAAATAGCCCGACGCCTTACGAACGATTCGGGCTTGCTTCACCTCGAACAAGTCAGGGATTTCCCTTGACCAGCGCACCTTGACCAATCCCAGTTGAGGTAGCTTAATTCCATCGGGGGTGATGCAGTTCTTAAGCATCTGAGGGAAGACAAAGCTTCTCATCCGATTCGGCTTTTTGAATCGAGGGAACCCTGAACGCTTTAGCCGCCATGACTCCCAAGAAGCTTCCATTTTCCTGATCACTTGCTGGAGCACCTGGGCATTAACGGTCTTGAGTCGGGGAAAATCGGTCTTGGCCGCTGTCAGTGACTTGCATTGTCGCGCATAGCTGGGGAATGGTGCATCGGCTGGCAAGATGAACTCCTGCCGAATTGAACAGGCATTCACTCGAGACTTGCGGGAATTGAGCCAGTCTTTGCGTTCGCGCAAGGCAAAATTCCAGACACTGCGACACACATCAAGGATATGCTCAATCTCTGAAACCTGCTCAACCGTTGGCTCTAGCTTAAATTCCCACGTCATGTTTAACATCAACCCATTATACCCTAAGAAATGACTGTCTGCTTCCTAGACTGTCTCAATGACTCCCTATGCCTTTGGCAGGCTGCGCCAACGGTCGTCCGTCGCCTCACCACCCCCTAACCGCTTCGCGGTATAGGCGGAGCACTGCGACGGTTCTTGGTAGGGGAGGAGAATGTGCAAGGATAGCTGGATGTTGGCTCAAGGGAGGGGTGAACTATGGCTGAAATGCCTGTTGGTTCAGGGTTTTGGGCGTTTGAGAGAGGTGAAAGTTGCTTGTAATGTCTGGAAAGTCTGTCTCTGTCTGGGTTTGCGGGGTCTGCGGTTGGCGGCTGCGGAGGCTCTTGAGGATGGGTCAAGCTATCCGGATGGTATCCTTGTGAAATGGTCTGGGAAACGAAGCTCTATGGCGG
>FSSI02000059.1:0-27193 GCA_900149785.2 Phormidium lacuna HE10JO | reverse complement strand
ACCCCTTCAATTGACTTGAGGAGTCCATGTATCCCGACGCTGACCATTCTGGTACAGCGCGGGACTTATCGCCCCTCAAACTCCCCAGAAGTTAACTGGGCGAGTAAGTCCTCTTGCACCACCTCTGGGGGGCGATCGGAATCAATCCGCAACAGCTTATCCTGGGGTTTGTAATAGCCGGTAATGGGGATGGTACGTTGGTGAAATAGGTCAATTCGTCGTCGTACAATCTGGGGAGCGTCATCGTCGCGCGATCGCTCCAAAGACCGCTGCATCAACACTTCTACCGGTGCATCGAGCCAAATAGCCCAATCAAGCCGTTGTCCGAGACTCTGCAAGAGAAAGTCCAACTCCTCAGCTTGGAAGGCGGTGCGGGGGTAGCCATCGAGAAGCCAGCCGTCGGCGGCGTCGGGTTCACTGAGGCGATCGCGGATAAACTCAATGGCGATGGGATCAGGAACCAACTCCCCCTTTTCCACATAGGGTTTCGCCTGAATCCCTAAGGGCGTTTCAGTGGCGATCGCCTTGCGGAAAATGTCCCCCGTCGCAATCCAGGGAATTCCCAGATTCTCACAGAGTAATCGTCCTTGAGTTCCTTTTCCGGCTCCAGGTCCTCCTAGAATGACCAATCTCACAAATCGCGTCTCCTCAACGAAACAATGAACAAAACAATGGGCAAAACTGGGCAGGTTCGTTGTCCCTCCATTTCCCCCTCCTCAGTATAGAGGAGGTCACGGCCCCGGTGGCGATCGCCGCCGTCTCTCCAAGACTCCCAAGGGAGGGAAGCTCAAGCCAAACTCGGCCCAACCGCCCACAAAATAGGGTAGGGTAAAAAGCTGATGTTCAACATAGGGTTCTCTCAACTCCTCTCAACTCCTCTCAACCGTGTTCTCTAACTCCACCTGTAGCGAATTGTGATTAAAAACGACACTTGGATCGCCCAAATGGCTGAACAAGGGATGATTTCTCCCTTTGAGCCGCAACAAGTCCGCCGCGTCGGAGATCTGCCGGTGATTTCCTATGGACTGAGCAGTTTTGGCTATGATATTCGCCTCTCCCCGGCAGAATTTCGGATTTTTCGTCACATTCCCGGAACCGTCGTCGATCCCAAAAATTTCAATCCTGACAATTTAGAACCCACCCGCCTCTGCGACGATGAAAATGGCTCGTATTTCATTCTTCCGGCTCATTCCTATGGCTTAGGCGTTGCCCTAGAACGCCTAGATATTCCTAGCACTATCACCGTCATCTGCATCGGCAAAAGCACCTATGCTAGAGCTGGAATTATTGCCAATCTCACCCCCGCCGAAGCGGCTTGGAAAGGTCATTTAACCCTAGAATTTTCCAATTCATCGAGTGCCGATTGTCGTCTCTACGCCAACGAAGGCATTGTGCAATTGCTGTTCCTCGAAGGGGAACCCTGTTCCGTGAGTTATCAGGATCGCAAAGGCAAATATCAAGATCAAGATGAACGAGTGACTCTCGCCCGAGTTTAAATCGTCTATCCGGGTATCCTCGTCTGGATACCCTCGCCTACTCCTAACAGAATTAGGAATGATAAACTCAGGGAGTATCGTTAATATGCCGATCTTAATGCCGATCTTAACCCTGTCTAAATTCCCCATGATTCACTCACACTAACCTGATCCCGTCCTCCCTTCTTCGCTCGGTATAGTGCCTCATCAGCGGCTCGTAATAGACTCGCCCGAGTGACACCATGCTCAGGAAAACAAGCCACCCCTAACGACAAGGTGACATTCGGCAACAACTGACCCTTATAATTGAGTTTTAGGTCTCGAATACGCTGACAGACTTCCTCAGCTCGGCGAGCCGTTATCGCTAACGATGACTCAGGTAATAAGAGCGTCATTTCCTCTCCCCCATAGCGACAGGCGATATCAGAACCGCGAACACTACGACTGAGCAGTTGACCGACTTGTTGCAACACAAAGTCTCCGGCATCATGACCATAGGTATCATTAAACTGTTTGAAATGGTCAATGTCTAACATGATCACACCAATTCCATGATCGTTACGGCTGGCCCGTTGAATTTCTTGGTCAAAAAACTCATCGAGATAGCGTCGGTTAAATAAGCCTGTTAACGGATCACGGATACTTTGCTGTTGTAGAGTTTCGCGTAATTGTAAGTTGGCGATCGCCATAGACACCTGTTCGGCAACTGTTCGCGCTAATTGTTGTTCAATCAACGAGATTTCTGCTTTATTGTTACTATTTAAATAGAGCAAGCCCAACGTTTCTCCCTGAGCAATCATCGGGACACATAGGGTTGAAAACTCTTGTAAATCTCCATAAACATGATGGCATTTCAACCCTTGTAAGCTCTGATCGACATGATGAACCGTACCTCGTCGTAATGCCCAACAGTCTTGAGGGGTAAACTGATCAGTTGACTGTAATTGGCTCCCCCAAATCGCAACACGATTCACTTGATTACGAGAGTTGTTTGCCATGAAAATTGCCCCAGAACAGTTTGGAAATAAAGGTTCAACAAAACTGCTAATGGCTAAACAGGCTTCCTCAACCGTTAAACAGGCCTGAAGAAAATCACTGACCTCATTCAAGATTTTCATTTCCTGATTTCGCCGTTCTAAGTCTTTCAGGCGTTCTTCTAACTCACGATTAAGCCGTTGCAGTTGTTGTTCAGAGGTTTTGGCGGCGGTGACATCACGGAAGGTGACGACAAAGCCATCCCCGAGTTTCACGGCAATATTTTCAAACCAATGGTCAATGTTTTCATGGTTATAACGAAACTGCCGCGTCGATGGCGCCCCTGATTCAACAACCTGTACATAGTCATCAAATAGTCCTTCGTCTCGATTTCCAGGCATTTCTACGAGTAATCGCCGACCAATTAACTCCTCTTTAGAGCGTTGCACCATATCACAGGCGGCTTGATTACTTAAGAGCCATTCAAAGTCAATGATTCGACCTTGTTCATCACGCACAGAACGAAACGCCATCATTCCATCGAGAGAACTATCTAAAACACCTCTTAACTGCATCTGGGAGGTTTCAAGGGCTTCTTGATATTCAATCATTTGCGTCATATCGGTGAGTAGGCTAATAACCCCAGAGGGATGTCCTGTGGAGTCATAATGGGTTGTAGCCGATACTCGCGCCCAGAGAATTGAGCCATCTTTGCGCCGAAATTTTGAGAGCTGAATGTCAGAACGCCCTTGATTATTCTGTTGTAAATGTGTTTTGGCAATATCTTGATCTTCAGGGTCTATAAAGTTGAGAAAAGATTGATTTAAAATCTCATCTTCGGAATATCCGAGCATTTCGAGTAATCTAGGATTGACAAAGGTCGTCTGACCTTCATGATCAATCACCCAAATCCCCTCTTCACTATTTTCAACAATTGTTCGGTAGTTTCGCTCACTATCTTGTAGAGCAATTTCAGTTTCTTTAAGGCTAGTAATATCTAAGTTACTACCCACAATTCGCACGACCTGGTCTGATGAATCTTTGATGGCGATCGCCCGACAATACATATGGCGAATTGAGCCATCTTTATGACAAAACCGAATGGTTTTAATAAATTGATCAGTTTTCCCGGTTTTATAATCCTCTAAGAGTTGTGAGACTTCGTCTAATTCCTCGGAAACAATTAGATCTCGCCAAGTATTTTCAGTGTTAGTTAATTCATGGTCTTGATACCCCAGCATTTCTTTCCAATGGGGAGAGTAATAGAACCTATTGCTGCGATAGTCAATTTCCCAAAACCCTTCTGAAGCGGCTTCAATCACTAGCTCAAGCTGTTCTTTGAGCTGGTTAAGTTCAAGTTCATGCTGTTTGCGATCGCTAATATCTTCAACGACATAGGAAAATCGAGGATATTGCTGAGGCGAGAACCCCAAAAATGAAACAATCGCTAAAAACCAATACGTTTTATCATCGACCTGATACTGATATTCAAACTGAATTGGACGTTGTTCAGCCTGGGCTTGCCGATAGCGGTTTAACCAAAGTTGAAAAATCTCTGAGGAGGGTCGAATATCCGCAACTCCAGTCTGACGTGAATGCCCTAAAATCGGGCTGATTTCTTCAAATAACACTGAAAGGCTAGCATGATTATACGAAATCATGTTAATTTCATTATCGACCAATTCCTCCACCCCCATTAAAAGTGGACAGGAATTATAAAAACTACGTAAAATTGCCGATTGCTCTTCAATCGTTTTCTGGATTCTTTCCTGTTGTCGTTGGGCTTTTTCTAAGCGCCACTGTTGACGCTCCCAGGCGTCATGGCTCTCACAACTCGATTGTTGATAGTGATCAAGATCTTGCCCCGCGCTCAATTTTGATTGTTTCGGGTTTTTGGTGGCGACCTGTTTCTCAAATTCCAGAGCCTGCTGAATGCCTTGGCTGACATGACAGGCTAATAGCCTTAGCCCTTCTAATTCAAATGATTTCCATTGGCGATAAGACGAATAATTCTGAACAACTAAAAGCCCCCAAAATCTTCGATCTACGACTAGGGAAACAGCTAAATTTTCAGGATGTTGATATCCCTCAGCAAGACAACAGGGTAAAACGTTAAACGTCCTGTAATCGTTTAACAAAAACACCTCGGGTTCAGGAGTTTGACGAGATCCAGCCGGTTCTAAGATTGGCGTATGAAGCCACCGCTGTAGCCTTAGCCATTGACGAGACCCACTCGCTTCAGCCATAATTTGACTAGACGGAGGGCGATCGCCACGAGACACAAAAACAGCATCGGGATGCAATAACTCATAAACCTCATCAACCGCCCGCTGAAGCAATTCACTCAACACGAACGACTCGCGAATGGTTAAAATGGATGTCGCCAGGTTAGTTTGCCATAACGCGAGTGTTTGGGCATCAACAGAGTCGCCACCGAACGATAATGACGGTGATTGGGTTTGATCACTAGGATGATTGGGGATTGACGGGTTCATGTTAGCCGATATTGATTGCACCTCCTTAGAGTCTCGTAGCCCCGAAATAGTGAAATTTCCCTACGTTATCTGACCTTTACCCTAGAAAAGAACTGTTTTTAAATTATAAAACTATGCGTATTATTAGCTAGTTTTGATAATTATCATATCATATAAAGTCGTAAGCTATCGACTAACTTCACTAAATCTTTAAACTTTAATGTCGTGAAGCGATTAAGCCCTCAGCCTCGGCTCAATCGCCCAACACGCGCACCTGCAACGCCTTCTCCCTCTGGCGATGACCCAGTGGCTGACACCGGCAACACGAGACAATAGAAACATGACATACTAAAACCCAGAACCGTCTTTATACTTTCGCCTTAAACGATAGATAGCGTCCTATTTTATCTGACTATAGCCAACAAAAAAGGGTGCAGTTCTGCGCCACAGAGAATGCACCCAATCCGACCAATGGGCCGGGCAAGGTTATGAGGGTCTTATTTCTTGTTTCCTTTAGAATTGAGTTCCTTTTCGGCTTTAATGGCCCCATTGGACATCACCAAGCCGCTACCGACCAAAATGGCGATCGCAAAGCCAACCACTACCCAATCCATCCAAGCTGGAACTTCCATTTTTCTCTCCTGTCCTGCGGTCTACACTTGAGAGCTTATCGCATTTTCAGAGAGACTTCAGGAGAGGCCCTCGCAGCAGACCCCAATTTCGAGCTACAATCTGAAAAGACTTAAAGAAAGTTAACGATTTAGTTAAAGCAAGCGAAAACATCCGTGGAATCGTCTCAAGCCAACGCCGACCGCTCCTTTCAATTCGACAGTATCGAAGACGCCCTTGCCGACCTGCGTGACGGAAAGTGTGTCGTCGTCGTCGACGATGAAAATCGTGAAAACGAAGGAGATGTCATCTGCACTGCCGAAGCCGTCACCGGCGAACTGATCAACTTCATGGCCGTCGAAGCCCGAGGGCTAATTTGCCTGGCGATGACCAAAGAGCGCTTAGATGAACTCGATCTACCGCTGATGGTCACCAGCAACACCGAAGCCAATCAAACCGCCTTCACCGTCAGTATCGACGCCTCCCCAGAATTAGGCGTCAGCACCGGCATTTCCGCCGAAGATCGCGCCCGCACCATTCGCGCCGCCGTTGACCCCAACACACAACCCAAAGACCTGCGCCGTCCTGGACATATCTTTCCCCTGCGCGCGCAAAAAGGAGGAGTCCTCAAACGAGCGGGTCATACGGAAGCGGGCGTTGATTTAGCCCGTCTGGCCGGACGTTATCCCGCGGGCGTCATCTGTGAAATCCAGAACCCCGATGGGACAATGGCGCGACTCCCAGAACTGATTGAATACGCCAAAGTTCATCAACTGAAACTGATCAGCATTGCCGATCTGATTAGCTATCGGCTGCAAAACGAGCGCTTTATCACCCGAGAAACCATCGCCGCCCTTCCGTCGGAGTTTGGTAACTTCCAGGTCTACGCCTATCGTAACCAGATGGATAACACCGAACATCTGGCCATCGTCAAAGGGGATCCAAGCCAGTTCAGCGATCGCCCCGTCTTAGTGCGCGTCCATTCCGAATGTCTCACCGGCGACGCTCTCGGGTCCCTGCGTTGCGACTGTCGCCTGCAACTCCAGGCTGCCCTCAAAACCATTGAACAACGGGGCGAAGGGGTGGTTCTCTATTTGCGCCAGGAAGGACGAGGAATTGGGCTAATTAACAAGCTCAAAGCCTATTCCTTGCAAGACATGGGACTCGATACCGTCGAAGCCAACGAACGCCTCGGCTTCCCTCCCGACTTGCGTAACTACGGCGTTGGGGCGCAAATGCTCAACGATCTCGGAGTGCGCCAAATTCGCCTAATTACCAACAATCCTCGTAAAATCGCCGGACTGCGGGGATATGGTATCGAAGTGGTCGATCGCGTCCCCTTACTCATCGAAGCCAACGACTATAACTCCGTCTATCTGGCTACCAAAGCCAAAAAGCTCGGTCATTTGTTGCTGCAAACCTATCTGGCCACCGTCGCCCTGCAACTTCGGCAGCCATCCCTGACGAGTGAGGGGCGATCGCAGCTTCTCAAAGACCTACAAGACCTGGCCCGAGAGCATCATCTCCTGTTGCAAGAAGAAACCCGGCCCGTGACCGTGGCTCTCTTTGGCCCCTCAGCGTTGACCTTCCATATCGGCTTTGACCAAGCGAATCTAGCTAAACCCGACTGGTACGATGACCCGGATCATCCCTATGTCAAGGCCTTAGTTTCGATCCTCGATCGCCTCAGCACCTGGGACGCGATCGCCTCCCTCGAATTTCTCCTGGCCAATGGGCAGGATCCCATGACGAGCCTGAAAGGGAAACTGGCCCGGCGCAACCTAGCCCCCGGAGAATTTCCCTCAGCCATCTGCGGCGACTGGGCCACCCAGAACATCTATCACGTGCAGCCAGACCACCTAGATTAAGCCTCTCAGGCTCGCTTTAGGCTTTAGCTTCCACCATTTCAATCACATTCCCCTGAAGGTCTTTCAACAGGAAATTCAGGGGTTTTTCACTACGGATCTTATATTTAGCACCCTGACGTTGAGCCTGTAACAGCACTTCTTCGAGACAGTCGCGATCGAAACAGACATGACGTTGGCGATTCTGTCGTCCTAAACTGGCCCCAGCGATCACGTGCAATTGGGCATTCTTTTTCAGTTGATACCATAACCCTTCGGGTTCCGGAGTCGGGTGAGAGGGGCCAAAGTCCGCCGACAAATAAAGCGGATCAACCGCTGCTGCACCCAGGGTTTGATCGTAGTTGTAATAGTAATGGAGGGGAACTTCCGCCGCCGGGAGTCGTAGCTCACCTTCATAAAACTGTTGGGCGATCGCCAGATCCGAGACCATCACCGTATGCACCTTGGGGGCGCTGGTGAGAAACATCCACATGGCGACGGCATAGGCCCCCAACAACATCACCATAATGCCCTGAGTCGAAAACAGGGTATCCATTAATGGTAGGGCGGCAAACAGACTCGGGGAAATCAGTACACTCAAAACAAGTTCAACCATAGATATGTGCGAATCGGGGGAACTCTCCCGCTTTCAATTGGCGAATTTCTCTCTCTAGTTTAGCCAATTGATGAAGATTGGTGAACTCGCTGGCTCCCTAGACAGGTCAAGGCTGGCCCCGTTCTCCTTGATTTGGGCAGTGGTCACGGTATGCTAAGGACAGGTTTTTCCCACAGGCGAATGCAAATCCCAACGTTCCCCGAAGCTCAACACCCAATCGTCAAATCTCTGTTTCACCACAGCGATCGCGAACTCTTAACGCTTTATCAGCGCTACCCACAGGAGGGGAAATATTTTACGGCCCTGTTTTGTCGCTACAGTGCCATCGTTTATACCCTCGTTCACCATTCCGTCACCTCTCCGGTGCGAGCCGATTACCTGTTTGTGCTGATTTGGCAACGGATTTTCCATGAAATGCGATCGCTCGATCTCAACCCCAGTGCGGACGCCAATGAAGACGAGACGGGGGAAGTCACCCTACAAAATTGGTTGATTCAACTGACGGCCTTATCGATTGATCAGGCGCAACTCCCCGACGTTGAAGCGATCCAATACTCCCTAGAAACCGCCCCGCCTCCGTTATGGTGCTATCTCCAACAGGCCCTCGATCTCCTCGATCCTCGATCGCGCCTCATGGTGGTGATGTCCCAAACCTTTAAGTGGAGTGAAACCCGCATTGCAGCCTATCTACAAGCCGAAGGAGAACGACTCGCCCCTGCCGATGTGGCCCGAGAGTTACCCTTAGGCTATCGAGAACTTGAAGCCAATCTCCCCGAGGACATTCGCGCCATTTATCTCGAAGCGGGCGATCGCTCGGTAGAATCGTCTAACTCCGAGTTCTCCCCAGAACAGGTTTCCCAAGAAATATCGTGAACCCAGATCTAAAATCGGGATCTAACGCGAACGTCGAGAGTAATGAAGGGACGATGATACCAATCTGCATCAGTCGACTGGCGGGCCTATCTCTGTTGGCGTTGCTGCTGCTTCCCCAACGGCCAGGATTCGGCCAAGACTTAGACTCCCCCGACGCGGGTGTACGCATTGAACGCAGCCGGGACACCTCCACTCGCACGGAAGCCGATCGCCGCCTCCAACACGGCCGCGAACAACGCCGTCAGGGAAATTACCAAGCTGCGATCGCCCTCTGGCAAGAGGCCCTCGAACTCTATACTCAGATGTACGACTGGGGCGCTATCACGCAGTTGTATACGGAGTTAGGCTCAGCCTACGCTCAATTAAATAACTTAAGCCAAGCCCAGCAGATGTTTGAGGCCCAAGTCTCTCTGACGCGACAACGAGACAATCAGCGGGACT
Source organism: Phormidium lacuna HE10JO (assembly GCA_900149785.2). Lineage (GTDB taxonomy): Bacteria > Cyanobacteriota > Cyanobacteriia > Cyanobacteriales > Geitlerinemataceae > Sodalinema > Sodalinema lacuna_A. The sequence goes on along the minus strand of FSSI02000059.1, from coordinate 17,886 downwards.
TAATGACAGGGTTAAACAACTTAGGAACCGTTCTCCTCCAGCGAGGAGAGTTTTCCAGAGCGCAACAGGCCTTTGAAGAAGCCCTCGCCTTAGCCTCTCAAAACAATGTGATTCGGGTTCTCGGCTTAACCCAGAGTAATTTAGGCTTACTCGAAGCCACCCGGGGCAACTATCGTCAGGCGATTTCCCTCTATGAACAGGCCTTGCAATATCGGATTCAGTCTCGGGATATTTCGGGCCAGGCCAATACCTTTAACCATCTTGGCGATGCTTATTGGGCCTTGGACGATTATGATAATGCGATCGCCAACTATGGGGCGGCGTTACGCCAAGTTCAGGGCCGAGAATCGGAGTTTGAGAACTATCTGCGGGCTGTAGATGGCTTGGCGATCGCCCATCGCTCAGTCGGCCGTTATCTCCGCAGTCAGGAACTCCTTGAAGAGCGGTTACGACGGGTTCGCGAACGAGACAATCTACGGGAAGAGATGAATAGCCTCGTGGCCTTAGCCCAACTCTATCAGACCGCCGGGGAACGCCAAGAGGCCATTCGCTTATACAGTGGCGCGATCGCCGTCGCCGAAGAATTAGACGACATTCGCGCCGTTTCCGCCCTAGAGAACACCTTGAGTCGGTTAATACGGCTGAGTTCCCAAGAAAATTAGAGGCCGACTTGTTAGAAGCCTACTTGAAAGAACGGCCAAAGGGGAATAGAGCCAATTGGATCAGTTTGATATGCTGTTTGGCGAAGGGAAGCCCAATAATGGTAATGGCCAAAATCGCCGCGTGGATGAGGTGAGACACCGCAATTTCCCAACCAAAGAGCAAAATCCAAATGACGTTGAAAACCGTCTTGAGGACACTATTGGGATTCTCGTCTTCGACAATTTTCCGTCCGAAGGGCGTCATCGTCGCAAAGCCCAACTTAATGGCTTGTAGGCCCAGGGGAATGCCGATAATGGTTAGACATAACCCCAGTCCGCCGATGATGTAACCAATACCCGACAACAAGCCGCCGAAGATTAGCCAGATGACGTTACCAATAAGACTCATGGTGGTTCAGGTTGCAAAGGATTTTGGAGTAAGCTCTTAACTATCATAGCGAGATTCCCGGAAATTCACTGATGGACGAGCAAACAGCCCGAAATTTCATCCTCGATCAAGGCATGGCCTTACAAGAGCAACGTAATCCTAATGCCTTCTTGGTGTTATTGCAGCAAGGGAAGTCACCGGTTCCCGGACAAATGACCTCGCTGTTACTGGCGTTAAAGATTCTCTATCAGTCGTTGCAAGGAACCTCGACGATTGATCGTCCCCTGGCTTATGCACTGTACCGTTTGGCTCGTGACAGCCGCCACCATTTTGAGGAGGGCCGCCGCAACGGTGTATCTTGGTCACCGTTGTTAATTGCCGATTTAGACCGTTTAGATCGCTTGGTGGGTAGTATTCTTTCGGGTGTTTGGCAGGATTAGATAGGGAACAGGGAACACCGGAACACCGGAACAGGGGGGAGAAGGCAAGAGGCAAGAGGCATAACCCACCCCTAACCCCTCCCAGGAGGGGATGGCAAGAGGGTTATAAATCAGCTTGGACGGCGGCAATGTCATCAACTAAAATGAGGGACAATTGGCCCAAAACCGGATCTTCGCCATCTTGTTCTGTGATTTCGAGCCAATAGCCAAAGCGATCGCCTCGCCAGAGTTGACCCCGCCGTACCGTCAACCCCTCCTCGCCGCTGAGAACCGTGTAATCATGGACTAACTCGGCATTGCGATAATCTTGATAGAGATCTAAGCCGTAGATTGCGCGTAAGGCTTCGATGAGGCGATCGCCCGTCACCCCATTGCGATAGTCTAAAATCTCAATCCATTCACTGCGAATCCGGGTTTCTCCAATCCCAAAACCTCGCTCAGTGGGTAGGGTTTTGGAGGCGACGAAGGTTAACCGTTGTCCAGGAATGTCGCTACGACTGACTCGTAAACTCCCTCGCCGGCCATCCGGAAGCAGAGGATTGGTATAAATCCAATTGGCCACCTCCTCAACAGATTCTCCTGGAAGGGCCAAACTCGGCATTGGGACCAGCAACAACGCGGCGATCGCACTGCTGACCCGTTTTACAACGCGTCTCATCATTTTCCTACAGCCTCTCTCCATTGGTCAATCCGTGCCAAAACACGCTCAGTTAACTGACAATCGCGGACATCAAACCATTCAATCTCAGGATAGGCGCGAAACCAGGTTCGCTGACGTTTGGCAAATTGCCGCGTATGTAACACCGTTTCGGCGATCGCCTCATCTAACGATAACTCCCCTCGTAAATGGCGTTTCATCTCCCCATAGCCAAGAGTCTGTAATAAGGGTAAATCATCGCCGTAGCGATCGCATAAATCTTTAACCTCCTCAACCAACCCCATCGCCACCATCTGCCGGGTTCGTTGCTCAATCCGTTGCCCTAAATCCACTGGATCGGCGTGCAACCCTAGGTGTAAAATAGGATACCCTGGCGGGTTTTCCCCTTGCTGTTCAGACAGAGGACAACCGCTGACATAGTACACCTCCAACGCCCGTAAGGTGCGACTGGCATCGTTCGGATGAATCCGTTGACTGGCCCGTTTGTCAACCTGTTGTAACAGTTGGTAACACTGCCGTTGACCGAGATCCTGAAGCTGCGATCGCAACGGAGGATGAGGGGCAATCTGGGGCATCCGCAAACCGCGCGTAATGGACTTAATATAGAGTCCCGTCCCTCCCACCAGCAACGGAGGTGACTCAGGCACCCTCTGATGCTGCTGCTGAATCAGATCTTGGGCCTGTCGTTGATATTGCCCCATGGTAAAAGTCTGGCGAGGCGTACAGCAATCAACGAAATAGTGGGGAACCTGCTGTCGCTGCTCAAAACTCGGCTTAGCCGTGCCGATGTCAAACTCCTGATACACTTGGCGGGAGTCAGCACTGAGAATCACCGAGCCGAACCGTTGCGCTACGGCGATCGCCAACTGCGATTTTCCCGTGGCTGTCGCTCCACAAATCACGATTACCCCGCTCACCAATTCTCTCCCCGCAAACTCAACAAATTTTAGTATATCCAACCCCCACCTTAATTTATCTCCAAATTGGTCTAAACGCGCCGTCAACCATTTTGTGTTAGAATTTTGGTGATTTTTGTCGTTAATCAAAAAATCTAAGGGGTTAACCCCCCTATCGTGTGGAGCAATTTGTCATGACTAGTAGCTACAGTGCCGATCAAATCCAAGTTCTAGAAGGGCTGGAGGCGGTTCGCAAGCGACCGGGGATGTACATCGGCTCCACCGGACCGCGAGGCTTACATCACCTCGTCTACGAAGTGGTCGACAACGCCATTGACGAAGCCCTGGCCGGCTACTGTACGCACATCGAAATTGATATCCTCGCCGATGGGTCCGTTAGCGTCACCGACAACGGACGGGGGATTCCCACCGATGTTCACTCAAAAACTGGACGTTCCGCCCTCGAAACGGTCATGACCGTACTGCACGCTGGCGGAAAGTTTGGCGGCGGGGGCTACAAAGTCTCCGGCGGACTCCACGGTGTCGGGGTGTCTGTGGTTAATGCCCTCTCGGAATGGGTCGAAGTCACCGTCTGGCGTGAGAAAAACGTCCATGTTCAACGCTACGAACGGGGCAAACCTGCATCGGAGTTGATGGTCAAACCCAGCCCCGACAAGCAGCGTACCGGAACCTGCGTTCGCTTCTTGCCCGATCGCGATATCTTTGTCACCACCGGCATTGAGTTTGACTTCAACGCCATCGGCGCTCGCGTCCGGGAGTTAGCCTATCTCAACGCCGGAGTGCGGATTACCTTCACCGACAATCGCCTCGACCTGTTGCGGACCGACGAACCCCGCGTTGAAACCTATTTCTATGAAGGTGGGATTCGCGAATATATCCAATATATGAACCGCGACAAAGACCCCCTCCATGATGAAATTATCTACGTCGAAGGGGAACGAGATGGCGTCGTCGTCGAAGCCGCCCTGCAATGGTCAGTCGATGCGTACAGCGATTCTCTCCTCGGGTTTGCCAACAACATTCGTACCGTCGATGGTGGGACCCACCTCGAAGGCCTAAAATCCGTCCTGACGCGGACCATGAACGTCACAGCCCGCAAACGCAACAAACTCAAGGACAATCAGCCCAACTTGGGGGGAGAAAATATCCGCGAAGGCTTAACGGGGATTATTTCCGTCAAGGTGCCGGACCCTGAGTTTGAGGGACAAACGAAAACGAAGTTAGGTAATCCCGAAGTGCGGGGAATTGTTGATTCCCTGGTGGGAGAAGTGCTGACGGAATATCTGGAGTTTCGCCCCAATGTGGCCGATGCGATTCTCGAAAAAGCCATTCAGGCCTTTAACGCCGCTGAAGCCGCTCGCCGCGCCCGTGAGTTGGTGCGCCGCAAGTCGGTGTTGGAATCCTCGACGTTACCGGGGAAACTGGCCGATTGCAGTTCCAAAGACCCCTCAGAATCGGAGATTTTTATTGTTGAGGGGGACTCCGCTGGTGGGAGTGCTAAACAGGGACGCGATCGCCGTTTCCAAGCCATTTTGCCGCTTCGGGGGAAAATCCTCAACATCGAGAAGACCGACGACGCCAAGATTTATAAGAATAATGAGGTGCAATCCCTGATTGCGGCGTTGGGGTTAGGGATTAAGGGCGAAGATTTTGATCTGTCTCAGTTACGCTATCACCGCATCATCCTCATGACGGACGCGGATGTGGATGGGGCGCATATTCGTACCCTGCTGTTGACCTTCTTCTATCGCTATCAGCGGGATATGGTGGAACAGGGCTTTGTCTATATCGCCTGTCCGCCGCTGTATAAGGTTGAACGCGGCCGCAGTCATCAGTATTGTTACAGCGATCGCGAACTGCAACGGTATCTCAATGAACTCCCCAGCAACGCCAATTACAACATTCAACGTTTTAAAGGGTTAGGGGAGATGATGCCGACTCAGCTTTGGGATACCACCATGAACCCGGAAAGTCGCCTGTTGAAACGGGTCGAAATTGAGGACGCGGTGGAAGCCGATCGCATTTTCACGGTCTTGATGGGGGATAAAGTCGCCCCACGCCGCGAGTTCATTGAAACCGAAGGACCTAAACTCAATCTCAATGATTTAGATATTTAAGCGATCGAGCAATTGCAGAAACAGGGCGACCACAAGGGAACGCCCCTACCCTCTTGCCATCCCCTCTTGGGAGGGGTTAGGGGTGGGTTATGCCTCTTGCCCTCCCCTCTTGGGAGGGGTTAGGGGTGGGTTATGCCTCTTGCCCTCCCCCCAAAGAAAGCGCCCCGGCTAGAGTTTATCTAGTCGGGGCGCGTGTTGTGATCTCATCTGGTCTAGAGAAGAGATTGGGGGAAACGACTATTCGCCGAGAGTGTTGCGTTGGTACACATCCAAGCTGTAAGCCGGGACGCGATCGCGATAGTCAGTTTTTTGTCCGGTGAAGGCTTCAGCGAAGCGATCGAATCCTTCTGAGTTCCAATTCCGTTCATGGATGGGTTTGGTTTGTTCGCCACGGAAGTAGGCTTGGGTTCCTAAGATGGCAACGGCTGCCCAGCCGGTGAATAGTAATGCGATGATAAACAAAGTCATATTGGTTTCTCCTATGTGAGTGTCTTTATGTCGGTGTCTTACCGCGTTCTGTTAACCATTATAACGGTTTGTAAAACTTTGTAAAGTTTGCTTGACGCAAAAAAGGTGGTGATATCCGTAATTAACCCCCGACGCTAGGTTGATTACGAGATGTGCGACCTCATCGTAATTGTCCTTGGGGCGTGTTGTGGTCTTTGCACTTACTGGTAATATATGTATATGTATTTATGCAATGCCATGACATCCCAATCATCTTCCGCCACCCCTCGGACTAGCGATTGTCTTCTCACGGAAATCTCCCCAGAAGCCCTCAGTACCATTGCTGAGTTCTTTAAAACCCTCTCCGAGGTGAGTCGCTTACAGATTGTCTGTAGCCTCAAACAAGGGGAGAAAAATGTCTCTGAGATTATTCGGTCTACGGAACTTGGCCAAGCTAACGTCTCTAAACATCTCAAGATTCTCTCTCAGGCGGGACTCGTCGAACGCCGACAACAAGGTGTTAATGTCTATTACCGCATCGCCAATCCGGTGGTGTTCTCCCTCTGTGACCTAGCTTGTGATGTGTTGGCGGTTCACCTCGAACAGCAAAGTCAATCCTTTGAATCGATGAAGCTTCTCAAAAATACCTTCTGATTGATCGGATTCAACAAATTTATGCTATTGTATAACTAGGCAAGCAAGCATTCAGTTAAAAACAGGTTGCGTTTGAGGGCAACTCATCATCTCGCCACAACTGACAGATAAACCAGGACTTACAAAATAAATTTAAGTCCTGTCGTTAAAGCATTTACCTGCGTTTGGTGAGTTGTTTTGTACTGTCTGCTGATTCCTGTTGTTTTTTCCTTTTGTTCTTAAACCAACGATGCTATTCCGTCAACTTTTCGACCCAGATACATCCACCTATACCTATCTCATCGCCGATGAGGAGACTCGCGAGGCCGTTCTTGTTGATCCAGTCCTTGAACAACTCGAACGAGATCTACAACTGCTTAAGGAACTGGATCTAACGTTACGTTACGGCTTAGAAACCCATGTTCACGCCGATCATATTACGGGGACAGGGAAACTGCGTGAACGGACGGGCTGTCAGGGGGTTGTCCCCCAGAACGCTGAAGCCAGTTGTGCCGATCGCTTCATTCAAGATGGTGAACAGCTACCCCTCGGGCAAGTCAAGATCGAGGCGATCGCCAGTTTGGGCCATACCGACAGCCACATGGCCTATCTCGTCAATGGAACCCACCTTCTCACCGGCGATTCCCTCCTGATTCGTGGTTGTGGACGGACAGATTTCCAGAGTGGTGACGCCGGAACCCTCTATGATGTCATCACTCAGCGCTTTTTTACGCTTCCCGAGAGTACCCTCGTCTATCCCGGCCATGACTACCGAGGTCGCACCGTCTCTACCATTGGCGAGGAAAAACGCCATAACCCGCGCTTTGTTGGTCGCGATCGCGCCGAGTTTATCGAACTCATGGCGAACCTCAACCTACCCAATCCCAAGAAAATTGCCGAGGCCGTTCCCGCCAACCAAAGCTGTGGTAACGTGCCTGCCTAACTGATGGATATCATTTGGATTCTCGGACATATCTTAGCCCTCGGGATTGGCATTAGTCTCGGACTCCTCGGCGGAGGTGGCTCAATTCTGGCGGTTCCCATCCTCATGTACGTCATGGGGTTGTCGCCCCAAGAGGCGATCGCCGCGAGTTTATTCATCGTCGGCATCGTCAGCTTGCTGGGACTGATTCCCCACGCCAAGGCCGGCAATGTCAGCCTCAAACTAGCCCTCACCTTTGCCCCCGCCGCCATGGTGGGGGCTTACGCCGGGGCGAGACTGGCTGCACTCCCCGCCATCACCGACACCATACAAGTGGTAGCTTTTGGCATCGTCATGCTTCTAGCCAGCATCTTGATGATCCGTAAGGGGCAACGTCAAGCCCAACCGGTTGAAGCCGCTCTCTCGCCGCCAAAATCCCCCTCTCTCGGCAAAATCTTAATGATTCCCCTCGAAGGACTCTTAGTGGGGATTATCACCGGTTTTGTGGGCGTCGGTGGCGGCTTTGCCATTATTCCGGCCCTGGTGTTGTTGGGGGGAACACCGATGAAGGAGGCCATCGGCACCTCACTGCTGATTATTGCCTTCAAGTCCGCCACTGCCTTTTTGGGCTATATGGATCAAGTGTCCCTCGATTGGGGACTGATGATGTCCTTCACCCTGGCGGCCAGTGTGGGAACCTACGCCGGTGCTATGCTGAGTCATCGTCTTGATGCCTCTCACCTGCAAAAAGCCTTTGGTTACTTCGTGTTAGCCGTCTCAATTTTTGTCTTAATTCAACGATGAGAGAGAGTACAGGTCACTCTCGGCGTCGGAGGGGTTCCCTAATCGAGTTTGGGGCGAATCTCCTCTAGTAAGCCTTCACAGGCATCGAGGAGGAGATCAATCACGCGATCAAAGCCTTCTGCACCACCATAGTAGGGGTCTGGTACTTCCTTGATGTTGTGATGACGGCAAAAATCGCACATCATCCGCACGCGATCGTCATAGATTCCTTGGCGATCGAGAGCCATAATTCCAGCATAGTTATCCCGATCCATCGCCAAAATTAAGTCAAACTGCTCAAAATCGGCAGGAATAAACTGGCGGGCTTGTCCGATTAACTGAATGCCTCGCTTCTTGGCGGCTGAGCGCATTCGGGCATCGGGAGGACTGCCAATGTGATAGCTGGAGGTTCCGGCTGAGTCGCAGCTAATTTTGTCCTCAAGCCCGGCCTGGGCCACTAAATGACGCATGATATTTTCCGCCGAGGGCGATCGGCAAATATTGCCCAAACAGACAAAGAGTAAATGATATGCCATTGTAGTTGCGATCTGTTGCGATCTGTTGCGATCTATTGCGATTGTGCCATGTGATGCTGAACGGAGGCTTGGGAGTCTCCCAGAACAGAAACCCCATCAAGCCTCCCGGGGCAGCCTTGATGGGGTCAGAAGACCCAGGAACCCCTAGATCCTACATTCCGGGGAGATTGAGGCCACCGGTGAGTTCTTCCATCTTCTCGCGCATGGTAGCGGTGGATTTGCTGTAGGCATCCTGCATCGCTTCGGTGACGAGGGCCGACACCGCTGCTGCCCCTTTGCCGAGGGCTTCTTCCGAGACTTCGGCCCGGCGGGGTTCTTGGTTACCACTGAGGACAACCGTCACGTTACCATCGCTGGACTGGCCAGCGATTTCTAGGAGATCGAGTTCTTCTTGAAGACGTTTTGCCCCTTCTTGAACCTCTTGGGCTTTTTGGAAGGCGGCGGCAAGTTCTTTCATCTTGCCTAAGCCAAATCCAAATCCTTGTCCTTGTTGTTTAGCCATCGTGCTTAAAAGTCTCGCGTCAAATTAATTACAAGTACGACTCATTGTGCCATCGCAGCGCCTCGGTTACAAAAAATCGCTGATATCCTGGTCAAACTCGCCGAGGAGTTTAACTTCGAGTTGCAGTTGCACATCCCAAACCTGTCGCACGGTTTCTCGGACATGACGGATGACGGCGATCGCATCTTGAGTGGTTCCCTGGCCGCCATTGAGGATGAAATTAGCATGTTCATGGGCCACATGGACTCCTCCGACACGATACCCCTTCAACCCCGCCTGCTCAATCAACCAACCAGCGGCTTGAGGATTGGGATTACGGAAGACACTACCACAACTGGGGCGATGATAGGGTTGGGTTCCATGTCGTTGCTTGAGATGCTTATCGGTGCGCTGTCGGACTATGCTGGCGTCCTCACCCGGCTGCAATTGCAACGTGGCTTGTAACACCAGGCGGGATGAGCCTTGTAGGCAAGAGGTGCGATAATTGTAGGCTAAGGCGCCGCGAGACAGGGTGACGATCTGACCGTCGGGTTCTAAGACCTCAATCTCTCGTAAATTGTCTGCCAAACAACTACGGTGAGCGCCAGCATTCATGACCACCGCCCCGCCGACGGTCCCAGGAATCCCCACGGCCCACTCGAAACCACTCACGCCGTGGTTGGCGAGTTGCCAGGCTAATTTGGGCAATGGGAAACCTGCGGCTACGGTCACTTCTCCTGAGACATCATCGAGATGTAACTCCCGTAGATAGCGGGTACTGACGACTAATCCTGAAATGCCGCGATCGCCAATCAGTAGATTCGAGCCACCTCCGAGGATGGTGACGGGGAAGCCTTCGGATCTGGCCCAATTCAAAGCCCCATAGAGGTCGTCCAAATGACGCGGTGCCATATACCATTCCGCTGGTCCGCCAACCCGCAATGTGGTCATTTTCGCCAGGGGAATTTGACGGTATACCGGACATTTCGCACCCAAAATATGAATGGGAGTGCGATCGCTCGAGTTCATGGATAGTGGCGGGCTTGAAGGAGAAAACATCATCATCGCTCAGAGATAGCTAGGAACGGGAAGATTGCACGGGATCATGCTCACGTTCGACTTGGCGATGCCAGTCTAGTAAATCGGGAACGATCCCGTTGAGATCCCCTGCACCCAAAAATAACGCTAAGTCGCCAGGTTGGAGAAAATCACGGAGAAAGTGGTTTAAATCCGCTAAGGTCGGCTGAGCGTAAACTTGATTATGGTGTTCAGCGATCGCCGAGGCCAGATGATCGCTACTGACACCGGGAATCGGGGCTTCTCCGGCACTGTAAACCGGGGCAATGATGACCTGATCGGCGTCGCCAAAGACCGTCGCAAACTCCTGAATGAAGGTTTGGGTACGGCTGTAACGGTGGGGCTGAAAAATGGCCACCAGCCGTTGGCTTGGGTGGCCTGAGCCGTCTACCTGAAGACGAGCGGCTGAGAGAGTTGCCGCGATTTCACTCGGATGATGGGCATAGTCGTCAATGAAGCGAATTTCATTGGCAATGCCAAGCAGTTCAAAGCGACGCCTAGCACCTTGGAAGCTCGTTAGGGCTTGAGCGATCGCGTCAAACTCCAGTCCCAGCGATCGCGCCACAGCAATGGCCGCTAAGGCGTTGCTGAGGTTATGTTTTCCTAACAATCCCAGGTGCAGTTCTCCGAGTTGGGTTCCTCGCTCCCAAATTCGCGCTCGGGTTCCCTGGGCGGACACTTCGAGTTGATCGGCGCTATAGTCAGCCCCCTGAGTGGGATCTAGACTGTAGGTAATATCAGGTTTGAGGCGATCGCGAACCACCTCACAATCGATACAGCCAATCGTAGTCTGACAGCGTTGGGCAAAGGTGCGAAAAATCCCGGTCACTTCTTCTAGGCTTTGGTAGCGATCGGGATGATCCAGTTCAATATTGGTAATGACTCCCACTCGTGACTGAAACTTCACTAGGGACCCATCAGATTCATCGGCTTCGGCTACCAAATAGGGGCTACTCCCGAGGCGAGCATTTCCTGACCAGGCTTCGACTTCACCGCCGACGACAATGGTCGGATCGAGACCGGCTTCAAGGAGTAGATAGCCAATTAAACTACTGGTAGTGGTTTTGCCGTGGGTTCCGGCCACCGCGATACTGTGGTGGGTTTCGATCAAAGCCGCCAGGACATCGGAGCGATGAAAAATTGGACAGCCGAGGGCAACCGCCGCTTGATATTCAGCATTATTGGGGTTAATCGCCGTTGAGCAAATCACCTGAGGTAGACGGTTATCGGGAAGGTCAACGGGGGGAGAGTCTCGGGCCACCTGGGTGCGAAATACGTCCAGATTTTTGGCGTCTTGCTCCCAGAAAATATGAACACCCAGTTCTTGCAGTCGTTGGGTAATGTGATTGGACTTGAGATCCGAACCATAGACGGGAAGCTGGCGCTTCGCTAAAACATAGGCGAGAGCAGACATGCCAATTCCACCGATGCCGATGAAATGAAATGGCTTGCCGCTGAAATCAACAGAATCCGGCATTTTCGCTCCTAACACACCACACCGTACCGATAACACGCGACATCATATCAGGTATTGTTATTTTGCGATACGACTTTGAACAAATTGAACACCATTGATCTGACCTAGATGGGCAAGAGATGACCAAGAGATTTATGAGTCAGTCTTTGGATCGGGGAATGGAACTGCCTTAGATTAAGGACAACTTCCGGGGTTGACGGCTATGATATCCCGTCGTGACCCAGAACCCAAATAGGCGTTGATCGCACGACGTTGTGTGAGCCACTCCACCTCCGCTTCACTCTAATCGGATCTCAGTCCTAAGCTGGCTTGGGCAGCTAGGGTCATCCTAACTAGCCTTCATCACCTTCGCGAGCCAATCCGAGTAATTTGCCGATCGCTTGATTTCTCGTTTTCTGAGTCATTGGTATGGTCTTAGCCCTCTGTAGCGACCATCACCGCCTTGACCGGCCGAGGTAGCAATCGTCCGTGACCTCAGTAAAAATGATCGGGAAACGGACAGGCTTTGCGATATGATGAGAGGCGCTACCTAGACTTGCCAGAGTACTACCGCCATGTCCTAAGAGCCAGGTGGTTGGAGAATGGTAAGGAGAGCAGATAGGATAGCAGACAAGCCCGATAGTCATGCTGTATTGGGCCGGTAGATGTAGGTCAGAGTCACCGAACTGCGTCACGAAAATTTCATAACGACTTGTTGACCCCAGGCACTCAGATGCAGTGTCATTTGGGACATCAACTGGATTAAAAACTGCCTGTAGAGGCGATCAAACGAGAGCGATGACCCGTCTGGTTACACAGCGGCCTGTTTGGCCTCCCGTTTGCACTCGTTCTCAACGATGCAGGACTCTCAGTCTGTCAAGATTGATGATCTGTGAGCGAGCATTATAGCTCGATTGTAACGTCAAGCCCGTTTATCGATTTGGTGGGCGATCGCTGTTAGGAGGAAACAAGGTGATTAGAGTAGCAATTAATGGTTTTGGACGTATTGGACGCAACTTTTTGCGTTGCTGGTTAACCCGTGAAAATAGCGGGTTAGAAATTGTGGGGGTCAACGACACCTCCGACCCGAAAACCAATGCACACTTGCTCAAGTATGACACCATGCTGGGTAAGTTAAATGCAGAGGTCAGTTCCGATAGTAACTCGATTATTGTCAATGGCAAGACGATTAAATGCGTCAGCGATCGCAATCCCCTCAATCTCCCTTGGAAAGAGTGGGACATTGATTTAGTGGTCGAGTCTACGGGAGTGTTTGTCACGGAAGAAACGGCTTCCAAGCACCTGCAAGCTGGTGCTAAAAAAGTCCTGATCACGGCTCCAGGGAAAGGTGGCAACATTGGCACCTTTGTCATGGGGGTCAATCATGAGACCTATAAACACGAAGACTACAATGTGGTCAGCAACGCCAGTTGCACCACGAACTGTCTGGCCCCGGTTGTCAAAGTCTTACATGAAAACTTTGGCATCATCAAAGGCACCATGACCACCACCCACAGTTACACCGGAGACCAACGGTTACTCGATGCCAGTCACCGGGATGTCCGTCGCGCTCGGGCGGCGGCCATGAACATCGTTCCCACCTCCACGGGTGCGGCGAAAGCGGTGGCTTTGGTGATCCCAGAAATGAAAGGAAAACTCAATGGTATCGCCCTGCGGGTTCCCACCCCCAATGTCTCGGTGGTGGACTTAGTGGCTCAGGTTGAGCGTAAAACCTTCACCGAACAGTTGAACGAGGTGCTTCATGGTGCGGCGAATGGTTCGATGAAAGGGATTCTCGGTTACAGTGATGAGCCGTTGGTCTCTTCAGACTATAAAGGAACCAATGATTCGTCCGTGGTGGATTCGAGTTTAACCTTGGTGATGGACGGAGATCTCATCAAAGTTGTCGCTTGGTATGACAACGAATGGGGCTATAGCCAACGGGTTGTTGATTTAGCTGAACTCGTGTCTGAGAAATGGGCCGGCTAGTTACTCACCTGATTGGTGCTGTTGCACCCTTGATCTCAGATTGACTGGGATACAATTGCGGTTTAGAGGCGGCTTTTTTGGGCCGTCTCTTATTCGTTTAGGGGTCTGTCAACGGTTACAAAACAACGGTTACAAAACAACGGTTACAAAAACCGCCGTAAATCAAAGCCATCGGGATCAGGTGTATTGGGGTTGGCTTCAAACGTCAGCAGTAACAAGAGGTGTTCTGTATAGTCGATCACCCCTCGTAATTCCCCTTGCAAAATTTCTAATCCACCATTGGCATATTCCTCGAAAATGGCCACCCGTTGGGCTTCCGCCTCAGGATTGCTCGGGGAGAGAATCTTGGCATCTTCCGTCGAAACGATCGCCAACAATTGAATCAAGCGATCATAGCCTCGGGAAATAAAAATATCGAGGGCGACTGGGGTCGGTTCTCGGCTGACAGCCGTTCCAATGGGCGATCGCCGCTGACGTTTCGCCCCCAGGGCCGCCGCAAAGGCCAAAATATCAGCATAGGTGGGGAAGGGAGCCGTGGTCATCTCTCCCTGACGCATCAGCGATCGCACCAAATCCGCTTTATCTTTCGCAACACGCACCCGATTTAACATCGCCATTGACTCTAATTTTTCTGAAGGTTCGTCTCAACCTGGAGGAATCTGATATAAACCAATCATCCGTTCGATGACCAATTTACTCACAGGAGCGGCCACCTGTCCCCCAGAACCGCCAACGGGTTCATCGACCGCCACAAACACCAAATAACGGGGATTCTCTAAGGGAAAAATAGCGACAAAACTAGCCACCACCGCCGAACTCGAATAGCCACTCCCATCTTCTAAACTTTTCTGGGCCGTACCCGTTTTTCCCCCAATGCGATACCCCGGAATTTTGGCCCGCTGACCGGTTCCCGCCTCGACCGCATCTTCCATCATCGTCACCACCGCTTGGACTGTCTCCTCGGAAAAAATGCGTACCCGTTGCGGACGCTCGGGTTCTTGCTGTATCTGGCCGGCGGTGTCGGTCAATCCCCGCACCACATGGGGGGTCACCAAATAGCCACCATTGGCTAAACTGCCATAGAGGCGAACTAACTGAATTGGAGTAATGGCAAAACCCTGACCAAAGGAGGTCGTTGCTGCTTCAACGGGGGAACCGAGGAACTCCTGACGGGTTTTCAGATAGCCTGGGGTTTCAAAGGGTAAATCAATATGAGTCGGCTCACCCAACTCCACCCGTTGCAACCAATCATAATAATCTCGGGCCGCCATACGCTCAATGATACGAACCATGCCGACATTGCTCGAATCTCGCAAAATATCGGTTAGGGTCAGTTCTCCTCGTCCCCCAGCATAGGCATAGTCATAGTTGGAGATGGGCCAGCCATCGACAATGATTTGTCCAGGATCATTGAAGGTGTCGCTAGGAGCGATCGCACCGGATTCAAGGGCGATGGCGACGTTAATCGGCTTGAAGGTTGAGCCAGGCTCATATAAATCACTCAGGGGCCAGTTGCGGAAGCGATCGACGGGAGCATCGTAATATTCATTGGGATTATAGGACGGCAGAGACACTAACGAGAGTAATGAGCCGTCCCAAGCATCCATGACAATGACCGTCCCTTGTTTCGCTTGAGACTCTTCCATGGCCTGGGCTAACACGGCTTCGGCAGTCTTTTGTAAGCGGTGATCGAGGGTCAGTTGCAGACGCTGATTCTGAAAGCGGGCAAAGGCTGGGGCCGCACGGTCAATAATCCCAGTCGCGGCGGGGTCTTCGCCAACCCAATCGACATCGGGTTGCAAGAGATCGGCTTGAGCGAGTTCGAGTCCCGCCTGTCCCTGGCCATCAAAATCCACATAGCCCACAACGGCGGCCGCCATCTCGTCTTGGGGATAGAAACGCCGGGAATAGGGGATGAGTTCCAAGCCGTCCAATCCGAGAGCCTGAATGCGATCGGCCAGATGTTCGGGAAGCCAATTGGCCAGGGGA
Source organism: Phormidium lacuna HE10JO (assembly GCA_900149785.2). Classification (GTDB taxonomy): domain Bacteria; phylum Cyanobacteriota; class Cyanobacteriia; order Cyanobacteriales; family Geitlerinemataceae; genus Sodalinema; species Sodalinema lacuna_A. The sequence goes on along the minus strand of FSSI02000059.1, from coordinate 2,412 downwards.
ATCCCTGTGGCTGAGCGGTTGAATTGCTGCAGAAGCTCGGCGGGGGAGCGTTCTAATAACACGCCTAACTCGGCTGCAATTTCGGCGGGGGGCTGTGTAAACAGTTGCGGGTGAGCGTAGAGGCGAAAGGTTGGCCGATCAACAGCTAGGGGAATCCCTGTCGCATCGATGATCGTTCGGCGCGGGATTAGGCTACGGGGTGGAGGTTGCTGCTGAGCGGCCGCTTGCTCTTGGAACCGTTGTCCGTCAAGGACTTGTAGGGCAAAGAGATTGAGGGTTAGTCCTAAGCCTGCGGCAACCAATATCGCCCAAACCACTAACAAACGTAGCCGAGAGGGAGTTGCTACAACAGCTTGTAACTCCTCACTGGCGCGGCTGGACCCCTGTTCGAGAAGGGTGAGATATCGGGCTGCTCGAAGGCGCCAGGATTGGGACGGGCGCCGAGATTGGGGGAGGCGGGGCCGACGAGGCGATCGCATCCCCGATGTTGGGGAGGAAGAGGGCCTCATGGGTCGTTGTCGGGGGGAAACGGGTCTACCTCGCGGTTGACGCATCAATCTCTAAGCCTTTGAGTCGCAAATGGGTCGGTTTTGATTTTAGTATCCGAGGGGAAATTCTGTCGGAGTGGCCTCTTGGGACGCGCTGTTGCTGTGGCGGGAGGGGTCGCGGCGATCGCGCGGGGTCGCTGGCTCGACGTAGAGGAGTTGTTCGGAGACGGAGACCGGGTTCGTCTCTGGGCGATCGTCTTCGAGGGCAATCACGTTTTGCCGCAAGGCTTCGGTGCTAATCACCAGTTGTCGTTCTTGCTGACGCAGTTGTTCGAGTTCACGGGTCGCTTTGTGCCACTGTTGTTGAGAATAGACGGTTCCACCATAGACCGTCAAAGTGCTACTGGCCAGGAGGACACTGAGGGCTGTAAGGCTACGGCGCAGCCACGGCAGTTGACCCCTTAGAGGATTGGCAGAGGGGGACTCGGGCGAGGGCGCTTGGCGATCGCGCAGGGGAATGATGACGGCGGGATCACGGTGGCGTTGGGAATGCGGTAATGGAGCAGACTGACGACGTAAGGCTCGACGACGTTCGAGTGACACGACTCGGTTTGTGTCGATCGTTAAACGAACGGGTCTCACAGACGCAGAATGACGTGCGTAAGTCATAAACACCACCAATACGAGAGCAATACGAGAGCAATACGAGCGTAATAGGAGACGATCCGCGATCGAAGTCCCTGCCCTAAGTCGCCCTGAACATTTCAGGGGAGTCAAGCGAGGATTAGAGCCGTATCGGGTCTAAAGCCTCTGCCCACATCATCCTAACACCGTCAGTTTGTCTTGTAAGACTTCTGTCAGGTTGACGGATACGCACATTTTTTAAAAGATTGGCGATCCTTTGGGTTAAGTTTGAGTTAAATTACAATATCACTGCTCGACTCAGCCTCAATTCTGGGTTGATCCTGTTGATATTTGACATAAGAGGTACAAATTCATGACAACGAAACTCCTAAGTTTAACGGCACTCCTGGGACTCTCTCTCTTCTTGGGTGCTTGCGCTGACACCGCTCCGACGGATACCGCACCTGAGGAAGCCCCAATGGAAGAAGAAGCCCCCACCGAGGAAGGCGCTGAAACCGAAGGCACCGAAACCATGCCTGATGGTGAGGAGTCCATGGAGGATGACGCGACGGAGGATGGAGCTGAAGAGATGGAGACGGAAGAGATGGAGACTGAAACTCCTGAGGCTGAATAAGCTCAACTTGAGTTCACTGACTTGCTAGCTTGCTAGAGTCAGCACCCCCGGCTGAAGCACGGGGGCTTCGTGCCCTCCCTTCAGGTAGCTGACCAGCTTAAGCCTTAACTGGCTACGTTCAGAGCAAGAGTTAACGTTCCTACCCTGGAATGCGTGCTAGTTCCAGGCCCTAGAACCAAATCGTTAAACAGTTTTAAGGGGTTAAGACAGTGCGATTCGGAAAGTACCGACTCTGAACATTAGCGAAGCAAACGTTACGAGAAATCAGAAGCGACGCAACAATGTCTAACCATGTTTTCGTTTTAGATAGCAACCGCAAACCGCTGACACCCTGCAAGCCAGGGGTAGCACGGTCACTGCTCAATGCGGGGAAAGCATCGGTATTTCGACGCTACCCATTCACCATTATTCTCAACAAGGAGGTTGACGCTAATCCTGAACCCCTCGAACTCAAATTAGACCCAGGATCTAAAGTCTCTGGAATGGCCCTGAAGCAAGGGAATCAAATCATTTTTGCTGCCGAGTTGCAGCACCGGGGAGAGCCGATAAAAAAGCACTGCTGTCTCGTCGTCAACTGCGACGTTCTCGACGAAACCGCAAGACCCGATATCGGCCGGCTCGGTTCTTGAATCGGACTCGGAGCAAGGGTTGGTTAGCTCCGAGCTT